>NZ_CP087190.1:890000-1490000 GCF_024749165.1 Pseudomonas sp. B21-023 | reverse complement strand
GGTTTCGGCCCGACCATCAACCGCATCGAGGGTGAACTGGGCTCGAACCTGGCCAGTATCTCGCCGCTGCGTCCGGCCGATGGCGAAGTTAAGATCAAGGGCGACGACACCGCGGTTGGCTACAACATCGGTATCCTGGTGCAAGCCACCGACCGCACCCGCGTCGGCCTGACCTACCACTCGATGGTCGACTACAAGCTCGAAGGCAAGACCAAGGTCAGCTACCCGCTGCTGGGCCTGGACGGCAACAAGTTCGATGCCACCTTGAAGATCAAGACCCCCGAGTCGGTGGACTTCTCGGTCACCCACGAGCTGGACGACCAGTGGACCCTGTACGCAGGCAGCACCTGGACCCGTTGGAGCCGCCTGGAGAACATCACGGTCAACAACGAAGTGCCGGCAGGCCCTGCCGGGCAGTTCGCGACCATTACTGAAGAGCAGAACTGGCACGACACCTGGGCCCACGCCATTGGCGCATCCTACAAGGTGAACAAGGAATGGGTCCTGCGTACCGGCTTCTCGGTTGACCAGTCGCCGACCAACAACACCAACCGTTCGCCGCGCATCCCCACTGGCGATCGCAAGATCTTCAGCATCGGTGCCGGTTGGAGCCCGTCCGACGACATGACCATCGACGTGGCCTACTCCTACCTGTGGGAAGAGGACACCAAGGTCAACAACCAGCCGCACAGCCTGACCGAAGCTGGCCTCAAAGGCAGCTACCAGGCCAAGTACGAAAACAGCGCCCACGGCATTGGTGCTTCGCTGACCTACCGCTTCTGAGTATTACCCGCTGCATGAAATAACCGCCCTCGTGGCGGTTTTTTCATGCCTGCACGGGCCATTGCTCGCCCAGGCACTGTTGCAGGTATTCCATGAACACACGCACCTTGGTCGTCAACGCAAAGCGATCAGCCAGGCACAAGTAGACATCCATCGGTTCGGTTCGGGCGTAGGCGTGGCCGCCACCACTGTTTTCGAACAACGGCACCAGCCGGCCGGCATCCAGGTGCGGGCGCACAACGAATTCCGCCAGGCGGGTAATACCGCCGTCATTCAGGGCCATCTGGGTCAGCGCATCGATGTCGTCACTGATCAACACCCTGCCGAACCGGGCTTCGAAACGCAGCCCATCGCGCATGAAGCCCCAGGGCAGCAAACGCCCGTCCACCGGGTAGCGAAACACCAGGCAACTGTGGTCTTGCAAGCTTTCCGGCGTGGCGGGCCGACCAGCGCTGGCCAGGTAGCCAGGTGACGCGCAGCAGACAAATGGAATACGGGCGATATGCCGGGCCAGCAGGTGGTCTTCCAACTGCAGGGTGATGCGCAGGCTGACATCCACATCTTCGAGGGCGTGATTGACCTTGCGATCAGCCATCACCAACTCTATCGAAAGCAGCGGGTAGCGGGCGCTGAATGCCGGGATCAACGGCGCCAGCACATGCCGGCCGAAGGCTGAGGTCGAGGCGATGCACAATCGCCCCTGGGGCTCGCTATCCGGCGTGGCAACCGCCTGCTCGGCCTGGGCAAGGTCGCGCTCGATATGCCGCACACGCTCGTAGTACAGGCTGCCAGGCGGTGTCAGGGCCATGTTGCGGGTAGTACGGGTCAACAGCCGTACCTGCAGGTGTGTCTCGAGCCGCGCCAGGTTCTGGCTCACGGCCGCTGGAGTAAGTCCCAGGCTGCGGGCTCCACCGGCGATGCTGCCAGCCTCGACGACCTTGATGAAGCTGCGGATGGCATTGAGTAGGTCCATGAGATGCCTGGCTGATTCGTAAGTTTCTCTTTATAAAAAACTTACCGATCAACGTCTACAGCACCTCGCACAGCCGTTGCTAACCTGCGCCTCCACCCCATCATTCAGGAAGTACCATGACTGAACTCGCTACCCCGCGCCGCCGACGCAAGCTGCACCGAGGCACAACGCCCTATGTTTTTGCTTTTTACATGTCGGCCATCATGGCACTGCTGATGTGCTTTGTGATTACCGCAGCCAACGGCGGGATTGATGTCGATTACTTGCACAATGTGCTGAAGGCTTACCAACTGGCGATGCCAGTGGCGTTTTTCTGTGTGCTGATGGTTCGGCCAATAGTCCTCCGGCTGGTGTCACTGACTGTACACCCTGAATAACGCTAGGCCAGACACCCCGCGCCTATTCCTGAGCGCCTTCAAGGCTGCGAAGCAATCGCCTTGTCGATCGCCGCTCTGAACGCCGGATCATCCGGCTTGGTCAGACTGGAGAAGTTACCGATCACCTTGCCCTTGCGATCCACCACATACTTGTAGAAGTTCCACTTCGGCGCACTGCTCTGCCGGGCCAGTTCGACAAACATCGGGATAGCATCCTTGCCACGAACAGCCTGGGTCTTGGTCATGGTGAAGGTCACGCCGTAGTTGGCATAGCAGACCTTGGCGGTCTTCTCGCTGTCGGCGTCTTCCTGCTTGAAGTCGTTGGACGGCACGCCGAGCATTTCCAGGCCCTGCTCGCGGTAATCCTTGTAGGTCGCCTCCAGGCCTTCAAACTGCGGGGCGAAGCCGCAATAGCTGGCGGTGTTGATCACCACCAGCGGCTTGCCGGCGAAGCGCTGGCACAGGTCGATCTGCTCCTTGCCGCGCAGCTCGGGCAGGCTGCCCTGGAGCAGCGCCGGGCAGTCCGCCGCCCAGCTCGAAGTGGCGGCGGCCAGGGCCAGCAGGGGTAGGGTCAGCCAGCGGGCATGCATGATATCGGTCTCCTGCACATGATTCCTTGACTGTGCAGGGTAGCGCTTAACACAGGCTCATGCCCAACTGCATCAGTGCCAGGCCACCCTTGTGCCAGCCCCACCACACCAGCGCCAATACCAGCACTGCGACAACCAGCAGCAGGCCGCGGCCGAGCAGGCGGTTCATGCCGCCTGGGCCTGCAAGCGGGCGACCGGGCGTTCGCGCACCGGCCAGTTGAGCGCCGCGGCCAGCAGGCTGAGCAGGATCGAGATCTGCCACACCAGGTCATAGCTGCCGGTCTGGTCATACACCACGCCGCCCAACCAGCCGCCAAGGAACGCACCCAGCTGGTGGAACAGGAACACGATGCCGCCGAGCATCGACAGGTTGCGCACGCCGAACAGCGTGGCCACGGTGCCATTGGTCAGCGGTACCGTGGACAGCCACAGCAGGCCCATGGCGATGCCGAACAGGTAGGCGCTGTACTGGGTCACCGGCGCCCAGAGGAAGAGCACGATGACCACGGCGCGCAGCAGGTACAGGCCGGTCAGCAGGCGCGGCTTGGACATGCGCCCACCCAACCAGCCCGCGGTGTAGGTGCCGACGATGTTGAACAGGCCTACCAGCGCCAGCACGGTGGTGCCGGTAGTCGCCGGCAGGTGCTGGTCGACCAGGTAGGCCGGCAGGTGCACGCCGATGAACACCACCTGGAAACCACAGACGAAGAAGCCCAGCGCCAGCAACCAGAAACCGGAATGCGCGCACGCTTCACGCAATGCCTGGCCGAGGGTCTGCTCGGCGCCATGGCTGGGCAGCGGGCGGTCGCGCAGCATGCCCACGAATGGCACGATCAAGGCCACCAGCAGGCCCAGCACCAGCAAGGCTGTCGACCAGCCCAGCCACTGGATCAGGCCCAGGGTGCCGGGAAGCATGGCGAACTGACCGAAAGAGCCGGCGGCGCTGGCGATGCCCATGGCCATGCTGCGCTTCTCCGCCGGCACGGCGCGACCGACCACGCCGAGGATCACCGAGAACGAAGTACCGGACAGGCCGATGCCGATCAGCAGGCCGGCACTGAGCGACAGCGACCAGGCCGAATCGGCAAAGGCCATCATCGCCAGCCCGACTGCGTAGAGAATGCCGCCGATGACCACCACCTTGGCCGCGCCCAGGCGGTCGGCCAGGGCACCCGTGAACGGCTGGGCCAGGCCCCAGATCAGGTTCTGCAGGGCAATGGCGAAGGCAAATACCTCGCGGCCCCAGCCGAAATCGGCGCTCATCGGCGCCAGGAACAGGCCGAAACCATGCCGCACCCCCAGCGACAGCGCGAGAATCAGCGCCGCCCCCAGAAGTACCCAACCGCTGCTCCGCCAAAGGGAAGTCATTGTCGTTGTCTCCAGCCCATCGCAAGGTTTATGCGGGTATATACCCGCTTTTAATCGTCGTGTATCAGGCGAGTTGCTCCAGCAAGCGCACCAACTCGTCGCGCTGCCCCTCACCCAGCCGCTTCACCAGTTGCGCCTGGGCCTGCTGCCAGGCCGGGTAGGCGGCATCCAGGCATGCCCTGCCCGCCTCACTCAACAGCACCACACGGTTGCGCTGGTCTTCTCCGTCGGCCAGCCGCACCAAGCCCTCGGCCTCGAGCACCTTGAGGTTGCGACCCAAGGTGCTGCGCTCCAGGCCCATGGCCTCGGCCAGGCAGGTGATACTGGGGCGGTCGAGGCGCTGGACATGACGCAGCAGGGAAAACTGGGCGACATTGATGCCGAAGCCGACAAGGGCCTCGTCGTAATGCCGGCTCACCCCACGGGCGGCACGACGTAGATGGGTACAGATGCATTCACTGGTCAGCATGGATACGTGTATATACCCGCATCAACGACGTTGCAAGACATTTCAAGGGGTGATTCCGGGCTGCAGCCGCCGACGGATCGGCTCGAACTCCGCCGCGGCCTTGCGCACCAGTGGATCAGGCGCTCCCGTGTCGATCGCCTGCCAGTACCGCCACGGCACCTTGGCCGAACCAAGTTCGTAGTCCATGCCGTCCCAGCTGTCTTCGCGAAAGCTATAGAACGCCCAATGCAACTGCTGGCGGTCAAGCACCGTGAGGACGTCCTCCAGGTACTGCCGACAACCGGGCAGGCGGCGCATGCAACCGAACTCGCCAACCACCAGGCGCGAACGCGGCAGCTTGATGGCATCGGCCCAATCGACCGGTTGTTGCAGGTAGCGCGCGACTTGCCCGGCGGCCCACTGCTGCGTCTTCCCGGCGAACGGTACCGGCCCCGGGTAGGCGTATGGCTCGCGCCGCGCCAGGTTCGGCGCACTGGTGGCGGCATAGGGCTCGTACATATGCACGCTGTACAGCACGCGCTCGCCCTCCAGCGCCGCGGGCCAGTAGCCGAAGGCGTCGGCAGCAGCGTACCAGCCGGCATCGACCATCACCGGCGTCTTGCCGTCGACCTCGCGGATCGCCGCCAACAGTTGCCGATAGAGCGCAGGCAGGTCACGCGGCCCGCCCTGCTCGCGGGCGTACCACTGCTTCATCCGGGCAAGATCGGCATGCTCGGCCAGGTCACCCTGTTTCTCAGGCGCAGGCTCGTTGACAAGGTTGTAGGCGGCGATGGCCGGGTGATCCTTGAGCGCCAGGGCAACATCACGCCAGAAACGCGCGGACTGGGTCCAGAAACGCTTGTCGTGCCACAGCCGGTCGTCGAAACGGCCCTGGTTGTTCTGCGCCCAGCGCATGCCAGGCAGCGACAGTGGCGTAATGACCACCTTGAGCCCAGCGGCGTGGGCGCGATCTAGCACTTCGACCAGCTGCCGCAGATCGCAGGCAGCCAAGCCTTGGTAATCGTCGGCATTGCCCAACAGGAAATCGCGCTTGGCCGGCTGCCATTTGTCGTACGACAGGCGTACCCAGCTGGCACCGTAGCTTTTCAAGGCATCGAAGTAGGCCTGGTCCGGGGGCAGGCGATTGAAGCTGTTGCCGCCATGACGAGGTGTATCCCAGAAGTCGATCAGGTCGGCGGCGTTGGCGGGCATGCCGGCAAGCACAAGCAGGCCGGCGAGGATCCAGTGGTGCATGCGAGGCATTCCTGGTGGTTGGCGAGCGAACGAGGATAGAACAAGTGCTTGGTATGGTTTTCCGTTTTCCCCGCAGGATTTTTCAGACGCGACCTACTGCAACGCCAGGCCAAGCACCACCACCAGTTCCAGCAACTCGAGCAGTGCCCCGGCGGTATCCCCGGTGGTCCCTCCCAGGCGCTTGCACATCACCCGTCGCAACCAGGCGAACGCCACTGCCGTCAGCAGCAACACCCATAGCACCGGCCAGCCGCCCAAGGTGACGCAGAGTGCCGCGCTGCCCAGCAACACCCACGCGGCGCCGCGCCGCGGCAGATGCTCGGCCAGTGCCGACCCGAGCCCACCGGGGCGCACATAGGGCGTACCGAGGAACAAACCCAGCAGCGCCGCACGCCCCACCACCGGCGCCAGCACCAGCAGGCCACCACCCCCCCGCTCGACCAGTACCCACAGGGCACAGAACTTGAGCAACAACACCAGTACCAGGGTGACCACGGCGATCGGCCCGCTGCGCGGGTCCTTCATGATCTGCAAGGTGCGCTCGCGGTCGCCGAACCCACCCAGCCAGGCATCGGCGCTGTCGGCCAGGCCGTCCAGGTGCAGCGCGCCACTGAGCAACACCCACAACGCCAGCAGCAAGGCCGCGTGCAGAGGGGCCGCCACGCCATGCAGCAGATGGCTGGCCAGCCACAGCAGCACACCGAACAGCAGCCCCACCACGGGATAGAACAGCAGCGAACGCCCCATTTCCTGTGGCGCCGGCATGCCCGGCAGGCGCACCGGCAGGCTGCTGAGAAACTGCAGGGCAATCCAGAACGGCAGCATCTCAGCGCACCTCGTGCAACTGGCCGTCCTCAGCCACGGCCAGGCGCACCAGCGCGCCATGTCCGACCTCGACCTGCAACAGTTGCTCGCGCGGCAGCCCGCGCGCACGCGCCAGTAGCAAGCGCATCACCCCGCCATGGGTCACCACCAACACCCGTTTGCCGGCATGCTCGCGATGCAGCCGCTCGACCGCAGCCAGCACCCGTTCGGCAAAGGCCAGCACCGGCTCGCCCGCAGGCGGAGTGAACGCATACGGATCACTCCAGAACAGCCCCAGGGCATCAGCATCGGCCTGCATGATCTGGGCGGCGCTCTGCCCTTCCCAGCCGCCGAAATGCAGCTCACGCACACCGGTCTCACGCTGCACCGGCAAGTTGACCCGTGCCCCCAGCTCTTCGGCAAACGACGCGCAACGCTGCAACGGTGAGCTGACCAGCACGTCCCAGGGGCCGGCATCGGCGACAGCATGACGCATCTGTGCCCAACCACTTTCGGTCAGGGCATCGTCGAGGCTGCCGCGCAGGCCGCCGCCGAGCTCGGTCTCGCCATGACGCAGCAGCTCGAGAATCATACCGGGCGATCCGCCACCGCGGCCTCGGCAAAGGTCGCCATCTGCCCATGCAGGGCGCAAGCCAGGCGAATCAGCGGCACCGCCAGCGCCGCGCCGCTGCCCTCGCCCAGGCGCAGGCCCAGGGCCAGCAGCGGCTCGGCCTCCAGCGCAGCCAGCAGGGCCTTGTGGCCTGGCTCGGCGCCCTGGTGGGCAAACAGCAGCCACGGGCGGCATTGCGGGTTGAGGCGCACCGCCACCAAGGCGGCGACACTGCAGATGAAGCCGTCGACCAGCACCGCCACGCCATGCTGGGCGCAAGCCATGTAGGCACCTGCCAGCGCGGCGATTTCAAAGCCGCCGACACAGGCCAATGCCCGCAGCGGTTGGTCAGCACGCAGGCCGTGCAGCACCAGGGCGCGCTCGATCACCTCGGCCTTGTGGCGCACGCCGGCGCTGTCCAGGCCGGTGCCCGGGCCGCTCAGCTCACGCGCCGGGCAGCCCAGCAAGGTACTGGCCAGGGCGGCCGCGGCAGTGGTGTTGCCAATGCCCATTTCACCGCCGATGAACAGCTGGGCGCCGTTGTCGAGCGCGCGCAAGGCACTGTCGCGGCCGGCCTGCAACGCCTCCGCCAGCTGCGCGTCGGTCATCGCCGGCTGGCGGGCGAAGTTGGCGGTACCGGCGCCCAGGCGCAGGTGGTGCACGCCTGGCAGGTGCAGGTCCGCGTCGATAGTGCCGAGGTCGACCACCTGCAGCTCGGCGTCCAGCTCGCGCGCCAGTACGCTGATCGCCGCGCCACCGCCGACGAAGTTGCGCAGCATTTGCCCGGTCACCGCCTGCGGATAGGCGGAGATGCCCTCCTCCACCACGCCATGGTCGCCGGCGAAGATCGTGATGGCGACCCGCTCCAGGCTGGGACGCTCGCGCCCTTGCAGGCCGGCCAGGCGTACCGCCAGGCCTTCGAGCTGGCCGAGGGAGCCGGCCGGCTTGGTCAGCTGTTGCTGACGGGCGCGGGCCTGGTCCATGGCGGCGCTGTCGAGGGGTTGGCAGGCGTCACGCCACCACATCGGGGTCATAAGGCTGGTCCTTTGAGCATGAGAGGAAGGCCGGCGACAGTCAGCACCACGCGCTGGCAGCGTTCGGCCACGGCCTGGTGCAACGTGCCTGCCAGGTCGACATAACGGCGGGTCAGTTCGCCCATGGGCACCACGCCCAGGCCGGTTTCGTTGCTGACCAGGATGATCGTACCCGGCAGTTGCGCCAGGCTGGCGAGCAGCGCGTCGCGCTCCTGCGCCAGGCGCTGATCATCTTCGAGCATCAGCAGGTTGGTCAGCCACAGCGTCAGGCAGTCCACCAGCAGGCAGCGCCCTTGGGCGGCTTCGGCGTGCAGCACGGCGGCCAGCGCCACGGGCTCCTCCACCAGCCCCCAATGGGACGGACGCCGTTCGCGGTGCAAGCGCACGCGTTCATTCATCTCGCCGTCCAGCGGCTGGCTGGTGGCGATATAGGTCACCGGCAGGCCGCTGGCTTCGGCCAGTTGCTCGGCCAGGCGGCTCTTGCCCGAACGGGCGCCGCCGAGGATCAGGCTGTGCATTTCAGGTGACTCCACACAGTTCGCGCAGACGCGCGGTGTCCAGGTGCTGCTCGACCAGATCGGCCAGGCGCTCGATATCGCGCTCGCGCAGGGCCTCGTAGTCGATGGTCTGCGCATCGGCCAGCCCGGCCCAGCGCAGCAGCGCGGCGCACGACTGGCTACCCTCGAACAGGCCATGCAGGTAGGTGGCGAGGATCTGCCCGTCGGCGCTGATGGCGCCATCGGCACGGCCATCGGCCAGTTGCACTGCGGGGCGCTCCAGCGCCAACCCGCTGGTGACGCCGGCATGGATCTCATACCCCGCCACCGGGGCCTGCTCGAGATCGAGCGTGCCCGCCACATTACGCAACTGCTTCTCGGATTCCAGCACGGTGCTGTACGCCAGCAGGCCCAGGCCATCACTGGAGCCGGCCGGCCCCTCAAGACCCAGGGGATCATGCACCTGCTCGCCGAGCATCTGCAGGCCACCGCAGATGCCGATGAGCTTACCGCCATAACGCAGGTGCCGAGCGATGGCCGTGTCCCAGCCGCGCTCGCGCAATTGCGCCAGGTCGCCGCGTACGCTCTTGGAGCCGGGCAGGATGATCAGGTCGGCAGGCGGAATCGGCTGGCCCGGGCCGATGAACTGCAGATCCACCTGAGGGTGCAGGCGCAGCGGGTCGAAGTCGGTGTGGTTGCTGATGCGCGGCAACACCGGGACGATCACCTTCAGCAGGCGCTCACCCTTTTCGCCCTGGCGCGTATCGATACCATCCTCGGCCTCCAGGTGCAGGTCGGTGACGTAGGGCAGCACGCCCAGCACCGGCTTGCCGGTGCGCTGCTCCAGCCAGTCCAGGCCAGGTTGCAACAAGGCGATGTCACCACGGAAACGGTTGATGACGAAGCCCTTGACCCGCGCCTGCTCGCTCGCCGACAGCAACTCCAGGGTGCCGACCAGGTGGGCGAACACGCCGCCCCGGTTGATATCGGCCACCAGGATCACCGGGCAGTCGACCGCCTCGGCGAAGCCCATGTTGGCGATATCGCCGGCCCGCAGGTTGATCTCCGCCGGGGAACCAGCACCTTCGACCATCACCACCGGATAGGCTTCGCTCAGGCGCTCGTGGGAGGCCAACACCGCCTGCATGGCGATGGTCTTGTAGTCGTGATAGGCCACGGCGTTCATGCTGGTCACCGCCCGGCCATGGACGATCACCTGGGCGCCGGTGTCGCTGTTGGGCTTGAGCAGCACCGGGTTCATGTCGGTGTGCGGCGCCAGCCGGCAGGCCTGGGCCTGCACCGCCTGGGCGCGACCGATCTCGCCGCCGTCGGCGGTCACGGCGCTGTTGAGCGCCATGTTCTGTGGCTTGAACGGCACCACGGCGATGCCCTGGCGCAGCAGCCAGCGGCACAGGGCGGTGACCAGCGTGCTCTTGCCGGCATCGGAGGTGGTGCCTTGCACCATGAGGGTGGTCATGCCGATTCCTTGTGGTAGTCCGCCAGGGCCTGGGCCAGGCGTTGTTCGTCAGCCGCCGTGGCGGGCAGGCCGAAGCGCAGCGCGCACGGTCGCTCGAACAGCCGCACCAGGATGCCCCGGCGGGCGAGGTAGTCGTGCAGGTGCGTGGCGCGTTCGTCACGCACGTACTGGAACAGGTCGCAACCGCCGCTGGGTGGCAAGCCTGCGCCTTCGAGCAACCTGGCCAGGCGCTGGCTGGCCAGGGCGCACCGGGCAATCTGCGCCAGGTGCGTCGCCTCGTCGGCGAAGCACGCCTGCCCCAGTACGCGGGTCGGGCCACTGACGGTCCAGGGCCCGAGCGCCTCGGCCAGTTGCCGCAACACATCCGCCTCGGCGACGACGAAGCCCAGCCGCACGCCGGCCAAGCCGAAGAACTTGCCGAACGAGCGCAGCACGATCAGCCCGGGTTGTCCGGCCTGATCGACCACACTGTGTGCGGGCGTGTTGTCCATGAAGGCTTCGTCCACCAACAACCAGCCACCCCGCGCAGCCAGACGCGCATGCCAGGCCAGCAGGCGTTCGCGGGGCACACGGCGACCGGTGGGGTTGTTGGGGTTGACCAGTACCAGGACATCCAGGCTGTCGAGTGCGTCCTCGACCTGGGCCTCATCCAGTTCGACCAGCGCATGCCCCGCCCGCTCCCAGGCATGCGGATGTTCGGCATAGCATGGCGTCAGCACCCCGACCCGACCGGTCGGGCGCAGGTACGGCAAGGCCTGGATCGCCGCCTGGGAGCCAGCTACCGCCAGCAGCGGCTGCGCGCCATAGTAACGCCGCGCCGCCGCTTCCAGGCCGTCCTCGGTCTCGGGCAGTCGAGCCCAGGCGTCCATGGGAATCGGCGGTATCGGGTAAGGCCAGGGGGCGATACCACTGGACAGGTCGAGCCACTGTTGCCGAGGGATCGCATACTGTTTCACCGCCCGTAGCAGGCGGCCACCGTGCTCAAGCATTCAGGTAGGCTCCCACGCAGATCAATAGCACCCACAGCCACACGCCGCGCTGCACCAGGCTCCAGCCACGCTCGATGGCGTCGGCGTCGGCCATCGGCCCCTCGCCCAGGCGCGGGCGTTCGTGCAGCTCGCCGTGATACACCGCCGGGCCACCCAGCTCCACCCCCAGGGCTCCGGCCCCCGCCGCCATCACCGGGCCGGCGTTGGGGCTGTCCCACAGCGGCGCCTGCTTGCGCCAGCAGGCCAGGGCCAACCGAGTCTTGCCCAGCAGCGCATAGGTCAGCGCCACCAGCCTGGCGGGAATATAATTCAGCCCATCGTCGATGCGCGCCGCGCACCAGCCGAAGCGCTCGAAACGGTCGTTGCGATAGCCCCACATGGCATCCAGGGTATTGCTCAGGCGATACAGCACCACCCCAGGCGCCCCGGCCACGACGAACCAGAACAGCGCGGCGAATACCGCATCGCTGCCGTTCTCCAGCACCGACTCGGTAGCCGCCCGGGCCACGGCAGGTTCGTCCAGTTCGCGGGTCTCGCGACTGACCAGGTAACCGACGCGCCGCCGCGCCTCCTCCAGGTCGCCCTGACGCAGTGCCTGGGCCACCGGCAGCACATGCTCGCCGAGGCTGCGCAGGCCCAGGGCGCAGTACAGCGCCAGCACGTCCACCAGCCAGCCGATAGCGGGCAGCCAGGAAAGGATCAGCGCCAGCAAGGTCAGCGGCACCACCGCCAGGAACCAGGCCGTGACACCGTGGCTGCGCCAGCCCCGGCCACCGGCGTTGAAGCGCTGCTCAAGGCGCGCGGCAAGGTTGCCGAAACCGACCAAGGGATGGCGCCGCCGCGGTTCGCCCAGCAGTGCATCCAGGGCCACGCCGGCCACGGTCAGCAAGGCCACGCTCATGGGCATTCCCCCCATTGGTTCTCGTACAGCATGTCACTCAACGGCCGTTGCTCGGCCCAGTCTTCCAGCACCAGCATCGGCGCCGGATAGAATTCGGTCACCGGCCCCAGGCACAGCACCGCCACGGGCTTGGCGCCTGCGGGCATGCCCAGCAGATCGGCCAGGGCCTGCGGCTCGAACAACGACACCCAGCCCATGCCGAGCCCTTCGGCCCGCGCCGCCAGCCACAGGTTCTGGATGGCGCAGGCCAGCGAAGCCAGGTCCATCTCCGGCAGGGTGCGGCGGCCGAAAACATGCGCCTCGCGCTTGTCCATCAGCGCAGCCACCAGCACCTCGGCGCAGTCGTTGATGCCATCGACCTTGAGCTTCATGAACTCATCGGAGCGTTCGCCCAGGGCTTCGGCGGTGCGCACCCGCTCCTCCTCCACCAAAGCCTGGATACGTTCGCGCAAATCACGCTGGCTGATACGAATGAAGCGCCAGGGCTGCATCAGGCCCACGCTGGGGGCCTGGTGAGCGGCGGCCAGCAGACGCCCCAGCAACTCGGGCGCCACCTCGCCGCCGGCAAAATGGCGCATGTCGCGGCGCTCGCCGATGGCCCGGTAGATCGCCGCGCGCTCAACGGCGCTGTACGCGTGTTCGCTCATGGTCGCAACAGCGCCGCCGCCGCGTCGGGGTTGGACGGAAAATAGAAGTGTACGTAGGAAGCGGTCAGCCGCCCAAGGCGGTAGACCGCCTCGTTGCCGCGTCCGCCATTGGGGCTCAGGCCACGGGCAATCGGTTCCAGCTCGGTGCTGGTCAGCGAATGGTGATAGGTGTGGCCGCGCAGGGTGCCTTCGGGCAACTCGACGGCCTGCAGGGCCAGGGCCGCCAGGCGCTTCTGCATGGTTGCCTCGCCCGGCAGCAGGCCTGCCAGCGATGCACGCACACCGGCCACATCGGTCAGTGCGTCGAGCAGGTAGAGCATGCCGCCACATTCGGCCAGCAGCGGCTTGCCCTCGGCGTGGTGGCCACGGATCGCCCCCAGCATGGGAGCGTTGGCGGCCAGGGCCTGATGGTGCAACTCCGGGTAGCCGCCTGGCAGGTACAGGCTGTCTACATCAGGCAACTCCCGATCATGCAACGGCGAGAAGAATTCGAGCTGCGCGCCGAGGCTGCGCAGCAGGTCCAGGTTAGCGCCATAGGTGAAGGCGAAGGCTTCGTCGTGGGCCACCCCGATGCGCACCCCGGCAAGCGGCGTGGTTACGCCCAGCGGCTCAGGCCGGGCAAAACCGACCGGTGGCGGCAATGCGGCATCGCAGCTGGCACCGAGCGCTTCGGCGGCGGCATCCAGGCGCGCGTCCAGGTCGTTGAGTTCACTGGCCTGGACCAGGCCCAGGTGGCGGCTGGGCAGCTCGATGCCACGCTCGCGGGACAACCCGCCGTACCAGCGCAGGCCTTCGGTGAGACTGCCTTCGAGCAACTGCGCATGGCGCAGGCTGCCAACCCGGTTGGCCAGCACTCCGGCGAACGGCAGGTCGGGCTGGTAGCGCGCCAGGCCCAGTGCCAGGGCGCCGAAGGTCTGGGCCATGGCCGTGCCATCGATCACCGCCAGCACCGGCACGCCGAAATGGCGGGCCAGGTCGGCGCTCGACGGCGTGCCGTCGAACAGCCCCATCACGCCTTCGATCAGGATCAGGTCGGCCTCGCCCGCCGCTTCCCACAGCAGGCGACGACTCTCCTCGGCACCGATCATCCACAAGTCCAGCTGGTAGACCGGCGCACCGCTGGCGCGCTCGAGGATCATCGGGTCGAGAAAGTCAGGCCCACACTTGAACACCCGCACCTTGCGCCCGAGGTTGCGGTGCAGGCGGGCCAGAGCGGCGGTCACCGTGGTCTTGCCCTGGCCCGAGGCCGGGGCAGCGATCAGCACGGCGGGGCATTGGCGTGAGTCACTCACAGCTCGACGCCCTTCTGTGCGCGGATACCGGCCTGGAAGGCGTGCTTGAGCATGCCCATCTCGGTGACGGTGTCGGCCAGTTCGATCATTTCGGGCTTGGCCGCACGGCCGGTGACGATCACATGCTGCATCGGTGGGCGGGCCTGGATGTCCGATAGCACCTGGTCGAGGTCGAGGTAGCCATGCTTGAGGGCGATGTTCAGCTCATCGAGCACCACGAACTGGATCGACGGATCCTGCAGCAACTGGCGCGATACCGCCCAGGCCGCTTCGGCAGCGGCGATGTCGCGCTGGCGGTCCTGGGTCTCCCAGGTGAAGCCCTCGCCCATCACGTGATAGCGCACCTGCTCGGGGAAGCGGCGGAAGAACAGCTCTTCACCGGTGCTGTTGCGGCCCTTGATGAACTGCACCACGCCGCACTGCATGCCATGGCCCAGGGCCCGGGCGAGCATGCCGAAAGCCGAGCTGCTCTTGCCCTTGCCATTGCCGGTCAGTACCAGCAGCAGGCCGCATTCGTTGGGGGAATTGGCGATGCGCTCGTCGATGATCGCCTTCTTGCGCAGCATGCGCGCCAGGTGACGTTCGTCGCGTTCGGTGGATTCGCTCATCAGGGGTCTCCGCAGGCTGTCGCCGGTTGGCGACAGGGAAAAGGCGGGCAGACGGAGAACGCGCAGGGGCCGTGGCCCCAGGCCACATCGCACCGCACATCACCCTCCGTGATGCCGTTGGCAGTGACAGGCCGGTCTCCGGGCTCGTGAGCGGGCCATGCCCGGACGACGCGCCTTCCCGGATACCTGTACCCAGTGGCCATGCGCCGTCTTCGACTCACCTACCGTTGCGGGGGCAGCGCCGGATTCGCGCCTGCTGGCGCCCACCGGCTTCCCAGTTTCACCCTGCCGAACCTCGGTTCGCCGGGCACCTGAAACACGCCGCGAAGGTTAGAGGGTTGCACCGGGAGCGTCAATCGAACGAGGACCGATCCGGCCTGGATCAATGGCCGATTCGCCAGCTTGTGCCACACTCAAAGCAGTGATATCACATAGCCACCATTTCGACTGACCTCGATCACAAATACAAGGAGCGCAGCATGCAAGGCCTGATCATCAATAACCCGCGCCTGGAATTCCTGCGCCCGGCCCTGGAACGCTGGGTCGACTGCATCGACCGCTTCAACCAGTTCCAGGGCGACAACGAAGCCCCTTACTGGCACGGTGCAGCCGCCAATGCCGGGCTGCTCGCGGCTGCGGCCTGGCAGGCCGAGCTGGTGGCGCTGCAGCAGTACACGAGCAAGAAACAGCGCGACGAAGGCGAACGCGAAGCCCGTGGCGACCTGGCCATCAGCAGCGCCGAGGAATCGATCCACTTGCACTGCAGCCAGCGCTGGCCGCGCCTCGCCCGCCTCGACCTGGCGCCGGCGCTGCAGGAAAGCGCCATCCAGGCCAAGGCGATCGCCTATGCCAGCCAGCTCAAGGCCGGGGCGTTGTTCGTCACCCCGTGGAAGGCCGGCCAGCACGCCAGCCCCGAGGAGCTGCAAGACCTGGTCGATGACCTGCAGAAACACACCGCCTGTGCAATCGCCTGGTACTTTCCTTATGCCTATCGCAAGCTGCACAACGAGCTGGGGCAGTACTTTCCGGGGGTGGCCTTGCTGCTCAAGCAGGCCTGAGGCGCGCTTCAGTCCTCGAAGCCATATCCGAATTGACCAGCACATCACCAACCAGCAACCGATTCCTGGATCATTGGAATCGGACGAGGTCATCGGCACCGCAAAAAGCGGGCGTTAGATAGGTCTAGCCTGGCCCGGCGGCGACCATGGCGTCAGGGATTTTGCGCCAGATGCCCCGGCGGCAGTACTCGCTTGGCCTGGAGGTAGGCCTTGGCCCAGTAGCTGTTCGACAAGTAGTCGAGGCGCACGGTGCCACCGGTGGACGGTGCATGCACGAAGCGCCCCTCACCCACATAGATCCCGGCATGGCTGACCTGCGAGCCGCCACTGGTGGCGAAGAACACCAGGTCGCCGGACTGCAGCGCATCGAGGTCCACGTTCGGCGCACGCATGACGATCATGTCGCGGGTGGTGCGCGGCAGGCTGATGCCGGCGGCGTCACGGTACACGTAGCCAATCAGGCCGCTGCAATCAAAGCCCGAGTCCGGGGTATTGCCACCCCAGCGATAGGGCGTGCCCACCAGGCCGATGGCGCGGAACAGCACATCGTCCGCCGCGGGCGACGAGGGCGATGGGTTGAACACCATTGGGGCCTTGGCCATCGGTGCCGGAGCGGGTGCACGGCTGGAGCAGGCCGCGAGCAGGGCCACGAGGGAGAAGAATGCGAAGCGCGCCAACATCGCCATGATGTAAACGTCCTGTCGGGAAGCCCCCGGCCATGGCCGAAGGTAAAAAGAGTTGAGAAATTAGATTAGACGCTTTCTGTAAATGCGCACGGCGGCGAGCTTTTCAGCTACGCCGCCGTGGCAGGGTACAGCATTTTGATATCAATTCAATTGCGCGAGATCGTGGTCGGCGCCATGGCGAGCGCGCGTTTGGCCTCGATGAAGGTCTTGCTCCAGTAGCGATCGCCGAGGCTGTCGATGCGCACGCCACCGCTGCGGCGGCTGCTGGAATGGATGAACTGGTTGTCACCCAGGTAGATGCCGGCGTGGCTGACGCGACCACGACCGTTGGTGCTGAAGAACAGCAGGTCGCCGGGCTTGAGCTTGTTGCGCGCAACTTTCGGCGCGTCGACGTTGATCATCTCGCGGGTCGAACGCGGCAGGTTCATGCCGGCCTCTTCGCGGAACAGGTAGCCGATGAAACCGCTGCAGTCGAAGCCGGACTTCTCGGAGGTGCCACCGAAGCGGTAGCGGGTACCGATCAGCGCCATGCCGCGTTCGAGAATACTGTCGGCCAGCACGGGCAACTGGTACGGCTTGCTGTTGCTGGAAAATGCCTCGAGGTCATCTTCGCTGGCCAGCTCTTCCTCGGTGAATACGGAAGAAGCGGAAGCCTTGGCCTTGACCGATTGCTCGTTGGCCATGCGTTGATCCTGCGAAGGCGCGACCGGGCCGGTGGAGGCACAGCCGTAAAGAAGGGTGACAAGTGCAAGTGGCACGAGGGGTGCGAAGCGCTTCAGCATGGGCACGACCGTGTCTGTAGTCCTTTAGAAGGGGGAAACTATGCCTTCTATCGGACCCATTTGCAAATTTTATCGAAAAACATGTGACTTTTCCGATTCGACGCTCTGGCACCGTGTTTTCAGCGCTACCAGCCGAGGGTTTCCTTGAGGAAGGGAATGGTCAGCTTGCGCTGGGCCTGCAAGGAAGCCTGGTCGAGACGTTCGAGCAGGTCGAACAGCGCGCTCATGCTGCGCGTGCCACGGGTGAGGATGAAGTGGCCGACTTCGTCGGTCAGGTGCAGGCCGCGGCGCGAAGCGCGCAGTTGCAGGGCGCGCAGCTTGTCCTCGTCGGACATCCCGCGCATCTGGAAGATCAGCGCCAGGGTCAGCCGCGACTTGAGGTCGGCCAGCTTGATTGGCAGCTCCCGCGGCGAGCTGGAGGCTGCCAGCAGCAGGCGCCGGCCACTGTCGCGCAAGCGGTTGAACAGGTGGAACATGGCCTCTTCCCAGTCGGCCTTGCCCGCGATCACGTGCAGGTCATCGATGCATACCAGCTCGTATTGCTCGAGATGGTCGAGCAGTTCGACGCCACGCTCGAGCAATTGCGCCAGGGGCAGGTACACGGCGGGCTCGCCCAGTTGCTGGAAACGGTGGGTGGCGGCCTGCAACAGATGGGTACGGCCCACGCCCTGCTTGCCCCACAGGTAGATGAGGCTTTCGGTCCAGCCGGCGTCGGCTTCGCAGAGCCGCTCGACATAGCCCAGTGCCGCGGCATTGGCGCCGGGGTAGTAGTTGATGAAGGTGGCGTCGTCGCGCAGACGCACACCCAAGGGCAACTGGATCGGTTTCATGCTCGCGGGCGGTCGCGGGGACCACAGGGGGCCTTTGATGAACAGTGTGCAAAGTCTATACCCGCAACGCGGACGGCACAATCCGGCAGGGGAATAGCACAAGTAAAATCAAGCAGTTGCGTTTAATGTAAGCACATCGCGGGGCAAGCCCGCCCCCCGCCGGGTGCTCAAGACTCCGGGCATGGGAGCGGGCTTGCCCCGCGATCGCTCACAGATCCGGGTCTACTTCCCCGGCGTACATGTCCGATTCCTTGTACAGGTCATGGACATGGCGCAGCAACACCATGATCACCGCCGCCACCGGCAGCGCCAGCAGCACCCCGGTAAAGCCGAACAACTCGCCGCCAGCCAGGATCGCGAAGATCACCGCCACCGGATGCAGGCCGATGCGGTCGCCCACCAGCAGCGGCGTCAGCACCATGCCCTCCAGCGCCTGCCCGACCATGAACACCGCGACGATACCGAGCATGGGATAGAGGTCGCCGCCGAACTGGAACAACCCGGCGACCAGCGCCGCGCCGATGCCGATGATGAAGCCCATGTATGGCACGATCGCCGCCAGCCCCGCCAGCATGCCGATCAGCAGGCCCAGCTCCAGGCCCACCAGCATCAGCCCCGAGGAATAGATGACGCCCAACGCCAGCATCACCAGCAGTTGCCCGCGCACGAACGCCCCCAGCACCTCGTGGCACTCGCCGGCCAGCCCCACCACCTGCGGCTCGCGCTGGCGCGGCAGCAGGCTGCGCAGCTTGGCCATCATCAGGTCCCAGTCACGCAGCAGGTAGAAGCCCACCACCGGGATCAGCACCAGGTTGGCCAGCCAGCCGATCAGCGCCAGGCTCGAGGCGGTGGCCTGGGACAGCAGCACGCCGACGATGTCGGTGGTCTGGCCCATGTGCTCGCCGATCGCGGCCTTGATCTTGTCGAACTTCCAGAAGCCGTCGGCCAAGCCCAGGCGGCTCTGCACCCACGGCAGCGCCACGTGCTGCAGCCAGTCGAGCATCTGCGGCGCCAGCTCGTACAGGCGCAGCAACTGCTTGGCCAGCATCGGCACCAGCACCAGCAACAAGGCCAGGAAGATCAGGGTGAACAGGCTGAACACCACCACCACGCCCCAAGTGCGCGACAGCCCGAGCCGCTCCAGGCGATCGACCAGCGGGTCGGCGAGGTAGGCCAGCAGGATGCCCACCAGGAACGGTGAGAGGATGTTGTGCAGGAAGTACAGCAGCACGGCGATCACCAAGGCCGCGCCCACCCAGACCCAACGACGCATGTCAGTCATTCGCGCCACTCCTTACCAGCGAAAGCGCAGGCCGTCGAACGGCGTTGCGGCAGTGGTGGGCGGTGTTGTGCCGGTATCGCCCTGCGCGCTCGGCGCAGGCGTGGCGGCTGCAGGTTCGGCAGGCAGCTCCTGCAGCTTGGCCAGGCCCAGCTGGGCGCGCAATTGCTCGCGATTGCCGCTGACCCGGTAGGTCAAGGTGCCGCCTTCTGCCATCTGCAAGCGGGCGCCATAAGGCTCCAGTACCCGGCTCAGTTCGGCGTACCGCTGCAGGTTCATCCCCTGCACCTGTACCTGCAGGTCGCTGCTGGCGCCTGGCCGCGTGACATAACGCGGCGCCAGGCGGTTGCTCACCGCCAGCAGCACCGCATCGGCCAGGGCCGCCTGATCGCTGCCCTCGGCATTGCCCTGTTCACGCTGGTCGCCCAGCCACAACTGCCACTTGCCCTGCCACTTGCCGTCGGCCTCATGGGCGTGCACCGCCAGCAAGGCATCGGCGCCATAGCGCTCGGACGCCTCGCGCAGGGGCGCGGGGTCGTTACCCTCGAGCAGCTTGGCATTGGCCACCAGTTGCTCCTGCAGATCGGCCAATGGCAGGCGCAGGGGCAGGCCGCGATGCTGGGCTGCCCGACGCAATGGCTCGGCGGCGCCCTGGCCATCGCCGACCAAGCTGCTGCCCTCGACACTGTCGTTCAGCCACCAGCCCAGGACCGACGGTCGGTTGCTGCCCCACAATGCCAGCCCGGCCTGGCGCAGGGCGCGCTCGGTGCTGCCGGGGTCGAACTCGACCAGCACCGACTCCGGTGGGCCTGCCTCGGTGCCGACCTGGTTGATGATCTGTTGCGGGTCCTTGCGCAGCGCGGCCAGCGCCGGATTCTGCGCGGCCTTGGGGTCGCCGGTCAGGCGCAGCACCAGGGTATCGAGCGCCTTGCCGGTCGCCTGGGCGCGGGCCTCGCTGCCCTGCCCTTCGACGGGCTCGCGAACCTGATACAGGCCCGAGACGGTTTCGGCCTGCGCGAGGGTGCCGGCCACAGCGAGGCAGGCGCCAGCAAGGAAATTGAGAAGACGCATTGAGGATTCCTGTCCAGATGACCTTGGGGCGACGCGCCCTTGCCTGTGGGCTGAGACCGCGCCACGCCGGAAAATGCTCCGCCGTGCCGCGCCTTTGCGCACGTCGCCATGCCTATACCTTATACAGGCGCCGACGCGGCAACCAGTCGCACAGGGTGAAACAGCGTTTTTTGCCCAGATTTCCCGCCTGCCCGTCGGCCTGAGGATGGCCGCCTTGGGGCAACCCTGATAAAATCGCGCGCCTTCGCAGACCAGTGACGTACAGGCAGCCACCGTTTCTGAAAGTGGCCTTGGCCGTCCCGGTCGTTTTTCTGAATCCCTCCCTCCTAAAGGCCTGGATCAATGAGCAAGCAACCCTCCCTGAGCTACAAAGACGCCGGTGTAGACATCGACGCCGGCGAAGCACTGGTCGAACGCATCAAGGGCGTCGCCAAGCGCACCGCACGCCCTGAAGTCATGGGTGGCCTGGGCGGCTTCGGCGCCCTCTGCGAGATCCCGGCCGGCTACAAGCAGCCGGTGCTGGTCTCCGGCACCGACGGCGTCGGCACCAAGCTGCGCCTGGCGCTGAACCTGAACAAGCACGACAGCATCGGCCAGGACCTGGTCGCCATGTGCGTCAACGACCTGGTGGTGTGCGGCGCCGAGCCGCTGTTCTTCCTCGACTACTACGCCACCGGCAAGCTCAACGTCGACGTGGCCGCCACCGTGGTCACCGGCATCGGCGCCGGTTGCGAACTGGCCGGCTGCTCGCTGGTCGGTGGTGAAACCGCCGAGATGCCAGGCATGTACGAAGGTGAAGACTACGACCTGGCCGGTTTCTGCGTCGGCGTGGTGGAAAAGGCCGAGATCATCGACGGCTCGAAAGTGGTCACCGGTGACGCCCTGATCGCCCTGCCGTCCTCCGGCCCGCACTCCAACGGCTACTCGCTGATCCGCAAGATCCTCGAAGTGTCCGGCACCGACATCGACAACACCCAGCTCGACGGCAAGCCGCTGGCCGACCTGCTGATGGCGCCGACCCGCATCTACGTCAAGCCCCTGCTGCAGCTGATCAAACAGACCGGCGCGGTCAAGGCCATGGCTCACATCACCGGCGGCGGCCTGCTGGACAACATCCCGCGCGTGCTGCCAAAAGGCGCCCAGGCCGTGGTCGACGTGGCCAGCTGGCAGCGCCCGGTGGTGTTCGACTTCCTGCAGGAAAAAGGCAACGTCGACGAACATGAAATGCACCGCGTGCTGAACTGCGGCGTGGGCATGGTCATCTGCGTCGCCCAGGACCAGGTCGACAACGCCCTGAACGTGCTGCGCGCCGCCGGCGAGCAGCCGTGGGTCATCGGCCAGATCGCCGAGGCCGCCGAAGGCGCCGCCCAGGTCGAGCTCAAGAACCTCAAGGCACACTGATGCCGGGCAAGACCTGCAACGTCGTGGTACTGCTGTCGGGCTCCGGCAGCAACCTGCAAGCGCTGATCGACAGCAACAGCGCCAGCAACGGCCCAGTACGCATCCGCGCGGTGATTTCCAACCGTGCCGATGCCTACGGCCTGGAACGCGCCAAGGCAGCCGGCATCGACACCGCGCTGCTGGAGCACCAGGGCTTCGACGGCCGCGAAGCCTTCGATGCGGCGCTGATGGCGCTGATCGACGGCTTCGCGCCTGACCTTGTGGTGCTGGCTGGCTTCATGCGCATCTTGAGTGGCGGCTTCGTGCGCCACTATCAAGGCCGGCTGCTCAACATACATCCGTCACTGTTGCCCAAGTACAAAGGCTTGCACACTCACCAGCGCGCCCTGGAAGCCGGTGATGCGGAGCACGGCTGCAGCGTGCACTTCGTCACCGAGGAACTCGATGGCGGGCCTCTGGTCGTACAGGCTGTGGTGCCTGTGGCAGCGGATGACAGCGCGCAGACGCTTGCCCAGCGCGTGCACCTGCAGGAACACCAGATCTACCCGCTGGCGGTGCGCTGGTTCGCCGAAGGACGCTTGCGTCTGGGCGAGCACGGTGCATTACTGGATGGCCAGCCGCTGGCGGCCAGCGGTCACTTGATTCGATCCTAGGAGAATTTATGCGTCGCGCCCTGCTCTTGGCTCTCGCCGTGCTCGCCCTGCCCCTCCAGGCAGCTGATCTGAAGCCTTTCGCAGCCAGCTATACGGCTGACTGGAAGCAGCTGCCCATGAGCGGCACTGCCGAGCGCAGCCTGGTGAAGAACGCCAACGGTACTTGGGACCTTAATTTCAAGGCCTCCATGATGATCGCCAGCCTGACCGAGCAAAGCACCCTCAAGCTCGACAACGACACCTTGCTGCCGCAGAAGTACCACTTCGAACGCGGCGGCCTGGGCAAGGCGAAGAAAGTCGACCTCACCTTCGACTGGACCGGCAAGAAGGTGACTGGCAGCGACCGTGGCGACGCGATCAGCCTGCCGCTCAACCGTGGCGTGCTGGACAAGTCGTCCTATCAACTGGCACTGCAGCATGACGTGGCCGCCGGCAAGAAGAGCATGACCTACCAGGTGGTCGACGGTGATGAGATCGACACCTACGACTTCCGCGTGCTGGGCACCGAGAAAGTGGCCACCAAGACTGGCCAGGTCGACGCGGTCAAGGTCGAGCGCGTGCGCGACCCTAGCCAGAGCAAGCGCATCACCGAGCTGTGGTTCGCCAAGGACTGGGACTACCTGCTGGTGCAACTGCGCCAGGTCGAGACCGATGGCAAGGAATACGTGATCGTGCTGCAGGATGGCACGGTGGACGGCAAGGCGGTCAAAGGCAACTGATAGCGCTGCCTGCAATACCCGAAGCCCCGCCTTGTGCGGGGCTTCTTTTTTGGTGAGTGCCTGTATCGCCCAATCGCGGGGCAAGCCCGCTCCCACGTATTTGTGCTCGATTCGTGGGAGCGGGCTTGCCCCGCGATTGGCCCATTCATGAAACTTGTTTCATCGCTGTTTTATTTACTTAGCCTGCTAACAAACTCTATAAAGAGGGTGTGCGACACGCTGTCGCAGCCAACTGAAGCAGTGGAGTTTAACGATGACAGTCCAAGTAACCGAACGCGACGAATCGAAAATGTCCCACGAAGGCCTGGCCGCTGGTGTGCGGATCTGGGATGTGCATCAACAGGGCCAACTGGTCGGTATGTTCCATGATGAGCAGCAAGCCCAGCAGTACCGCATGGAGCTGGAATACCTAGAGAACCAGCGACCGTCGCAATAACACCCCCTTCAAACGAAAAACCCCGCCTAGGCGGGGTTTTTCATGCTTACCACATCAGATCGTCAGGGATCTTGTAGGCTGCGTACGGGTCGTCCTCGTCCGCCTCCTCGACATGGGTGTTGAGCAGCAGGATGCGATTGGGGTCGCGCTCCTGGATCTTCACCGCCGCCTCGCGTGGAATCACTTCGTAGCCACCGCCATGGGCGACGACGGCCAGTGCGCCGTTGCTCAGTTTGCTGCGCATCAGCGCGTTGACGGCGATGCGCTTGACCTTCTTGTCATCGACGAAGTTGTAGTAGTCCTCGGTATTCAGCTTGGGCAGGCGGGTCGCCTCGATCAATTGCTTGATCTGCGCGGCACGGGCCTTCTGCTCGGCTTTTTCCTGGACCTGGCGGTTCAGCTCCTGGTCTTTTCGGGCTTTCTCGGCCAGGGCTTCCTTGGCCAGGCGCTGCTGGCTGTCGTCCACCTCGGCCTGGCCCTTGTGCTCCAGGCGTTTCTGTTTTTTCTCGGCCTTGTTGGTCTGAGAAACCTGTTTCTGGTTGACCAGACCGGCTTTGAGCAATTGGTCGCGAAGGGAAAGGCTCATGGAAGTTCACTCACTTATGCATCAGCTCAGCCGCAGCTGGGCAGGTTCTTTTCCTGACGCTTGGCCTCGCCCCACAGGGCGTCCAGCTCGTCGAGGGTACGATCTTGGATGTTCAGGCCCTGCTCGCGCAATGCCTGTTCGATGAATCGGAAGCGCCGCTCGAATTTGCGATTGGCGCGGCGCAAGGCGTTTTCCGGGTCGTGGCGCAGATGGCGGGCCAGGTTGACGGTGGCGAACAGCAGGTCGCCCAGCTCATCTTCAAGCGCATCGCTGTCGCCATCGGCCATGGCCTGCAGCACTTCGTCGAGCTCCTCGCGCACCTTGTCCAGCACCGGCAGCGCGTCCGGCCAGTCGAAGCCGACCGTGGCGGCGCGCTTCTGCAGCTTGGCCGCCCGTGACAGCGCAGGCAAGGCCGCCGGCACATCGTCGAGCAGCGAGAGCTGTTCAGGCTCGCTCTTCTCGGCGCGCTCCTCGGCCTTGATCTCTTCCCAGCGCGACTTGACCTGGGCCTCGTCCAGCATGGGGGTGTCCAGCGGCGCATAGAGCTCGCCGGTGGGGAATACATGGGGGTGGCGGCGGATCAGCTTGCGGGTGATCGCATCGACCACGCCGTCGAACTCGAAACGCCCTTCTTCCCGTGCCAGCTGGCTGTAGTAGACCACCTGGAACAGCAGGTCGCCCAGCTCGCCCTGCAGGTGCTCGAAGTCGCCGCGCTCGATGGTGTCGGCCACTTCATAGGCCTCTTCGATCGTGTGCGGGACGATGCTGGCGTAGTCCTGCTTGAGGTCCCAGGGGCAACCGTATTGCGGGTCGCGCAGGCGGGCCATCAGGTGCAGCAGGTCGTCGAGGGTGTAGGTCATGAATATCTTTTCCTCAGCGAGGGCCTTGCCCTCGATCGCCGACAAGCCGGCTCCCACAGGGTTATGCCGTACCTGTGGGAGCTGGCTTGCCAGCGATGGGCCGCACAGCGGCCCCGTTCTGTCTCAAGGGGTACGGTTACGCCGCGTCTCGATGATGTTGGGCAACTGCGAGATCCTGCCAAGCAGGCGCCCGAGGGCGTCCAGCCCAGGGATCTCGATGGTCAGCGACATCAAGGCGGTGTTGTCTTCCTTGTTCGAGCGGGTGTTGACCGCCAGCACGTTGATCTTCTCGTTGAGCAGCACCTGCGACACGTCGCGCAGCAAACCCGGGCGGTCGTAGGCACGGATGATGATGTCGACCGGGTAGGTCTGCACCGGGATCGGCCCCCAGCTGACCTGGATCATGCGCTCCGGCTCCTTGCCCGCCAACTGCAGCACCGAAGCGCAGTCCTGGCGGTGAATGCTCACGCCACGACCCTGGGTGATGTAGCCGACGATGGCATCGCCCGGCAGCGGCTGGCAGCAGCCGGCCATCTGCGTGAGCAGGTTGCCGACGCCCTGGATCTGGATGTCGTTGCGCTTGCCCGAACGGATGCCCCGCGCCTGGCGCGGGATCAGCTCGACCGGCTCCAGGCGCTCGGGTTCGAGCAACTGCTGGGCGGCGTTGACCATATGCGCCAGGCGCAGGTCGCCGGCACCGAGGGCGGCGAACATGTCCTCGGCGGTCTTGACGTTGGCCTTCTCGGCCAGGCGCTCGAAGTCCACCTGCGGCAGGCCCAGACGCGACAGCTCACGCTCGAGCAGGGTCTTGCCGGCGGCGACGTTCTGGTCGCGGGCCTGCAGCTTGAACCAATGGACGATCTTGGCCCGGGCCCGTGAGGTGGTCACGTAGCCCAGGTTGGAGTTCAGCCAGTCGCGGCTCGGGCTGCCGTGCTTGCTGGTGATGATCTCCACCTGCTCGCCGGTCTGCAGGCTGTAGTTCAGCGGCACGATGCGCCCGTTGATCTTGGCGCCACGGCAGTTGTGGCCGATCTCGGTGTGCACCCGGTAGGCGAAGTCCAGCGGCGTGGAACCCTTGGGCAGGTCGATCGCGTGGCCGTCGGGGGTGAACACGTAGACGCGGTCCGGCTCGATATCGACGCGTAGCTGTTCGGCCAGGCCGCCGATATCGCCCAGTTCCTCATGCCACTCCAGCACCTGGCGCAACCAGGAGATCTTCTCTTCGTAGTGGTTCGAGCTGGGCTTGACGTCGGTACCCTTGTAGCGCCAGTGGGCGCAGACGCCCAGCTCGGCTTCCTCGTGCATGCCATGGGTGCGGATCTGTACCTCGAGCACCTTGCCCTCGGGGCCGATCACCGCGGTGTGCAGGGAGCGATAGCCGTTTTCCTTGGGGTTGGCGATGTAATCGTCGAACTCTTTCGGAATGTGCCGCCACAGGGTGTGGACGATGCCCAGCGCGGTGTAGCAGTCGCGCACTTCCGGCACCAGCACGCGTACCGCACGCACGTCGTAGATCTGGCTGAACTCCAGGCCCTTGCGCTGCATCTTGCGCCAGATCGAATAGATGTGTTTCGCCCGGCCACTGATATCGGCGTTGACACCGGTGGCCAGCAGCTCGTTCTGCAACTGGTTCATCACATCGCTGATGAAACGCTCGCGGTCCAGCCGGCGCTCGTGCAGCAACTTGGCGATCTGCTTGTACTGGTCGGGCTCGAGGTAGCGGAACGACAGGTCCTCGAGTTCCCACTTGATATGGCCGATACCCAGGCGGTGCGCCAGCGGCGCATAGATGTCGAACACCTCGCGGGCCACGCGCAGGCGTTTCTCGTCATCGGCGGACTTCACCGCCCGGATGGCGCAGGTGCGTTCGGCCAGCTTGATCAGCGCCACGCGCACGTCGTCGACCATCGCCACGAGCATCTTGCGCAGGTTCTCGACCTGCGCCTGGGAGCCGAGCACCAGCGACTGGCGCGGGCTGAGGCTGGCACTGATGGCCGCCATGCGCAGCACGCCGTCGATCAGCTTGGACACCACCGGCCCGAAGCGCTGGCCGACCTCGGCCAAGGTCACCTTGCCTTCGCGCACCGAACGGTAGATGACCGCCGCCACCAGGGAATCCTGGTCGAGCTTGAGGTCGGCGAGGATTTCGGCGATCTCGAGCCCCGCCTGGAAACTGGACGTGCCATCGGCCCAGGAATGCTTGGCCGGGTTGCCTTTCTTCTCGACCTCGTGGGCAAACTCGCAGGCCTCTTTCAACCCCGGGCGATCGAGTTGCGAATCGACGCTCACCACATGATCGAGCCATGCTTCGAGATTGATACTGCCGTCGTTGTTGACCGGCTGGTGCACTCTCACCTGTACCATCTTTGCTTTACCTTTCCATACAGCGCACCACGCGGGTGCACTGGCTATCACCTGTGCGCCCCTCACTCCCTGAAGGCCGCACCAAGAGGGCCAGCCCGGCTAGCCCACTTCGAATAACGCCATGGCCTCGACATGCGCCGTCTGAGGAAACATGTCGAGAATCCCGGCCCTTTTTAACCGGTACCCCTGCCCGACCAGCACTTGCGCGTCACGCGCCAGCGTGGCCGGATTGCACGATACGTAGACCAGCCGTTTCGCACCCAGCCGGGCGATGCCCTGCACCACCTCGAAAGCCCCGTCGCGCGGTGGATCCAAGAGTACCGCAGAAAAGCCCTCGGCAGCCCATCCGGCGCCCGCCAAAGGCTGCGATAAATCGGTCTGAAAAAACCGTGCGTTATGCACATTGTTGGCGTGGGCGTTGGCCTCGGCACGGCTGACCATCGCCTGCACGCCTTCCACCGCCACCACCTCGCGCGCCTGACGCGCCAGGGGCAAGGCAAAGTTGCCCAGGCCGCAGAACAGGTCCAGCACCCGCTCATGCGCCTGGGGCGCCAGCCAGGCCAAAGCCTGCTGGATCATCAAGGTATTGACCTGGGCATTGACCTGGACGAAGTCGCCCGGTCGCCAGGCCAGCTCCAAGCCCCAGGGCTCCAGGGCAAAGCCCAGTTGCGCCGTGGCCTCCACCGGTGCCGGCTCGCCCTCGCCTTGTAGCCACAACTGGGCGCCGGCTTCGCGGCAGAATGCCTCGAGCCGCGCCAGGTCTTCACTTGGCAATGGCGCCACATGCCGTACCAACACCGCCTCGGCGGTACCGCTGAACAGCTCCACATGCCCCAGCGCCTGCGGCTTGCTCAAGCTGCGCAACACGGTCGGCAGGTGGCGCATGATCGCCTGCAAGGGCTGTACCAGCACCGCGCAGTCGTCGATGGCAACGATGTCCTGGCTGGCCTCGGCGCGGAAACCGACCTCCAGCTGACGCGCCTTGGTATCCCAGCGTACCGCTACTCGCGCCCGGCGGCGGTAGCCGAATTCCGGTCCGCACAAGGGAACAGCCCACTCTTCGGGCTGCACGCCGGCCACCCGCTGCAACTGCTCGGCGAGCAGGCGCTGCTTGAGCGCCAGCTGGCTGTCATGGGGCAGGTGCTGGAGGTTGCAGCCACCACAGCGGGCGTAATGCCGGCAAGGCGCTTCACGGCGCTCGGGGCTGGCCTGGAACACCCGCTCCAGGCGCGCCTCGACCACCTTGCCGCGCGCGGCAAGTACCCGCGCCTCGACGTCCTCGCCACCCAGCGCGCCGCTGACGAACCAGGTGCGCCCCTCGCTGAAGGCGATGCCGCGGCCGTCACCGGCCACGCGCTCGATCAGCAGGCGCTGCTTCTTGCCCACCGGCACTTGTGCGGCGCGGTTGCCGCCGGCCGGCTGGAAGCGCAGGCCGGTGTTGCTTTTCTTTCTGGACATCAGGTCGGATCGAACAGGCCGGTGGAAAGGTAACGGTCGCCGCGGTCGCAGATGATGGCGACCATCACCGCGTTCTCGACTTCACGGGACAGGCGCAGCATCGCCGCCACCGCCCCGCCGGAGGATACGCCACAGAAAATGCCCTCTTCGCGGGCCAGGCGACGGGTGGTTTCCTCGGCCTCCTGCTGGGACATGTCGACCACGCGGTCGACCCGGGTGGCGTCGAAGATCTTCGGCAGGTACTCGTGGGGCCAACGGCGAATGCCCGGAATGGCCGAGCCTTCCATCGGCTGCAGGCCAATGATCTGCACCGCCGGGTTCTGCTCCTTGAGGTACTGCGAACAGCCCATGATGGTGCCGGTCGTGCCCATGGAGCTGACGAAGTGGGTGATCGTGCCCTGGGTCTGCTGCCAGATCTCCGGGCCCGTGCTGTTGTAGTGCGCGATCGGGTTGTCGCCGTTGGCGAACTGGTCAAGCACCAGCCCACGGCCTTCGGCCTGCAGTTTTTCCGCGAGATCGCGAGCCCCTTCCATGCCCTCTTCCTTGGTCACCAGGATCAGCTCGGCGCCATAGGCGGTCATGGCCGCCTTGCGTTCGGCGGTGGAGTTGTCCGGCATGATCAGGATCATCTTGTAGCCCTTGATCGCCGCTGCCATGGCCAGGGCGATGCCGGTATTGCCGGAGGTGGCTTCGATGAGGGTGTCGCCAGGCTTGATCTGGCCACGCAGTTCGGCACGGGTGATCATCGACAACGCCGGGCGGTCCTTGACCGAACCTGCCGGGTTGTTGCCTTCGAGCTTGAGCAGCAAGGTATTGCTGGTGTTCCCGGCGATGCGCTGCAGGCGAACCAGCGGCGTATGGCCGACGCAGTCGGCGATGGTTGGGTACTGCAGGGTCATGGGCGTTTTCGCAATCCGGACGGCAGGGGCGCCTATCATACCGGCAAACCCGGCGCGGCCATATCACGCAATTGTCGGTGGTTATAGCGGCTAGCTATAAGGAGTGGCTTCCTGGCAGCGGGCTTGCCCGCGCCGGACCAACCGATGGCCCCGCTTCATGGGCAGGCAGGCGCATGCACAGGCGCAGGCCACGCTCGCCATTGACCGCCCACACCAGCCCACCCTGGCGGCGGATCGCATTGCGGGCAATGCTCAAGCCCAAGCCGAAGCCACCGTCCCCGGGCCGTGCCCCATCCAACCTGGAAAACGGCGCGAAGATCCGCTCGAGGTCTTCCTCGGCCACGCCACCGCCGTCGTCCTCCAGGTCGATACGCCAATACCCGCCTTCACGCCAGCCGCCCAGACGCACCACCCCCGCCTCGGGCGAGTGCCGAATGGCGTTGCGCAGCATGTTCTCCAGCGCCTGGGCAAGGTCGTTGAGGCTGCCCCGCACCCAGCAGTCCGCCGGCAACGCACAGCGCAACCGCCCAGGTGCCCAGCCGCTTTCGTAACAGGCATTTTCGCTGAGCACGTCCCACAGCGCCGGCACCTGGATCGGCTCCAGGTTCAGCGGGGTGCGCTCGGCGTCCTGCCAGGCCAGCTGCAAGGTGTCTTCGACCAGCTGCTGCATGCCGTCCACCTCGCGGTGCAGGCGTTCGCGCAGGCGCTGCAGGTCGGTCTCGCCGTCGCAGGCCACGCGCAGGCGGCTGAGCGGCGTGCGCAGCTCGTGGGACAGGTCGCGCAGCAACTGCTGCTGCAAGGCCACGGTACCCTGCAGGCGCTCGGCCATCTGATCAAAGGCACGGGCCAGTTCGCCCAACTCGTCCTTGCGCCGGGTGGTTCGCGAATCCAGGCGCGCCGCCAGCTGGTCGGCGCGCCACGCGCTGGCCTGTTCCCGCAATTGATTGAGCGGCACGATCAGCATGCGGTACAGGCCCACACACAACAGCAAGGTAAACAGTCCAGGGATGATGCCGTTGGTGACGATGCGCCAGAACAACCGGTACTGGCCCGGGTTGAAGCGTTCCGGCAGCTCGATCACCAGCATGCCCTGCTCCGGCGCGCCGGGGAACGGCAGGCGCAACCAGGGCTGGCCGATACTGCGCCGGCTCATCGGCCAATCGACGCCGCGCAGACGGGTCAGGCGCTGGGCCTGCCCGGCGGTCAGGTCGGCACTGCCCAACGGCTGCAGGTCGCCATCGAGTACCCCCACCCAGCCTTGCTCGCGCCCACGCATCCCGGCCAGCCAGGCGTCGACACCGTCAGCGCCGCCGCTGCGCCAGGCCTGCTCCGCCTCGGCCGCGTAACCCCGCAGCACTTGACGCGCAGGTTCGGAAAGGAAGGCGTCCTGGGTCTCCATATGGCGACCCCAGCTGTAGCTGAGGCCGATCATGAGCAGACAGAAGCCCACCAGCAGGACGGTCAGTTTCCAGAACAGCGAATGGCGATCGAGCACGGTTCAGTCGGCCTCGCCCACGCCGAACACATAGCCCTTGCCCCAGACGGTGCGGACCTGCCGCTCGTGATAGCCGATGGCCTTGAGCTTGCGGCGGATCTGGCTGACATGCATGTCCAGACTGCGGTCATGCCGCGAATAGCCACGCTGCAGCACCTGCTGATAAAGGAACGGCTTGCTCAGCACCTCATCCTGGCTGCGATGCAGGGTGTCGAGCAGGCGGTACTCACTAGGGGTCAGGCCGGCCCAGGCGCCAGCGAGGCAGACATCGGCCGCCTGCTCATCGAAGCGCAACTGCCCCGCCGCCGCCTCGCCTGGCACCAGCGCACGCCGCTCGAAGGCCACCCGGCGCAGGATCGCCTCGATGCGCACCCGCAGCTCGGCGAAACTGAAAGGCTTCGGCAGGTAGTCGTCCGCTCCCCGCTCGAAACCGCTGATACGGTCGGCCTCGGCCCCCAGCGCGGACATCAGGATGACAGGCGTGGCGCTGCGTCGGCGCAGGCTGGCCAGGGCATCCAGGCCATTGAGGCCAGGCAGCAGGATATCCAGCAGAACCAAGTCGAAGACCTGTCGCCCCGCCGCCTCGAGGCCTTCCAGGCCACTGCGACACCAGGTCACTCGGAAACCACCGCGGCGCAGTTCTTCGTGCAGGTAGGCACCCAGCACGGGGTCGTCCTCGATGGCCAGGATATTGGTCGCGCGAATAGCTTCAGGATGCATTGGCAACTGCCATCGATTCTCAGTTGCGTGATTATTGGGCAAGCGCTCCTGGCAAGGCAACCATTGCCCGACTGACGCACCATCGAGGGACCAGCCTCACTTGGCAAACAAAAAGCCTTACAAATGCCCCCGGTGCGGAGTAACGTTCCCGCTGATGCGCGAACAGCGCTTTTAAAGGCACATGACAGGAGACAGGTGTGCTCGACCGTTTGGGAATCCGCAGCCGCGTCCTGCTGCTGGCCTTGCTCCCCGCCAGCCTGATGGCCCTGGTGCTGGGCAGTTACTTCACCTGGCTGCAACAGAGCGACCTGCGCACGCAGCTGCTGCAACGCGGCAAGATGATCGCCGAGCAGTTGGCGCCCCTGGCGGCGCCGGCCCTGGCCCGCCAGTCCCCGGCGCAACTGGAGCGCATCGCGGCCCAGGCCCTGGAGCAGGTCGACGTGCGCGCCGTGGCGTTCCTCGCCGCCGACCGCACGCGCCTGGCCCACGCCGGCCCCAGCATGCTCAACCAGCCGCCCAGCGGCGGTACCGGCACGCAACTGCTGCAGCGCACCGGCAATGATGCCACCCGCTACCTGATGCCGGTGTTCGGCCATCACCGCGACCTGGCCACCGACGCCGTGCCCGCCGAGGCCGAGCGCCTGCTCGGTTGGGTAGAAATCGAGCTGTCCCACGACGGCACACTGCTGCGCGGCTACCGCAACCTGTTCACCAGCCTGCTGCTGATCCTCGCCTGCCTGAGCCTGACCGCGCTGCTCGCCCTGCGCATGAGCCGCACCATCAACGACCCGATCAACCGCATCAAGCACGCGGTCAACCAGCTCAAGGACGGCCACCTCGACGAACGCCTGCCGGCCATGGGCAGCCACGAGCTCGACGAACTGGCCGCCGGCATCAACCGCATGGCCGAGACCCTGCACAGCGCCCACGAAGAGCTGCAGCACAGCATCGACCAGGCCACCGAGGACGTGCGCCAGAACCTCGAAACCATCGAGATCCAGAACATCGAGCTGGACATGGCGCGCAAGGAGGCCCTGGAGGCCAGCCGCATCAAGTCCGAGTTCCTCGCCAACATGAGCCATGAGATCCGCACCCCGCTCAACGGCATCCTCGGCTTCACCCACCTGTTGCAAAAGAGCGAGCTGAGCCCACGCCAGCTCGACTACCTCGGCACCATCGAGAAATCCGCCGACAACCTGCTGGGGATCATCAACGAGATCCTCGACTTCTCCAAGATCGAGGCCGGCAAGCTGGTGCTCGACAGCATCCCGCTCAACCTGCGCGACCTGATCCAGGACACCCTGACCATCCTTGCCCCGGCCGCCCACGCCAAACAGCTGGAGCTGCTCAGCCTGGTCTACCGCGACACCCCGTTGTCGCTGGTAGGCGACCCGTTGCGGCTCAAGCAGATCCTCACCAACCTGGTGAGCAATGCCATCAAGTTCACCCGCGAAGGCACCATCGTCGTGCGCGCCATGCTCGAGGACGAGCAGGAAGACAGCGTGCAACTGCGCATCAGCGTCCAAGACACCGGCATCGGCCTGTCGCCGCAGGATGTGCGCACCCTGTTCCAGGCCTTCAGCCAGGCCGACAACTCGCTGTCGCGCCAGCCCGGCGGTACCGGCCTGGGCCTGGTGATCTCCAAGCGCCTGATCGAACAGATGGGTGGCGAAATCGGCGTCGACAGCACGCCGGGTGAAGGCTCGCAGTTCTGGATCAGCCTCAACCTGCCCAAGGCCCACGACGACACCGAGGAGCAACCCGCCCAGGCCCTGGTCGGCCGTAGCGTGGCCATCGTCGACGGGCACGACCTGGCCCGCCAGGCGTTGGAGCACCAGCTGGAGGACTGCGGCCTGGCGGTCAGCGTGTTCGCCTCCTGCGACCAGCTGCTGCACGGCGTGCAGGCGGCAAGCCAGGCCGGGCAGCCGTTCGAGTTCGCCGTGCTCGGGGTCAACCTCGGCAGCCTGGCGCCGGAACAATTGGGGCAGTACCACCAACAGCTCGAGCGCCTGGGTTGCCAGTGCGTGGTGCTGTGCCCCACCACCGAGCAACCGCTCTACCATCCTTACCTGCCCAACGCCCACGGCCAATTGCTGGCCAAGCCCACCTGCACGCGCAAGTTGCGCCGCCTGCTGCTGGAACTGGTACAACCCCGCCGCCCAGTATGCGAGCAGCGCAGCAACGACGGCCAGCGCATGCCCAAGCTCCTCTGCGTCGACGACAACCCGGCCAACCTGTTGCTGGTACAGACCCTGCTCGAAGGGATGGGCGCGGAGGTGCTGGCGGTCAACAACGGCTATGCGGCGATGCAGGCCGTGCAGGACGAGCCCTTCGACCTGGTGCTGATGGATGTGCAGATGCCCGGCATGGATGGCCGTGCCTGCACCGAACAGATCCGCCAATGGGAAGCCAGCCAGAGCGGCCCGCCCCTACCCATCGTGGCCCTCACCGCCCACGCCATGGCCAACGAAAAGCGCGCCCTGCTGCACAGCGGCATGGACGACTACCTGACCAAACCGATCAGCGAGCGCCAGCTGGCCCAGGTCGTGATGAAGTGGACCGGCCTGAACCTGGGCGCACCGCAACAGGAGCGCACCAGCGAACGCCTGCCCGACAGCAGCGAGCTGAAGGTGCTCGACCCGGAGGAAGGCCTGCGTCTGGCTGCCGGCAAGCCGGACCTGGCGGCGGATATGCTGGCCATGCTCCTGGCATCGCTGGATTCTGACCGCGAGGCCATCCAGGCCGCTCGCGACGCGGCCGATCGCAATGCCATGATCGAACGGGTACACCGACTCAACGGCGCCTCGCGTTATTGCGGCGTACCGCAGTTGCGGGCGGCCTGTCAGCGCAGCGAGACCTTGCTCAAGCAGGACAGCCCCCAGGCGTTGCAGGCCCTGGACGAACTGGACCAAGCCATCAGCCGACTGGCCGAGCAGGCGCGCGAAAGCGCCTGAATAGGCTTTGCAAGAGTCGTGGGAGCGGCGGTGCATCTTGCCCCGCGACAGGGCCGTCACAGATCAATACCCGATCTCTCTGACGGCCTAGACTGTTGCCGACTCACAGAAGGAAGCCCCCCATGCGCGCCCTGTTGTTCAGCAGCCAGCACTACGACCAGGAAAGCTTCACTCGCGCCGCCAGCGCGGGCGCCCTGGAGCTGCACTACCAGCCCGCCCGCCTGACCCTGGACACCGCAGCCCTCGCCCAGGGCTTCGAGGTGGTCTGCGCCTTCATCAACGATGAACTCGACGCCCAGGTCCTGCAGCGCCTGGCCGCCGGCGGCACACGCCTGATCGCCCTGCGCTCGGCCGGCTACAACCACGTCGACCTGGCCGCCGCGCAGAGTCTCGGGGTCAGCGTGGTGCGCGTCCCGGCTTATTCACCGCACGCCGTCGCCGAACATGCCGTGGCCCTGATCCTGGCCCTCAACCGCCGCCTGCACCGGGCCTACAACCGCACCCGCGAAGGCGATTTCACCCTGCACGGGCTGACCGGCTTCGACCTGCACGGCAAGACCGTCGGCGTGGTCGGCACCGGCCAGATCGGCGCGGCCTTCGCCCGCATCATGGCCGGCTTCGGCTGCCAGCTGCTGGCCTACGACCCCTACCCCAACCCTGAGCTGGTCGCCCTCGGCGCCCGCTACCTGGAACTGCCCGAGCTGCTGCGCCAGGCACGCATCATCAGCCTGCACTGCCCGCTCACCGAGCACACCCGCCACCTGATCAACGCCCAGAGCCTGGCCCAACTGCAGCCCGGCGCCATGCTGATCAACACCGGCCGCGGCGCCCTGGTCGACACCCCGGCACTGATCGATGCGCTCAAGAGTGGCCAGCTTGGCTACCTGGGGCTGGATGTCTATGAAGAGGAAGCGCAGCTGTTCTTCGAGGACCGCTCCGACTTGCCGCTGCAGGACGACGTGCTGGCACGGCTGCTGACCTTCCCCAACGTGATCGTCACCGCCCACCAGGCGTTCCTTACCCGCGAGGCCCTGGATGCCATCGCGGCCACCACCCTGGACAACATCTCCCGCTGGGCGGCAGGCAATCCGCAGAATCTTGTAAACGGTGGATGCTAGTGTGGTGCTTTGCAAATACGCCCCATAAGTCGCGCGTGATTTTTGTGCTCAAGCAAGGCGTCGCGACGAGTCGTAGCCCGGCTACGGCGAGGAGCGACAACGCAGCATGAGCGCAAAAAGCGCCGCGAATTAGGGTCGTTATTTGTGAAGCACCACACTAAGATACGCGGCACTTTTGGAGGACCCATGGTCGAACACGATTTCCGCTACACCCTTTTCAACCCGCAACACACCCTGATCGAGTGCCGCGCGCTGGTGCCGGGCCGCTACCAGGTCACCGGCAACGGCGGCTCGATCCAGAAAGGCGACGCACTGCTGGTTTCGCTCAAAGGCAGCAAAACCCTGTCCATGCGCCTGACCGTGGACAGCGTGCGCCACCTGATCAACCCCACCGGGCAGTGGGTGGCCGTGGCCCAGGGGCCAGTATTCAACGAACTGGAAATCCACGAGTGGCAAGTCAAGTGCGACGGCTGCGACGCGGTGCTGGACTTCGAGTTCGCCGCCGAAGCCAAGCTCGGCAAGAAAGGCCACGCCCCGGCAGCCACCGCCCGTGTCCAGGAGCTGGGCTGGGCCAGCCAGGGCGACAAGCACCTGTGCCCGCAGTGCCAGGAGCGCGCCTGAGTGAAACAGCTGCTGACCGGCGTGCTGATCGCCACCGGCCTGATGGGCTGCGCGTCGCAACCTTCGAAGCTGCACCAGGAGCAAAGCTACCTGCTGGAGTGGATTGGTGAACGCCCGCTGATCGACTACAGCCACCTGACCCTGACCCTGGCCAGCGATGGCCGTGCCTATGGCAATGCCGGCTGTAACCACTGGTTCGCGCCCTACACGCTGGACGGCGAGCACTTGAGCTTCGGCAAGGTCGGCAAGACCCGCAAGCTGTGCGCGCCAGCGCTGATGGAGCAGGAGAAACGCTTCCTGCAGGCGCTGGAGACGGTGCAGCGCTGGGACGTGTCGCCAATCGAGCAGATCCGCTTCTGGCCGGCCGAGGGCAAGCCGCTGCGGTTCTGGCCTGAGGAAGGCTGAAACCATCGCGGAGCAAGCCCGCACGTGGGGGCGGGCTTGCTCCGCGATGCTGGAACTCAGGCGCCGCCCTGGAGTGCCCTTATCTTCGCCTGCAGCCCTTCAAGCGTCTGCTCGCCCATCAGCTGCTCACGCACCTTGCCCTTATCGTCGATGATGTAGGTCACCGGCAGCGCCTCGCTGCGCGGCAGTTCGTAACGCTCGGCCGGGTCTTGCGCGAGCACGGTGAAGCCGATGCCGAGGGTCTCGGCGGCGGCCTTGAGGTCGGCACCCTGCAAACCATCGAAGTTCACCCCCAGCACCCGGATACCCTGGCTTTCCCACTGCTTGGCAGCAGCATTGAGTTCAGGTATTTCGGTACGGCACGGGCCGCACCATTCGGCCCAGTAATTGAGCACCAACCAGTGCCCGTCGACCTGTTCGGCCTTCACCGTATTGCCGTGCTGGTCCACGCCGTAGTCCGCACCGCAGCCGCCGAGCAGCAGGCTCGCGGTGATGGCCAGTGCAGCTGCCAAACGCCTTGCCATGGGTCAATCCTTCTCGAAGTTTTCAAGCATTGAAGTCGGTCGCTGCGGTTAGAATAGCCGCCACACCCAGCTGGATGCGACCCGTCATGACCGATCTGACCCTCTATCATAACCCGCGCTGCTCGAAATCCCGCGGCGCCCTGGAACTGCTCGAGACACGCGGCCTGGCGCCGACCATCGTGCGCTACCTCGAGACCCCGCCGGACGCCACCGCGCTCAAGCAACTGCTGGCCAAGCTGGGGATCGGCGCGCGGCAACTGCTGCGCACCGGCGAAGACGAATACAAGGCGCTCGACCTGGGCAACCCGGCCCTGACCGACGCCCAGCTGATCGACGCCATGGCGCAACATCCCAAGCTGATCGAACGCCCGATCCTGGTCGCAGGCGACAAGGCCGTGATCGGACGCCCACCCGAGAAGGTCCTGGAGATCCTGCCGTGAGCGAACCCTACATCCTGGTGCTGTACTACAGCCGCCACGGCTCGACCAGCGAGATGGCCCGGCACATTGCCCGCGGCGTCGAGATGGCCGGCCTGGAGGCGCGCCTGCGCACGGTGCCGGCTATCTCCACCGAGTGCGAAGCCGTGGCCCCGGACATCCCGGCCAGCGGCGCGCTGTACGCCACGCTCGACGACCTGCGCCACTGCGCGGGCCTGGCCATGGGCAGCCCGACCCGCTTCGGCAACATGGCCGCACCGCTCAAGTACTTCCTCGACGGCACCAGCAGCCTGTGGCTGGGCGGCGAGCTGGTGGGCAAGCCAGCGGCGGTGTTCACTTCCACCGCCAGCCTGCACGGCGGCCAGGAAACCACCCTGCTGTCGATGCTGCTGCCGCTGATGCACCACGGCATGCTGGTCACCGGCCTGCCCTACAGCGAGTCGGCGCTGCTCGATACCCGCGGCGGCGGCACCCCGTATGGGGCCAGCCACCATGCCGGCGCCGACGGCAAGCGCGAGCTGGACCAGCACGAGATCACCCTGTGCCGAGCCCTCGGCCAACGCCTGGCCAATACGGCCAAGGCCCTGGGTGGCCAGCGTGGCTAGAAAACCCAAGGTGCTGCCGCCGCTGGAGTGGCTCGCCCCACGCGTACGGCTGACCCGCGCCCTGAGCCTGGCTTGCTTCTTCGGCCTGATCGCCCTGCTGGTGGTGAACAACCTGTGGTTCGCCAACCTGCACGGGGCGCGGGTCGAAGTGATCCTGGCCATCGAGCTGATCCCCCTGCTGCTGCTGCTGCCGGGCATGCTGATAGGCAGCGCCCGGGCGCATGCCTGGACCTGCTTCGTGGTCAATATCTACTTCATCAAGGGCGTGCTGGCCGCGTTCGACCCGGCGCGGGCGGTATTTGGCTGGATCGAGGTGCTGGTGAGCCTGGGGTTGTTCGTGGCCGGGCTGCTGTATGTGCGCTGGAAGTTTCAGATCGAGCGGCGCATGGCGGGCGAAGGCGCCTGAATGCATTGGGGCTGCAACGCGGCCCCGGCGATCTCAATGGTTGACGGTATGCGCCAGCATCACCGACAACTGGCATAGTGGCCGCCCGCTTTCGGCATGCCACTGATTGAACGCCTGCTGCACCAGTGCCAGGTCACGCAGGCTGGTCGGCGGCTTGTCGATGATCTTCTGGGCGATCAACGCGGCGGCCATGTCGTCGGTGGGGATGAAGGTGTCCTTGCCGACCATGCGCAGGAAACGCGGAGCCGATAGTCCGCCCAGCTGGTTGCCATGCTTGGCCAGGTACTTCCACAGCCCGACGATATCGGCCTCGGGCCAGTCGGCGATGAACGCGCCGAAACTGCCCTTCTCCTTCGCCACGTCGAGGATCATCTGCGCATTGCGCGGCACGCTCTTGAGCTTGCCCAGGTGGCGGATGATGCGCTCGTCCTGCATCAGCCGCTCCAGGTGCTCGGCGCCCATCAGCACCACTTTCTCCGGGTCGAAGCCAAAGAACACCTGCTCGAACGCCGGCCACTTGGCATCCACCAGGCTGTGCTTGAGCCCGGCGCGGAACACGCGCAGGGCCAGGGTCGACAGGTAGCGGTCGTCGGTGATGTCGCGCAGCTGCGCGGGTGTGCGCGGCTGCGGCAGGAAGGCTTCCAGCGCCTGGGCCGAACCGAAGCGGTTCAGGCAGTACTCATGCAACCACTGGTAATCGCGCATAAGGTCAGATGTTCAGCACGTCGAGGAAGCGCGGGGTGGCGCTCTCGTCGATCTTCAGGCTGGTGAAGTCGAACAGGTTGCGGTCGGCCAGCTGCGACGGCGCGACGTTCTGCAGGGCGCGGAAGATGCTCTCGGTACGGCCCGGGTGCTTGCGCTCCCACTCCACCAGCATGTCCTTGACCACCTGGCGCTGCAGGTTTTCCTGCGAGCCGCACAAGTTGCACGGGATGATCGGGAATTCCTTCATGTCCGAGTAGGCCTGGATGTCCTTCTCGCTGCAGTAGGCCAGCGGGCGGATCACCACGTTGCGGCCGTCGTCGGCGCGCAGCTTCGGCGGCATGCCCTTGAGCGCGCCGTTGAAGAACATGTTGAGGAAGAAGGTCTCGACGATGTCGTCGCGGTGGTGCCCCAGGGCCATCTTGGTCGCGCCGATCTCGTCGGCGAAGGTGTACAAGGTGCCGCGACGCAGGCGCGAGCACAGCGAGCAGGTAGTCTTGCCCTCGGGCACCAGTTCCTTGACCACCGAGTAGGTATCCTTCTCGACGATGTGGTACTCGACGCCCAGTTCCTTGAGGTAGGCCGGCAGCACGTGCTCGGGGAAGCCCGGCTGCTTCTGGTCCATGTTCACCGCGACGATCTCGAACTTGATCGGCGCCACCTTCTGCAGGTGCAACAGAACGTCGAGCATGGTGTAGCTGTCCTTGCCGCCGGACAGGCAGACCATGACCTTGTCGCCATCCTCGATCATGTTGAAGTCGGTGATGGCTTCGCCGGCGAGGCGACGCAGGCGTTTTTGCAGTTTGTTCTGGTTGACCGAGAGGGTGCCCATAGCGCTTGAATCCGCGAGGTGTGACAAAAGCCGGCTATTTTACGCACAAACCGGGCGGCGCAGTAGGTGAATCCGATAAAGACTTCAAGGGAATCAGCACCGGTCCTGACAGCGCGATTTGCTCTAAAAAGCCGGTTTTCTGTGGGGAACGGCTTCCTATACTGCGACATAAGGCCACATTGGCGCAGCACCTGGTGTCCTGGCCTCGGGCCATAGGCGCTCCATCCGGGGGGCGTTTGGCAACGACGATAGGAGTGACCCGTATGATTCATCACGTTGTTGGGCTGTTCACCCACCCCGACCAGGAGTGGCGGGAGATTCGTGGCGAGGACGAAAGCATCAGCCACATGTACCTGACACACACGCTGATCCTGGCGGCGATTCCCGCCGTGTCGGCGTTCATCGGCACCACCCAGGTCGGCTGGGTGATCGGCGAGCGGCCAGCCGTGATGCTGACCATGGAAAGCGCGTTGTGGATGAGCATCATGTCCTACCTGGCGATGCTCGCCGGGGTCGCGGTGATGGGCGCCTTCATCCACTGGATGGCGCGCACCTACGACGCCAACCCGAGCATGGCGCAGTGCATCGCCTTTGCCACCTACACCGCCACCCCGCTGTTCATCGGCGGCCTCGCGGCGCTGTACCCGCACCTGTGGCTGGGCATGCTGATCGGCACGGCGGCGATCTGCTACACCGTGTACCTGCTGTATGTCGGCTTGCCGACCTTCATGAACATACCGTCGGATGAAGGCTTCCTGTTCTCCAGCTCCGTGCTGGCGGTGGGCCTCGTGGTTCTGGTGGCGATCATGGCCGCGACCGTGATCATCTGGGGACTGGGCGTGGGGCCCGTCTACACCAACTGAACGCATACCAACCAGATCCAACCAACACTGGGGCATCACCGAGGCCGCCGCAAGGCGGCCTCGCTTCGTGTGCCTGACCGACGGCTCGGCAGCCGCCCATTGCCTGCGGCATAATGCCCGGTCAGGAGAACTACCCCGCCATGCCCGAGCTGCTCAGACAACGCGTCGAAACCTGTTACCAGCAAGCCGAAACCTTCTTCAAACGCCCCTTCCCGCGCCCGCAGGTCAGCTTCAAGCTGCGCGGACAGAAGGCCGGCGTCGCCCACCTGCACGAAAACCTGCTGCGCTTCAACCTGCAGCTGTACCGCGAGAACGCCGAAGACTTCCTGCGCCAGACCGTGGCCCACGAAGTCGCCCACCTGATCGCCCACCAACTATTCGGCGAGCGCATCCAGGCCCATGGCGAGGAATGGCAGTTGATCATGCGCGGGGTGTACGAGCTGCCACCGAACCGCTGCCACAACTACGAGGTGCAGCGGCGCGTGGCGACACGCTACATCTACCGTTGTCCGTGCCCGGAGAGCGATTTCCCGTTCACCGCCCAGCGCCACAAGCTGGTGCGCCAGGGGCGGCGCTACCTGTGCCGGCGCTGCCGGGAGATCCTGGTGTATAGCGGCGAGACCCGGGTCGAATGATGTACCCCGCGCGCGTGGCGTGGCGTGGCAGCTGATGGACAAACACGCAAGCGCGGGGTTCAAAGCATCAGATATTCAGCCTTGAAAGTCGTCACGCCAGCCAACTTGATCTCGAAGTCCGGCTTGAGGGTACCGCGTACGTTGCCAGACAGGATCTCACGCTCAAAACGCAGTTGTCCGGTACCGGTGAAGGCGGCATCCCCGACAAAGACCAGACTGTCCAGTCCCTCGGATTTCGCCAGGCCACGCAAGTCAATACGATCGCCGGCAGCACCATTGAAATCGGTGACGATATCTCGCCGCTTGCCCACGCCCATGTCAGCGAGCTTCGAGAACACGAACACATCCGCACCCTGGCCACCGCCCAGGATATCGGTGCCCAGGCCCCCTTCGAGAAAATCGTTACCCTTGCCGCCCCTGAGCACATCCCTGCCGCTGTCACCAATCAGCACATCATGACCCCTGCCGCCATACAGACGGTCGGCGCCCATGCCACCATCCAGCACATCGTCGCCTTTGCCACCGATCAGGCAGTCGTCGCCCTTGCCACCCTCAAGCACATCGCGCCCCTTGCCCCCGGCAATCACATCATTTCCATTTCCTCCATCCAATACGTCATCACCGCAGCCTCCTCGCAAGGTGATCGTGGGAGTGGGTTGCATATCATTGGGTTTGCCCATCGGATGATTTCCTTCTTCGGTTGGAATACGCATACCTGGGGTGCCTGTCAGGCCAAGCCGTGCGCCCCCCAGCGAAATCCAATCTACCCGCCGCAGGATCACAACCGTAGATAACCATCTACCACCTCCTCCATGAACGTTCACCCAGGCCGCAGCGACACCAGAAATAAAAAAACCCATCCGAAGATGGGCTTTTGCACTTACCGCGAGGTGGTCAACGCGCCGGGCCTTCGGCCACGCCCAGGTCGTCGGTCGGCCGGGTGTCGACCAGCGGCGAACCGCCGGACGCCAGCTCAGCCTGCAGGGTATCGGTATCCAGCTCCTTGACCCACTTGGCCACGACCACGGTGGCCACGGCGTTGCCGATCAGGTTGGTCAGGGCGCGGGCTTCGGACATGAAACGGTCGATACCCAGGATCAGCGCCAGGCCGGCAACCGGCAGGTGGCCGACGGCCGACAGGGTGGCGGCCAGGACGATGAAGCCCGAACCTGTGACGCCTGCGGCCCCCTTGGAGGCCACCAGCAGCACCAGCAGCAGGGTGATCTGGTGGGTGATGTCCATGGTGGTGTCGGTGGCCTGGGCGATGAACACCGCGGCCATGGTCAGGTAGATCGAGGTACCGTCCAGGTTGAACGAGTAACCGGTCGGGATCACCAGGCCAACCACGGATTTCTTCGCGCCCAGGCGCTCCATCTTGGCCAGCATGCGCGGCAGGGCCGACTCGGAGGACGAGGTGCCCAGCACGATCAGCAGCTCTTCACGGATGTAGCGGATCAGCTTGATGACGCTGAAGCCATGGGCGCGGCAGATACCGCCCAGTACCACCAGGATGAACAGCAGGCAAGTGATGTAGAAGCAGGCCATCAGGTAGCCCAGCTGCACCAGCGAACCCACGCCGTATTGGCCGATGGTGAAGGCCATGGCGCCGAAGGCGCCGATCGGGGCCAGCTTCATGATCATGTTGATGATGTTGAACATGACATGGGCGAAGCGATCGATCAGGTCCAGCACCGGCTTGCCGTAGCTGCCCAGGCGGTGCAAGGCGAAACCGAACAGCACCGAGAACATCAGCACTTGCAGGATGTCGCCGTTGGCGAAGGCGCCGACCACGGTGTTGGGGATGACATTGAGCAGGAAGCCGACGGTGGTCTGCTGCGCGCCGGCGGCGGCATAGGCAGCCACGCTGCTGGCGTTGAGGGTGCTGACGTCGACGTGCATGCCGGCGCCCGGCTGCACCACGTTGACTACCACCAGGCCGATGATCAGGGCGATGGTGGAGACGATCTCGAAGTACAGCAGCGCGTAACCGCCGGTCTTGCCGACCGACTTCATGCTTTGCATGCCCGCGATGCCGCTGACCACGGTACAGAAGATGATCGGCGCGATGACCATCTTGATCAGCTTGACGAAGCCGTCACCCAGGGGTTTGAGGGCTACGCCGGTCTCCGGGTAGTAGTGGCCGAGCAGGATACCGATGGTGATCGCGACGATCACCTGGACATACAGCGATTTGTACAGCGGCTGACGAGTCGTCATGGCTAATTTTTCCTCAAGTGGGCCGGCGCATCCTTCCCAGGATGTCGGGGCACCTGAATCGCGAACCCTCCTGTACCCGGAGGGATTTGTCGTTGTGTTCGAGCGCCTGGGCAGGCCTCTGCCAGGTGAATAGCAAGGGCGATGCCAAAGTGCCCGCTTGAGGTGCACAGCCAATGATTACAGGGTGTGAATGCCCCGGGACGGGGCGCAGTAGCCGGTAGGAAATGGCGGATTTCCGCCCGATGGCGGAAATCGTACAGGGCGGGTTGGCGGGAATCCGCCTCAGAGGTATTCAGTGGGACTTCCCGGTGGGAGCGGGCTTGCCCCGCGATGAGGACCGCTCCGGATGGCACCGGCTTCGCCGGTATCGCGGGGCTAGCCCGCTCCCACGCACCGCCCCCTGCACTGGAAAGGCAGAATCAATCGAGTCGGAAAGCGATACGGAACGCAGCCCCGCCCAACGGCGAATCGCCCAGGCTCAACTCGGCGTCATAGCTGTCGATGATGTCCTTGACCACCGCCAGGCCGATCCCCTGCCCGGGGTGCTGGCGGTCCAGGCGCTCGCCGCGTTCGAGAATACGCTCACGCTGGTCGGGCGGCACGCCCGGGCCGTCGTCCTCGATCCACAGTTCCAGTTGCCCCGGCGCTTCGCGCAGGCTGACCCGCACCTGCCCCAGGCACAACCGGTAGGCGTTCTCCAGCAGGTTGCCGAGCAGTTCAAGCAAGGCCCCCTGTTCCATCGGCACCCGGGCATCGGCCGGGAGATCGAAACCGACCTCGACGCGTTTGTCGCGATAGACCTTGGCCAAGGTGCTGCACAGGCTGTCGAGCAACGGCTTGAGCTCGACCTGGTGCTTTACCAGGCCACTCTTGCGCAGGCTGGCGCGCTGCAATTGGTAGTCGATCTGTTGGCTCATGCGCTCGATCTGGCTCTGCAGCACCCGCGCCTGCTCGCGGTCGCCCTGCTCCATGCTCTCGCCCACGCCCTGCAGCACTGCCAGCGGGGTCTTCAGGCTGTGGGCCAGGTCGTCGAGCGAGTCGCGGTAGCGCTGGCGCTGCTCGCGCTCGCTGCGCAGCAGGCGGTTGAGCGAGCCGGTCAGGCGCAGCAGTTCGCGTGGGTGCTCGCGACTCAGTCCATCCCTGGCGCCGCTCTCCACGTCGTCCAGCTCGGAGCTGAGCCGACGCAGCGAGCGCAGGCCCCAGGTCAGGCCGGCCCAGAGCAGCACCATCAGCGCCAGCAGCGCCGCGCCGAAGCCGAAGTAGAGTTTCTCGCGCAGGCCATTGAGGGTGTCCTGGTATTCGCGGACCGGTTGCAGGGCGACGATGCTGAACGCCGCGCTCTTGCCGCCAAGCAGCCTGACCTCGACGTCATAGACGAAGAACTCCTCGCCGTCGTCCTGGTGAATACGGGCGAATTCGTTGCCACGCCCGTCATAGCGCGGGTGGTAGTTGATGTTGCGGTTGCGCGTGGCCCGCGACTGCCACACCAGCTTGCCCTGGCGGTCGAAGATGTAGCCGAGCAAGCCTGTATACGGCAGGTTGAAACGCTCGTCCGGCAGCAGCGCCGGCATCTGCAACTGGCCATGCTCGATGCGCGCGGCGGAAATCAGCGTGGTCACGTCCGAGGCCAGGCGCTGCTCGATGGACTCCTGCAACGCCAGGCTGAAGGCCTTCTGCAGCGCCGGCAGCAACGCCAGCATGAACAGCAGCGCCAGCAACGCCGCCGCCAGCATCAGGCGCACCCGCAGCGAACGGATCATCGGCAGCGCTCGGTGAACAGGTAGCCCAGGCCACGCACGGTATCGATCGGCTTGAAGCCGTTGTCGCCCTCGAGCTTGCGACGCAGGCGGCCGACCAGCACCTCGATGACATTCGGGTCGCGCTCCTCGTCGTCCGGGTACAGCTGTTCCATCAACCGGTCCTTGGCCACCACCTGCTGGTGATGGCGCATGAGGTACTCGAGGATGCGGTATTCGTAGGCGGTCAGCGCCAGCGGTTGCTCGTCCAGGGTCGCCTGCTTGCGGTTGAGGTCGAGCACCAGCGGGCCGGCGGCGATGGTCGACTGGGTGAAGCCGCTGGAGCGGCGCAGCAAGGCGTTGAGGCGCGCCTCCAGCTCTTCGAACTGGAACGGCTTGACCACATAGTCGTCGGCGCCGGCGGCCAGGCCTTCGACCTTGTCCTGCCAGTTGCCGCGGGCGGTGAGGATCAGGATCGGGAAGGTCTGGCCAAGGTTGCGCAGCTGGCGGATCAGGTCCAGTCCGCTCATGCCCGGCAGGCCCAGGTCGATCACTGCCAGGTCGTGGTTGTACTGCTCGGCCTGGTACAAGGCTTCCTCGGCGTTGGCCACTGCCTGCACCACATGGCCGCCTTCGCCGAGGCGGGTGAACAGGTGATGACGCAGCAGCGCCTCGTCCTCGACCACCAGCAATTTCATGCAGTTCTCCTTTGAATAGCGAATGCCTGTACCGGCCTCATCGCGGGGCAAGCCCGCTCCCACGGGTCATGCACTCCTCGCGATGAGGCCGGTACAGGATAACAGCGACCTCAGAACTTGTAGCTCGCCGCCAGGTAGGTCTGCGCGCTGCTGGTCAGGCGCAGGGTGCCGTCCTTCGGCCCGCCGTGGGCGCCGATCTCGGTGGCGGCGTTGCTGCGCAGGTAACGGTAGCCCATCTCCACCGAGGCCTTGTCGGTGATTTCCTGGATCACGCCGGCCTGCAGGCCCACGGCATAGCCGTAGTCGGTGTCGCGGCTGGCGCCCGGCGAGTCCTGGGTCAGCTTGGTCATGCCCAGGGTGCCGCCGCCGAACAGCTTGGTGGTATCGCCCACCGGCAGGAACAGGTCGTAGCTACCGAGCAGGTTTTCCTGGCGTAGCTTGACGCCGCTGTGGTCACCCGAGACGTTGTCGTAGGTCATGTAGTAGCGGCCCTGGTCGTTGATCTTGCCCAGGCGCACGCCCCAGGTGCTGTCCTTGCCGATGATGCCGTCGGCGTTCAGGTTGTCGGTGTTGCGTTGCAGCAGGCCGGACTTGCGCACTTTGTCGCTGGTCTGGCCGTAGGTCAGGCTGGCGAAGTTGTCATCGGCCTGGGCGGCGGTGGTGAGGCCGGCGGCGCAAACCGCCATGGCGGCGATCAGGGTATTGAGCGTTTTCATGGTTCAGGTACTCCGGGTTGGATGCGTTGTTTCTGTCTGGGGACTAGAGTAGGGAGGGCGCCCTGAACCCCTGCTGAACCCGGCCTGAACCTGGGCTGAACGAACCGAACAAGGAGCTCGACCATGCGTACCCTGCTTGCACTGGCCCTGTTGTGCGGCGCCACCCTCGCCCAGGCGGCGGTGCAGACCCGCGAGATCCCCTACCAGGATACTGACGGCAATCGTCTGATCGGCTATTACGCCTACGACGACGCCGTCGAGGGCAAACGCCCGGGCGTGGTGGTGGTGCATGAATGGTGGGGGCTGAACGACTACGCCAAGCGCCGCGCCCGCGACCTCGCGGCGCTGGGCTACAACGCCCTGGCCATCGACATGTACGGCGATGGCAAGAACACCGAGCACCCCGCCGATGCGCAGGCGTTCATGGCCGCGGCAATGAAGGACCCAGCGGCCGCCGCCCGGCGCTTCGATGCCGGGCTGGAGCTGCTGAAGATCCAGCCCAACACCAACAAGCACCAGCTGGCGGCCATCGGCTACTGCTTTGGCGGCAAGGTGGTGCTGGACGCGGCGCGCCGCGGTGAGAAGCTCGACGGCGTGGTGAGCTTCCATGGCGCGCTGGTGACCCAGACGCCGGCCAAGCCGGGGGTGGTCCGGGCCAGGATCCTGGTAGAGCATGGCGAGGCCGACAGCATGGTCACCCCGGAGCAGGTGGCGGCGTTCAAGGCGGAGATGGATGCGGCCAAGGCGGACTACAAGTTCGTCGGGATCCCGGGGGCCAAGCATGGCTTCACCAACCCGGATGCCGACCGGTTGAGCCATGGCGGGCATGGCGGGCCGGATATCGGCTATGCCAAGGCGGCTGACGAGAGCTCGTGGAAGGATATGCAGGCGTTCCTGAAGGATGCGCTCGACTGATGATCGCCGGGGCCGCTTTGCGGCCCTTTCGCCGGCAAGCCGGCTCCCACAAAAGATGGCGACGCCCCCTGTAGGAGCCGGCTCGCCGGCGAAAGGGCTGCGCAGCAGCCCCAAAATCTGTGCTCCACCACCAGCCACCAGGCTGGCACAATACCCGCCATGAACAGACTCCCCACCTGCTGCGCCCCGCTCCAGCACCATTGGCCCCTGCCGCGCCCGGTCCCCGGCGCGGTGCTGGTCAGTTGTGCCTTCGACCCGGCCAAGCTCGCGCCCGATGACTACCAACGCGCCGGCATCGAACAGACCGCCAGCCTGCAACGCTCGGTGGCCAAGCGCCAGGCCGAGTACCTGGCCGGCCGAGTCTGCGCCCGTGCTGCCCTGCAACACCTGGATGGCCGCGACTACGCGCCCGCTGCCCACGAAGACCGCTCGCCAGTCTGGCCCGCCGGCATCCACGGCTCGATTACCCACGGCCAGGGCTGGGCCGCCGCCGTGGTGGCTACCGACGGCCAATGCCGCGGCCTGGGGCTGGACCAGGAAACCCTGCTCGGCGAAGACCGCGCCGAACGCCTGGCCGGGGAGATCCTCACCCCCGCGGAGCTGGAACGCCTGGACCGCAGCCAACAGGCCCTGGCCGTGACCCTGACCTTCTCGCTCAAGGAAAGCCTGTTCAAGACGCTCTACCCGCTGACGAAAAAGCGCTTCTATTTCGAGCATGCCGAACTGCTGGAATGGTCCAGCGACGGCCACGCCCGCCTGCGCTTGCTCACCGACCTGTCGGCCGAGTGGCGCCACGGTGTCGAACTCGATGGCCAGTTCTGCCTGCAGGACGGCCACCTGCTCAGCCTGATCAGCGTTTAATCGCGTGGCTGCTCCCGCGGCCAGCTCAGGCTGAAACACGCCCCGCCCAGCTGCTCGCTGTGCCCGACCAGGGCGCGGCCGCCATGCCAGTAGATGATCCGCCGCACGATCGACAGCCCCAGGCCATGCCCGCCCGAGGCCCGGGTGCGGCTGTCGTCGAGGCGGGTGAAGGGGGTGAAGATGCGGTGCCACACGCCCTCGGGAATCCCGGGGCCGTCGTCCTCCACATCGATGCGGCAACGCTGCTGTCCCAGGTGATAGCTCACGCGCACTTCGGATTCCGCATGGCGCATGGCATTGCGCACCAGGTTCTGCAGGGCCCGGTGCAGGTAGCGCGGCTCGGCCTCGACCCGGGCGTCGCCGCCGTCGAGCCCGTGGCATTCGCCGCGCACTACCCGCACCTCGGCGCGCAGAGGCGCCAGTTCCTCGATCACTCGCGCCAGCAGCTCGTCCAGGTCCACCACCTGGAAATGCAGGGCCGGCGCGCCCTGCTCCAGGCGGGCGTAGGTCAGCATTTCGTCGACCAGCTTGTCCAGGTCCTGGATATCGCCGTCCATCCCCGCCAGGTGCTTGGCCCGGGCAGCGTCGGTGCTGGCGCTCTCGATCATCTCCAGGCCGAAGCGCAGCCGCGCCACCGGCGTGCGCAACTCGTGGGACACCGCCCGCACCAGCTCGCGCTGCATGGTCAATGAACGTTGCAGATGCTCGGCCATGCCATTGAAGGCCTCGGCCAGGCGCCCCACCGAGTCGGCATCGCCGGCCGGCACCCGGGTATCGAGGCTGCCCTGGGCGATGCGCGTGGCCGCCACCTCCAGGCCCGACACACGCCGCTCCAGCTGGCGCACCAGCAGGTAGACCACCAGGCCGATCAGGCACAAGCCGAGAAAGGCGATCAGGATCAGCAACTGCGGCGGATAGGGGTTGAGCTGATACAGAGGGCCGATCTCCAGCACCCAGGGCGAGCCGGACAGCCCCGAGAACACGCGGATCGAATCGCCATCCCTGCCCAGGGCCATCACCGTGTCGCCCTCCTCCACCCGGCGACGCTGGTCGTCGTCCAGGGCGGCGCGCTCGATGCGCTGCAGGGCGATGTCGAAACCGAAGCCCTTGCTCTGGCGCAGCTGCGCCAGGCGCGCCTGCTGCTCGGTCACCGGGTAGCGCACCAGCTCGTCGGCCAACAGGTAAAGGGTGGCGCGGGCCAGCTGCTCGCTGATCTGCTTGACCTCGGCCACCAGCAGCAGATCCTCGTGGCCGACCCGGCGCAGCACCCGGGCAGCATGCGGGCCGGTTTTCTCCACCACCACCAGGTCGCGGTACAGGCGCGCCCGCTGCCCACCGTCGAGGGTGAACGCCGACAGCGGCTGCAGGTCCAGCGGCACGCCAAGCAGGCGCTCCCAGATCACCAGCGAACGGGTGCGCTCCACCGCGTTCTGCTGCGCCAGGTTGTCGGCCATCAGGCTGAAGGTGCCCTGGGCCAGGCGCTCGCGGTGCTGGCCGGCGCGGATCTCGTTGAGCAGGTGCAGGCTCAGCACACCGAGCACGGCCACCAGCACCAGCACCGCGAGCATACCGCCGTAGATACGCAGGAAGATCGAGTTCATGGCGCCTCGCCGACGAACAGGTAGCCCTTGCTGCGCAGGGTCTTGATCAGCCGCGGGGTGATCGGGTCGTCGCCGATCTTGGGGCGGATCTTGGAGATGCGCACATCGATGGAGCGGTCCTGGCCGTCGTAGCCGACGCCGCGCAGCGAGGTGAAGATCTCCTCGCGGGACAGCACGCGCCCGGCGTTGCTTGCCAGCAGCCAGAGCAGGTCGAATTCGGCGCCGGTCAGCTCGACCAACTGGCCATGCAGGCGCGCCTCGCGCTGGCGGCTGTCTATATGCAGGGGGCCGAAGGTCAGGTCCTGGCGGCGCTCCGGGGCGTCGCTGCGGCGCAGCAGGGCGTTGATACGCGCCAGCAGCACGCGCGGGCGCACCGGTTTGCATACGTAGTCGTCGGCGCCCAGGTCCAGGCCCTGGACCTGGTCGAGCTCGTCGCTGCGGGCGGTGAGCATGAGGATGGGGCCGGCGTACTGGCCGCGCACGCGGCGGCAGATGCTCAGGCCGTCTTCGCCGGGCAGCATCAGGTCGAGGATCACCAGGTCCGGCTGGCTGTCGATGATACGCCGCGCGGCGCGGCCACCGTCGCCCTCCACCGCCACTTCGAAGCCGTTGGCCTGGAGGTATTCGGCAGTCAGTTCGGCCAGGCGCTGGTCGTCCTCGACGATCAGGATGCGGTTGATTGGCTGGTCCATGGCCTCCCCCTTGTGTGCTGGTCTTTTATTGTTGTTTTGCGTTGTCCGCAGCGGCCTCATCGCCGGCAAGCCGGCTCCCACAAAAGCCGCGCCGTAGCTGTGGGAGCCGGCTTGCCGGCGATGAGGCCGGTGCAGGCAATGTAAATGCCTGATCCTACGGGTATTCCCTTTCACCAAAGCGCAACATCAGCCCCGGATACTACGTCCCGCCCCCACCCCTGCCAACTACCGCAAACAGCCCTCGACTGAACCGTTTTTTGTGATAGGGTGCGCGCCCGCAAAATTATGCGTCGGGGCGTAGCAGCCAGAAAAAATAGTGCAAACCTCTTGGGGCAAGGCCTACAGCGAATACCCACGGATGACTCACAAAGTACCCACAAGTTATCCACAGGCGCCGACCTTGCAAAGCCCCCTGGACCGCATTATCTTGTATCCCTATCGCAACGAACCACTAGATATTGGGTTTTGCGCAAAATCACAAACACAAGTCAACAGGCAAATTCAAGCGAATTTTCTGGCTGAACTTAAGGTGATTTCAACAGCCAAACCGCTCCTGCGGAGGGCGACCGAGGCAAGCCGCAGACGGCCTTGTTCGGGTATGAGTGTTGCAGGCAAGGCCCGCACTCATCAGCAACAGATTTTGGGTACGCCCAGAACCTTTGACTTCGGCCAGGGAGCGGCAGGTTACTGCCCCTAATTCCTGAGTCTGTCCCGAAGTCGGTAAGCCCGAGCGGGCGGATGCGTGTGCTTCACGCGCATCCCCGCCCGGGCCATCGAGCAAGTGGACGGAACGGTGGCGCCCGACAACGGCGCCTGAACAAACTAGAAACTGTGGAGACACCCACCCATGCAAACCGACACAACTCGCGAGAACCCGCAGGCCAAGGCGCCTCAGGCCGCCGATTCGAACCAGGATCTGGCCGCCACCGCCCCTGGCCAACTGCGCGTGATCAAGCGTAACGGCACTGTCGTCCCCTACACCGACGACAAGATCACCGTTGCCATCACCAAGGCGTTCCTCGCAGTTGAAGGCGGCACCGCCGCCGCCTCGTCGCGCATCCACGACACCGTCGCGCGCCTGACCGAGCAGGTCACCGCCACGTTCAAGCGTCGCATGCCATCGGGTGGCACCATCCACATCGAAGAAATCCAGGACCAGGTCGAACTGGCCCTGATGCGCGCCGGCGAGCAGAAAGTCGCCCGCGACTACGTGATCTACCGCGACCAGCGTGCAAAAGAGCGCGCCACCCGCAGCAACGCCGACGCCGTGGTCGAGCCGCACCCAAGCATCCGCATCACCCTGGCCGACGGCAGCCTGGCGCCGCTGGACATGGCGCGCCTGAACACCATCATCAGCGAAGCCTGCGAAGGCCTGGCCGAAGTCGATGGCGAGCTGATCCAGCGCGAAACCCTGAAGAACCTGTACGACGGCGTCGCCCTGAAAGACGTCAACACCGCCCTGGTGATGACCGCCCGTACCCTGGTCGAGCGTGAGCCGAACTACTCGTTCGTCACCGCCCGCCTGCTGATGGACACCCTGCGCGCCGAAGGCCTGGGCTTCCTGAACGTCGCCGACAGCGCCACCCACCACGAGATGGCCGACCTGTACGCCAAGGCCCTGCCGGCCTACGTCGAGAAAGGCGTCGAGTTCGAACTGCTCGACCCAGCCCTGAAAGGCTACGACCTGGAGCGCATGGGCAAGGCGATCAACCACGAGCGCGACCAGCAGTTCACCTACCTGGGCCTGCAGACCCTGTACGACCGCTACTTCATCCACAAGGATGGCGTGCGCTTCGAGCTGCCGCAGGTGTTCTTCATGCGCGTGGCCATGGGCCTGGCGCTGGAAGAGAAAGACAAAGAAGCCCGTGCGATCGAGTTCTACAACCTGTTGTCGTCCTTCGACTACATGGCCTCGACCCCGACCCTGTTCAATGCCGGCACCCTGCGCCCGCAGCTGTCGAGCTGCTACCTGACCACCGTGCCGGACGACCTGTCGGGCATCTACCACGCGATCCACGACAACGCCATGCTGTCGAAATTCGCCGGTGGCCTGGGCAACGACTGGACTCCGGTGCGTGCACTGGGCTCGTACATCAAGGGCACCAACGGCAAGTCGCAAGGCGTCGTGCCGTTCCTGAAAGTGGTCAACGACACCGCCGTCGCCGTGAACCAGGGTGGCAAGCGCAAGGGCGCCGTGTGTGCCTACCTGGAAACCTGGCACCTCGACATCGAAGAATTCATCGAGCTGCGCAAGAACACCGGTGATGACCGTCGTCGTACCCACGACATGAACACCGCCAACTGGATCCCTGACCTGTTCATGAAGCGCGTCTTCGATGACGGCAAGTGGACCCTGTTCTCGCCATCGGAAGTGCCTGATCTGCACGACCTGACCGGCAAGGCCTTCGAAGAGCGCTACGAGTACTACGAAGCCCTGACCGAGTACAACAAGATCAAGGTGTTCAAGACCATCCAGGCCAAAGACCTGTGGCGCAAGATGCTGTCGATGCTGTTCGAGACCGGCCACCCGTGGCTGACCTTCAAGGACCCGTGCAACCTGCGCAGCCCGCAGCAGCACGTGGGCGTGGTCCACAGCTCGAACCTGTGCACCGAGATCACCCTGAACACCAACAAGGATGAGATCGCGGTCTGCAACCTGGGCTCGATCAACCTGCCGAACCACATCGTCGATGGCAAGCTGGATACCGCCAAGCTGCAACGCACCGTGAACACCGCCGTGCGCATGCTCGACAACGTGATCGACATCAACTACTACTCGGTGCCGCAAGCGCGTAACTCGAACTTCAAGCACCGCCCTGTCGGCCTGGGCATCATGGGCTTCCAGGACGCGCTGTACCTGCAGCACATCCCGTACGGCTCCGATGCTGCCGTCGAGTTCGCCGACAAGTCGATGGAAGCGGTCAGCTACTACGCGATCCAGGCTTCCTGCGACCTGGCCGACGAGCGCGGCGCCTACGAGACCTTCCAGGGTTCGCTGTGGTCCAAGGGCATCCTGCCGCTGGACAGCCAGCAGATCCTGATCGAGGCCCGTGGCCAGAAGTACATCGACGTCGACCTGACCGAGAGCCTGGACTGGGCACCGGTGCGCGAGCGTGTACAAAAAGGTATTCGTAACTCGAACATCATGGCCATCGCGCCGACCGCGACCATCGCCAACATCACCGGCGTGTCGCAGTCCATCGAGCCGACCTACCAGAACCTGTACGTGAAATCGAACCTGTCGGGCGAGTTCACCGTGATCAACCCGTACCTGGTCCGCGACCTGAAGGCCCGCGGCCTGTGGGACTCGGTGATGATCAACGACCTGAAGTACTACGATGGTTCCGTGCAGCAGATCGAGCGTATCCCGCAAGAGCTGAAAGACCTGTACGCCACCGCGTTCGAAGTCGAGACCAAGTGGATCGTCGATGCAGCCTCCCGTCGCCAGAAGTGGATCGACCAGGCCCAGTCGCTGAACCTGTACATCGCCGGCGCTTCGGGCAAGAAGCTCGACGTGACCTACCGCATGGCCTGGTACCGTGGTCTGAAGACCACCTACTACCTCCGTGCCCTGGCCGCGACCAGCACCGAGAAGTCGACCATCAACACCGGCAAGCTCAACGCCGTGTCGAGCGGCGGCGACAGCGCCCCGGTCCAGGCCGCGGGCCCAGCCCCGGTACCGAAGGCCTGCGCCATCGACGAGCCGGATTGCGAAGCCTGCCAATAAGGGCTGCGCAGAGGCTACCCCCGGGTAGCCTCTTTTCTGCGCCACGGCGCAGAACCCTGTGGGAGCTGGCTTGCCAGCGATGAGGCCGGCACTGCCAGCACCTCCCCACAGCCAGACATAACAAGCCGGGGCCCAACGCCCCGGTCAGCCCTCCCCCGGGCATTCCAGATTTGCGTGCACCGCACCGCAACCAAGATCCACCGGCCATACTCATTGATGGCCCTCAAGCAGGAGATCTCACCATGCTGAGCTGGGACGAATTCGACAAAGAAGACGGCGAAGTCGCCGCCAAGGGCAACACCGCCGCACAGGCCGCTGCCACCACCACCCTCGACAAGCTCGACAGCGCCGGCGGTGCCGCCGCCCTGGAAGCCCGCGCCGCCACCGCCTCGGACTCCGACGCCGTCAAGCGCGCCAAGGCAGCCCTGGACGCCCTGGACATCGCCGAAGGCCTGGCCGAGCTGGAAGGTTCCTCGGCCCGCGTCGCCGTTGACGAAAAGCGCATGATCAACTGCCGCGCCGACCTCAACCAGCTGGTCCCGTTCAAGTACGACTGGGCCTGGCAGAAGTACCTCGACGGCTGCGCCAACCACTGGATGCCGCAAGAGGTCAACATGACCGCCGACATCGCCCTGTGGAAGAGCATGGACGGCCTGACCGAAGACGAGCGCCGCATCGTGATGCGCAACCTCGGCTTCTTCTCCACCGCCGACTCGCTGGTTGCCAACAACCTGGCCCTGGCCGTGTACCGCCTGATCACCAACCCCGAGTGCCGCCAGTACATCCTGCGCCAGGCCTTCGAAGAGGCGATCCACACCCACGCCTACCAGTACTGCATCGAGTCGCTGGGCATGGATGAAGGCGAGATCTTCAACATGTACCACGAGATCCCGTCGGTCGCTAAGAAGGCGGCCTGGGGCCTGAAGTACACCCGCGCCATCTCGGACCCGGAGTTCAACACCGGCACCGTCGAAACCGACAAAGAGCTGCTGCGCAACCTGATCGCCTACTACTGCGTATTGGAAGGCATCTTCTTCTACTGCGGCTTCACCCAGATCCTGTCCATGGGCCGCCGCAACAAGATGACCGGCGTCGCCGAGCAGTTCCAGTACATCCTGCGTGACGAATCCATGCACCTGAACTTCGGCATCGACGTGATCAACCAGATCAAGATCGAAAACCCGCACCTGTGGGATGCCGCGATGAAGGAAGAGGCTACCCAGATGATCCTGCAGGGTACCCAGCTGGAGATCGAATACGCCCGTGACACCATGCCACGCGGCGTGCTGGGCATGAACGCGGCGATGATGGAGGATTACCTCAAGTTCATTGCCAACCGTCGACTGACCCAGATTGGGTTGAAGGAAGAGTATCCGGGGACGACTAACCCGTTCCCTTGGATGAGCGAGATCATGGACTTGAAGAAGGAGAAGAACTTCTTTGAGACTCGGGTTATCGAGTATCAGACTGGTGGAGCGTTGAGCTGGGATTGATAAAAAAAGGGCTGCCAATGGCAGCCCTTTTACATCAAACGGCACTCAACTCCTCTTTCTCAAGATAAGCTAGGAATGCCATACCCTGAGATGTCACATACGACCTTCTATACTTAACACCCGCTACCTTTTCATTGTCTACCAAACCATGAATTTGCAACTTAGGACAAATATTAAAGTACAAGAATCTTCTATAATCTGTAATGCCAGATGCAGAATTCACAACACCACGCACCAACGCCTCTTTATTATAGTAAAAAATATTCAACAAATCCGTCTCTACATCTTCGCTCTGCTGATAAACTTTGGCCGGCACTGTAATTTTTATTTTACTTAAAACCGACCTTAAATCATCAAATTTTCTCGACCCTCCTTTTTCGATACTACGCTCCTTGCTTAGCTGCATCTCCAGCTCTTTGATACGTTCTCTCAGCGATTCGTTTTCAGAGGAGATATTTGTAATTTCACTAAGCAAAGGCTGTGTATCGATAACTTCCCCACCAGAGATCCACCCCTTAAGCTCACGCTTATTGGAGAAATCTGACATGCTCTCGTATACCGATAATTTGATATCCTTAGGATCTTCATAAAAAGAAGAAACCTTAGACAAAACTTTTGCGCGAAATAATTCTAACTCCTTAGGATTTTTACGCTCCATAAAATCTGGACCGCACGCCATAACTTTCGCGTCAAGTGCGGTTTCTTTTATGACGACGGAAAACATCGGTTTATTTTGAGAAACAGCATAATCAAATTCAAGCTCGGTGTAACTTAAATTTGTCGACTCCTCTACCGAGCCATATCGCCCACCCAGAATAAGCATATAAACATCTGACTCGTCAATCCAAGCAGTAATAGTATCCATCTGAGATTTATCACCAGCAGTAAACAATTCCATACCCGCCGGTATATGACCTGCTTTTAAAACCGCACTAACTGCAGCCTGTCGCTCTTCAATTAAGTCGGTATAAGTACTAGAGATAAACACCTGTAATTTTTTGCGCATACATCCTCTGTATCCATGACAAAAATTGACAATAGCTTTTGGCCACCATCCTGTCCAGCTATCCTAGTTTGTAATTTCATTCAATTTTGGGAAATCTCTTACGCAATTCAGGATTGACTGGCACATACAAGCAATATTGAATAGCTGGGCGCCTAAGAAACGCCTTACACAGCGGTCCACCCGCTCCCGACAGATGCGGCATTTTTGTGCCTGTGGTTTACTACTGCGCGCATGAAACACTCTGTTACGTCGGGAGTGGGCTAATACAAGACCTGCGAGGGGAATACGTCCGGCCTTCTGTGTAAGGTTTCTTAGCTCCCGACACCCAGCCCTAAGAAAGCTGTTCACAGACAGAGGTAAAGGAAATGCCTATCGAGACTAGCATTCGCAGGCCTTTCGCACATGCGTCCCGCCTGTTCCACTCCCTCAGGACCAAGGAGGCCAGCCATGACTGACCTCCACGACTCCACCCTCTTCACCCGCCACAACCGCCCGCTCCACACCCTCTGGCTCGAATCCCAAGCCTGGTTCTGCGCCCAAGAAATCGGCCGGATGACCGGGCGCTTCTTCGACGAACACTGCATTCGCAAGCTCGACCCGGACCAGCATCGCACCGTGCAGCTGCTGCGCTATGGCCAGTACGGCGAAACCACCATGGTCAGCGAGTCCGGGGCCTACACCCTGCTCGCCCATCATCACATCCCGGAAAACCGCCACCTGCGGCACTGGCTGACCCATGAGGTAGTGGCGGTGTTGCGCGATGGGCAGGACTCGGCGCTGGAAGACCTGCCGCGCCTGGGCAGGATGTGCTGGCCGGGTGGGCATACGGCGAGTCTGTTGTATTGGCAGAGTGAGCCTTGGGTAAGGATGCGGGATATGCCGGTGGTGATGGCGGCAGAAAGGCCCGTGGTTGTGCCCGAGCGGCGCAAGCTGAGCTGGAAGGAATGTGCGCAGCGGGCGTTGCGGTTGCATGGGGTGGGGGATTGAAGATCCCTGGGGCCGCTCTGCGGCCCTTCGCGGGTAAACCCGCTCCCACACACAGCGGTAATGGCAGAAGAAAGGGCTTGCCCTCGCCACAAAGGGCATCGATGTGCCGGACTGGAACAGGCCAGTCACGTGGTCGAGGGCAAGACCATTGATGAGTTTAGAGCGGATCATGAGTCTTGCGACATCGAAGGCATGCGCAACCGCAACGATCCGATGCAGAGCGATGCGCTCATAGTTTTTGCCAAGAAGACACCTCGCGCCCCTGTTTGGTAACGCTTGGCAGCGCTACAATGGCACGCATCGCGTATTCGCACCTGACTGGCCCAGGAGAACCCATGGCAACCGTTCAGAAAAAGCAGCTCAGCGACGCAGCCCTCGAAAATTTGGAAAGCCAGATTCCAGAAATGGCAGCTGCTGCGACGCGCCTTGCCTACTTCCGCGCTGTCGCAGCAGGGCACACCGTGGTCACCGTCGAACAGGATCGAATCGTAGCAACCCACGCTGACGGGCAGGTTGAGGTGTTGGTCGAATCCAGGCCACGTCGCAAGGTCCAGAAAGGCCAGGTCCTTACTGTTCGCAAGATCGATGGGCGCGCCTAAACTGCGGGTTTTTGCCGGGCCCAACGGCTCCGGCAAAAGCACCATCAAGGATCAGATCCCGGCAGGCCTGATAAATACCTACATCAATGCAGATGACTTGGAAAAAGCTGCGCGTGCAACCGGCTGCATCAATCTGGCCGAATTCGATATCAGCCCGCCCCTCCAGAAGCTGACTACCTTCCTGGCTAATCACCCCTTGCTGATCAAGGCGCAGCTACAGCACACCGTAGCGACAGTAGAGCTTAGTGGGCAGTGCATAGACCTTCGCGCTATCACCATGAACTCCTACTACGCCTCGGTCATTGCGGACTTCATCCGGCATGAACTACTCGAGCGTAGAGCCAGTTTCACCTTCGAGACCGTCATGTCGTCGGCCGAAAAGGTGAGGTTCATGAATGAGGCCCGACAACTGGGTTATCGAACCTACCTGTACTTCGTCGCAACCAACTCACCCCAGATCAATATCCTGAGGGTGGCTAACAGGGTCGAAGACGGCGGACACGACGTACCTAAGGACAAAATCGTCCAGCGCTACGCTCGTACCTTGGCACTGCTGCCAGAAGCCATTGCGGCCACCAACCGAGCCTACATTTTCGATAACACCGGTGACGAATCGATTTTTTTGGCTGAGATAACCGATGGCACGGCACTCGAATTCCATCAGGATGAAATGCCGGATTGGTTCCTGGATGCATATGTGAGCAAAGTACTGGAAGCATGAAGCCAGCGTAGTAATTGCCCCTTCAACCCATCCCGACTGTCGTGCGAGATTGGTTTAAGAATTCCTCTGCAAGGGAGGGGTTCTTCTTCCTGAATAGTCTGACAGTACCTTAAGACGCAGGGCAGATTTCGAAGGAAGATTTCTGATGACTGGGGCGTGGGAGCGGCGCTACAGGGGCTTACACCCCGCAGCCGGTGCCATCTTCGCGGGGCAAGCCTGCTCTCACGCCCTAATCAGCTCAGATTGGACTTAGTGAGCAACCTCCAACGGCATCCGGTACTCAATCACTCCCGGCTTCTCGGCAATCCAGTCATACAACCGCTGCGCCGTCTTGTTGGTCTCCTGGGTATGCCAGTACAACCGGTCGCACCGCTGCTGCCGGGCCTGGTCCTGGACGAACTCGATCAGCCGCTTGCCGATCATCCTCCCCCGCGCACTCGGCGACACGAACAGGTCTTCCAGGTAGCAGAAATCATTGCGCCCCCAGGTCGAGCGGTGGAACACGTAGTGAACGAAGCCGAAGATTTGCTCGCCGTCCGTGGCCACGGCGCAGTGCATGGGCTCGGCCGGGTCGAAGAAGCGCGCCCAGGTGCGCTCGGTGATGGCTGGGCCCAGGTCGACTTGATAGAAAGCCTGGTATTGCGCCCAGTATTCGGACCATGGCTGCAGGTCGGCTTGCTTCACTTGGCGTACGAAAACGGGCAGTTGGATGGTGGTCATTGTTCAAACCCCTTTTGGACAACACAGCTGAATGAGTGAGGGGGCCGGCCTGTCCGCAGCGCTTGCCTTCCTTGGTGATTGCTTGCGGACCTGGGTTTTATAGCGGATAAATGGCTGGTTTTTACCTGCCAATTATTCGGTAGTTACCAGACCATTTTTAGGGGCGTGATCCGGCCCCAGGATTGGCTGGCATCTGTCAAATCTACCCGCCAAGGACCCAGGTCAATGTTCAAACACGCCCAGCTGGAATCGGTAAAAGCCTGGCTAACGGATCCCGCCCATGGCGCACTGGCGCGGCACGTGCGCATCCAGCGGGCCATCCGCCAATTGATCCTTGAGGGTGCCCTGCCGGTCGGCAAGCCGCTGCCGGCATCGCGGTCGCTGGCCAGTTCGCTGGGGGTTTCAAGGGATACCGTGGAGTCGGCCTACAGCCAGTTGCACGCCGAGGGCTTTATCGAGCGGCGCGTGGGCAGCGGCAGCTTCGTGTCGCAACGGGCCCGCTGCCTGCCGTCGCGCAAGCGCCAGCGACCGGCACACAGCGAGGCCCCGGTGCAGTTGAGCCGCCGAGGTGAAGCGCTATTGCACAGCGGTGGCGTTCACAACTTCCAATCACCCCGCCCCTTCGCCCCGGGCGTGGCGGAAACCCGGCATTTCCCCCTGGCCGTCTGGGAGAAGCTGGAGCGGCAGGTGTACAAGGAATACGGCACCCGTGCCCTGGAACACAGCGAGCCACAGGGCATGCTCGCCTTGCGCAGCGCAATCGCCGACTACCTCAACCTCGAACGCGGCGCGCAGGCATCCGCCGACCGCATCCTGATCCTCACCAGCTCGCAGCAGGCCCTGGGCCTGTGCGCCCAGGTACTTATGGACACAGGCGACCGGGTACTGGTCGAGGACCCGCTGTACCAGGGCACCCGCAAGGCCATCAGCGCCGCCGGGCTGCAAGGCGTGCCGGTGCCGGTGGACGCGCACGGCTTGCAGGTGGATGGCATGGCCCAGCTAGCGCCGGATGCCCGGGCGCTGTTCCTCACGCCTTCGCACCAATACCCGACCGGCGCCACCCTGTCGCTGGACCGGCGCCTGCGGGCCATCGACTGGGCGCGCCAGCAGCAGGCGTGGATCATCGAGGACGACTACGACAGCGAATTCCACTACGCCGGCCGCCCCACCGCCTGCGTGCAGGGCCTGGATTCGCACGCGCGCACGCTGTACATCGGCACCTTCACCAAGTCGCTGGGCGCCGGGCTGCGCATCGGCTACCTGCTGCTGCCGCCCCAGCTCGTCACGCCGATGACCGCCGCGCGAACGCTGCAGGATGGCCACAACGCGTCCGTCGCCCAGCTGACCCTGGCCCGGTTCATGGAAGACGGCCACTTCAACGCCCATGTGCGGGCCATGCGCAGCCTCTATGCCGAGCGACGCGACGTACTGGCGGACCTGGTGCAGCGGCACCTGGGGGCGTTCCTGCGCCCGCAAGTGCCGGTGGGTGGGCTGCAGATGCCCTGCCATTTCGTTCAGGACTTGGCGGAAGACGCTGTGGTCAGGGCGGCACGCGGGGCGGGGATCGATCTGCTGGGGCTGGGCAGCTTGTATGCGCAGCCGAGGAACGATGCCGGCTTGCTGATGGGGTTTGCGGCACTGACGCCCGCAGAGATGAGGGAGGCGATGGTGAAACTGGAGAAGGTGCTGGCAGGTTTGGCCAGATAACCACGCTGCGTATAAGCAGTACGGTCAAAACCCGTGCGGAATGTAACCAGAATGCCCGATCCACCCAATGCCTCGAATTACAGGCATTAACGGCCAATATCGCAGTCAGTGCCCAGAAATCCAGGCATTGGCGTGAGAGGAGGTGCAAACAGGTGGCTCCAACGCCACAAGCCCTGGGTCTGTATTGAAAAACCCCCACCCCCTGTATCTATTGCCGTCTCTCCCTTCCCTCCACCATCCCTCCCACACTCCCCCGGATGGCTAAAGGAACCCGCATCATGGCTGCCCTGCTGCTGCAAATGTCCCCCATAGGCCTGGTGATCACCCTGATCCTGCTGCTGCGCCGCCCCCCGTGCAGGCCGCGCTGGCCGGCGTGGCCGGTGTCCTGCTGCTGTGGGGCCTGGGCGTCGCGCAGCCGCTGTCGACCGCGGTGTCCGGCGCGATCCTGCAAGACACGCTGATCCTGTTTCTCAGCACCGCCGGCGTGATCGTCCCGGGCCTGGCCTTTGCCATTCTGGTCGAGCGCGCCGGCGCCCCGCAGGCTATCGGGGCCTGGGTACGGGAGCTGGGCTGGACGCCACCGATGCAGGTGATCTTCATCGTCCTGGGCCTGGCGCCGCTGCTGGAAGCGATGACCGGGTTCGGGGTGTCGCTGATCGCTACCGTGCCATTGCTGATGGGGCTGTTTTCGCGCCAGACGGGCATGAAGATGGCGTTGGCGGGGATGGCGGTGATGCCGTGGGGCACCCTTGGGCTGGCCACGGTGATCGGCGCGCTGCTGGCCCATGTACCGGCGCAGGAACTGGGCAGCCATTCGGCGCTGGTCAGCGCACCGGTGTTTCTCTGCCTGGCCGCCGTGGCACTGGCCTTGGCGGGGATCCGCCGCCTCAAGGCATGGCTAGGGCTGGCGGCGATCTCGCTGCTGTTCAGCACAGTGCTGTATACGGCCAACCGCTGGATCGGGCCCGAGGCGTCGGGGGTGCTGGCCGGGCTGGCGGTGGCCTGCACGGGCCTGGCGCTGTCCTGGGCGCGGCGAGGAACCTTGGTGCACTGGCCACGGGCAGCGTGGCCGTACCTGGCGTTGCTGGGGGTGATCGTCGCCTCGCGTGGGCTGTTCCTGGTCTCGGGCTGGGACGGCGGGTGGGTGGTGCACGGCGCCAATGTGGCGTGGAAGCCACTGGCCTCGCCGGGGCTGGCGCTGCTGCTGGTGGTGCTGGCGATGGCCGCACGCCAGGGCGGCGGCTTCCCGTGGCGGGCACTGTTCACCCGCGCACGGTTTCCGGTGGCGACGATCTTCCTGTTCCTGCTGCTCTCCCAGGTGATGGTCAAGGCGGGCTTCCTGGTCGAGGCGCAACGGGCCTTGCAGTCGCTGTCCGGCGTATCGCTGGCCGCGACGGTGTCGTTGCTGGCAGGGCTGGCCGGCTATGTCACCAGTTCCAATGTCGGCGGTACCACCTTGGTGATGCCCGCCATCGCGGCATTGTCCGACAGCCATGGTGCGTGGCTGGCCGCCATGGCCAACAGTGCCGCCGGGCACGGCGCGCTGGGCTCGTTGTCGATCCTGGCGCTGATCATCGGGCTGGCCGGTGCCAACCGCGACGAGGAGCACGGGCTGATCCGCTTCGGTTTTGCCCTGGTCGTGCTGAACATTGTCATCGTGGCTGCAACCGGCGTGGTTTTGCTCTACCTTTCGGGGGCCTGAACCTGACGCCACAAAGAGCCCCCATGGACCGCATTCCCAAGCCCGACAAGCGCTGGCACACCGTCAACGCCTGGCTGCTGCGCCAGATCGACAGCGGTGAATGGCCCAGCGGCATGCAATTGCCCTCGGTGCGCGAGCTGGCGCGGCTGTTCGACAGCAGCATCGCCACCGTGCAACGGGCCCTGGCGGAGCTGGAGGCCAATGCCTATGTGCAGGCCAGGCCACGGGTAGGCTATTTCGTCGCCAAGGGCACGGCCCAGGTGCAGGGGTTCGACCTGGCCAGCGTCACCGTCAACGTCGACCACGCGGTGGTCGCCATGCTCGCCCAGGCGGCCAGCAACACCACGCTTTCGCTGAGCTCGGCAGTGCTGCATGACGAACTTGCCCCCCAGGTGCTGCTGAGCAGATGCCTGGCATCACTGGCGAGCAAGGCTGATCTGGCGCTGGCCGGGCTGATCGCGCCACCCGGCCTGGCCTCGCTGCGCCGGCGTATCGCCGGGCTGATGCTGCAACGCGGCGTGGCCTGCGGGCCGGACGATATCCTGGTGACCTCAGGCGACACCGTGGCGCTGGAACTGGCCCTCGAAGCCGTCGCCCGGCCGGGCGCCACGGTGGCCATCGAGACACCCACCTACTACGGCATCCTGCAGACCATCGAACGCCTGGGGATGCGCGCCCTGCCCATTCGCACCCACGCCGACAGCGGCATGGACCTCGAGCACCTGGAGTGGGCCCTGAAGCGCGGGAAGGTCGATGTGGTGTTCCTCAACCCGACGCTGCAGAACCCCCGGGGCTTCATCATGCCCGACACGGCGCGAGCACGGCTCTCACAGCTGGCGCAGGCGGCGGATGTGCCGATCATCGAGGACGACATCTTCTTCGACCTGGTGGACGAGGCGCAGCGCCCCAGGGCGATCAAGCACTACGACGTGACCGGGCAGACGATCTATTGCTCGTCGTTCTCCAAGACCGTGGCGCCGGGATACCGGGTGGGCTGGTGCGTGGCCGGACGGTACCGGGAGGCGATCCTGGCCCAGATGTTTTCGCGCAACCTGGCGGTATCGAGCCTGGCGCAGCGGGTGCTGGATGAATTCATCGGGCGGGGGTACATGGACGAGCACTGCGCGAAACTGCGTGGGCGGCTGGCGGCGCAGGCCGGAGTGGTGGAGACGCTGGTGCGCTCGGTATTTCCGGCGGGGACGCGCTATGTGGCGCCTCGGGGCGGCTTCATCCACTGGGTCGAATTACCGGGAGGGACAGACATGCTGGCGCTGCAACGGCTTGCCGCGGAGCGTGGCTGCAATGTGGGCGCCAGCGGGATGTTCTTTGCCGATGGGGAATGTGGCACTGGGTTGCGGGTGTGCCTGGGGCGGGTGATTACGCCGCAGGTGATGGGCGGGTTGAGGGTGCTGGCGGAGTGCGCTGGCCTTTCAAGGCCTTGATTGAGCTTGAGGTACTTGGGGCCGCTGCGCAGCAGCCCCAGGTTCCGGAATCACGCCAGATGCGCCTGGCTACGCAAGTGCTCAGCCAACATATCGATAAAGGTCCGCACCTTGGTCGAACCATATTTGCTCTCGCGATGCAGGATATGGATCGGCCACGGCGCCTCCTCGTATTCGGCCAGAATCACCTGCAAGCGCCCGGCCGCCACTTCGTCCGCCACCTGGTACGACAGCAGCCGGGCGATCCCCAGCCCGGCACTGGCCGCGGCGATGGCGGCGTCGTTGCTGGTCACGGTCAGGCGCGGCTTCATGCGAATCAGCGTCGGGTCGTCGATGGCGCCGAAGCGCCAGTCCGTGCGAGGTGACAGCGTCCCGGCGGCAATGACCTCGTGCTTCTGCAACTCCGAGGGATGGCGCGGCGTGCCATGGCGTTCCAGGTATTCGGGCGAGGCACACAGCAGCCGGCGCATCTTGCCCACCCGCAGCGCCTTGAGGCCCGAGTCGGGCAACTGGCCGATGCGCACGGCCACGTCCATGCCCTCCTCCACCAGGTTCACCACGCGGTCGAGGAAGAACGCCGAGACGTCCACCTCGGGGTACTGCTGCAGGTAGCGCACGATGCAGGGCATGACGAACTTCTTGCCGAACAGGATCGGCGCGGTCACCGCCAGGTCGCCCTTGGGCGCGGCGTTGATGCCGGCGGCGGCTTCGTTGGCTTCGATAATGCTGGCGAGGATGTGCCGGGTGTCTTCCAGATAGCGCCCGCCGGCCTCGGTCAGGCGCACGCTGCGGGTGGTGCGCAGCAGCAGCTTGACCCCGAGCTGTTCCTCCAGGGCGCTGACGGCGCGGGTCACCGCCGCCGGCGAGATGGCCAGGCGGCGAGCGGCGGCGGCGAAACTTTCCAGCTCGCCCACGGCCACGAACACTTTCATCAGGTGGATCTGGTCCATGCCGCGCCCCACGCGTTGTCGTCGAGCGATTATCGCCGTGGTCACGCTAGAGCTCCAGTACCAGGGGCTGCACGCCTTCCTCGGCCTGGGCCGGAATCGCGCAGCAGATCAGCACGCTACCGGCTTCGGGCAGTTCGGCGGGCGGATTCGGGTAGTGGACCTGGCCGCTGACCAGCTTGGTCTTGCAGGTGCCGCAGGAGCCACCGCGGCAACTGAAGTCCGGCGACAGGCCGCGGCTCTCCGCCAGTTCCAGCAAAGTACCGCCACCAGGCGCCCAGCGCGCTTCCTTGGCTGAGCTGGCAAAGTACACCGGTACCGGTTCGCTGGCGGGCGGCGGTTGTTGCAGGGTGGACTGGTTGTCGTCGGTATGGCGGCGCAGTATCGAAGGGCCGAAGGCTTCGGCATGGATGCGGGTATCCGGTACATGCACCGTGCGCAGGCCTTCGTAAAGGTCCTGGGTGAAACTGGCCGGGCCACAGAGATAGAAGTCGTAGTCGTCCAGCGGCAGCGTGGCCTTGATCTGCTCGATGCCCAGGCGGTTGGCGAACACATAGTCGCGGCCCTGCACGGCTTGGGGTTCGGGCAGGCTCAGGGCGCGGTGAATGCTCAGCAGGCCACCGGCGTGTTGCTGGAGTTCGGCAAGCTCGTGCTGGAACGGCAGGTCGGCCAACGTACGGCCACCGTGGAACAGGTAGATGCGCCGCCCCAGCCCCAAGGCCAGTTGCTCGCGGAGCATGGCGATCAACGGGGTGATACCGACACCAGCACCGACCAGCACGAGGGGCCGGTCGCTGGTGTGATCCAGGGTGAAACTGCCCATGGGCAGGCGCACCTGTAAAGGGTCGCCCACCTTCAGTTGCTGGTGCAGATAGCGTGACGCCGGCCCCTGCGCCTTGACGCTGATGCGCAGGTGGCCATCGGACGGCGCACTGGACAGGCTGTAGGTGCGGATCAGCGGTGCCTCTCCATCAACCTGCAAGCGCACCGGAATATGCTGGCCGGGCACGAAGGGCACCGCCGTACCCTCCTCGGGTTGCAGGTAGAACGAACGGATATCGCGGCTTTCCTGCTCGATACGCAGCACGCGCCAGGTCAGCCATTGGCGCTGGCGCTCACGCTGTTGCAGGCGCTCTTGGGCTTCACTCCAGGTACCGGTCATCAGGCTGGTGGGGGCGTACTCCTGAAAGGCCCAGCGCAATGACACGGCGGCCGGGCGGACCACCACCTGCTCGATGTCCAGGTTCCAGAGCCGCTCGGCCCCCTCGAAAGCGCTGATCAGCGGGCTGTCGAGAATGACCTCGGTATGCCCGGAAACCTGCAGCACATCCCCCGTGGTGAAGTCGACGAACAACAGGCCAGCGACCGGGTTCACCAGCAGATTGCCGAGGGTGTTGAAATGCAGGTTGCCGGCGTAGTCGGGTATGGTCAGGCGATTGCCTTCGACCCTGACGAAACCGGGCCGGCCACCGCGGTGGGACACGTCCACGGCACGTTGGCCATTTTCCTGCTCAACGTAACTGGCGACGAAGAAGGTATCGGCGTGTTCGATCATGACGCGGGACTCGGTATCGAGTGCCACTGAGTCCCGGCGCCCCTGCGGCGGCTCGTCGACGCGGGTGTACTCGCGCAGCTGGATGTACTGCGGGCAGTTGCCGAACGATTGCTCGACCACCACCTCCAGCTGGCCGGGGCCAGCCCGGCGGATCAGGCCATTGAGGCGATTGCGCCGCCGCGTGTGCAGCTCGATCCCCAGCAAGCCAATGGCACCGCCATCCACCAGGCCCGGCATGGCCGGGTCATCAGCGGCAGGCGCGGTGCCGATCAGCAGTTGCCGGGGATCGGGCGAGCTGACGAAGCCTTCCGGGCCTTCGAGCAGCGTCGCCCAAGGGGTGCCAGCAGCATCCACGGCACCGGCCACCAGGAACGGCAATTGCTGGTAGAACGCGCGATGCTGGTCGGGCATGAAGTCGCGGATGACCTTCTGGCCGAATACCTCCATGCGCTCTGCAACACCGACTTGCTCCTGCAGCCGTTTTTCACCTGCATGCCAGGGCGATCGCATGGCGGCATTCCTCTGGGTTCAGAGCGTGGTCTGCAAACCGATGACAGTGCGTGGCATCGGCACGAAGCCCGGCAGCGCCTCGATCCGGGCCAGCCAGGCGCGCACATTGGCGTACGGCTCCAGCGACACATTGCCCTCGGGGGCGTGGGCGATGTACGAGTAGTTGGCAATATCAGCGATGGTCGCTTGGTCACCTACCAGGAACGGGCCCTTGGCCAATTCGGCGTCGATCACCTTGAGCAAGGTATGGGCGCGGCCAATCACTTCGTCGGTGTTGAACGAGGCGCCGAATACGGTCACCAGACGTGCCGCGGCCGGGCCGAAGGCCAAAGGGCCTGCCGCCACCGACAACCAGCGCTGCACACGGGCGGCGCCGACCGGATCTTCGGGCAACCAACGCTCGCCGCCATAGGCCTTGGCCAGATAGACGAGGATGGCGTTGGAGTCGGCGATGACGATACCGTTGTCATCGATCACCGGCACCTGGCCGAAGGGGTTGATGGCCAGGAACCCGGGTTGCTTGTGCTCACCCTTGGCCAGGTCGACGAAGACCAGCTCGGTAGGCAGTTCGAGCAGTGACAGCATCAGCTCGATACGGTGGGCGTGGCCGGACTTGGGGAAGTTGTAGAGCTTGATCGGGCTTGGCATGTGCGGGGCTCCAGGTCAGCGCCGGGAGTGGCGCTGCTGGAGGACATGCTGCACGGGATCGGCTGGCAGCAGAATCCGTGCTGGAAGCAATCCAGTATTTCGGCAAGTGGAATAATTACAATCGCGGGGCAAGTCGGGTCGCCGCATCGCCGCTCCCACGCGCCCGCGGTTGCGATCTCAATGCCGGTGCTGTTTCTGGTACTGGTACAACCCCCGCGCCGCCTCGACCACCAGCGGTACACAGGCCTGGCGCTCATCGAAGCTCATCGAGTCGAGCAACTCGAAGTTGTCCTCCAGACCATGCAGCGAAATGGCCTTGAGCAGACGATCCTGCTCCGGCGGCAGCTCGCTCCACTCAGCCACTTGCGTGCCGCGCATGTAGCCGAAGCACCACTCCTCGAGAATGATCGTCGGGCCCTCTTCGCTCTCGCCCTCTTCGAACATCGGCTCGAAGTCCTCGAGGTCCGTGGCCAACTCTTCGGCCACCTGGCTGGCATAACGCAGCATCAGCGCGGTATACGCTTCTTCATGGGCAGGCTTCTTGAACTTGGGCACCTTGCCACCGGCGACAGAGGGCAGCCATTGCTCAGGGTTGACCGTGTTGGGGGAGCTGGCCAGCGCAGTGAAGAAACCGTTGAGCTCGGCGAGGTTGAGTACCGAATAATCGTTGCCGTAGGTAATCAGCAGGTCTTCGAGGCGGTCGAGTTCTTTTTCGCTGAGCGCGGGGAGCATGGGGTGGGTGTCCTGGGTAAATGTGCGTGCACCCTAGCATAGGCAACGCCTGCCCGCTCCCTTCATGGGAACGGGCATTGGGCTATTGCTGCAGCCACTGCGCCAGCTCGGCCTGCCGCCCGCTACCGGCCAGCAGCCACAACAAGAGCCGACATTTGCGCGGGCAAAGCCAGCCGGCCATGTGCAGGCCGCGGGCCTGCAGGTCGATCTCGCCACCGACGAACCCGTAGGTTCCCCGGGCTGTCGGGCCATTGCCGGTGCGGGTGGCGATAATCACTGGCATGGTGTCTGCGACGTCCTCCAAAGCCTCGGCCCAGGCTTCGCAGACATGGCCTGCGCCAAAGCCGGCAACCACCAGCCCTGAATAGCCCATGCCACCAAGGGCTCGCAGCAGCCGCGTATCGGCATCGAGGCAGGTTTCCAGCAGCACGACCTGGTGACCGACCTGCGCCGGCAGGGGCAACACCCAGCGTGGCGCGGCAGCCTGACGATAGATGGGACAGCCCTCCACCACTTCCCCTAACGCCCCTGCGCCGGGCGATTCGAAGGCCGCCATTGCCAGGCTGGCAGTCTTGCGTACCCGGGCGGCCGAGTGAATCTGGTCGTTGATCACCACCAGCACGCCACGCCCCCGGCTGCCATCGGCTATCGCAACCTGCACTGCCGCCAGCAGGTTCGCCGGACCATCTGCGCCCGGCTGGCAGGCCGAGCGCATGGCGCCGGTCATGATCAGCGGAATGTCATGGGGCCAAAGCAGATCGAGGAAATATGCGGTCTCCTCCAGCGTATCGGTGCCCTGGGTAAGCACCACGGCCTGGGCCCCGGCTTGCACTTGTGCGTTTGCCCAGGCCAGCGCATCCAGCATGTCGGTGAATGCCAGGGAGGCGCTCGGCACCAGGCACAACGTGGCGGTGCTGATCTGCGCCAGTTGCTGCAACTGAGGCAGGGCACTCAACAGCGCGGCACAGTCGAGCCGGGGTGTCACACCCTGCCCCGGCGCCCCGGATTGCATGCTGACCGTACCGCCCAGGCTGCCGATGGAAACACGTGGTGCTGTCATGGGTTACCTCCCGCAAGCAGACCAACCAGGGGCACGATACCCAGGGTGCTGATGGCCATGGACAGGACATTGCCGATATAACCGTGCATGTAGCTTGGCAGGCGCTGGCTGATTGCCACGGCAAGCGGTGGCGCGATCAGCGCGCCGAGCACTGCGCTGGCGATGATCACCTGCCAGCTGCCACCCAGTGTCAGCACGGCGGCGGGCACGATCGACACGATGGGAATATAGGTCGGATACCAGCCCCGCTCCTTCCATTGCCGTCGCCAGAACAGCACACCGACCAGCGATGCCAACCCCTGCCCGGCCACCATCTGCAGCACCAGTTGCGATCCGTAGGCCGGTGCCGCCGGGGCCAATACATAAGCCAGCAATACGCCCAGCAGCAAGCCGAGGCTGGCCAGTTCATTGCCAAAGAACGGCGCTTCGCTGAAATCGGCCAGTACCCGACGCAGGGTCCAGGCCACGCCATAGTCCGGCTGGCTGGCTGTCGCTACGAGCGCAGGGCGCTGTCCATCGCGAACCAGCACCGGGAAGCGTTTGCACAGCAGGAACGCCAGCACACTGGCCAGGGCCATGCCACTGACATTGCCGATCACCACCGGCAACTGCAGCGGGTAGCACAGGTAGTTGACCAGCAGCAGGCTGGCCGGCGTCACCAGCACGGCACCGAGCAGCGCGCCATTGATCGCGACGCGCCAACCGCCGCCAAACAGCAGGACCATGGCCGCCGGCAGCGAGACGAAGGCGACGAAGGTCGGCTGCCAGGTACCACCGTCCAGCGTCCAGCCCCACAACGCATGGCTGAGCAGTAGGCCGAGCAGCGAGCTGATAATCAGCCAGGGCCACAGCCCAGTGCCGTAGCAGATGGCGAAGCCCTGCCAGCGATGCCCACGCTGCTGGGCCCAATGCGCAAGGCTCGCCCCCAGCAGCAGCCCCAGTGCCGGCAACTCGTGCTTGTAGAAGGCGACCTCACTGATATCGCCGACCATCCAGCGCAGCCTGCTCAGCGGCTGGTCGAGGGTTGCGACGAGTTGCGCATAATCGGGCCATCCACCCAACATCAGGCTGGCAACGCAAAGCAGCGCGAGGCCCAGGAGTATCAGCGACGACGACCGTTGTCGCGGTAAAGAAAGGTGCTGTTCCATGGCGCCTCCTCAACGTGGCATCGGCGCATGCAGCCGATAACCCAAGGTGGCGTCGTAGAGGTCGGTGCGGCGGTCACGCGGCAGGTCATTGAGGCTGTTCCAGATAGGCGCCGAGCGGGCGGCGCTGAGGTCGACGTCGGCATACAGGATGCACTCCTCCTCGGCACCGGCCACCTCGCCGATGGGCCAGCCGTTGGTGCCGGCAATCAGCGAACAACCGAGGAAGCGCCCGCCCCGTTCCCGACCGATGCGATTGGCGGCGGCGATATAGACATTGTTGACGTGGGCTGCGGTTATCGTCAGATACGAGGCCATGCAGCGTCCGGCCTCGTCGAACAGCGGCGGCGGTGTCCAGACCCAGTTGTTCAGGCTGCAGATGATGTCGGCGCCCTGCGCTGCCATGAGCCGTGGCACCTCCGGGAACCAGATGTCCCAGCAGATCAGCAGGCCGATGCGGCCGATGGGCGTTTCAAAAACCGGGAAGCCCAGGTCGCCGGGGGTAAACCAGAGCTTTTCCTGGTTCCACAAGTGCGCCTTGCGGTAATGCCCGAGCAGCCCCAGCGGGCCGAACAGCACGGCGCTGTCGAAGAGCTTGAGGCCGTCACGCTCGGCGAAGCCTGCAGCCAGATACACCTGCTGCTCACGGGCGAACTCCGCCCAGGCCTGCAGGCATCGTCCATCCTCCAGCGACTCGGCGTGGGCATAGGCCTCGGCGCGGGAGTTGAAGGTGTAGCCAGTGTTGGCCAGCTCCGGCAGCACGATCAGGTTCGCCCCTTCACGCACGGCGCGGCGGGCCAGGGCCAAACCACGGCTCAGGTTGCCATCACAATGGTCCAGGCCGACCTGCGGGTCGTACTGGATGACGGCAATGCGTACGGGGCTGACTGGGGTGGTGTGTTCCTGCATGGCGGCTTCCTTTTCTGGTTGTTATGGAAGGCCGCCAGTAGAACGGGCATGGCAGGTGGAGCGACAGTCAGCAGGATCCTCTGGAACTGCGGGAGAGTGCGAAAATACGGGGAGGAGCACTCCTACAAAGTTGTTTCAAAGCACCTGTAGAGGCACCTGATAATGCGGATAGTGCTCGAGGTTGAAGCCATCCTTGAAACGTGCGTCGGTGTTGTTGCAGAGGTTGATCACGGTGTCGATGGCGGTGCGCAGACACGGCTCGGTCCAGCCTGCATCGACAGAGAAAGACTCTCCGGCGAGGTAGAGCCCTGAATGGGCACTCAGTTCGCGGTTGTACTTCATCAGGCTTACCGCGTCGTAATAGGCACCCGGCCGGTACAATTTCGCACAGCCAAGTGCATTCCTGTCTGTCATCCATCTTTGTATGCGAGTATTTCCAAGATCAATGTGCGGCGAGATGGGCTCGCCGATGTTGGCGCAACGCAACAGAATCCGATCGAGTTCCGCTACGCATTTTTCCACCAACTCGGCGTCTGAATACGCCGCCAGCTTGGTGGCATCGTCCTCCCAGGTGTAGCTGAGCAGGATGCAATCGCGGCTGTGCTGATCGTTGTAACGGTAGGCATAGACATCGTGCACGAAGCTGTCGGTGACCAGGATCTGCGGCAGATGGGGATGCTGGTCGAGAAAGCTTTTACGCAGCGGCGCATAAACCTTGCAGCTGGTCTCCCAATGGGCGTGCTTCCAGGCCTCGATAATGTCCGGTGGCAGCATGTTCCGGGAGAACCCCTCCAGGCGCATCCCTGTTTCGATCAACCAGGACGGCGTGGTAAGCACCACGCTGTCGAACACCTCACTCATCGGCTGAGCCTTGGCTTCATCACTGTGCCGCCAACGGTAATCGACGCGGATGCGGCCATCGGCCAATTTGTCCAGGCCATGAACAGAGCTGTCCGTCAGCAGGCCATCCTTACGCGTCACGCATTGGCTGTACAAGGATTCGCCCAAGCCAGCAATATCCATGAACAGCAGGGCCTCATCCAACGCGGCGATCCCCAGATAGGCAGGTGCCTGGAAATGCAGGCCTTTGCTGTCGGGCACGGTCTCGATACCCTGATACGGCGCGGCAAGCACTCGCCCCCTTTCATCTACACGCCCATGCACAAGCTGCAGATGGCTGCTGAAACCGAAAATGGCAGTACGCAACGGATAGAGGCAACACACGTCGTAGAAGGCGCCCCAACTGCCATCACCGATACCGATTGCATAGAAGATCGCCGATTCGTCACGGTCCATGCCAACGCCGCCGAAATCACCTGGGTTGCCAGGGTCCCAAACCTCCTGGCTCGACAGCAATACCAGTTCACGGAACGACAGCCTGTGATATCGCTCGACGATTGCCGACCACATCGCCAGCCAGCCTTCTGTGCCGTAAATGGCGGCCACCTGTTCGGCGAAACGCTCGGCAAAGCGCCGCCACTTGCCATGAATCCTCTGTAGTACCGCGGTAGGTGGTGGAGTGTGACCTTCGGGATTCTTCCAGATCAGCAGCTTCGGATCGCCCTCCCCTTCAAGCTGGCCTTCACGCAGGTAGATACCCGTTGCATTGACCCACTGCGTGCCAGGGTTAGGGAAAGCGGAAAGACGCAGGTCAAACAGGTTGGCGTAGTAAGCCATCAATGAACGGCCTGCCTTGGGCGGCTCGCCGGTTCGGTTGAAGAACGGCATGCGCATGGCGCCCATCTCGAAGGGAGCGGTGCATCCCGGCGGCTTGCCAGCTGGGGTCGACACGGTGAGATGACGTCCCCCGATACGCCGAGCCTGCTCGACCAGGGTGATATGGGTAAAACCACAGCGCAGCAGTTCACGTGCGACGGTAAGGCCGGTGACACCAGCACCGACAATGCAGATGCGATGTGCAGGACGGGAAGCCTGGGCAATACCGTCCTGTTGTTCGACGAGGCGTCGGTAGTCGAAACACAGGTCAGGCGGGTTCGGGAAGCGTGCGGCCCATGGCAGCACTGGAGAGTGCGGCTCGACGGCCAGGTCGGCGGGATGGTTGTACGTTGAACCAATGGTCATGGTCTCGGGTTCTCAAGGTCGATGGGGGCCTGAGCATGCCGAGAGCAGGGAGATGGTGAGTGGTAGATGGATATCGCGGTGCTGAGTGCGTCGTTGCCAGAACAGACGCAATCGCGGGGCAAGCCCGCTCCCACGCTACCCGTTCCCACAAGCCCTGTATTAGCTCTGTGGTTGCGGATGGCGTGGGAGCGGGCTTGCCCCGCGATGAGGGTGCTACGGTTTAGACCGCCAGCGCGCGCTCACGAAGCTCGCTGTTGAGGATGCGGTCGTTCTCGCTGTAGTCGACCGGGCAGTCGATCACGTGCACGCCAGGGGTCTTGATGCAGTGCTCGAGCAGCGGCAGGAAGGCTTCGGCGCTTTCCACACGGTGGCCATTGGCACCGTAGGCTTCGGCGTATTTGACGAAGTCCGGGTTGCCGTAGTCCAGGCCGAAATCGGTGAAGCCCATGTTGGCCTGCTTCCAGCGGATCATGCCGTAGCCGTCGTCACGCAGGATCACCACGGTGATGTGCATCCCTAAGCGAACTGCCGTTTCCAGCTCCTGGCTGTTCATCATGAAGCCGCCGTCGCCGCAGACCGAGATGACCGGGCGATCCGGGTACACCAGGTGCGAGGCCATGGCCGATGGCAGGCCGGCGCCCATGGTCGCCAGGGCGTTGTCCAGCAGCACGGTGTTGGGCTTGTGGGCCTTGTAGTTGCGGGCGAACCAGATCTTGTAGATACCGTTGTCCAGGGCGACGATGCCTTCAGACGGCAGGGCGCGACGGATGTCGGCAACCATGCGCTGCGGATAGACCGGGAAGCGGTCGTCGTCGGCGCCTTCGGCGATCTGTGCTTCGTTCGCTTCGCGGATGGCCATCAGGCGGGTGAAGTCCCAGTGGCTGGTATCGGTCAGCGCTTCGCTGATCTGCCATACGGCGTTGGCAATGTCGCCGATCACTTCTACTTGCGGGAAGTACACGGCATCGACTTCAGCCGAGCGGAAGCTCACGTGGATCACTTCGGTGCCGCCACGAACCATGAAGAACGGTGGCTTCTCGATCACGTCGTGGCCGATGTTGACAATCAGGTCGGCAGCTTCGACGGCGCGGTGAACGAAGTCACCGGAGGACAGCGCAGCGTTACCCAGGAAGCGCGGGTGACGCTCGTCGACCACACCTTTACCCATCTGGGTGGTGATGAACGGGATGCCGGTCTTGTCGATCAGTTGCTTGAGGACCTTGGCGGTCATCTTGCGGTTGGCGCCGGCACCGATCACCAGGATCGGGTTGCGGGCGTTCTGCAGTTTCTGCACGGCGGCTTCGATGGCCACGTGCTCGGCCAGCGGGCGACGGTGCAGGCTGCGCGGAATCGGCAGGGCGTCGGTCTGCTCGGCGGCGATGTCTTCCGGCAATTCCAGGTGCACGGCGCCCGGCTTCTCTTCTTCCGCCAGGCGGAAGGCTTCACGCATGCGCGCAGGAATGTTGTCGGCCGAGGCGAACTGGTGAGTGTACTTGGTGATGGGGTCCATCATGCCGCACACGTCGATGATCTGGAAACGGCCTTGCTTGGACTTCTTGATCGGTTTCTGGCCGGTGATCATCATCATCGGCATGCCGCCCAGGTAGGCGTAGGCGCTGGCGGTCACCAGGTTGGTCGCACCAGGGCCGAGGGTCGACAGGCTGACGCCGGTCTTGCCGGTCAGGCGGCCGTAGGTGGCGGCCATGAAGCCCGCGGATTGCTCGTGGCGGGTCAGTACCAGCTTGATCTTCGACTTGCGCAGGGACTCGAGCAGGTCGAGGTTTTCCTCACCGGGAATGCCGAACACATACTCGACACCTTCGTTTTCCAGGCATTGCACAACGACATCGGCGGCCTTGGCCATCTTGCTTCTAACCTCAAGTAATAGGACGGTGAAAGTCCAGAAATGCGCAGCACGGTACGCTGGCATCGCTCGGTCCGGGTGCCAGGATTGCCCCGAACCTAAGCCTTGACGCAGGGTAGGTACGGGGAAGTCACTTAATGTGACGGCAATATTGTCGCACCTGTGACGCGGCGATGTGAGGTAGCCGACGAGCAAAGGATTTTTGCGTGATTGTCAGCAAACGGATCCCGTGTAGGAACAGAATACCGTGGGAGCGGGCTTGTCGGAACGCACAAAAGACAAAACCCCTACCTGCTCGCGCAGATAGGGGTTTTGCGAAATGAATCTTGACGATGACCTACTCTCACATGGGGAAACCCCACACTACCATCGGCGATGCATCGTTTCACTACTGAGTTCGGGATGGGATCAGGTGGTTCCAATGCTCTATGGTCGTCAAGAAATTCGGTTGCCAGTACGTCTTTGCAGACATGCCAGCCAATTCGGATATGCGATATTTGTGGTTCGTCGCGAACTTTCGGTTCGTTTCGTCTTCACCACCGCAATCTGCGTTAGCAAATTGCTTGGGTGTTATATGGTCAAGCCTCACGGGCAATTAGTATTGGTTAGCTCAACGCCTCACAGCGCTTACACACCCAACCTATCAACGTCGTAGTCTTCGACGGCCCTTCAGGGAGCTCAAGGCTCCAGTGAGATCTCATCTTGAGGCAAGTTTCCCGCTTAGATGCTTTCAGCGGTTATCTCTTCCGAACATAGCTACCCGGCAATGCCACTGGCGTGACAACCGGAACACCAGAGGTTCGTCCACTCCGGTCCTCTCGTACTAGGAGCAGCCCCTCTCAAATCTCAAACGTCCACGGCAGATAGGGACCGAACTGTCTCACGACGTTCTAAACCCAGCTCGCGTACCACTTTAAATGGCGAACAGCCATACCCTTGGGACCGGCTTCAGCCCCAGGATGTGATGAGCCGACATCGAGGTGCCAAACACCGCCGTCGATATGAACTCTTGGGCGGTATCAGCCTGTTATCCCCGGAGTACCTTTTATCCGTTGAGCGATGGCCCTTCCATACAGAACCACCGGATCACTAAGACCTACTTTCGTACCTGCTCGACGTGTGTGTCTCGCAGTCAAGCGCGCTTTTGCCTTTATACTCTACGACCGATTTCCGACCGGTCTGAGCGCACCTTCGTACTCCTCCGTTACTCTTTGGGAGGAGACCGCCCCAGTCAAACTACCCACCATACACTGTCCTCGATCCGGATAACGGACCTGAGTTAGAACCTCAAGGTTGCCAGGGTGGTATTTCAAGGATGGCTCCATGAGAACTGGCGTCCCCACTTCAAAGCCTCCCACCTATCCTACACAAGCAAGCTCAAAGTCCAGTGCAAAGCTATAGTAAAGGTTCACGGGGTCTTTCCGTCTAGCCGCGGATACACTGCATCTTCACAGCGATTTCAATTTCACTGAGTCTCGGGTGGAGACAGCGCCGCCATCGTTACGCCATTCGTGCAGGTCGGAACTTACCCGACAAGGAATTTCGCTACCTTAGGACCGTTATAGTTACGGCCGCCGTTTACCGGGGCTTCGATCAAGAGCTTCGCTTGCGCTAACCCCATCAATTAACCTTCCGGCACCGGGCAGGCGTCACACCCTATACGTCCACTTTCGTGTTTGCAGAGTGCTGTGTTTTTAATAAACAGTCGCAGCGGCCTGGTATCTTCGACCGGCGTGGGCTTACGCAGCAAGTGCTTCACCCTCACCGGCGCACCTTCTCCCGAAGTTACGGTGCCATTTTGCCTAGTTCCTTCACCCGAGTTCTCTCAAGCGCCTTGGTATTCTCTACCTAACCACCTGTGTCGGTTTGGGGTACGGTTCCCAGTTATCTGAAGCTTAGGAGCTTTTCTTGGAAGCATGGCATCAACCACTTCGCGCTCTAATGAGCACTCGTCATCAGCTCTCGGCCTTGAAATCCCGGATTTGCCTAAGATCTCAGCCTACCACCTTAAACTTGGACAACCAACGCCAAGCTGGCCTAGCCTTCTCCGTCCCTCCATCGCAATAACTGGAAGTACAGGAATATTAACCTGTTTTCCATCGACTACGCTTTTCAGCCTCGCCTTAGGGACCGACTAACCCTGCGTCGATTAACGTTGCGCAGGAAACCTTGGTCTTTCGGCGTGCGAGTTTTTCACTCGCATTGTCGTTACTCATGTCAGCATTCGCACTTCTGATACCTCCAGCAAGCTTCTCAACTCACCTTCACAGGCTTACAGAACGCTCCTCTACCGCATCACCAAAAGGTGATACCCGTAGCTTCGGTGCATGGTTTGAGCCCCGTTACATCTTCCGCGCAGGCCGACTCGACTAGTGAGCTATTACGCTTTCTTTAAAGGGTGGCTGCTTCTAAGCCAACCTCCTAGCTGTCTAAGCCTTCCCACATCGTTTCCCACTTAACCATGACTTTGGGACCTTAGCTGACGGTCTGGGTTGTTTCCCTTTTCACGACGGACGTTAGCACCCGCCGTGTGTCTCCCATGCTCGGCACTTGTAGGTATTCGGAGTTTGCATCGGTTTGGTAAGTCGGGATGACCCCCTAGCCGAAACAGTGCTCTACCCCCTACAGTGATACATGAGGCGCTACCTAAATAGCTTTCGAGGAGAACCAGCTATCTCCGAGCTTGATTAGCCTTTCACTCCGATCCACAGGTCATCCGCTAACTTTTCAACGGTAGTCGGTTCGGTCCTCCAGTCAGTGTTACCTAACCTTCAACCTGCCCATGGATAGATCGCCCGGTTTCGGGTCTATACCCAGCGACTAAAGCGCCCTATTAAGACTCGCTTTCGCTACGCCTCCCCTATTCGGTTAAGCTCGCCACTGAATATAAGTCGCTGACCCATTATACAAAAGGTACGCAGTCACCTAACAAAGTAGGCTCCCACTGCTTGTACGCATACGGTTTCAGGTTCTATTTCACTCCCCTCTCCGGGGTTCTTTTCGCCTTTCCCTCACGGTACTGGTTCACTATCGGTCAGTCAGTAGTATTTAGCCTTGGAGGATGGTCCCCCCATGTTCAGACAAAGTTTCTCGTGCTCCGTCCTACTCGATTTCACTGGCAAGAGATTTTCGTGTACGGGGCTATCACCCACTATGGCCGCACTTTCCAGAGCGTTCCACTAATCTCAAACCAGCTTAAGGGCTGGTCCCCGTTCGCTCGCCACTACTAAGGGAATCTCGGTTGATTTCTTTTCCTCAGGGTACTTAGATGTTTCAGTTCCCCTGGTTCGCCTCTTGCACCTATGTATTCAGTACAAGATAACCAGCTTATGCTGGCTGGGTTCCCCCATTCAGAGATCTCTGGATCACAGTCTGTTTGCCGACTCCCCAAAGCTTATCGCAGGCTACCACGTCTTTCATCGCCTCTGACTGCCAAGGCATCCACCGTATGCGCTTCTTCACTTGACCATATAACCCCAAGCAATCTGGTTATACTGTGAAGACGACATTCGCCGAAAATTCGCACGTCGCTCTTTCGAGCAGAACTCACAAATTTTACCTTAGCCTGATCCACCCGCAGTGAAACGGGTGTTCAGTCTATTTCTATCACATATCCGAATTTTTAAAGAACGATCTGACAAAAGTCAGAAATCAACATTCATCGCCGAATGTTCATTTCTAAGTTCTGAGCAGTGCTGCGAAACCTGAAAGAGTGGTGGAGCCAAGCGGGATCGAACCGCTGACCTCCTGCGTGCAAGGCAGGCGCTCTCCCAGCTGAGCTATGGCCCCATTTGACCAGCCGCACCAAGTAATTGGTAGGTCTGGGCAGATTTGAACTGCCGACCTCACCCTTATCAGGGGTGCGCTCTAACCAACTGAGCTACAGACCTATAACAGGGTCGCGTTACAGCATCGTCTTTACACAATGAATCAAGCAATTCGTGTGGGAGCTCATCAGCAGGCTGATGTCTTCGATTAAGGAGGTGATCCAGCCGCAGGTTCCCCTACGGCTACCTTGTTACGACTTCACCCCAGTCATGAATCACACCGTGGTAACCGTCCTCCCGAAGGTTAGACTAGCTACTTCTGGTGCAACCCACTCCCATGGTGTGACGGGCGGTGTGTACAAGGCCCGGGAACGTATTCACCGCAACATTCTGATTTGCGATTACTAGCGATTCCGACTTCACGCAGTCGAGTTGCAGACTGCGATCCGGACTACGATCGGTTTTGTGAGATTAGCTCCACCTCGCGGCTTGGCAACCCTCTGTACCGACCATTGTAGCACGTGTGTAGCCCAGGCCGTAAGGGCCATGATGACTTGACGTCATCCCCACCTTCCTCCGGTTTGTCACCGGCAGTCTCCTTAGAGTGCCCACCATAACGTGCTGGTAACTAAGGACAAGGGTTGCGCTCGTTACGGGACTTAACCCAACATCTCACGACACGAGCTGACGACAGCCATGCAGCACCTGTGTCAGAGTTCCCGAAGGCACCAATCCATCTCTGGAAAGTTCTCTGCATGTCAAGGCCTGGTAAGGTTCTTCGCGTTGCTTCGAATTAAACCACATGCTCCACCGCTTGTGCGGGCCCCCGTCAATTCATTTGAGTTTTAACCTTGCGGCCGTACTCCCCAGGCGGTCAACTTAATGCGTTAGCTGCGCCACTAAAATCTCAAGGATTCCAACGGCTAGTTGACATCGTTTACGGCGTGGACTACCAGGGTATCTAATCCTGTTTGCTCCCCACGCTTTCGCACCTCAGTGTCAGTATCAGTCCAGGTGGTCGCCTTCGCCACTGGTGTTCCTTCCTATATCTACGCATTTCACCGCTACACAGGAAATTCCACCACCCTCTACCATACTCTAGCTCGCCAGTTTTGGATGCAGTTCCCAGGTTGAGCCCGGGGCTTTCACATCCAACTTAACGAACCACCTACGCGCGCTTTACGCCCAGTAATTCCGATTAACGCTTGCACCCTCTGTATTACCGCGGCTGCTGGCACAGAGTTAGCCGGTGCTTATTCTGTCGGTAACGTCAAAACAGCAAGATATTAACTTACTGCCCTTCCTCCCAACTTAAAGTGCTTTACAATCCGAAGACCTTCTTCACACACGCGGCATGGCTGGATCAGGCTTTCGCCCATTGTCCAATATTCCCCACTGCTGCCTCCCGTAGGAGTCTGGACCGTGTCTCAGTTCCAGTGTGACTGATCATCCTCTCAGACCAGTTACGGATCGTCGCCTAGGTGAGCCATTACCTCACCTACTAGCTAATCCGACCTAGGCTCATCTGATAGCGCAAGGCCCGAAGGTCCCCTGCTTTCTCCCGTAGGACGTATGCGGTATTAGCGTTCCTTTCGAAACGTTGTCCCCCACTACCAGGCAGATTCCTAGGCATTACTCACCCGTCCGCCGCTGAATCAAGGAGCAAGCTCCCGTCATCCGCTCGACTTGCATGTGTTAGGCCTGCCGCCAGCGTTCAATCTGAGCCATGATCAAACTCTTCAGTTCAATACTGCTTGGGTTTTTAAGAAACCCTAAACTTGGCTCAGCAATCTCAAATGACTATGTGATTTCTCGCATGGCCACTTGTGATGCTGATAATCTTGGCGACTATCAGTCCGTACTCACAAGCACCCACACGAATTGCTTGATTCAATTTGTTAAAGAGCGTTTGGCCAAGAGCTTTTCATCTCAACCGAGGCGCGCATTCTACGCTTTCCTCATTTGCTGTCAAGCGTTTATTTTGAAGTTTTTCAGAAGTCGCTTTTTGCAAAACACCTTCTACCTCAACAACTTACCGCTTGCCTCGTGGCGTTCAACGCTGCGAGGAGGCGAATAATACGCGGTTTGATTTCAGAGTCAACACCTTGATCTGAAAAAACTTTCGATCACCATCCAGCGGCACGTCGGCAACTATTCGCCACGGTTGCCGCTCTGTAGAGAAACACGCAAGCGGAGCGGCTTTGCCATGAGCGATGCACAGAATGAGAAGACCCCGGGGCTGTCGGCGGACGAAGAGCAGGAAGTCAGCCACAACCAGCCGCCGCGGGCGGCAGTGTTGCACGAGATCATCCGCTACCAGGGTGACCAGGAACTGGAGCGCACCCTCGCCGCCTTGTGGTGGTCGGCACTGGCGGCAGGCCTGACCATGGGCCTGTCATTGATGGCCATGGGGCTGTTCTATGCCCGCCTGCCGGAAGGCGACAGCGCCCAGGTGATCGCCAGCCTGGGCTACAGCGCGGGGTTCCTGGCAGTGATCCTGGCCCGCCAGCAACTGTTCACCGAGAACACCCTGACCGCCGTGCTACCAGTTATGACCGCGCCCACCCTGAGCAACCTCGGCCGGCTGTTGCGCCTGTGGAGCGTCGTGCTGCTCGGCAACCTGGCCGGCACGCTGCTGGTGGCCTGGGTGATGCTCGAACTGCCAATCTTCGACAGCAAGACCGACATCGCCTTCCTTGAGGTGGGCCGCAAGGTGATGACCAACGACATCAGCCAGATGTTCGCCAAAGGCATCGTCTCCGGGTGGATGATCGCCACCATGGTCTGGATGATCCCCTCCATGGAGCACGCCAAGATCTGGATCATCCTGGTGATCACCTACCTGATGGCCCTGGGCGACTTCACCCACATTGTCGTGGGCTCGGTGGAAGTGTCGTACCTTGTCTGGGCCGGCGATGAAACCTGGCAGGCGTTCTGGCTGGACTTCGCACTACCCACCCTGGCGGGCAACATCATCGGCGGCAGCTTCATTTTTGCCCTGATCAGCCACGCCCAGGTTCGCAGCGACAGCGGCAAGCCCCCCTCGCAATTGCTCAAGGATGAAAAGCCGAAAAAGGACTAGCGCGCCGCAACCGCCCGCTCGACTCCCCTGCCCCGCTGCGGCAATGGCCGTGGCCGCCACCAGTTCTGCCCGGGGTGCGGCGAGTCGAGGCTGACCCGCTCGCCCATCTGCGGCGTGCTCAATTGCACCTGGGCGGCGTTGGTCAGGGCCAGGATACGCTCGAAGGGCTCCTGCCAACCGTGGATGGACAGGTCGAAGGTGCCGTTATGAATCGGCAACAACCAGCGGCCTTGCAAGTCCAGATGCGCCTGCAGGGTCTGTTCCGGCTGCATGTACACATTGGGCCAGGCAACGTTATAGGCGCCAGTCTCCATCAGGGTCAGGTCGAACGGCCCATACTGCTCGCCGATTTCACGGAAACCGTCGAAATAGCCAGTATCGCCGCTGAAGAATAGCCGCAGCCCTTCGTCGATCATCACCCAGGACGCCCAGAGCCTGCGGTTGCTGTCGAACAGCCCGCGCCCGGAAAAGTGCTGGGCAGGCGTAGCGACGAAGCGCACGCCTTCGACTTCGGTTTCCTGCCACCAGTCCAGTTGCCGCACCTTGGCCGGCGGCACGCCCCACTCGACGAGCAGGTCCCCCACGCCCAACGGCGCGAGGAAATGCTCGGTGCGCGGTGCCAGCTGGCGGATGGCCTGCTCATCCAGATGGTCGAAATGGTCGTGGGAGAGAATCACCGCGGTCAGTGGCGGCAGGTCGCTCAGCGCCAGCGGCGGCGCATGGAAGCGCAACGGCCCGGCCCACTGCACCGGCGAGGCGCGCTCGGCGAACACCGGGTCGGTAATGAAGAAGCGCCCGCGCAACTTGAGCAGCACAGTGGAATGGCCGAGGCGCCACAAGCTGTGATCCGGTGCGTCAGCCACCTGCTGGCGCGTCATCGGCTGCAGGCTGAGCGCTGCGTCTGGCCGGGTCTTTGGTGGCTTGCGCAGCAGCAGGTACTTGACGCCGATGCGCAACTTCTTGAGCACGCCGTCCTTGGGCAGTTCGACCTGGTTGTGAAAGCGCCCGTCCCGATACGGAGCCGGCTCGCCGGCGGGGGTAGCCATGGAGACCATGAGCAACAGCACTCCGCAAAAGAGGAAAGCCTTCATATTACTCCACAGGGTCGGATCAACCGTGAAATGGCTTGTAAGGTCATTTTTCGCCGATGAACGATTGTTCAACAATATTCACATTACTTATGCGATAAACGGCGCTCCACAGAAGAACGACAACCATGATCGACAATCGCAGCGGCAAGGGGCTCTCTTTCGTCAGGCGCATCTACCTGCCGCGCATCATCGGCCTGGGAATCGGCCTGTTCAGCGTGATGGCTGCCATCGCCCCGCTGACCCCACCGCCCTGGGCCTGGGCCCTGCTGCTGTTCAATGGCCTGGCCTGGCCACACGTGGCCTACCAGTGGGCCCTGCGCTCGGCCTCCCCGTACCAGGCCGAGCAGCGCAACATCCTGCTGGATTCGCTGATGGGCGGTTTCTGGGCCGCAGCTATCCACTTCAACCCGCTACCCAGCGTCACCATCCTGTCGATGATGACCATGAACAACGTCGCCGCCGGTGGCAAACGCGTGCTGCTGCGCGGCCTGTTGGCGCAGCTGTGCGGCATGCTCTTGGCCACCACGCTGCTCGGCACCGGCCTACAGACACAGGCCACGCAGTTGCAGGTCCTCGCCTGCCTGCCGATGCTGACCCTCTACCCCCTGGCCCTGGGCTGGGTGTGCTACCAGTTGGCGATCAAGCTGACCGAACACAAGCGCCGCCTCAGCGCCCTGAGCCGTACCGACAGCCTCACCGGACTGCTCAACCATGGCTCGTGGAAAGACCTGCTGCTGCTCAAGTTCCAGATCTGCCAGCAGCAGCGGCTGCCAGCGGTCATCGCGCTGATCGACATCGACCACTTCAAGACCATCAATGATACCTACGGCCATGTGGTCGGCGACTGCGTGTTGCGCCAGCTCAGCCAGGAGCTCAAGCGCACCCTGCGCGAGGACGACCTGGCCGGGCGCTATGGCGGCGACGAGTTCTGCGTGATCCTCCCCGGCACCCACGAAGCCCAGGCCTGCCAGGCCATGGAGCGCCTGCGCGAACGCGTGGCCGCCTACCGCAACCCGCACTTGCCGGGCTTGCGCATCAGCCTGAGCATCGGCCTGGCGGACTTTCAACCCGACCTCGCCTCGCCCGAGCATTGGCTGGAACAGGCCGACAAGGCTCTGTATGCCGCCAAGCGCCAGGGTCGCGACCAGGTCAATTTCGCTCGCGGCGAGGCCGCCACGCTCAGGCTGGCCTATCCTGACTGAACCTTCGCCCAGGCCTCGGGCGCAAGACAGCAGTTGAAGGAGTCGCCCGTACATGGACAGGAACGTCGACCTTTCACCCTCCAGCCCCACCTCGCGCCTGCAGGTGCGCCGACTGGTCGGCGGTTTCTGCGCGCTGTTCGGGCTCGCTTGCGTGTTCACCCTGGTGGCGCTGTTCAACATCGCCGCCACGCTGGACCGCCAGGCGCTGGAGCAAAGCACCTTCCAGGCCACCCAGGCGCTGGAGCAGCGGCTGGTGGCCTCGCGTCAGTTCCTCTCCAGCTACGCCGTCTGGGACGTCGCCTACGAACATCTGGTAGGCAAGGTCGACTGGCAGTGGGCGTATGACGAGAAGAACGTCGGTGAGTCGCTGTACAGCGCCAGCGGCTACGAAGGCGTGTTCGTGGTTGAGGATGGCCACACCACCTACGCCCTGTTCAAGGGCAAACCCACCGATTCGCCGGCTAGCGCCCATATCGACAGCCCCCTGGCAGCGATCATCGCCGCCGCGCGCAGGGCGGCCCCGGCCCGCGAGCAGGTAACCCATTTCGTACGTTTCAACGGCTGGCCCGCAGTACTCAGCGCCGCGGCAGTACGCCCGGACAAGGAAGTGACCGAGGCTGATGTAAAACAGGCGCCGGTGATGGTGTTCGTCGACCAGCTGACCGAAGCCAAGCTCGCAGTGCTGGGCAAAGGCGCGGGTTTGACTGGCATGCGCCTGGAAAAAAACGCTGTTGCCCAGGCCGGGCAACCGCATATCGCCCTCGGCGAAACCGGTTATCACCTGGTCTGGAACACACCGTTGCCGGGCCGCCAACTGCTTCATGCCTTTCTGCCGCCGCTGCTGGCAGTACTGCTGGTACTTGGCCTGGTGCTGCTCTACCTGTTCCGCCACGCCCTGCGCAGTTCCCAGGCAATAGATGAAAGCCTGCTGCGATTGCAGCAGAGCAATCGCGCCCTGGAAGCCAGCGAGCAGCGCTTTCGCGCAGTGGCCGAAGCCGCCTCCGACTGGATCTGGGAAACCGACCGCCATCACCGTCTGACCTACCTGTCGCAGCGCTTCGTCAGCGTCACCGGCTACCGCATCGAGGACTGGCTCGGCCAGCCGCTCAACCAGTTGCTGGCCTGCGACACCACGCCCCTGCTGCCGTGGCTCGACAGCCAGGCCGACGACAACCCGCAGCAACTGGCCAACCTGCGCTGCAACTACGATGACGCCAGCGGCCAGAACCGCTACTGCCGCGTCTCGGCGCGCTCGATCGTCTACGAGGGCAAGCTCGCCGGCTTTCGCGGCACCGCCAGCGACATCACCGACGAGGTCGCCGCCCATGCCCGCATCCAGCACTTGTCGATGCACGATGCCCTGACGGGCCTCGCCAACCGCAACAAACTGTCGCGCCACCTCGAGCAGGCGTTGTTGCGCGGCAGCGATTCACCACCGTTGACCCTGCTGCTGCTGGACCTGGACAGTTTCAAGCCGATCAACGATTCCCTCGGCCATCCGGCCGGCGACGCAGTACTACAGGAGGTGGCCGGCCGTCTGCGCGACACCACCCGCGACAATGACCTGGTCGCTCGCCTGGGCGGCGACGAGTTCGTCCTGGTCTTGCACGGCCTGGACAACCGCAGTGAAATCGACCGTTTCTGCGCGCGCCTGCTCGACCTTTTGCAGCAGCCCATTGGCTTCGAGGAACACCAGTTGCACATCGGCGCCAGCATCGGCATCGCCCAGACCCGGGCCCAGGGTTACGATGCCGGCGAACTGATCCGCTGCGCCGACATCGCCCTGTACCAGGCCAAGGCCGACGGCAAGAACACCTGGCGCTACTTCTCGCCGGAAATGAACCAGCAGATCCAGTACCGCCGCCAGCTGGAAAACGACCTGCGCCGGGCGATCAAGCAGCACGAGTTCGTGCTGCACTACCAGCCACGCTATCGCCTGGACGACCTGCGCATCGTCTCGGTGGAAGCCCTGTTGCGCTGGGAGCATCCGCAAGAAGGGCTGATAGGGCCAGACACCTTCATCCCACTGGCCGAACAGAGCGACCTGATCGTCCCGCTGGGTCGCTGGGTACTCGAAGAAGCCTGCCGCAATGCCCGTGACTGGCCCGAAGAGTTGCTGGTCTCGGTCAACCTGTCGCCTGCGCAATTCTCCCGCAGCGATGTGGTCGCCGATGTGCGCCAGGTGTTGCTGGACACCGGCTTCCCGGCCCAGCGCCTGGAGCTGGAAATCACCGAGAACGTGATGCTCAACGACATCGAAGGCGCCCTGGGCACCATGCTCGCGCTCAAGGAACTGGGCGTGCGCCTGAACATGGATGACTTCGGCACCGGCTACTCGTCACTGGGCTACCTGCGTACCTACCCCTTCGACAGCATCAAGATCGACAAGCGCTTCATCGCCGGGTTGAGCAGCCAGAGCGGCAACGACCGGGCCGTGGTCCAGGCGATCATCAACCTGGGCAAGGCCATGGGGCTGACGGTGACCGCCGAGGGCGTGGAGACCGAGCAGCAATTGAAGGCGCTGGACAAGGAGCAGTGCCACGAGGTGCAGGGCTACTACCTGAGCAAGCCCGTGGACCGGGCAGGGTTCGAGGCGCTGCTGGCGAACCGGGAAGTTCGCCAGGATGCGTCCTGAACGCGCTGCCACGGGATTCAGCGCAGGCTGCGCTCAGCCACGATTTCGGGCAGGTCGGTACGGTTGAGGTAGATGCGCAAGGGCTCGCCGATGTTCAAGCGATCGTCCACATGCTGCTCCAGCAGCAACGCCAGGCGCTCCCGGCACAGCGCCATGCGCGCATCGGCCTCGGGCCGCCAGACGAACTCGCTGCAGGGGGTGATGCTGTCGTCGGCCACGTCCATGCCGAACGCGTCCTCTGAAAACCGCACGATATGGGTGCCGCGCTTGCCGTGAAAGCCGACGAAGCCCTTGAGCTGGTCGGCGGCGATGCAGATGTCCTGGGATGTGATGGCCATGGCGTAACCTCGCAAAGAATTCGGAAGTGACGCACGCAGAGGGGGCGGTCGCCTCTGGCGGGCAACGCGCAAGTGCCAGCCTAACCCAAGTGCCAGACCGTTCGCCAAGGTTTTTCGCCCCTCGCGCCAAGGCCCGCTAGACTGGATTTTCGAGCCCCTTCGTTGTTATCGGATCCGCCCCTCATGACCCAGGCCGTCACCGCCGACATTGCCATTATTGGTCGCATCAACGCCGTGCCGGCCATCCTCCAGGTCATCTGCGAGACCACTGGCCTGCGCTTTGCCGCCGTGGCCCGGGTGACCGAGAGCAACTGGACGGCCTGCGCGGTGCTCGACACCCTGGGATTCGGCCTCGAGGTTGGCGGCGAACTCGAGGTCGCCACCACACTGTGCCACGAAATCCGCAGCACACGCCGTACCATCGTGATCGACAAGGCCAGCGAGGACGAGCAGTACTGCCGTCACCACGCCCCGCGCCAGTACCGCTTCGAAAGCTACATTTCAGTTCCGGTGCTACGTACCGACGGCAGCTTCTTCGGTACCATCTGCGCCCTGGACGCCAAGCCAACGCCGCTCAAGGGCACGGCGATACAGCCAATGATGGAATCGTTCGCTCGCCTGCTGGCCATTCAGATCGAAAGCGAGGAAAACGCCCAGCGCACCGAGCTCGCCCTGCACAAAGAGCGGGCCATGGCCGAGGTCCGCGAGCAATTCATTGCCGTGCTCGGCCACGACCTGCGCAACCCGCTGTTCGCCATCACCGCCGGTGCCGAACTGCTCAGCCAGCGCCTGACGCACGACAAGCAGCGGGCCATCGCCCTGCATATCCTCACCTGTGGCCAGCGGGCCACCGAGCTGGTGCGCGACATGCTGGATTTCGCCCGTGGCCGCCTTGGTGCCGGGATCCCCTTGAACCTGCAACCCTGCCACGATCTGCCGGACGCCCTCGGCCATGTGGCCTCCGAGCTGCAGCGTGTCCACCCGCAGCGGCGCATCATCCTCGACATTGGCCAGGTCGGCGGCCTGCTGTGTGACCGCGAGCGAATCATGCAACTGTTGTCCAACCTGATCGCCAATGCCCTCCTTCATGGCGACCCACAAGGCCCGGTGACCGTGCGCGCCAGCCTCAGCGACAGTACGTTCGACCTGAGCGTGCACAACCAGGGCACGCCGATCGCCCCGCAAACCCTGCCCTTGCTGTTCGAACCTTTCAGCCGGCCGATCTCTGGCGCGCCCCAGCCCGGCCTGGGCCTGGGGCTGTACATTGCCAAGCAGATCGCCCTCGCCCACGGCGGCCGCATGGAGGTGACCTCCAGTGCCGAGGGCGGCACCCTGTTCAGTTTTCGCCTACCGAAGGATCGACCTGGGACTCCAGGAGCACCGCCAGCCAGTTCATGAACGCCTGGACCCGGCGCGGCACATGGCGCTGCCGCGCATACAACAGCGACACCGGCATGGCCCGCGCCTGCCAGGGCTCGAGCAGCGACACCAGTTCACCCGCGCGCAGGTGTTCATCGACACCTACCGCCGGCACCTGGATCAGGCCTAGCCCAGCCAGGCAGGCGGCGGAATAGGCCTCGGCGTTGTTCACCGTGACCACGCCGGCCATGGCCTGGAAGCGCAGTTCGCCGCCCTGCTCGTATTCAAACCCGGCACTGCGCGCGCCGAGGTTGCGTACGTAGTGGACCAGCCGGTGGCTATCCAGGTCCTCCAGGCGGCGCGGCACACCGTGGCGTTCGAGATAGGCGGGGCTGGCGCAATTGCGCATGCTCAGGCGCCCGACCGGGCGCGCCACCACGTCAAGGTCGCTGAGCGCGCCGATGCGCATCACGCAATCGAAGCCTTCGCGCAACAGGTCGACCTGGCGGTCGGTGCAGCTGATCTCTACATCCAGGCGCGGGAAACGCTCGAGAAAACGCGGCAGCGCCGGCACGATGACCCGCCGCGCCATCATGGTCGGCAGGTCGATGCGCAGACGCCCGGCCAGCTCGGCGTCGTCGGCGCTGAACAGGCTCTCGATCTCGTCCATGCCCGACAACAGGTCCTTGCTGCGCTCGTACAGCAAGGCGCCGTCCTGGGTCGTGCGCACCCGGCGCGTGGTGCGGTTGAGCAGGCGCGTGCCGAGCAGGTTTTCCAGCGCCCGCACCTGTTCGGAAACGGTCGAGCGCGGCAGGCCCAGGCTTTCGCCGGCCAGGGTGAAACTGCTCAGCTCGCTGACCCTGACAAAGGTACGCAGCAGCTCCAACTTGTTCATACGGCCCCTAATTGTCCAATTGGCGCGAACAGTATTTCCGGATCTCCTGGATTTAACAGCACCTGTCCGACCAATAACCTGTCAGCCACAGCCACCCACCAAAGGTAACCGACATGACTCGCAAGATCGCACTGATCACCGGCGCCAGCCGCGGCCTGGGCAGGAACACCGCCGAACACCTGGCCGCCCGTGGCATCGACATCATCGGCACCTACCATAGCAAGGCCGACGAAGCCCGCGCCGTGGCGGCCACGCTGGAGCAGGCCGGCGGGCGCGCCGCCATGTTGCAATTGGATGTCAGCGACAGCGCCAGCTTCGCAGGCTTCGCCGAACGCCTGGGCGACACGCTTGAACAGCAGTTCGGGCGCCGTCAGCTGGACTTCCTTGTAAACAACGCCGGCATCGGCCTGAACGTGCCATTCAGCGAGACCAGCGAGGCGCAGTTCGACCAGTTGCTGAACATCCAGCTCAAAGGCCCGTTCTTCCTTACCCAGCACCTTCTGCCGCTGCTGGCCGATGGCGGGCGCATCGTCAACATCTCCACCGGCCTGACCCGCTTCGCCCTGCCCGGCTATGCCGCCTATGCAGCCATGAAGGGCGCCATGGAAGTATTGACCCGCTACCAGGCCAAGGAGCTGGGCGCGCTCGGCATCCGTGTGAACATTCTCGCGCCGGGCGCCATCGAGACCGATTTCGGCGGGGGCGTGGTGCGTGACAACCAGCAGGTCAATGACTACATCGCCGGCAATACCGCGCTGGGCCGGGTCGGCCTGCCCGACGATATCGGCGCGGCCATCGCCTTGTTGCTGGAAGATGGCAATGGCTGGATCAACGGGCAGCGGCTGGAGGTGTCGGGGGGCATGTTCCTCTGAGGAGCACGCTGCGCAATGCGCTCAAGCTCGGTTCAAGGCCTGGTGCAGCGCAGCGACGGCAGGAAGTGACAAAGCCTCATAGGTGATGCACAGGCCGACCCGGCGCCGCAGTGCCAGGCCGCTGCCGGGCCGCCAGTAGACCCCGGGACAGCGCTCGGCCAGGGACTGCGGCAACCATGCCGCGCCCAGCCCGGCGGCGACCATGGCCAGCGCCAGTTGCAACGAACCGGCCTGGCCAACCTGCTCGCCTTCGCCGTACAACCCCATCAGGCGCTGGTGTGAAGGATGCTGCGGACAGGTGATCCAGCGCCCGTCCGGCTGGCTGCCGGTCGCCATTACCAGCACGAAGGCCTCCTCCCACAACGGCAGGAACAGTTCGTCCTCGCAGCGCTGGGCCTCGTCGGCCAGCCGCGCATCCCCGTCGCACCCCGCCAGCAAGGTCAATTGCAGGCCCGCAACCGCCTGGCTGGCCAGGCGCACGCAAGCCTCGACCTGGGCCGGCGCGATGTCCGCCTCGATGCCCAGGGCCAAAGGCACCCGCTCCTGCCCCTGGCGAAAGCGCAGGCGCAGCGCGTCGGCCTCGGCCACCATGCGGCAGGCCTGGGGATACAGCTCACGCGCCTGCTCGCTGACTTCGACCCCACGGGCCTGACGCAGGAACAGCTCGGCGCCCAGGTCGTCCTCCAGCTGGCGGATGGTCACCGACAAGGTCGGTTGCGCCACGCACAGGCGCTGGGCGGCTACAGTGATGTTGCGCGCTTCGAAGACCGCGATAAATGCCTTGAGATGACGGATATCCATAGATAGAACCGATGCCAGCCAGAGAAATAAGCCGTTTTTCATGGCCGAAAGGGCTATCTAGAATCCTGGCCATCGAAAGCGATTATGCCTGGGAGGCAACCATGAACAAACCCCTGATCATCATCACCGGCGCCAGCTCCGGCATAGGCGCCGCCACCGCCCAACGCTTTTCCGCCGCGGGCCATCCGCTGTTGCTGGTCGCCCGCCGCCTGGATCGCCTGGAGGCGCTGGCGTTGCCCGATTGCCTGTGCCGCGCCGTGGATATCCGCGACCGCGCAGCACTGGTCGCCGCCGTGACCGAGGCCGAAGCCGTGTACGGGCCCGCCGATGCCTTGGTGAACAATGCCGGGGTGATGCTGCTGGGGCAAATGCACGAACAGGACCCGGAACAATGGGAGCGCATGTTCGACATCAACGTCAAAGGCCTGCTCAACGGCGTGCACGCGTTGGTCGGCGGGATGGTCGAGCGGCGCCATGGCACCCTGATCAACGTCAGCTCGGTGGCCGGACGCAAGACCTTCCCCAACCATGTGGCCTACGTAGGCAGCAAGTTCGCCGTGCACGGATTGTCGGAGAACCTGCGCGAGGAGCTGGCGCCACACAATGTGCGAGTGGTGACCATCGCGCCGGGCGCAGTGGAGACCGAGCTGCTCGGGCATACCACCGACGCGGGCATCAAGCGCGACTACGAGGCCTGGAAGGCCAATGACATGGGCGGCGTGGTGCTGTCGGCGGAAGATGTCGCCGGGGCAATCGTCTGGGCCTACCAGCAGCCGCAGCAGGTATGCATTCGCGAGATCGTGCTGGCAGCGACCGCCCAGCAGCCTTGAGGCTGAGTACTGGGGGCGCCATACGCCCCTTTCGCCGGCCAGGCGGCTCCCACACCGACCGCGCCGGCTTCAAGTCATGTGCAATCCCAGGGGGAGCTGGCCTGCCCCTTCAAGGCGCTTCGTGCACCTGCACGCTGGCCGTCATACCGGCGCTCAGGGTCACGCCCTCCGGCACCTGGTCCAGGCGGATGCGCACGGGTATGCGCTGCGCCAGCCGCACCCAGTTGAACGTCGGCTCCACCTCTGGCAGCAACTGCCCATCCGGCGTCGAGTTGCGGTCGGTGATCCCCCGGCTGATGCTTTCTACCTGCCCTTGCATCGCGTCGCCGGCGCCCATGAGCCAGACCTTGACCGGGTCACCGACGCGAATCCGCGGCAGCTTGGTTTCTTCGAAATACGCCTGGATATAGAAAGTGGCATCGTCCACCAGCGCCATCACCGACTGCCCGGTGTTGACGAAATTGCCCTCGGCCAGCCGCAGATTGGTGATATGCCCGCCCCGCGGGGCGCGTACTTCGCTGCGGGCCAGGTTGATCTTCGCCACTTGCAACTGAGCCTCGGCCTCGTGCAGTTCGCCACGGGCGACAGCGGCGTTGATCTGGGCGTTCTCGCGCAGTTCGGCACTGATCGCCTCCGGCCCCAGCGCGGTGCGCCGGGCGGCCTCGCGCTCGCGCAGGCGCAACTGCTGGGTACGCGTCTCGACCACGGCGGTGGCCTGGTCGAAGGCGGCCTGGAAGCGTTCGCGGTCGATGCTCATCAGCAGGTCGCCGGCCTTCACCTGCTGGTTGTCATGCACCTTCAACGCGCTGACCCAGCCCGACACGTCTGGGGCGATCACCACCACGTCGGCACGCACCCGGGCATCCCGGGTCCAAGGCGTGAGCATGTAGTACTGCCACAGTTGATAGCCAGCAAAAACAGCAAGGATCACCACACACAGGGTGACCAGGGTACGTACGACTGTACGCATGGACTTACTCCTTACAAAGGGCCTGACAGGCGCACCACCCCATACAGCACACAGACGAACAGCGCAGCGTCGAACAAAGCCTCGTGCCAGATCCATCGCCCCAGGGGGGTGGCCTGCACGATGAAACGCAACAGCCCGGTGAGCACCAGCGCCAGCAGCACATAGATCAGAAACGGGCTGAGCAGCACGCCGCCCAGTGCCCACTCACGCAACCCCATGGGTTTCCTCCTGCCAGCGGCACCACTTGCCCCAGCTCTTGCGCAATTGCAGCACCGCGCCGATGGCCAGGCGCAGCGGGTCACTGGGCGGCTGGCGGCGCAGGGCCTCGATGAACTGTTCACTGGCAGCGTCCAGGCGCTGGCCACGCCCCGGCGCCGGGCCGCTGGCAAGGACCGCCTGCAACTGCTGCAGGTACTGGCGCTCGGCATTGCCCAGCGGCGCCTTGGCCACGGCCAGGCACATGCGCAGGTGCACCAGTTCGTCACCGATATCCAGGCCGTGCAGGCCGTCGTCCCAGCGCTTGCGCTCGGCCTCGGGCAATTCGCTGGCATGCCGCGCCAGTTGCATCAGGCGGTCGGCCATGCGCCCGCCAAACCAGCTGTCGGCGCCGCGCAGGTCGCGCCGGGTCAGGCGCACCAGATCGCCTTGCGTGGCGGCGCGCAGGCGCCGGCCAAGCCAGGCCGGGTGACGCAGCACCAGCAAGCGGAACGCCATTACCGCGGCGCCCACGCCCAGCAGCATGGCCTGGGCGCTGTTGAGCATGGTCGCCACATCGAAATGCATGGCATTGAGCGGCGCGACCAGGACGATGAAGTGCAGGCAATAGGACGTGGCGGTCGCCCCGGTACGCGGGTGGGCCATGCCCAGGGCGCCAAAGAACAACGGCACACCCATGCCCAGGCAGAGCATGGCGAAGCTGCTCCATTGCGGCAGCAGGATCTGCCCCACCAGGAACGCCACCGGGATGGCCAGGAGGATGCCGCGCAGGAAACTCAGGCCGATCTGCGCGCCATTCTCGCGGCTGGCGAACAGGCTGCAGACCACACAGGTGAGCACCAGGCCGCCTGGCGCCGATGGCCAGGCCGTGGCCAGCCAGAAACTGCTCATGGCCAGGAAGGCCAGGGCGCTGCGCGAACCGAACAGCAGGGCAAGGGACAAGTCGCGATGGGTTGCCAGGCTCTGCGTCGCCTGCCTCGGCGCCCGCCCCTGCTCGACGTCGTCGAGGGCCTGGGCGCAAGCCATCGTGTAGTCCAGCAGCAAGGTCAGGCGCGCCAGACAGTAATGCTCGGCGGGGCTGATCCGCTCGTCGTGGGCAGCGTCCCAGACACGCTGGCGCAACACCAGCAAGCTGGGCTGCTCGGGGCTGGCCAGGTGAGCGCGAACCTCGTCCAGCCATGGCGCCAGATGCCTGGCTTCACCCTCGTCAAGCTGGCGCCACTGCCTGCGCACCGAGCGTGAGATGCGCAAAAGCACCATCAGTGTCTGGCTCAGGCCGCTGATCGCCCGGGCGCGCTGGCGGCCACGACTGCCTTCGAACCAGGCATGTTCGCGCTGGGCATCGATGGCGACGATGCGCCCTAGGCTGTCGAGCAGGCCGCCGCGTGCCTCGTCTTCGCCGCCAAGCATGGCGTTGGCCGCCTGCAGGCCGTTCTGCCAGGCCTGGCGGGCTTGGTCGGCCAGTTGCTGCTCCACGCGCATGGGCCAGAGCAGCGCGCTGGTGACGGTGGCGCAGACGATGCCCAGGCAGATCTCGGTGCAGCGCGCCACGGCCTGGTCGAAGACCTGCAGCGGGTGGTCGACCGCCGGCAGGGCGATGATCGCCACGGTGTAGCCGGCCAGCACGAACGCGTAGGCCCAGGCGCTGCGCAACTGGGTCGAGGCGGCGGTGCACAGGGCCAGCCACAAGGCCAGGGTCAGCAGGAACAGCCATGGGGTCTGGGCGAACAGGCCGATGAACACCACCGACATGCAAGTGCCGACCAGGGTGCCGGCCAACCGCGCCAGGCCCTTCTGCACCACCATCCCCGACAACGGCTGGGCGACGATGAAGGCAGTCATCAGCGCCCACGCCGGTTGCTCCAGGCCCCAGCGCATCGCCAACCACAAAGCCAGGCCGCCACCAAGCAAGGTCTTGATGGCGAACTTGAGGGCGAGGCTGCTGGGGGCAAACAGGGCCTGGAAGGTGATGGGCACGAAACGGACCTTGGGCGCGCTGGGGTAATAGGAAGAAAGATAGACAACGGGAGGAAGGATAAAGCGGAAACGATTAATTAGCTAGCTAATCATCTAAGTAATCGCAGGCAGATTTTCGCAGGCAAAAAAATGGGCGACCGAAGTCGCCCTAAATGCCTTGCGTGCTCGTGTATCGGGAAGGATCAGCGCTGGTTGCGCTTTTTCGAGTCCTTCCAGATGAAAATGCCCAGACCGGCGAAGAAGGCCAACATCAACCCGACTGTTACCACCCCGGCGATAACCACGTTGTCGAAGAACATGTCGGCTCCTCCCTTGATGTGCCGTCATCCGATGGGTGCAAGGTAACCAATGCGAGGAGGGGGAAAATTGACCGGAGTCAATGGCGCCCGGGGCCGGGCGCGGGAGGCGGGTGCAGGTTTGACCTGCATCAAGTTTCAGCGCTTCTTCGATTTGCCCTTGGGCTTTTTCTTCTTGCCCTGCCCCAGCGGCAAGGCCTGCTCGAAGGCCTGGCGCATGTCGTCCAGACGCTTGTCATTGAGGTCGTGGATACGTTTGGCGCGTTCGGCGCCGAAGTCGATCAGTTTGTCTTGGCTCATGGTGGGCTCGACGGACAGCAGAGGCCTTAATGATGAAGGCTTGCCTGGGCGCTGACTAGTCAGACTTCGATATCCACCAGCAGCCCCTGGCGCGTGCGCTCGCCCAGCGGCGCCACCGGCACGGTGTTGTCGGCATTGAGTTCCTCGCCCGGAACCGCCTCGTAACGATCGCCCTCAGCCTGCTTGCGCCTTTTTTGCTGGCGGCGTTGCTCGTCACGCAACAGCAAGGCCTGCTCTTCGGGATCACGATGATTCTTCAGGTCGATGGTGCCATCGCTGGAGGTCGGCTGCGTGGGCACCACCGGTGGAATGGTCGGCGGCGGTTTGACCGGGTCGTTTTGCGAGGTCACGGGGGCGGCACTGAGCGGGATGATCGGCGGCAGCATGGGAGGTCTCCTGTAGCCTTGTTGTCGGCTGATGGCGCGCCGCCTTGAATGCCTGCGGTCGAAGGTGTGCGGCGTGTCACAACGCCGCATTGCGCTGGAGTATAGCGCGGGCCTACTCGGCGTCTTCGTCCGGATCGTCGGGTGAAGGGCTCGACTCGCTCCATGGCCGCTTGTAGACCTGCTGCCAGACCGCATCCATATGTTCGCGCACCCCTGGCGGGGCGTTCTTCAACGAGGCGCTGTCTTCGCGCTCGCCGCCGAACGGGTCTTCACCTGGCGGGCTGATCAGCGACTGGCCGGTGATGGTGTAGATCGCCTGGCCTTCACGCATCTCGATGGCGATGTCGTGGGGGTCGATACCGCCACCGCAGAAGGCATGGCTGGCCACTGTCACTTCAGCGACACCGTCCTTGTTCAGGTCGCCGACATCACTGACATCGGTGTAGAAGTCGACGTCCAGGTCCAGGCCGGCGCAGGTGGTCTCCTGCTCGATCTGCCAGCGCGCCTTGAAGACATCGGCACTGGCGGCGCGGCCATACAGGGTGGCCTTGAGCACCACCTTGTCGACTTCCTCCTCGGTATCAGGGTCGGTGGCCTGGCCGTCGACCCGGCTCAGCACCAGCAGGCCCTCGCCCTCGCGGTCATGGAAATGCACGCTCTTGATCGGCGTCTGCACGCCGAGCACTTCCAGTTGCTCGACCGGGATCGGCGGCAGGATCTCGAAGCTTTTCTGTTCACAGGCGGCCAGCAGCGCCAGGCTGCCCAGGCCCAAGGTGACGTTCAACCAGCGGTGCTTGGCAAACATGTTGGCGCATGGCCCTCGTGACGGGTGTTCGTCGATGAACACGCTAGACTCACTGAGATTCTTTGGTCTGGCGCAGCCGATCCGGTAACATGGCCAGCTTTTTCACCGCGGGAGTTTTGGCAGTATGGCGCAGCAGTATCAACCGGGGCAACGCTGGATCAGCGACAGCGAGGCCGAGCTCGGTCTTGGGACCATCCTGGCGCAGGATGGCCGCCTGCTGACCGTGCTCTACCCGGCCACGGGCGACACGCGCCAGTACTCGCTACGCAATGCGCCGCTGACCCGCGTGCGCTTCTCGCCAGGCGATCTGATCACCCATTTCGAAGGCTGGAAGCTGACCGTGCAGGAGGTCGAGGACATCGACGGCCTGATGGTCTATCACGGCATCGACCCGCAGAACCAGCCACGCACGCTGCCCGAGACGCAGCTGTCCAACTTCATCCAGTTCCGCCTGGCCAGCGACCGCCTGTTCGCCGGACAGATCGACCCGCTGTCGTGGTTCTCGCTGCGCTACAACACCCTGCAGCACACCAGCAAGCAGATGCTCTCCACGCTCTGGGGCCTGGGTGGCGTGCGCGCCCAACCCATCGCCCACCAGTTGCACATCGCCCGTGAAGTCGCCGATCGCATCGCCCCGCGCGTATTGCTGGCCGACGAAGTTGGCCTGGGCAAGACCATCGAGGCCGGCCTGGTCATCCACCGCCAAGTGCTGTCCGGGCGTGCCAACCGTGTACTGATCCTGGTGCCGGAAAACCTCCAGCACCAGTGGCTGGTGGAAATGCGCCGGCGCTTCAACCTGCAGGTTGCACTGTTCGACGCCGAGCGCTTCATCGAAAGCGACGCCAGCAACCCGTTCGAAGATGCCCAACTGGCGCTGGTCGCGCTGGAGTGGCTGGTCGAGGACGAGAAGGCCCAGGACGCGCTGTTCGCCGCCGGCTGGGACCTGATGGTGGTCGACGAGGCCCACCACCTGGTCTGGCACGAAGAGCAGGCCAGCCCCGAATACTCGCTGGTCGAGCAGCTGGCCCAGGTGATTCCCGGCGTGCTGCTGCTCACCGCCACACCTGAACAGCTCGGCCAGGACAGCCACTTCGCCCGCCTGCGCCTGCTCGACCCCAACCGCTTCCACGACCTGGCTGCCTTCCGCGCCGAAAGCGAGCACTATCGCCCGGTGGCCGAAGCCGTACAGGAGCTGCTCGACGAGGGTCGCCTGTCGCCGAAAGCCCACGCCACCATCCAGGGCTTCCTCGGCGCCGAAGGCGAAGCGCTGCTGGCCGCGGTCAGCGACGGCGACAGCCAGGCCAGCGCGCGCCTGATCCGCGAACTGCTCGACCGCCACGGCACCGGCCGCGTGCTGTTCCGCAACACCCGGGCGGCAATCCAGGGCTTCCCCGAACGCCAGCTGCACCCCTACCCGCTGGCCAACCCCGAGGCCTACGCCGACCTGCCTTCGGGCGAGCGCGCCGAGCTGTACCCGGAAGTGGCCTTCCAGGCCCTGGGCGATAACAGTGACGAAGAGCGCTGGTGGCGTTTCGACCCACGGGTCGATTGGCTGGTCGACACCCTGAAGATGCTCAAGCGCACCAAGGTCCTGGTGATCTGCGCCCACGCCGAGACCGCCATGGACCTGGAAGACGCCCTGCGCGTGCGTTCCGGCATCCCGGCCTCGGTGTTCCACGAAGGCATGAGCATCCTCGAGCGTGACCGCGCCGCCGCCTACTTCGCCGACGAAGAGTTCGGCGCCCAGGTGCTGGTGTGTTCCGAGATCGGCAGCGAAGGCCGCAACTTCCAGTTCGCCCATCACCTGGTGATGTTCGACCTGCCGGCACACCCGGACCTGCTCGAGCAACGCATTGGCCGCCTCGACCGGATCGGCCAGAAGCACACGATCCAACTGCACATCCCGTACCTGCAGGACAGCCCGCAGGAACGCCTGTTCCAGTGGTACCACGAAGGCCTCAACGCCTTCCTCAACACCTGCCCGACCGGCAACGCCCTGCAGCATCAGTTCGGCCCGCGCCTGCTGCAACTGCTGGCCGGTGGCGACGACAAGGGCTGGACCCAGCTGGTCGGCGAGGCCCGAGCCGAGCGCGAGCGCCTGGAGGCCGAGCTGCACACCGGTCGCGACCGCCTGCTGGAACTCAACTCCGGTGGCGCCGGCGAAGGCCAGGCGCTGGTCGAGGCAATCCTCGAGCAGGACGACCAGTTCGCCCTGCCGATCTACATGGAAACCCTGTTCGACGCCTTCGGTATCGACAGCGAGGACCACTCGGAAAATGCCCTGATCCTCAAGCCGAGCGAGAAGATGCTCGACGCCAGCTTCCCGCTGGGTGACGACGAAGGCGTGACCATCACCTACGACCGTGGCCAGGCGCTGTCGCGCGAAGACATGCAGTTCCTCACCTGGGAGCACCCGATGGTCCAGGGTGGCATGGACCTGGTGCTGTCCGGCTCGATGGGCAACACCGCCGTGGCGCTGATCAAGAACAAGGCGCTCAAGCCCGGCACCGTGCTGCTCGAACTGCTCTACGTCAGCGAAGTGGTGGCACCGCGCAGCCTGCAGCTGGGGCGCTACCTGCCACCGGCCGCGCTGCGCTGCCTGCTCGATACCAACGGCAACGACCTTGGCCCGCGGGTGGCCTTCGAAACCCTCAACGACCAGCTCGAAAGCGTGCCCAAGGCCAGCGCCAACAAGTTCGTCCAGGCCCAGCGCGACGTGCTGGCCAAGCGCATCGCCGCAGGCGAGGCCAAGGTCCTGCCAACCCACGACGAGCGCGTGGCCCAGGCCCGGCAGCGCCTCACCGCCGAAGCCGACGAGGAGCTGGCGCGCCTGACCGCGTTGAAAGCCGTGAACCCGAGCGTGCGCGACAGCGAGATCGACGCCCTGCGCAAGCAGCGCGAAGAGGGTTTGGCGGCGCTGGAAAAAGCGGCACTGCGCCTCGAGGCGATCCGGGTGCTCGTCGCCGGTTGATCACCATAGAGGCCATCGCGGGGCAAGCTCGCTCCCACAATTCCGGCTCGGGATTGGTGGGAGCGGGCTTGCCCCGCGCTCGTTTCGTTCTGCAAGACATCCATTTAGACCGTCTGGCTATTGCTTTCATATCCAAATGGTAGAAATCAAATTGCCATTAATCAGGAAGGCTTAGGTACAGGTTCCTATACTCCAGCAGGAACAGTCTCCATCCGTGCTTTTTGGGGACGAGTGAAGACTCGACGAAGAGGCCTGCAATGGAGTGGCTGGGACTGCAATTGTTCGCTGAGCTGCCGGCGACCGGACAGATCATCCTCGACTGCCGACACAACCCCTTCCTGGTGCTGCTTGCCTTCATCGTGGCGAGCGCCGCCTGTTTCGCCACCCTGGACATGAGCGAACGCCAGAGCCAATGCGAAGACCGCTTCGCCCGCCGGCAATGGCGCGTGCTCGGTGCCTGCTGCCTGGCCGGGGGCATCTGGGCCATGCATTTCATCAGCATGCTGGCCTTCCAGGCGCCCCTGGAAATCCACTTCGATGCCCCACTGACCGGCCTGTCGCTGCTGGTGGCCCTATTGGCCGCCTGGCTGGCGATGAACAGCCTCAACCGCAGCCAGATGCGCCTGCGCCACTACCTGCAGACCGCGCTGTTCATCGGCCTGGGCATCAGTGTCATGCACTACACCGGCATGGCCGCCCTGCAGACCAGCGCCCTGCAGTACTACCAGACCGGCCTGCTGTTTGCCTCCGTCGGCATCGCCGTGCTCGCCAGCCTGGTGGCGCTGCTGATGGCGCGCTATTTCAACAAGGGCAGCGGCACCCTGCACCTGCTGCTCAAGTACGGCGCCAGCCTGCTGATGGCCGCAGGTATCGTCCTGACCCATTTTACCGGCATGGCGGCGATGACCCTGGTGATCCCCAGCGAGACCGCGCTGCGACTGCCTTCGGCCGACAACAGCCTGCAACTGGCGCTGACCATTGCCGTCATCACCCTGTTGATCAGCGCTGGCAGCATCAGCGCGGCGCTGGCCGACAAGAAGCTGCAGAGCAAGGAGCACGACCTGCGCCGGGTCAATGTACTGCTCAGCCAGCTCGACCAGGCCCGCGCCTCGCTGCAGCAGGCCGCCCACTACGACGCCCTGACCAACCTGGTCAACCGCCGCGGCTTCAACCAGGTCTTCGCCGAGCGCCTGGCCGAGCAGGCTGCCCATGACGGTATGCTGGCGGTGATGTTCCTCGACATCGACCACTTCAAGCGGATCAACGACAGCCTCGGGCATGCCGCCGGCGACGAGTTGCTCAAGGTGATCGCCGATCACATCAAGGCCGCCACCCGTGGCCAGGACCTGGTGGCCCGCTTCGGCGGCGACGAGTTCTGCATCGTCACCAGCCTCAACAGCCGTGACGAGGCACGCCACCTGGCCCAGCGCATCATGCAGCGCATGAAGGAGCCGATCGATCTGGCCGGCCGGCGCATGGTGATGACCACCAGCATCGGCATCAGCATCTTCCCCGACGACGGCCAGAGCACCGAGGAGTTGCTGAAGAACGCCGACCTGGCGCTTTACCAGTCCAAAGGCTGCGGGCGCAACAGCCTGAACTTCTTCAACAACGGCCTGAAGACCCGCGCCACCCTGGAGCTGCAACTGGAAGAAGAACTGCGCGTGGCGCTGTTCGAAGAGCGTGGCCTGTGCGTGCACTACCAACCGATCTTCGACCTGCGCAGCGGCCAGGTGGCCAAGCTCGAGGCGCTGGTGCGCTGGCAACACCCACAGCATGGCCTGCTCAGCCCCGACCGTTTCATCTGTATTGCCGAAGCCAACGGCCTGATCGCCGAGCTGGACCTGTGGGTGCTGCGCCGGGCCTGTGAGGACCTGGCCCAGCTCAATCGTCATGGCTATGGCGATCTCAAGGTCACGGTGAACTGCTCGGCCCTCACCCTTGGCCGCGAGGAGCTGGCCACCGAGGTGGAAATGGCCTTGTTCCAGGCCGGCCTGGCGCCGCGCCAGCTGGAGCTGGAGGTCACCGAAAACGCCCTGATGGGTGACATCCACCACACCATCAGCCTGCTCAAGCGCATCCGTGCCCTGGGTGTGGCGTTGTCGATCGATGATTTCGGCACCGGCTATTCATCGCTGGCCTACCTCAAGCGCCTGCCGCTGGACGTGCTGAAGATCGACCGCTCGTTCATCCAGGACGTGCCCGGCAGCCAGAAAGACCGCGAGATCGTCCAGGCGATCATCATCATGGCCCATACCCTGCACCTGAAAGTGGTCACCGAGGGCGTCGAGACTGTCGAGCAGCACGAATTCCTCGCCAGCCACGGCTGCGACTACCTCCAGGGCTACCTGCTCAGCCGGCCGGTGCCACTGGCCGAGTTGCGGCCGATCCTCGAACGGCTCGACCGCCAGCCGGGCGAGCTCAGTCCTTGCTGCGATACAGCGCTACCAGGGTCGCGGGATCTTTTTGCAGATAACCCTGGCTGCCGTGCAGGCGCATCAGTTGCGCGGCGAGGCCACTGAGCGGCGTCGCCGAGCCCTGCTCGCGGGAGAATTTCACCGCGCTATCGAGGTCCTTGAGCAAGGTGCGCACGTGCCACTTGACCGGCTCGAAGCGGCTTTCGGCCATTTGCGGGGCGAGGATCTGCAAGGGTTTCGAGTCGGCAAACCCGCCGGCAAGCGCTTCGGCGATCAGCCGCGCATCGACCCCTGACTGCTCGGCCAGCGCCACCACCTCGGCAATCACCAGCGCGTTGCAGGCCACGATCATCTGGTTGCACGCCTTGGTCACCTGGCCGGCCCCCACCGCGCCCATGTGCGTCACCCTTTGGCCCAGGGTCAACAGCACTGGCCGCGCCCGCTGCAGATCGCTCGCCTCGCCCCCGACCATGATCGCCAGGGTGCCGGCCTCGGCCCCCGGCGTGCCGCCGGACACCGGGGCATCGAGCCAGGCCATGCCGCACAGGGCCGCCAGCTCCGCCGCCATCTCGCGGGTGGCGGTCGGCTCGAGGCTGGAGAAGTCCACCAGCAGCTGACCGCTGCGCCCGCCACGGGCGATGCCCTGCTCACCGAACACCACCTCGCGCACCACCGCCGTGTCGGCAAGGCACAGCAGCACCATGTCCGCCGCCTGGCACAGCTCGGCAGGGCTACCGGCCAGCTGGGCGCCGGCGGCAACCAGTTCGGCGCATTTGTCCGGGCTGCGGTTCCACACGGTCAGCGGATACCCCGCGGCCAGCAGCCGACGGCACATCGGCAGGCCCATCAGGCCGATCCCGGCAAACCCCAACGAAGGCAATGCAGTACTCATGAGCAACTCCAGATTAAAGAAGCGTGACAAACGGACGATGCAATGCGGGTGAGAAGGGAAAAACCTTAGAACGACTAAGGAAACCCCCTATCGCATAAGAAAAAGACGCACTGATAAAGTCGCGAAATTTCTCCGTGATGGCTAGATGATATGCATCACCGGGAAGCCAACCACTCCAGGCAAATGGCGCACTATGACCTCTACGATCACTTCTGCCAATGCGGCTCCCGAGCCCTCCCTCAGCACCACCTCGCTGACTGCCGGCAGTGCTCGAGACCTGCCCGCGGCGCGCAGCATGCCGGCGCAACAGTACCTGTACTTCACCGAACAGGACATCCAACGCATCCTCGACAACCTCGACGGCCTGCGCGACCTGGTGTTTCCGCCCAACCTGCATGTCGAGGACGAGGACCAGTTGCGTCTGGAGCAGCAGTTCCCGTCGGTGTGCCTGATCGGCCTGGGCCGCTGCGGCTCGAACATCGCCCTGGACGTGGCGGAACTGGTGTACAACGCCCGCACCTTCTTCCTCAATGAGTACAACAACGAGGACCGTTTCAAAGGCGAAGCGGGCTACAGCCCGGCGCGCTGGATCCGCCAGAACCTGCGCCTGGTACAGAACAAGGCGGCCAAGCCGGTGTTCCTGGTCGAGCCGCTGGTGATGCTCGGCGACCTGGACAAGGACATCGCCGGGCGCATCCGCTTCTCGCGCAAGGGCGAGCGCGGCGGCTTTTTGCGCGACTACAGCAAGATGAAGATCATGGACCTGTCCGAGGTGCATGCCGGTGGCGCCGGCAACGCGCCGATCCTCGGCCAGTACCTGGCCAAGATCATCCTCAACAAGGACACCCAGCGCTTTTCCAGCGCCGACTGGAAGCTGATCCACTCGTACCTGATCGACTCCTGCGGCATCAAGGCCAACCAGTCGCGCCTGTACTTCTACATCTTCAGCGCCGGCGGCGGCACCGGCTCGGGCATGGCCTCGGAATTCGGCCTGGCCCAGCAGTACTCGTACATGAACAAGACATTCGATACCAAACCGGCCGACGAGAACGACGGCAAGAGCGGGCATTCGTTCGTGTTCGAGCCGATCTTCACCAGCGGCATCTGCGTGCTGCCCAATGCGTCCGATCACCGCAGTGAAATGTCCGAGGCTCTGCACATCAACGCCGGGCGCCTGCTGTGCAAATACCTGTCGGAGGAATGGGACTTCTCGTACAACTTCGACAATGAAGACAGCAGCGAAGCCAGCGTCATGGGCCGCATCCGCCCGTGGAACGCGATGATGCTGATCTCCAACGACATCATGCGCTACGCCGAGGAGAGCGACGACGGCACGATCCAGAACATCGACGTCAATGCCATGGAGAAGCACGCCAACCAGTACATCTCCCAGCAGATCTTCAACATCCTCACCGCCCAGGCGGTGACCACCGACTACGACCAGAACTACTTCCGCCGCGCCGGCATCGACATTGGCGAGACCATCCGCCTGGACGCCAACGACCTGTTCATGAGCCTGGCCGGCCCAGTGGCCATCGCCTATGCCGAGTCGGTGGTGCCGGAAGTGCCGCCGGCTGGCTCGGACAAGTTCAAGGTGTTCGAGCGCGAGCAGCCGCGCCTGGACATCGACGACCTGTTCTTCCGCTCCATCGACCTGCCGCACTTCAACAAGCAGACCCAGGCCATCGAAGGCATCAGCCTGCTGCCGATCGAGTCGCGTCGCTACCGCGCCGCGCTGGAGCAGTACCAGGCCTCGGGCTACGACGCCGCGGCGCTGCACGACCTGCATTTCTTCAAGAACTGCTCGTCGGTGGTGTCGATCGTGTCGCTGCCCAAGGATTACAAACTGTCGTACATGGACCTGAACCGGCTCAAGACCCACCTCAACAGCCTGTTCCCCAACACCACGCTCAAGCGCTATGCGCTGGTGATCGGCGCCTCGGCCAACCTGTCGCTGACCACCCTGATCGCCAAGAGCCCGTGCCTGTCGGACGATTTCCTCACGCTGATCGTGGCGTTCATCAAGCGTTGCTTCGCGCGCAACCCGTACCGTTTCGACGACACCATGGACAATGCGATCCTCGAGTTCATCACCAGCGAGCACTTCGATGAAGACAGCATCGACGACCTGCTCAACGAGTTCGAGAACCCGGCGAAGATCCTCGACACCAACTGGTACGCGATCAAGCCGATGTACGAGAAGAAGTACCGCGAGCTGATCAACGACAAGAGCCGTTTCGTCTCGATCAACGACATCCGCCTGTCGCGCGAGTGCGTGAAGAAGGCGGTGAAGTACCTGCGCGAGATCTTCAGGCACCGCATCGGCAAGACCCGGGTGATTTCGCTGAACAGCCATACCGGGCGCGTGGATTACTGATCCAGTGGGGGCCGCAAAGCGGCCCCATTTACGCATCCCGTAAACTGTTACCGCCCCGCCGAATCACCCCGCCACTGTTACCAACTTCTACCTTACGTGAGCGTCAATGCGCACCATTGCGGAGCGTTTGCGCGTTTTCACGCACTAAAAAAGCCCGCGCTTATTCCGCTTTCTTCGCCTGGATCACGATGAACGGCGAAACCACCACCGCCCAGATCTCTGGATCGCGGGTTTGCAGGTCGAGCGCCTGCTCGGCAGAGACCGGCCCGACAGTGCCATCATTGCGCCACTTGGCGAAGATCTCGCCGCGATTCTCGGCCATCGCCTCGGCAACAGCGATCAGGTCGAGGCTGGGGTCGACCCAAATCAGGTCACCCTTGGCCCAGAAACGCTCCAGAGCTTTCCACTCGATGACGGCAGTCTCGCCGAGCAGTTTGGCATAGAGGGTGCTTACTTGATCAGTCATGGGTTTACCTGCGCAAAGATCGGCCAACAAAAAGGCCGGCATTTTTGCAGAAAAACCCGGTTTCAAATACGTAATTTGGTCGATCAGGCCCGAACTTGTGGGGGCGGGCCGGGAATACAGGCAAAGTGATGGCGCTTTTCTGTATCTTTATGTCGATCACGCGACACCCCTTGAGACAGACGCTTTTCGCCCGCTTTTCAAGCGCTCGGACAGCGCTCTACACTGTACCGGTACAGTTCCGGGACATGTTCCGGGGGAAGGTGGGCTTACGGCATTGGCGTAGCCAGGCCGCGAATCCCGCCCGGTCTGTAGCCCTGGCCTCAGGACTATAAGAATTACAACAGAATGAGTGGAGCACTATGATCAAGATTTCCAAGCTGTTTGCCGCGATGGTTCTGGCCGGAGTCGCCAGCCATTCGTTTGCCGCCGACACCATCAAGATCGGCATCGCCGGTCCCAAGACCGGGCCGGTGACCCAGTACGGCGACATGCAGTTCGTCGGCGCCAAACAGGCCATCAAGGACATCAACGCCAAGGGCGGCGTCGATGGCAAGATGCTCGAAGCCAAGGAATACGACGACGCATGCGACCCTAAACAGGCCGTGGCCGTCGCCAACAAAGTGGTCAACGATGGCGTCAAGTACGTGATCGGCCACCTGTGCTCCAGCTCCACCCAGCCTGCGTCCGACATCTACGAAGACGAAGGCGTGATCATGATCACCCCCGCCGCCACTTCCCCGGACATCACCAGCCGTGGCTACAAGCTGATCTTCCGCACCATCGGCCTGGACAGCGCCCAGGGCCCGGCCGCCGGCAACTACATCGCCGACCACGTCAAGCCGAAGGTCGTTGCGGTCCTGCACGACAAGCAGCAGTACGGCGAAGGCATCGCCACCGCGGTCAAGACCACCCTGGAAGGCAAGGGCACCAAGGTTGCCGTCTTCGAGGGCCTGAACGCCGGTGACAAGGACTTCTCCTCGATCATCCAGAAACTCAAGCAGAACAACGTCGACTTCGTCTACTACGGCGGCTACCACCCGGAGCTGGGCCTGATCCTGCGCCAGGCGCAAGAGAAAGGCCTGAAAGCCAAGTTCATGGGTCCGGAAGGCGTGGGTAACGACTCCATCTCGCAGATCGCCCAGGGCGCCTCCGAAGGCCTGCTGGTCACCCTGCCGAAGTCGTTCGACGCCGACCCTGCGAACAAGGCCATCGTCGACGCCATCAAGGCCGACGGCAAGGATCCGAGCGGTCCGTTCGTGTTCCCGGCCTACTCGGCTGTCCAGCTGATCGCCGAAGGCATCAAGGCTGCCAAGTCCGAAGACACCGACAAGGTGGCCGCCGCCATCCACGCTGGCAAGTTCAAGACCCCGACCGGCGAACTGTCCTATGACGAGAAAGGCGACCTGAAAGACTTCAAGTTCGTGGTCTACGAATGGCACTTCGGCAAGCCGAAGACCGAAGTCTCCCCTCAGTAACTGCGTGACTAATAGCTGACCGAGAAGCCCACTGTGCGAGCAGTGGGCTTTGTTTTACGAGGTTCATGAACCTGATTCCCGTGATCCGGGAGCCGGTTCACCTGAAAATCTTAAAACCGTCACCCGCGGTTTCCTGGTTGTGCCCGCACAAGATCACGTGGCGTAGAACACGAGAACATGGGCCGGGGTCATCCCCCGCCAGAGAAATGCAAATCAGGTTTTTAGGAGCGCTGTAATGCCTGAGATCTACCATTTCCTACAACAACTGGTTAACGGATTGACCATCGGCAGTACCTACGCGCTGATCGCCATCGGTTACACGATGGTGTACGGCATCATCGGCATGATCAACTTCGCCCACGGCGAGGTGTACATGATCGGTTCCTACGTGGCCTTCATCGCCCTCGCCGGGCTGGCCATGATGGGTATCCACTCGTTGCCGATCCTGATGACCGTGGCCTTCGTCGCCACGATCTTCGTCACCAGTGCCTACGGCTACAGCATCGAACGGGTCGCCTACCGGCCGCTGCGCAACAGCAACCGGCTGATCCCGCTGATCTCCGCCATCGGCATGTCGATCTTCCTGCAGAACACCGTCCTGCTCTCGCAGGACTCGAAAGACAAGTCCATCCCCAACCTGATCCCCGGCAGCTTCTCGTTCGGCCCGGGGGGCGCAGAGGAAGTGCTGGTCTCGTACATGCAGATCCTGGTGTTCGTGGTAACTCTCGTCGCCATGACCTGCCTCACCCTGTTCATCTCCCGTTCCCGCCTGGGGCGCGCCTGCCGCGCCTGCGCCGAGGACATCAAGATGGCCAACCTGCTGGGCATCAACACCAACAACATCATTGCCCTGACCTTCGTCATCGGTGCCGCGCTGGCGGCGGTGGCGGCCGTGCTGCTGAGCATGCAGTACGGGGTGATCAACCCCAACGCCGGTTTCCTGGTGGGCCTGAAGGCCTTCACCGCAGCGGTACTGGGCGGCATCGGCAGCATCCCGGGCGCCATGCTCGGCGGGCTGGTGCTGGGCGTGGCCGAAGCGTTCGGCGCCGACATCTTCGGCGACCAGTACAAGGACGTGGTGGCATTCGGTCTTTTGGTTCTTGTCCTGCTGTTCCGGCCGACCGGCATCCTGGGCCGCCCGGAGGTTGAAAAAGTATGAACAGAAATCTCAAACAGGCGTTCTTCAGCGCCTTGCTGGTCTGGGCCGTGGCCTTCCCGGTGCTGGGCCTGAAACTCAGCATCGATGGCATCAGCCTGGTGGTGCATAGCCAGGGTTCGTTCACCATCGGCATCATCGCCGCGTGCTCGGTGCTGATGTTCCTGCGCGTGCTGTTCGACAAGCAGTGGAGCTCGGTGATGGGCCGCCGCTCCGACCGCAAACTGGTACCGTCGTCGGTGAGTAACTTCCTGACCCTGCCGAAAACCCAGCGCTGGGTGATCATGGGCCTGATCGTCGTCGCCCTGATCTGGCCGTTCTTCGGCTCCCGCGGCGCGGTCGACATCGCCACGCTGATCCTGATCTACGTGTTGCTGGGCCTGGGCCTGAACATCGTGGTCGGCCTGGCGGGCCTGCTCGACCTGGGTTACGTCGGCTTCTATGCCGTCGGCGCCTACAGCTACGCCATGCTCTCCCACTACCTGGGCTGGAGCTTCTGGGTCTGCCTGCCGATCGCCGGCCTGATGGCCGCCACCTTCGGCTTCCTGCTCGGCTTCCCGGTGCTGCGCCTGCGCGGTGACTACCTGGCGATCGTGACCTTGGGCTTTGGCGAGATCATCCGCCTGTTCCTGCGTAACCTCACCGACTGGACCGGCGGCCCCAACGGCATCAGCAACATCCCCAAGCCGGAGTTCTTCGGCTTGACCTTCGAACGCCGCGCCGCTGAGGGGATGCAGACCTTCCACGAGTTCTTCGGGCTGGAATACAACTCGATCAACAAGGTCATCTTCCTCTACCTGGTCGCCCTGCTGCTGGCCCTGCTGGCGCTGTTCGTGATCAACCGCCTGCTGCGCATGCCGATCGGCCGTGCCTGGGAAGCGCTGCGTGAAGACGAGATCGCCTGCCGCGCGCTGGGCCTGAACCCCACCGTGATCAAGCTCTCGGCGTTCACCCTGGGTGCCTGCTTCGCCGGTTTCGCCGGCAGCTTCTTCGCCGCCCGCCAGGGCCTGGTGACACCAGAGTCGTTCACCTTCATCGAGTCGGCGATCATCCTCGCCATCGTCGTGCTGGGGGGCATGGGTTCGCAGCTGGGCGTGATTCTCGCGGCCATCGTGATGATCCTGCTGCCGGAGATGATGCGTGAGTTCAGCGAATACCGGATGCTGATGTTCGGTGCGCTGATGGTGTTGATGATGATCTGGCGTCCGCAGGGCCTGCTGCCCATGCAACGTCCGCACATGGAGCTGCCGCGATGAGCCGCGAAATTCTGCAAGTCAGCGGCCTGAGCATGCGCTTCGGCGGCTTGTTGGCGGTCAACGGCGTGGGCCTGACCGTCAAGGAAAAACAGGTGGTGGCATTGATCGGCCCGAACGGCGCCGGCAAGACCACCGTGTTCAACTGCCTCACCGGCTTCTACAAGCCCAGCGGCGGCACCATCCTGCTCGACGGCCAGCCGATCCAGGGCCTGGCCGGCCATCAGATCGCCCGCAAGGGCGTGGTGCGGACCTTCCAGAACGTGCGCCTGTTCAAGGAAATGACCGCGCTGGAAAACCTGCTGATCGCCCAGCACCGTCACCTGAACACCAACTTCTTCGCCGGCCTGTTCAAGACCCCGAGCTTCCGCCGCAGCGAAAAAGAGGCCATGGAGCGCGCGCAGTATTGGCTGGAGAAGGTCAACCTGACCGAGTTCGCCAACCGTACCGCCGGCACCCTGGCCTACGGCCAGCAACGGCGCCTGGAAATCGCCCGCTGCATGATGACCCAACCGCGGATCATCATGCTCGACGAACCGGCCGCCGGCCTGAACCCCAAGGAGACCGAGGACCTCAAGGCCCTCATCGCCTACCTACGCGAATCGCACAACGTGACCGTGCTGCTGATCGAGCACGACATGAAGCTGGTGATGAGCATTTCCGACCACATCGTGGTGATCAACCAGGGCACGCCCCTGGCCGACGGTACGCCGGAAGAGATCCGCGGCAACCCTGATGTGATCAAGGCCTACCTGGGGGAGGCGTAAATGCTGAAGTTCGAGAACGTTTCCACCTTCTACGGCAAGATCCAGGCGCTGCACAGCGTCAACGTCGAGATCAACCAGGGCGAGATCGTCACCCTGATCGGCGCCAACGGCGCCGGCAAGTCCACCTTGCTGATGACCCTGTGCGGCTCGCCCCAGGCGAGCAGCGGTAGCATCAAGTACCTGGGTGAGGAACTGGTCGGCCAGCCGTCCTCGCACATCATGCGCAAGAGCATCGCGGTGGTGCCGGAAGGCCGCCGTGTGTTCGCCCGCCTGACCGTCGAGGAAAACCTGGCCATCGGTGGCTTCTTCACCAACAAGGGCGACTACCAGGAGCAGTTGGACAAGGTCCTGCAGTTGTTCCCGCGCCTGAAGGAGCGTTACATCCAACGTGGCGGCACCATGTCCGGTGGCGAGCAGCAGATGCTGGCCATCGGCCGGGCACTGATGAGCAAGCCCAAGCTGCTGTTGCTGGACGAACCATCGCTGGGCCTTGCGCCGATCATCATCCAGCAGATCTTCGACATCATCGAACAGCTGCGCCGCGATGGCGTGACCGTGTTCCTGGTGGAGCAGAACGCCAACCAGGCACTGAAGGTCGCCGATCGGGCGTATGTGCTGGAGAACGGCAAGGTGGTGATGCAGGGTACCGGTGAAGCATTGCTGACCGACCCGAAGGTACGCGATGCGTACCTCGGGGGTTGAATGATCAAAGGGCCTTCGGGCCCTTTTTTCTTGCGCCGCGATGAGGCCGTGCCTCTTGTAGAGGCCCCGCAGGCTCGGTAACGTGACCGGCACTTTTTGCCCGAATACCGGAGCCCGCCTGATGCGCCTCACCCCTTCCCTGCTGCTCACTGCCCTGCTGCCGCTGTTCGCAGGCTGCCAGATGCTGGCCGAAAAACCGGTCGACCCGAACCTGGGCACTACCCGCCTGCAAGGCGAACTGAGCGCGGCCGGCGGCCATCTGCTGTTCAAACCCTGTAACGAAAGCCGCCGCTTCATCGTCAACGACGCTGCTGGCACCGGCATCCTGCAAGAAGCCGCCACCCTGGCCGACGACGCCGGTGACAAGCTGTTCGCCGATGTCCGTGCGCGCATGGCCGGCAGCAAGCAGGCAGGCAGCGACGGCCAGCTCGACGTGACCCGCCTGTACCGCCTCGACACCTCCGAATACCGTGGCTGCGAAGACCCCAACTTCAAGCAGTTGACCCTCCGCGCCGGCGGCCACGAGCCGGACTGGGACATCAAGGCCAGCGGCAAGGGCATGGTGCTCAACCGCATCGGCCAGGAGCCGTTGCCACTGCCTTACCTGGAAGAAGCGCTGCCCGGCGGCGGCCTGAGCCTGTCCAGCGAGGCCAACGGCCAGCGTGTCGAACTGTGGGTCGCGCCACAGCGCTGCGTCGACGGCGCCACCGGCGCCATCCGCCACCTCAAGGCCGAGCTGCGCATCGACGGCAAGACCCTGCAAGGCTGCGCCTACTACGGCGGCGCCCGCGACCTCTGATCACCGGGTGCTTTTATCCTGCCAGTCGGGGCGGCTAACAGCTTATACTTGGCGGTTTGTGTAAAGCCGCCGGCCGCCCATGGCCGGGATACTGGACCCTGCCATGCTACGAATCACCGAACTGAAGCTGCCCCTGGACCACTCCGACGACGAGTTGCGCGCCGCCATCGTCCAGCGCCTGGGCATCAGCGATGAGCAACTGCTCGGCTTCACCCTGTTCAAGCGCAGCTACGATGCGCGCAAGAAGAACAGCGAGCTGCTGTTCATCTACACCATCGACCTTGAAACCAGCAACGAAGACGAACTGCTGCGCCGCTTCGAAGGCGACGCCAAGATCGGCGTGGCCCCGGACGTCAGCTACAAGTTCGTCGGCCAGGCCCCGGCCGAGCTGCCTGCGCGCCCGGTCGTGGTCGGCTTCGGCCCCTGCGGCATCTTCGCCGGGCTGCTGCTGGCGCAGATGGGCTTCAAGCCGATCGTGCTCGAGCGCGGCAAAGAGGTGCGCCAGCGTACCAAGGACACCTGGGGCCTGTGGCGCAAGAGCGTGCTCAACCCCGAATCCAACGTACAGTTCGGCGAAGGCGGCGCCGGCACCTTCTCCGACGGCAAGCTGTACAGCCAGATCAAGGACCCGAACCACCACGGCCGCAAGGTGCTGGAAGAGTTCGTCAAGGCCGGTGCACCCGACGAGATCCTCTACATCAACAAGCCGCATATCGGTACCTTCCGCCTGACCAGCATGGTCGAGAAGATGCGCGAGGAAATCATCACCCTGGGCGGTGAGGTGCGCTTCGAGCAGAAGGTCACCGACCTGCTGGTGGATGGCGAGCAGCTCACGGGCGTGGTGCTGCAGAGCGGTGAACAGCTGCACTCGCGCCATGTGGTGCTGGCCTTGGGGCACAGCGCCCGCGACACCTTCCGCATGCTCCACGCCAAGGGTGTGTTCATGGAGGCCAAGCCGTTCTCGGTCGGTTTCCGCATCGAGCACCCGCAGTCGCTGATCGACAAGGCGCGCCTGGGCAAGTACGCCGGCCACCCGAAACTCGGCGCCGCCGACTACAAGCTGGTGCACCACGCCAAGAACGGCCGCTCGGTATACAGCTTCTGCATGTGCCCGGGCGGTACCGTGGTCGCCGCCACCAGCGAACCTGGCCGCGTGGTCACCAATGGCATGAGCCAATACTCGCGCAATGAACGTAACGCCAACTCCGGCATCGTCGTCGGTATCGACCCCGAGCGCGACTATCCAGGTGGCCCGCTGGCCGGTATCGAGCTGCAGGAGCGCCTGGAAGCCCATGCCTACGTGATGGGCGGCAGCAACTACCAGGCACCGGCGCAGCTGGTTGGTGACTTCGTCGCCGGGCGCCCATCCACCGCGCTGGGCAGCGTCGAGCCCTCCTACAAACCGGGCGTGACCCTGGGCGACCTGGCACCGAGCCTGCCAGACTTCGCCATCGAGGCGATCCGTGAAGCGCTGCCGGCCTTCGACCGCCAGATCAAGGGCTACAACCTGCACGACGCAGTGCTGACCGGCATCGAAACCCGCACCTCATCGCCGCTGCGCATCACCCGTGACGCCAGCTTCCAGAGCCTCAACCTCAAGGGCCTGTTCCCGGCAGGTGAAGGCGCAGGCTACGCGGGCGGCATCCTGTCCGCCGGCGTCGACGGGATTCGAATCGCCGAAGCGGTGGCACGGGATATCCTCGGGTTGAACGACTAACCCGATCGTCTTTCGCAGACAAAAAGAAACCCCGACACGGCCAAGCCGGTCGGGGTTTTCTTTTCAAGCGTGCTGTCAGTGAGTGACGCGGCTGGTGCCGTCGACAGTCATGATGCGTACACGCTCACCCACACGGAAGATCTCGTTCTGCTGCACTTGTTGCACGTAGGCACGCATGCTGCCGTCGTCTTCACGCACGGTGATCTCGACACCCTGGGTGCGGGTCAGGCCTTCTTCGGCAGCGGAACCCGCAAGGCCACCGGCCACGGCACCGATCACCGCCGCGACGATGCTGCCACGGCCACCACCGACGGCACTGCCGGCGACACCACCGACAATGGCGCCAGCGCCGCCACCGATTGGCGTCTTGGTGCCTTCGATCTTCACCGGACGCAGGGATTCGATGGTACCCATGCGCACGGTCTGCACGCGGCGGGCCTCATCACGGGAGTAGCTGTCGCCGGTCAGCGACGATTGGCAGCCGCCCAGCAGCAGCGACACGGTGGTGAAGCTGGCCAGCAGCAAAGCGGATTTACGCATGGGACAATCTCCATAAGACAGGTGTCCATTAGACTCCGCGCCTTGACAAGTGTCACGGCGCAAACGTTATAAAATTGTTTTCATTCAGCTCAGGTACAGCCGTTGCTGGCTGAAATGCGGGCCTACAGATGAGACCAAGGATAGCCATGGATTACTTCATCGTCGTCGTCGTGACGGTCGCCGGGCTGTATTTTCACGGGTGGCTGTATGTGCGCATGCGCCGTTGGATGGACCGAGACCTGGCGCTGTCGCTGGCCGGGGAGGATCCGGCGAAGCAGGTCTTAATGCTCAAGTTGCTGGAGCGGGCGCGGGTGGAGAAGGTGCGGCGCAAGGAGTTGGCGGCGTGGCTGGAGCGGGAAGCGACGGGGTCTCGTTGATGATGGGGCCGCGTCGCGGCCCCATTCTTGTCAGGGCGCCAGACGCTCGCGCGCCCACTGGCCATCGACCAGGCGGTAGTTCAGGCGGTCATGCAAGCGGCTCGCACGCCCCTGCCAGAACTCGATGCGCTCGGGCAGCAAGCGGTAACCGCCCCAATGCTCCGGGCAATGCGGCTGGCTGTCGGAAAAGCGCGCCTCGGTGGCCTTGACCAGGCCTTCCAGCTCCTCTCGATCGGCAATTACCCGGCTCTGCGGCGACGCCCAGGCACCTAGCCGGCTGCCCAGCGGGCGCACCTGGTAGTAGTCGTCCGACTCCTTGGCCGTGACCTTCTCCACCCGTCCCTCGATCCGCACCTGGCGCTCCAGCGCCGGCCAGAAGAAGGTCATCGCCGCATAAGGGTTGGCCGCAATGTGCTGGCCCTTGGCACTTTCATAGTTGGTGAAAAAGGTGAATCCGCGTGCATCCAGCGCCTTGAGCAGCAACACCCGGCAATGCGGACGCCCCTCGGCATCAACAGTGGCCAGGGTCATGGCGTTGGCTTCCACCGGTAGCTGCTCGGTCTTCACCGCATCGGCGAACCAGTGGTGGAACAGCGCGAACGGCTCCCCGGGAGCCTGGGCTTCGGCCAGGCCATCACGGGTGTAGTCGCGGCGCATATCGGCCAGGGATTGGGTCATGCTGCGTTTCCTTGACGATCAGTTGGTCTTCGCAGGGCTGTTGGCGGCGACTTTCTTGTCGGTGGCGGCCTTCTTCGCGGCTGGCTTGGCCGGAGCGGCTTTCTTCTTGGCGACGGTGCTGGCCTTGGCTGGCGCCTTGGCTTTGGTGGCAGGCTTTTTCGCAGCCGGCTTGGCGGCGGCCTTGACGACAGGCTTGGCGGCCGGGGCCTTGGCGTCCTGGGTGGCAACCATCGCCGCCGGAGCCGGCGACGGGGCAGCCTGCTGGTACTTGGCCAGCAGCGCGACCATGGTGTTCTGCGGGGTCAGCAGCAGCTCGACTCGGCGGTTCAAGGCACGGCCTTCAGCGCTGTCGTTGGCGGCACGCGGCATCACCGCGCCCATACCCTTGAGCATCAGGCGGTCGCGCTGCAGGCCGCTGAGACGGAAGATCGCCGACACCGAAGCGGCGCGCTCGAGGCTGAGTTTCTGGTTGGCGGCCATGGCGCCGCTGGTGTCGGCGTGGCCGAGGATCAGCACAGCGGTCTTGGTATCGGTCTCGATGACCTTGGCAACCTGGGTGATCGGGCCAAGGGTCGCGGGCAGCAGCATGTTCGGGCGATCAGGGTTGTAGGAGCTGTCGACCGGGATGGTCACCGCCAGCAAATCCTCGCGGCGCTCCAGCTCGAACTTGCTGCCCTTGATCGCTTCGCGGACCTTCGGCTCGTACTGGTCAAGCCAGGCCTGCGTGGCCTTATGGTCGATCTTCGGCACCGCCGCGACCTTGTCCTTCTTCTCATCGCTGCCAAACGGCCACCACCAGCGGCTGCCGCTTTCGGACTTGGCGTCGGCCTTGGCCACGTTCTCGACGACAGCCTCCTTCACTTCCTTGTCAGCGACCTTGTCCGAACCAAATGGCCACCAGTTCAGGCCACCGTCCTTTGCGGCGTCCGGGGAGTGGCTGGCACAACCGGTCATGGCCAGGCACAGGGCGAGTGCTAAGGTTTTATGTGAAGACATCAGCGATACACCATGAAATAGAAAGAAATTTTGCCCATACGCTTCAGGCGTTGGCATTGAGGATAGTCAAAGGGACGTGGCAATACCCGCGTTACCCGATCAAAGGCAACTGCCAAGCACCCGCACCAGATTCTGTGCGCGGGGGTCCATCAGCACGTAAGGGCCGAGGGTATTGGTGACGAAGCCGAAGGCCACGTCATGTTCGGGGTCGGCGAAACCGACAGAGCCGCCGGCGCCGGGGTGACCGAAGGCACGCGCGCCAAGGCCGAAGGTGGCGTTGGCCACGTCTGGCTGGTCAAGCATGCAACCCAGGCCGAAACGGGTCTGGGTGAGCAGGGTGCGGTCCTGGCCGAGGCTGTGCTCGCGGGTCAGCTCGTCGAGCAGTTCGGACTCAAGCAGGCTGCCATCGAGCAGGCCGGCATAGAAGCCCGCCAGGCTGCGGGCATTGCCATGGCCATTGGCCGCCGGCTGCTGCATGCGCCGCCATTCAGGCTTGTTGGTGCTGGTGAGGATCGCCGGCGGGTTGGTGAAGGCCCGAGTGGACAAGGCCTCGGGCTCGCGCATCGTCACCTGCAGCAGGCGCTGGGCGGCGGCATCGCCAGGGTTGCCCTTGCCGCGGGCGATATGCGCCACGCGGTGGAATTCTTCATCCGCCAGGCCGACGTGGAAGTCCAGGCCCAGCGGCTTGGCGGTGCGGGCGACGATGGAGTCGCCCGGACCACGGCCATCGGCACGGCGGATCAATTCGCCAATCAGCCAGCCGTAGGTGATCGCCGCGTACCCGTGCTCGCTGCCGGGCGTCCACCAGGGCGTTTCAGCGGCGAGGGCATCGACCATGGCCTGCCAGTCATACAGGGCTTCGGCCGGCAGCAGCTCGCGGATGGCCGGCAGGCCGGCACGGTGGCTGAGCAGTTGGCGCAGGGTGACCTGGTCCTTGCCGGCCTGGGCGAACTCCGGCCAGTAGCGCGCCACCGGAGCGTCGAGTGCGAGCTTGCCCTCGCCCACCAGTTGCAAGGCGGTGACGGCGGTAAAGGTCTTGGTGCAGGAGAACAGGTTGGCGATGGTGTCGCTGTGCCAGGCCTCGCGGCCATCCTTGTCGGCACTGCCGGCCCACAGATCGACCACGGTTTCTCCGCCGACCTGGATGCACAACGCGGCACCACGTTCCTGGGGATCTTCGAACAACGCGGCGAAAGCGTCGCGCACCGCCTCGAACTTCAGCTCATAGTGACCCTGGATCTGCACCCGACTACCTCTCTTTACTGCCTGGCTTGCAAAGGGGTGCATTGTTTCAGTAGTTGGGCGATTTGCCTACTTAAGATGGCTGGGTGGTTATCAGGAACTACGGCTTGTCCAACGCTGTGCGCAAATGCCCAAGAGCTTGAAGGTTGCTGCGGCGCACCGCCTCGATGAACCCCGCATAGGGCACATCGGTGACAGCGACCAGGCCAAGATGGCCGTTCTCACCATCGAGCAGGCGCCCGCTGGCGGGTTGATCGAGGTACTGGAACCAGTGCGCACCGACGATCATCGGCTGATTCATGGCGGCCTTGAGGAAGTTGGCATACGCCGGGCCACGGTCTTCCTCGCGGGGCACTTCCAGCGGGCCGGGCCAAAACGGGCCGCGGTCGCGCGAGCCGAACTGGAACTCCGAGACCAGCACCGGCTTGTCGAGCTCGGCCAGGCGGGCAAAGTCGTAGCCGTCGTCAGGCTTCAAGGTATAGAGGTTGAAGCTCAGCACATCGCAGAACTCGGCGCAGGCCTTCACCGCCTCGGGAGTGCTGACCGCGTAGCGGCCACCGAGCAGCAGATGGTTGGGCGCATGCCATTTCAGCGCATCGGAAATGGTCTTGAAATAGGTTTCGGCAAACACCTGCTGGAAGTACTGGTAGTCACGCTCGATTTCCGGATGCTCCGGGTTGGGCAAAGGCGCCTCGAACCCCGGGTCTTCCATCAGCTCCCAAGCGGTCAGCTCAATACCCCAGGCCTTCGACAGCCCCTGCTGGTTGCGGTACTTGTCGCGCAGTTGCTTGAGGAAAGCGCGCTTGGCCGGCACATCAGTGGTCAGCCGCAAGGTGCCATAGGCAAGGCCATAGCGCGCCTTGGGGTCGTCCCCCGGCGCGGCCCAGGCCAGTTCGTTGTCGGCGAAGTAACCGATCAGCCAGGGATCATCACGGTGATCCCGGGCAGCAATGGCCACGGCACGCTCGGTGGCCATGGCGAAACGCGGGTCGAACGGGTCGGGCATGCGCCCCCACCAGTCCATGCCGGTGCTGATGCTGGCGTAGTCTCCGACGATCGACAGCGGCAAGGTGTACGGCAAGCGCTTGGCTTGCCCGAGCGACGCATCGCTCCAGTTACCTAGGGTGTTGAAGCCCCAGGCCTGCAGGCGATCCAGAGTATGGGCCTGCCAGCGCTGGGCATCCAGCACCGCCACCGGGCACGCCACCTCTCCCTGCGGGCAAGGCTTGCCATAGGTGCGCTGAAGATTGGCCGCGTAGAAGTCGAACCAGCGTCCCTGCTTGAAACCACGGCCTTGGGACGACGCATTGCCGTCATCGTTGTTGCCTTCGCCATAGAAGGCACTCAGGGTGTCGCCTTCTCCCGGCAAGGCTTTGAACATGCCCTCACGGCCGGCGACATAGGTGCGCCCGCCATCTGCGGCGACGGCATTGACGCCGAGCGAATAGAACGGATGCCCTTCCGGCGTCACCAGGTACCAGCGTCCGTCGCGTTTCTCGGTACGGAAGAAACCCTTGGCTTCGAACGCAGGCCCCTCCAGCAGGCCGCCATAGGTGTCCAGTTTGAGCTTGTCGCGCTCGGCCAGCCAGCCCTTGAGCTGTGCCTGTTCACGGCTGTCGGCAGCCTTGAGCTGCTCGTCGTTGACGATTTTTTCCGGCCAGCGGCCACGGGTCGATTGCCCATAGCCATCGATCAGCTCGGCGTAGGCGGCCTTGAACGCCTGATCGTCATCCTGCAGGCCGACCTTCTCGATCAACAGGCTCTGCGCCACCTTGGGGCCGGGGATGCTCAAGCTGACCGAAGTGACCTGCGCCAGGTCAGCTCCTCCTTCGCTGCTAGTCAGCAACAGGCGCTGGCCTTCGTAGGTCCAAGGCATCGGCGGCCCGGCACGCATGCCCTGACTCAGTGGTGAACTGGCCTTGAGCGGAATCATCACGGTCTGCGCAGGCCCGGCCGGCAGGTCGATGCGGCTGGTGAGCGTGCGTCCGTCGCTGCTTTGCACCACCACATCAACGGTCAGCGCCCAATCCATGCCGCTCTGCAGGCGCAGGGTCAGCGCCTGGCCGGCAGACCAGTCCCACGCCCCGCTCTGCGGCGCGAGCCGCAGTGTCGGCTGCGCCACCGGGTTGAACACCACTCGCCGCAGCACCTCGCCTTCGGCTGTCTGTTCCGCGTTGTACTGCGGCAGGCTGGTGTCCTGGGTGATGACATTCACCACCGAGGCCGGGCGCACGAAGCTGAACAGAGTCTGCTGCCCGGCCAGCAAAGGCGCACTGAACAACACGGAGAACACGACAGGCAAGGCGCGGCGGATCATGGGGCGGTGGCTCTCCTTCGGAGCCCGTCATGGGCTCGCAATCGAGTAATGGACAACGGGTTGTGCGTGTTGCTCCGGCAGTCAGCCGATTTCCCGTCGGAAAGGTGGCAGCGCGTTGAGAATAGCCTTGCCATAGCGTTGCGTGACCAGACGGCGGTCAAGCAAGGTAATCACACCACGGTCCTGCTCGGTACGCAGCAGCCGGCCGCAGGCCTGGATGAGGCGCAGCGAGGCGTCGGGCACGGCAATCTCCATGAACGGATTGCCGCCACGGGCTTCGATCCATTCGGCCAGCGCGGCCTCGACCGGATCGTCCGGCACCGCGAAGGGGATCTTGGCGATCACCACATGCTCGCAATAGGCGCCCGGCAGGTCGACACCCTCGGCGAAGCTGGCCAGGCCGAACAGCACGCTGTGCTGGCCGTCGTCGACCCGCGCCTTGTGCTTGTTCAGGGTTTCCTGCTTGGACAGATTGCCCTGGATCAGCACCAGCTTGCGCCAGTCGCGGTCCAGGCCGTCGAACACGTCCTGCATCTGTTTGCGCGAGGAGAACAGCACCAGCGCGCCGCGGGCGTCCTCGACGATGGCTGGCAGTTCACGGATGATAGCCGCGGTATGCGCCGCGGCGTCACGGGGGTCGGCGCCCAGGTCGGGCACGCGCAGCAGTCCGGCGTCACCATGCACGAACGGGCTGGGCACCACGCACTGCACCGCGTCGCGTGGCAAGCCCGAACGCATGCGAAAGCGGTCGAACTTGCCCAACGCGGTGAGCGTCGCCGAAGTCACCAGGGCGCCATGGGCGACGTTCCACAGGCTCTTGCGCAGCATCTCGGCAGCCAGGATGGGGCTGGCGTTGACCTCGATATCGAACAGCGCGCCGCTTTCGGCAAGGGTCAGCCAACGGGCCATGGGCGGGTTGTCTTCGGGGTCTTCCGCGGTAAAGGCGGTCCACAGCTCCCAGTTGCCCTGGGCCCTGGTCACCAGGCTGCCGAACAGCGGGTACCACTCCTCGGCCTGGTGGCTGGCGATACCGATGTTGTTTTCGCCGTCCATGCCTTCCTTGAGCAGGTCGGCCAGGCGGGTGAACAGGTCGTTGAGACGAGCGAAGCCTTTCTTGAGCTCGATGCCTACTTCGCGGATCTGCTCCGGCACCACGCCGCCCTCGAAGCGATAGCGCGGGCGGTCGCGGCCTTCCATGTCCTCGCCGGCGCGGAAGTCCGCCACCTGCTCGCACAGGGTGAACATGAACTGCTGCTGGGTACGCACCTCGCGGGCCAGCTCCGGCACCTGCTCGATGTACTTGCCAAGGTCGCCCGGCAACGGATGCTGGGCCAGCAGCTTGGTCAGGTTCTTGGCAGTCTGCTCCAGCCAGTCGGCCGTGGAGCGCAGCCGCGAATAATGAGCAAAATGGCCAATGGCCTTGTCCGGCAAGTGGTGGCCTTCGTCGAACACGTACATTGTGTCGCGTGGATCGGGGAGCACGGCGCCACCGCCGAGCGCCAGGTCGGCCAGGACCATGTCGTGGTTGGTGACGATCACGTCGACCTTGCCCATGCCTTCACGGGCCTTGTAGAACACGCACTGCTGGAAGTTGGGGCAGTGCCGACCGGTGCATTGGCTGTGATCGGTGGTCAGGCGCGCCCAGTCCTGGTCCTCGACGGCCTCCGACCAGCTGTCGCGGTCGCCGTCCCAGCGGTTGCCGGCGAGCTTTTCGATCATGCTGTTGAACAGTTTCTGGCTGCGCTCGTCGACCTCGATGCGAAAGCCCTCCTCCTCGAACAGCTGAGCGGTGGCCGACTGGGCGTGGCCTTCCTGCAACAGGACGTCCAGTTTGGACAGGCACAGGTAACGGCCACGGCCCTTGGCCAGGGCGAAGCTGAAGTTCAGCCCGCTGTTGCGCATCAGGTCGGGCAGGTCCTTGAAGACGATCTGCTCCTGCAGCGCCACGGTCGCGGTGGCGATCACCAGGCGCTTGCCGGCGGCCTTGGCGGCGGGGATCGCGGCCAGGCTGTAGGCGACGGTCTTGCCGGTACCGGTACCGGCCTCGACGGCAACCACCGCAGGCTCGCCGGCACGGCGGCCTTCATCGTCGCAGGCGATGTCGCCGAGCACCTTGGCCACTTCGGCGATCATCAGGCGCTGGCCGTAACGCGGCTTGAGGCTTTTGGCTTCGAGGAAACGCGAGTAGGCGCCCTGGATGGTGGCTTTGAGTTCGTTGCTGATCATGGTCTGCAGGCGCCCGGAGGGCTGGATATATTTTCAGTGTTTCGCATGGGCCGGCTATCATACCCCGCTATTGCCCTTTGTGCCGCATGGAGATCCCGATGCTTGCCTTTGCCTTGCCCTACACCTTGCATGTCCTGGCCGCCCTCGTCTGGGTCGGCGGGATGTTCTTCGCCTGGCTGGTGCTGCGGCCGGCCACGGTTGCAGCGCTGGAAGGGCCTGCGCGGCTGCGTTTGTGGGTGGAGGTTTTCCAGCGGTTCTTCAGATGGGTCTGGCTGGCGGTGGCGGTGTTGGCTGTCAGCGGGGTCGGGATGATTCACCTGCGGTTTGCCGGGTTCGAGACCGCGCCTCGTTATGTGCAGGTGATGATTGGCGGGGGGATTGTCATGTTTGCGTTGTTCATGCGGGTTCAGGGGTTGTTGTTGCCTGAGTTGCGTGCGGCGGTGGAGGCAGGGGATTGGGCTTCGGGGGCTGGGGTGCTGGGGCGGATTCGGCGGTTGGTTGGGGTTAATTTGTTGATTGGCGTTGTGGTGGTGGGAGTGGCGAGTTCGCGGGTTTTGGTTTGAGGGGGTCGGGTTCAGCTTCGGGTTCGGATTGAGAGATTTTTTTGGTAGTTGTAAGCACATTCGTAGAAGATGTCGACACTTAGTCACCCTTTCGCCTTTACGGCGACCTACTTTTTTCTTGACAAAAGTAGGCAAAACCGTTCGGCTCCGTTCATACGGCCCCTACGCTTCGCTCCGGGGTTCCCTCGCTCCGTTCTTGCTCCCGTGGGTACCGCGCTGTACGCCCCATCCTGGGGCGCAGCGCTCGACGGCCATCCATGGCCGTCGCCCCACTACGCAAGAACTCCACTCGGCCTCCTGAAGTCGCAATTTGTGTCGCCTGAACTATCGCGCACTTAGAAGCAAGATCAAGAGCAGATCAAGAGCAGATCAAGAGCAGATCAAGAGCAGATCAAGAGCAGATATGTTGGTTTTGTTAGTGGCTGTTATGTTGTTCTTCATTACGCTATCGCGGGGCAAGCCCGCTCCCACGTTGAATCACGTAGTCAAACTATGGTGGGAGCGGGCTTGCCCCGCGATGTTGATCTAGAGTTCCCACGCTGGCAACTAGCGACTAGCTGCGTTAGTCCAGGCGCCGCCCGTAACTTCGCGACTTCAGGAGGCCGAACGCAGGTCTTGCGCAGGGAGGTGACGGGCATGGATGCCCGTCAAGCGCTGCGCCCCAGGATGGGGCGTTCAGCGCGGTCCTCCCGGGAGCAAGGCCGGAGTGAGGGAACCCGGAGCGAAGCGGAGGGCCGGATGAATGGAGCGAGGATTTTTTGGTTCCTTTTTGATCCTTCAAAAAGGGACCCGCCGTAAGGGCGGAAAGGTGAATAAGCGTCGACATCGCAAATGAATGCGCATACAACTTTCAACACCAACTAACCAAACAACCAAACAACCAAACAACCAAACAACGCTACCAAAAAAACTCAAAGCCGCTGAAGAATCAACTCCCCCGAGGCCCCAGCCAACCCAGGCTGCCCGGCCTGCCCAGGCCGCCCATTCCCCCCAGCATCGGTCCGATAAACCAGACACCCCTTACTAGCCCCACCTGCCCCAGCCTTCCCGGCAGCCCCCGCCTTACCAGGCGCACCACCATCAAGTCGCACCATAATCCGCTCCTGCGCAAACCCTTCAGGCACCGCCAGACGAACTCGCCCACCGGGGGCCCCATCATGCCCGTTGCCACCATCATCACCATTGGCCCCACGACTGGCCTGCCCCCAGGTGCAGCCCCCCGGCTTGCCATTGGCGCCGTCGAGCCCGACATACCCCGGCGCCCCAGCCCCGCCCCGGGCGTCGATCGATAGCCGGTCCGCTTCCAGCGCCTGCAACCGCAGATCCAGGTTACGCCCCGGCCGCGCGGGCCGCTCGTAGCTTCCGGGCGCCCCTGGCGCACTGAATTCGCTACCCTCGCCCAGCCGAGCCGTCAACGCCTCGATGCTCAGGTCGCGCTCGGCCGGCGCGATGGCGATGCGCGCATCGCGCCCCAGTTCGAGCCGGTCGATCTTCAGCTCGGTAAGGCTGGCCGGTAGCAACAAGGTCGCCGAGTCGGCCACTCGCAGGTGCTCCAGGTGCACGCTGGCCGCCTTGTTCGGCAGGCGCAGCATCGAATGGGCAGCAACCTCCAGGCTCTCGGCCTGGGCCAAGGGTGTGGCCAGTACGGCCAGCAAAATCAGTTTACGCATGGCTCGGCGCCTCCTGCGACCGGGGGATGGACATGACATGGAAGATGCCGGTCAACAGAATCTGCAAGCGGTCGAACCAGCGGTGACTGCGCCCACGCAAGCTGCCATTGAAGAACAGCACCTCGAGCACATGCAGCGACAGCAGGACGATACCTGCGGCATTGATCAGCAGATTGAGCGGCAATGGCTGTGGCATGAACAGGTTGAACAGCACCACACCCCAGAACGCCACTGTCAGAGCCTTGCCCAGGCCCAGGATGAACTTCATACCCCGCCCCCATGATTTTTGTTATGCCGGCACGGTCCGTTCGAGCGGACCGCGCCGGCAACAGTAACCCTACTGCCGGGGCATGCGCCAGAGGAGTCAGTTCAGGTGCAGTTCCACCCGTCGGTTGCGTGAGCGGCCTTCATCGGTGTCATTGTCGGCCACCGGCTCACTCTCGCCACGGCCCTGGCTGGTCACCTTGTTCGGCGCCAGGCCCTGGCTGATCAGGTACTCGGCAACACCGCTGGCACGGCGCTCGGACAGGCGCTGGTTGTAACTGTCGGAGCCCACGCTGTCAGTGAAACCGATCACCTTGACACTGGCCACACTGGGGTCGTTGAGCTTGGGCAGCAAGCCCTGCAGGCGCTGCTGTGCACCTTGGGTGAGTTCGGCGGAATCGAAGGCGAACAGCACCTGGCCCTGATCATCGAGGGTGATCACCTCCGAGGTCGCCGCAGGCTCCGGCTGCGGTGCGGCGGCTGGATACTGCGGCAATGGGCAGCCCATATGGTTGACCTGGGTACCGGCCGGAGTATCCGGGCAGCGGTCGCGGCGGTCGAAAACGCCATCGCCATCCTCGTCGCCATCCTGGGCATAACAGATCAGGCCACCGGCAATCGCACCGGCAACGCCGGCACCAGCCGCCCAGCTGGAACTTTCGATGGCGCCCAGGCCGCCACCGACCAGGCCGCCAAGCAGGCTGCAGATGGGCCAGGTCCTTTGATTGAGGGGCGCGCTGCCATCGCTGTGGGTGGCGCAACCTGCCAGCAGGCTCGTGGCCACCACCAACGGCAGTGCCGCTTTCGACAAAACACGCATGGTGAATGCTCCTGTGTCACCGGCCGCTACCGGTCACACAGGAGTAAAGACGTGCCCACGCCACTTCTCAAGGCGCGGGCACGTCGCCATCAACGCTGGATCTTGATCTCGGTTCGACGGTTCATGGCACGCCCGTCGGCTGTGGCGTTGTCGGCGACCGGCTGCGTTTCACCCGCCCCCACCACCGAGACGAAGCTGGCACGTGGCACACCGCTTTCGACCAGGTAGTTGGTCACCGACTGGGCGCGGCGCTCGGAGAGCTTCTGGTTGTAGCTGTCGGAACCGACGCTGTCGGTGTGGCCGGAAACGCTCAGGCGCGCGCTCGGGGCTTCCTGCTTGAGCCGCGTGGCGATGGTGTTCAGGCGCTCCTTGTCGGTGGCCGTCAGGCGTGCCGAGTCAAACTCGAAATGCACGTCACGGATGACGATGACTTCTTCCTTCTGTACCACGACTTCCTCGACCACCGGCGCCGGCTCCGGCGGGCAGCCATTGGCGTCGACCTGCACGCCGCGCGGGGTGCCCGGGCACTTGTCGCGGCTGTCCGGTACGCCGTCGCCGTCTTCATCACCGTCGCCATGGGCCCAGCAGTAACCCGCCGCCAGGCCGCCACCGAGCAAGGCGCCCCAGCCGGCCCAGCTGGAGCTCTCGATCGCGCCCAGGGCCGCGCCGCCCACGCCCCCGACGGCAGCACACTTCGGCCAGTCGGTTTTCTGCAAACCTGCACAACCAGTCAACACACTGGTGAGCAGAACCAGGGGTATCGCTGTGCGTACTATGCTCATCTTGTTGCTTCTCCTAGGGGGAATCGGTAGAAAACCGATGCTCTGGGAGTAAAGACCGGCGCTTCCCGCTCTGCCAGCAATAAGCCACGCCGCAGCCGCGCGCCCCTTTGCCCGCTGGCCTGGGACCGTTAGTCTTGAGCGACCTGAACGAGGAATGGCAATGACCGACGCTTTCTCCCAACGCACGCCCCAGCAGGCACTGGCCGCCCTGCTGGAACGCTTCACCCCGCGCCACTTGCTGCTGGTGGGCAGCCGCTTCCCTGCCCTGGAAGCCTTCGCCGCCGCCCATCCCGATACCCGCATCGAAGTTGCCGCACCCGGCCCGCTGCCTGCCGAACAGGCAGCCCGGCGCTTCGACCTGGCGGTACTGGTCGATTGCCTGGAGCACCTGCCCAAGCGCACCGGCCTGGAGCTGCTGGGCGGCATCCGCAACCTCAACGCCAGCCGCGTCGCAGTGCTGGCCGACCTGACCGCCTGCGGCTGGCAGCCCACCGATTTCTACTCGCTGGCGCTCTCGGCCAGCGAGCAGTTCCAGCGCGATGAACAGGTATTGAGCCTGTTCACCTATGATCTGCATGACTACAAACAAGTCCCGGACTGGCTCAATGCCAAGTTCTGGGCCAACCCCGAAAACTTCGGCAAGTACTGGTGGTGACCGAATGAGTGTCTCGATCTGCCCCTGCGGCAGTGGCAACCTGCTCGATACCTGCTGCGGGCACTATCACAGTGGAACACCAGCGCCGGATGCCCAGACGCTGATGCGTTCACGCTACAGCGCCTATGTGCTGGGCCTGGTGGATTACCTGGTGGCTACCACCCTGCCGGCCCAGCGCCCAGGCCTGGACCGCGCCGCCATGGCGGCCTGGAGCGCGCAGAGCACCTGGCTGGGCCTGGAGGTAGAGGGCGCCGAGGTGCTGGGCGGACAGCCCGAGCATGCCTTCGTCACGTTCACCGCGCGCTGGCACGACCTTGAGGGCGATCACCAGCACCGCGAGCGCTCGGCATTCGTCCAGCATGCCGGACGCTGGTATTTCATCGACCCGACCGCGCCCCTCAAGGCCGGACGCAACGACCCCTGCCCCTGCGCCAGCGGGCAGAAGTTCAAGAAATGCTGCGCCAGTTACTTCGGTAGTTGAGCATGCGCACCCTGGCTCGCCTGCTCTCGCTCAGCCTGCTGCTGGGCGGATTGGCGGGCTGCGCCAGCTGGGGCGCTGATACCTGGCGCGAACCACAGTTGCACCTGCTCGAGGTGGAACCGGTGAAGGTGCGCCTGCACCAGCAGGAGTTCGTTCTGCACCTGCGCGTCGACAACCCCAACGACAGCCGCCTGTTCATCCGCCACCTGGCCTATTCTGTACGCCTCGGCGACCTGTTGCTGGCCGAAGACGAGGCCAGCCTGTGGCGCAGCGTTGGCGGCCATGCCCGGCGCACCTTCAAGGTCACCGTGCGGACCAATCTCTGGCAGCACCTCAAGCCTCTGGCAAAGCTGCTCAAAAGCGGACAACCCGTGCAGTATCAACTACGCGGCGAACTGGCCACCGGGCTGATCGTGCATCGGGACCTGCACTTGAGGCAAAGGGGTGAGATAATCCCCGGCGATCTTAAACCGGAGTAACGCTGCAATGACCCAACAACCCCATGTCCATGGCCCCGACTGCGATCACGATCACGGTCACGACCATCACCACGACCACGGCCATGTGCATGGCCCGCACTGCAACCACGGCCATCAGGAGCCAGTGCGCAACGCCCTGAAGGACGTCGGCCGCAACGACCCTTGCCCGTGCGGCAGCGAGAAGAAATTCAAGAAGTGCCACGGCGCCTGATCAACGTCAGCGCACGTGTTCAGGGCCAAGCCCACTCCCAGGCAAATCGTCGCGGGAACGGGCTTGGCCCATGATCAACCCGCTCCAGCATGACCACTGGTAAATAAAGCTCCCCGGCACCTTGCACGGCGACTGCGCGCTCACTACCTTAGCGCCTTTCAGAACCCCGCCACGCCCTGCAGGAATCCAGCCATGGCCGCCCCCGCCCTTCCACCCTTCCCTCTCCGCCTCGGCAGTGCTGCCGCGTTGCTTGGCCTGCTCGCGCTGGGCGGCTGCCAGATGGGTGGCTACCAGGACAGCGTCCTGCCCAACAGCGGCGTGCAACCGCTCAGGGGTCTGGCGCAGAACGTCTCGGTACGGCGTAACGCAATGGGCGCGCCGCTGATCGAAAGCGGCAACTTCCATGATGCGCTGTTCAGCCTGGGCTACCTGCATGCCGGGGATCGCATCGAGCAGATGGTCGCCATGCGCCTGTTGGCCCAGGGGCGCCTGGCCGAACTGGCTGGAGCCGACGCCCTGGCGATCGACCGGCTGATGCGCGCGGCCAATCTCAAGCAGAGTGCCGGTCAGCTCTATGCCGATGCCTCGCCGCGCCTGAAGCGCTTCTTCGAAGTCTATGCCCGCGGGGTCAACGCCTACCTGTTCCGCTATCGCGACAAGTTGCCGGGCGAACTCGCTCGCAGCGGTTATCGCCCGGAATACTGGAAACCCGAGGATTCGGCGCTGATCTTCAGCCTCTACGCCTTCAGCCAGTCGGTGAACCTGCAGGAGGAACTGTCGGCATTGACCCTGGCGCAGAAGGTGGGTGCCGACAAGCTGGTCTGGCTGCTGCCCGGCGCTCCGGACGAACCCCTGGCCGACAGCGAAGTCGACAAACTCAAGGGCCTGAACCTGGCCAGCCAGCTGCCGGGCCTGGGCGCGCTCACCGCCACTGGCCAGCAATTGGCCGACCTCGGCCTGCTGGGTGCCCCCGGCTCGAGCAACCTGGCGCTGTCGCCCCAGCGCAGCCGTGCCGGCAAGAGCCTGCTGGCCAGCGACAGCCGCGCCGCCTGGGCACTGAGCCCGGTGCAGATCCACACCGGCAAGTATCAGGTCGCCGGCCTGTCGCTGCCAGGGCTGCCGATCGTGCTGGCCGGCTACAACGGCAAGCTGGCCTGGAGCAGCAGCGCGGTGATGGCTGACAACCAGGACCTGTTCCTCGAGCAGGTGCGCCGCCAGGGCACCCAGCTGACCTACCTCGCCGACGGCAAGTGGCAACCGGCGCGTGCCCGCAACGAGACCTTCTTCGTTCGCGGCCAGCGCCCCCAGCGCGAGGTGATGTACGACACCCGCCACGGCACCCTGTTGCCGGGGCATGGCAGCCTGGCCCTGACCCTGCATCTACCGCTGCTCAAGGATGATCGCAGCCTCGATGCGCTGTTCGACCTGACCCGCGCGCAAAACATCGAGCGTGCCTTCGACAGCACCCGCGAGGTCGGTGCGGCAGCGCTGAACTTCGTGTTCGCCGAGCCCCAGCATATCGGTTGGCAGGTCAGCGGACGCTATCCCAACCGCCGTGAAGGCCAGGGCCTGCTGCCCTCGCCGGGCTGGGACGGGCGCTATGACTGGGATGGTTACGCCGATGCAATGCTGCACCCCTACGATCAGGACCCGCCCGCCGGCTTCATCGGCCACGCCAACCAGCGCAGCCTGCCCAAGGGCTATGGCATGCAGCTGTCGAGCAGCTGGTATTACCCCGAGCGCGCCGAGCGCATGGCCCAACTGGCCGGCAACGGTCGCCACGACAGCCGCAGCCTGATGGCTCTGCAGAACGATCAGGTGACCCTGCTAGCCGACAAGCTCAAGCAGATGTTCGACGCCCCCGGCATGGCCCAGCCGCTCAAGCAGGCCATCGACGCCCTGCCTGGCGCCCAGCGCGACAAGGCTCGCGACGCCCTGGCGCGGCTGAAGGCCTTCGATGGCCGGCTAAGCCCGGTGTCGGCCGATGCCGCGCTGTACGAACTGTTCCTCCAGGCGGTCACTCGCCAGACTTTCCTCGATGAACTGGGCCCGGAATCCAGCCCGACATGGCAAGCGTTCATCGGCAATGCCAAGCTTTCCTACTCCGCCCAGGCCGACCACCTGCTGGGACGCGAGGACAGCCCGTTCTGGGACGATCGCGGCACGCCGCAAAAAGAAGACAAGCCCACCATCCTCGCCCGCAGCCTGGCTGCGGCGGTGGATGCCGGCACCACACAACTCGGCGCCGACCGCCGCGCCTGGCAGTGGGGCAAGCTGCATCAGTACCGCTGGCCGGCACCGGCCTATCACGGCCTGGGCGACAAGCTCGAGCGCGCGCCCCTGGCGGCGGGTGGCGACTTCAGCACCCTGGCCCTGACGCCTTATGCCTGGGGGAGCAGCTTCGACACCCAACTGCCGGCCTCGGCGCGGATGATCGTTGATTTCGGGCAGACCGAACCGCTGCAGCTGCTGACCAGCAACGGCCAGTCCGGCAATCCGGCCAGCCGCCATTACAGCGATGGGCTCGATGCCTGGTTCAAGGGCCGCTTCACCAGCCTGCCGCTGCAACCGCAGAACTTTGCCCGGGCCTACGGCAGCCAGCGGTTGACGCTGGTGCCTGGCAAATAGGTCTCAGAGACCAGAGCCAGCAAAATCGAGCGCCGCGCGCGGTGCTCGATCCCATGGTCACTGCCCCCATCCTCTTGCGCTCTCCTATGTGAATAGTGCGCCGCCCCCGAAGTTATGCTTCTATCCTTGATCCCAGCCTTTGCCCTACAACGCTGACATCAGGACCACCATGCACCACTCGACCCACGACCTGCTCTCCCCTGTCCCGGGTATCGCCCGCCAGTTGCACAGCTTCCATTTCGGCCCACGTGGCGCCGGCAAGGTGTACATCCAGGCCTCGCTGCATGCCGACGAGCTGCCGGGCATGCTGGTGGCCTGGCATCTCAAGCAGCGGCTTGGGGACATGGAGCAGCAGGGCCGGTTGCGCAAGGAGATCATCCTGGTACCGGTGGCCAACCCGGTCGGCCTCGAGCAGGTGTTGCTGGACGCGCCCCTGGGGCGCTTCGAGCTGCAAAGCGGCGAGAACTTCAACCGCAGGTTCGTCGACCTGTCGGACAGCATCGGCGACCAGATCGAAGGCCACCTCTCCCAGGACCCGGCCCACAACCTCGCGCTGATCCGTGAATACCTGCGCCGGGGCCTGGATGCCCACCCCGCGCACACGCCGCTGCAGTCCCAGCGCCTGACCCTGCAGCGCCTGGCCTGCGACGCCGACATGGTGCTCGACCTGCATTGCGACTTCGAAGCCGTCGAGCACCTGTACACCACGCCCGAGGCCTGGCCCGAGGTCGAACCGCTGGCCCGCTACCTGGGCGTCCAGGCCAGCCTGCTGGCCACCGACTCGGGCGGGCAATCGTTCGATGAGTGTTTCAGCCTGGTGTGGTGGCAGTTGCAGCAGCGCTTCGGCAAACGCTTCCCGATCCCCCTGGGCAGTTTTTCGGTGACCATCGAGTTGCGCGGCCAGGCCGATGTCAGCCACGCCCTGGCCACCCAGGACTGCCAGGCGATCCTCGACTTCCTGACCCACGCCGGCGTCATCGAAGGCCAACCGGCGCCCTTGCCCGCTTTGCGCCATCCGGCCACGCCGCTGGCGGCGGTGGAACCGGTCATGGCACCGCTTGGCGGGTTGCTGGTGTTCCATGCCAGCCCCGGGCAGTACCTGCAAGCCGGAGCGCTGATCGCCGAGGTCATCGACCCGCTCAGCGACCGGGTAACGCCCTTGCGCAATAGCCAGGCCGGGCTGCTCTATGCCCGCAGCATCAGGCGCATGGCCACCGCGGGCATGGTGGTCGCCCATGTGGCAGGCGAGCAGGTTTGCCGCAGCGGTTACCTGCTGGGCAACTGAGCGACGTCAGGCCACAGGAGCGGGAGGCGGCTCATCGGGCAGGGTCGGCTCGCCCGGCTCCATCGGTGGCTGCTCGCCAGGCTGCGGCGGCTGGGGCGTGTCGGGATCAGGCTGGTGAGGCACTCCGCCTGCGCGCATGGGCAGTGGCGTGTGTGTCGGCGGATGGGCCAGCAGCGACCAGGCTAGCAATCCGATCTGGTTCGGCTGCAGGACGGCCAGCTTGGCACTGATTGCGGGATCGATTTTCATGGGGGGGCTCCTGACGAGAGCCGGCGCACGTCATGCGCGCCGGAACTGTTCACTCGTTGGAGTGCCGGGCGCGGAAACAATTCCCGCGCTTTGTCGGCTCAGGTGCGCGGCAAGGTGACGCCGCGCTGGCCCTGATACTTGCCGCCGCGGTCCTTGTACGACACTTCGCACTCCTCGTCGGACTGCAGGAACAGCATCTGCGCCACGCCTTCGTTGGCGTAGATCTTCGCCGGCAGCGTGGTGGTGTTGGAAAACTCCAGCGTCACATGGCCTTCCCACTCGGGCTCGAGAGGAGTGACGTTGACGATGATGCCGCAGCGCGCGTAGGTGCTCTTGCCCAGGCAGATGGTCAGCACGTCACGCGGAATACGGAAGTACTCGACGGTACGGGCCAGGGCAAAGGAGTTCGGCGGGATGATGCACACGTCGCTCTTGATGTCGACGAAGCTGCCGGCATCGAAGTTCTTCGGGTCGACGGTGGCCGAGTTGATGTTGGTGAACACCTTGAATTCGTCGGCGCAACGCACGTCGTAGCCGTAGCTGGAGACGCCGAAGGAGATGACCCGGCTGTCGTGCTCGCCGCGCACCTGGCGCTCGACGAACGGTTCGATCATGCCGTGTTCCTGCGCCATGCGGCGAATCCACTTGTCCGATTTGATGCTCATGGCGGGGTGTCCTGAAGAGTGCAAGGTGAAAAACGAGATGCGCATCTTACCGGTCCCGGCGCGCGGGTTAAAGTTTCCTTGCCCATCCCGCGCCAGACGGGGCCTGCACCGGCCGCCGATCCGAAATTCATCAAAGCGCTCCTTGACCATTGGCAGGTCGTGGAAAGTGGGTTAAGGTGGCGCCACTGTGCTGCACGTGACACCGAGAATCTCTAGTTTGATGCACGATTATCATCGGCCCATCGCTGAATTTTCTGCTCTCTTTGCACTCAGTCCCGGGCAGGGTACTTCCTGACCGTAATCAACTTTGTCCAAGGAGACAGAAACATGTCCAACCGTCAAAACGGTACCGTTAAGTGGTTCAACGATGAGAAAGGCTACGGCTTCATCACCCCTCAGTCGGGTGACGACCTGTTCGTGCACTTCAAAGCCATCCAAGCTGACGGCTTCAAAACCCTGAAAGAAGGCCAGGCTGTTACTTTCGTCGCTACCCGCGGCCAGAAAGGCATGCAGGCTGAAGAAGTTCAGATCGCCTAAGTCGATCTCGCTTCCTAGCTTTCAAAAAAAACCCGCCATTGGCGGGTTTTTTTGTGCCTGAGTCAATCGCCCGTACCCATCGTGGAAGCGAGCTGGCCCGCCCCCACATGATCGCCTGAACCTCAGTCCTCGCTGATGGTGATGCTCGGAATCGCCGGCGCCGCCGCTTCCTGCAACACTATTCGTGCCCCCACCTGCCGCGCCAGCTCCTGGTAGACCATGGCGATCTGGCTCTCCGGCTCGGCAATCGCGGTCGGCTTGCCACTGTCGGCCTGCTCGCGGATAAGCATCGACAGCGGCAACGACGCCAGCAGTTCGACACCGTACTGGGCCGCCAGCTTCTCGCCGCCACCTTCGCCGAACAGGTGCTCGGCATGGCCGCAGTTGGAGCAGATGTGCACCGCCATGTTCTCCACCACACCCAGCACCGGGATGTTGACCTTGCGGAACATCTCCACGCCCTTCTTGGCATCCAGCAGCGCCAGATCCTGCGGGGTGGTGACGATGACAGAGCCCGCCACCGGCACCTTCTGCGCCAGGGTCAGCTGGATATCGCCGGTGCCTGGCGGCATGTCGATCACCAGGTAGTCGAGGTCGTCCCAGGCGGTCTGGGTCACCAGCTGCAGCAACGCGCCCGAGACCATCGGGCCACGCCAGACCATGGGCGTGTTGTCATCGGTGAGGAAGGCCATGGACATGACCTCGACGCCATGGGCCTTGATCGGCACGAACCACTTCTGCTCGCGCACCTGCGGGCGGGTGCCCTCGGGGATGCCGAACATCACACCCTGGCTGGGGCCATAGATGTCGGCGTCGAGTATCCCCACCCGGGCACCCTCGCGGGCCAGGGCCAGGGCCAGGTTGGCGGCAGTAGTCGACTTGCCGACCCCACCCTTGCCCGAGGCCACGGCGACGATGTTCTTGACGCTGGCCATGGCCGGCACCTGAGCCTGGGCCTTGTGGGTGGCGATCACACAGTCAATGCCGACCGAGGCCGAGCTCACGCCGTCGAGGTTCTCGATGGCAGTTTGCAGCACCTGCGCCCAGCCCCCCTTGAACAGCCCGGCGGCATAACCCAACTGCAACTGCACATTGACCTGCCCGCCCTGGATATCGATGGCGCGCACGCAACCGGCGCTGACCGGATCCTGGTTCAGGTAGGGGTCGGTGTACTGGCGAAGCACGCCTTCGACGGCGGCACGGGTAACGGCACTCATGGAGGCTCCCATTGGCAAACTGAATACGAAACAGGTGCCTATGCTAACCCGTCAATCGTCAGCGGATGCGTTGTTGGGGTGAAATATATTCGCCAGCCCTTTATAGTGGCCGATCACCCTCATTTTTACCCCGTAGCCAGATAAGTAGCCGAGCCACCATGTCCGAGCCACGTCAGATTCTCGTCACCAGCGCCCTGCCCTATGCCAATGGATCGATCCACCTTGGTCACATGCTCGAGTACATCCAGACGGACATGTGGGTGCGCTACCAGAAACTGCGCGGTAACCAGTGCATCTATGTCTGCGCCGACGACGCCCACGGCTCGGCCATCATGCTGCGCGCTGAAAAGGAAGGCATCACGCCCGAACAGTTGATCGCCAACGTCCAGGCCGAGCACAGCGCCGACTTTGCCGACTTCCTGGTCGACTTCGACAACTACCACTCCACGCACAGCGAGGAGAACCGCGAACTGTCGAGCCTGATCTACACGCGCCTGCGCGATGCCGGGCATATCGCCACCCGTTCGGTCACCCAGTACTTCGATCCTGAAAAGGGCATGTTCCTCGCCGACCGCTTCATCAAGGGCACCTGCCCCAAGTGCGCGGCCGAGGACCAGTATGGTGACAACTGCGAGAAATGCGGCGCCACCTACGCCCCGACCGAGCTGAAGAACCCCAAGTCGGCAATCTCCGGCGCCACCCCGGTGCTGCGTGACTCCCAGCACTTCTTCTTCAAGCTGCCCGACTTCCAGGCCATGCTGCAGCAGTGGACCCGCAGCGGCACCCTGCAGGACGCCGTGGCCAACAAGCTCGCCGAGTGGCTGGACTCTGGCCTGCAGGAATGGGACATCTCCCGCGACGCCCCGTACTTCGGTTTCGAGATCCCGGGCGAGCCTGGCAAGTACTTCTACGTCTGGCTGGACGCGCCGATCGGCTACATGGCCAGCTTCAAGAACCTTTGCGCGCGCCGGCCGGAACTGGACTTCGACGCCTTCTGGAAAGAAGACTCCACGGCCGAGCTTTACCACTTCATTGGCAAGGACATCGTCAACTTCCACGCCCTGTTCTGGCCGGCCATGCTCGAAGGCGCGGGCCTGCGCAAGCCGACCGCGGTCAACGTGCACGGCTACCTGACCGTCAATGGCGCGAAGATGTCCAAGTCGCGCGGCACCTTCATCAAGGCGCGCACCTACCTCGATCATCTGCAGCCGGAATACCTGCGTTACTACTACGCCGCCAAGCTGGGCCGCGGCGTCGACGACCTCGACCTGAACCTCGAGGATTTCGTGCAGAAGGTCAACTCCGACCTGGTCGGCAAGGTGGTCAACATCGCCAGCCGCTGCGCCGGCTTCATCCACAAGGGCAATGACGGCGTGATGGTCGCCGGTGATGCCGCGCCGGAGCTGACCGAAGCCTTCCTCGCGGCCGCCCCGTCGATTGCCGAGGCCTATGAAGCCCGCGATTTCGGGCGCGCGATGCGCGAGATCATGGCCCTGGCCGATCGCGCCAACGCCTGGATCGCCGACAAGGCCCCGTGGTCGCTGGCCAAGCAGGAAGGCAAGCAGGACGAGGTACAGGCCATCTGCGCCCAGGGCGTCAACCTGTTCCGCCAGCTGGTGATCTACCTCAAGCCGGTCCTGCCGGTGCTGGCCAGCGACGCCGAGGCCTTCCTCAATGTCGCGCCGTTGACCTGGAACGACCACCAGTCGCGCCTGGAAAATCACCAGCTCAAGCCGTTCAAGGCGCTGATGAGCCGCATCGAACCGGCCAAGGTCGAAGCAATGATTGCCGCCAGCAAGGAAGACCTGCTGGCCGCCGAGGCCAACACCGCCCCGGCGGGCAATGGCGAGCTGGCCAAAGACCCGCTGTCGGCCGAGATCGAGTTCGACACCTTCGCCGCAGTCGACCTGCGCGTGGCATTGATCGTCAAGGCCGAAGCCGTGCCGGGTGCCGACAAGCTGCTGCAATTGACCCTGGACATCGGTGATGAGCGTCGCAATGTGTTCTCGGGCATCAAGTCGGCCTACCCGGATCCATCCCAGCTGGAAGGCCGCCTGACCATGATGGTGGCCAACCTCAAGCCACGGAAGATGCGCTTCGGTGTTTCCGAGGGCATGGTCATGGCAGCCGGCCCGGGCGGCGAGGAGATCTACCTGCTCAGCCCCGACAGCGGTGCCAAGCCAGGCCAGCGCATCAAGTAACCAAATCAGGCAACCAATATGCCCCGGCCCCCTGGCCGGGGCATTTGCATCTGCCGTCCGCTGCCGGATAATGGCGCCATCGTCCCGCCGTCGGCACCTCCATGAGTGACTACGTTCTGGTCCTGGTCAGCGCCGCGCTGGTCAATCACCTGGTCCTGCAGGCAGAGCCGGTCGAGCGTGTGCGCCTGCATGCGCTGGGCCTGTGCTCCGCCCTGCTGATCCTCATGGCACTGCCAATCGGCGCCTGGCTGTGCCAACAACTGCTCGTGCCATTGCAGTTGCAGGACCTTCAGCTGTTGGTCTTCCTGCCGTTGCTGGCGGCATTGGCCTGGGCGCTGCCGAACCTGCTCCAGCGCCTGCGCCCGGACTGGCCCACACAAGGCCTGTCGGGCCTGCTGAGCGCAAATGCCGTGGTGCTAGGCTTGCTGGTGCAACTGTCCCATGACGACATGCGCGGCTGGCGCCTGCTGGCGTGGCCCCTCGTTGCCGCTTTGGGCTTCTGGCTCGCGCTGGTGCTGTATGCGGACCTAGATATGCGCAGCCGCCAAGCCGAGGTACCCGCAGCGTTACGCGGCCTGCCTATTCAACTGATCGGTGCCGGGGTGATGGCCATGGCGTTTTCGGGACTCAACGGACTGTTCACCCAATGAATCTGTCTCTACACATCGACGTCTTGCTGCCGGCCCTGCAAAACATTGCCCGGCAATACCTCGAGGAGCTGCAGGCCCATGCCGCCACCTGATCCGCGCCTGCGCAGCGCCATGCAACTGGTGCTGCTGGCCTGCACCCCTGGCCTGCTGGCGCTGTTCTGGCTGCATGGCTGGGGCGTGCTGATCAACCTGCTGCTGAGCAGTTGCGCGGCGCTGGCCACCGAGGCCTTGCTGCTGAGCTGGCGCAAGCTGCCGGTGGTCTCGGCCCTGGGCGATGGCAGCGCGCTGGTCACCGCCGTCCTGCTGGCCGCCGCCCTGCCCATCCACGCCCCTTGGTGGCTGCCGCTGATGGCAGCCTGTGTTGCCATTGGTCTGGGCAAACAAGCCTTCGGGGGAGTGGGACGCAACCTGTTCAACCCGGCCATGGTGGGCTATGCGTTCGTCCTGCTGAGCTTCCCCTTGCAGATGAACCACTGGCCTGGCCAGACCGCCGGGTTGCTGGACAGCCTGAACCTGAGCCTGGGTACCGGCGATCGCATCGATGCCTGGGCCAGCCCCACGGTACTCGACGTGCTGCGCCATAACCGCAGCCTGACCATCGACGAACTGTTTGCCAGCCATTCGGCCTTTGGCCATATCGGTGGGAGCGCCAGCGAATGGGTCAACCTCGCCTTCCTGCTCGGCGGGCTATTTCTGATGCAACGCAAGGTCTTCACCTGGCACGCGCCCATCGGCTTGCTCGGCGCCTTGTTTCTGTTCAGCCTGCTGGGCTGGAACGGCTCAGGCTCCGACTCCAATGGCTCACCATTGCTGCACCTGCTGTCAGGCTCGACCATGCTGGCCGCGTTCTTCATCGCCACCGAACCGGTATCTGGTTGCAGGCAGCCACTGGCCCGTCTGCTGTTCGGTGCCAGCGCCGGCCTGCTGATCTACCTGATCCGTACGTGGGGCAGCTTTGTCGATGGCACGGCATTCGCCATTCTGCTGATGAACCTTGCCGCACCGTCCCTGGATCGCTGGGCGGAGCGTCGCCAGCAGGCCTGCCCGTGAGTGCCCGCTGGCGCAGCGCCGCGTGCCTGTCACTGCTGGCAGTGCTGGCCGTTGTCACGACTTTGGCCTGGCAACGCTTCACTGCCAAACCTATTGCGCAGGCCCAGCGCCAGTGGCATGAACAGCAGTGGCTGACAGTGCTGCCGCCAGGTAGCTATGACAACCAGCCCTTGCAAACAGCCTTGGCCCTGGCAGATACCAGCCTGCGCCATAGCCACCTGTTGGCCGCTTATCGCGCCACGCTGGCGGGAGCCCCAACCGCCATCCTGCTGCACAACAGGTTCCAGGGCTATGGCGGCGCCATCGAAATGGTCATCGCCATCAACACCCAGGGCCGCCTGGTCGGCATGCGTGTACTCGAGCAACAGGAAAGCCCAGGCCTGGGCGACCAACTGGCAGACCCGGCGCGTCAATGGCTCGACCAGTTCATCGGCCGGGCACAGGAAAATACACCCGAGCAGGCCTGGGCGATCAAACGTGACCAGGGCGCGTTCGATCAACTGGCCGGGGCAACGGTAACCTCTCGAGCAGTCATCGCGGCGATCCAGGATGCGCTGCGCTATTTCGACGACCACCGCCCCGCACTGCTCGGCGAGGCGCGCCCATGAGCAGGTTCTGGCTACTGATGATCAGCCTGGTACCGCTGCTCGGCGCAACCCGGACCATTGTCCAGGCGATCTCCATCAGCCTTTGCGCTTGCCTGCTGACAGGCCTGCATCAGGCGCTGATGGCACCACTGCGTCGCCACCTTGCTCAGGGCGCCAGCCTGTGGGCGAGCGCTGTGATGACGGCCAGCTTGGTAACCTGTCTGCACCTCGGGCTGCGGGCGTGGACCCTGCCCCTGGCCGAGGAGCTTGCCCCCTACCCTCTGTTACTGGCCCTGCCCTGCCTGGCCTGCGAACAGTTGCTGCCACAGCAGTACCGCTATCGCCAACTGTGTCGCGGCCTGGGCGGGCTCCTGGTGGCCGGCCTTGCCCTGGGTGCCTGTCGACAAGTGCTCGCCGACGATCTCGGCCTGCACATTGCCACGCTAGCCCCAGGCGCCTTGATACTGCTCGGCCTGCTGCTGGGCTTGTACAATCACCTGCGCCCATCGACCACCTCCCCTAGCCGTCAAGGAAGCCGTTGACCCCATGAATGCCGCCAAACGCCTGGAGATCTTTCGCAGGCTGCATGAAGACAATCCCGAACCCAAGACCGAACTGGCCTACTCCACCCCCTTCGAACTACTGATCGCCGTGATCCTTTCGGCCCAGGCGACGGACGTCGGCGTCAACAAGGCTACCGCGCGCCTGTTCCCGGTCGCCAACACGCCGCAGGCCATCCACGCCCTGGGTGTCGAAGGCCTGAGCGAGTACATCAAGACCATCGGGCTGTACAACAGCAAGGCCAGGAATGTCATCGAGACCTGTCGCCTGCTGGTCGAACTGCACGCAGGTGAAGTCCCGCAGAGCCGCGAAGCGCTGGAAGCCCTGCCCGGCGTTGGGCGCAAGACCGCCAACGTAGTGCTCAACACTGCCTTTCGCCAACTGGCCATGGCCGTCGATACGCATATCTTCCGAGTCAGCAACCGCACCGGTATCGCGCCGGGCAAGACCGTTCTAGACGTCGAAAAGAAATTGCTCAAGTTCGTGCCCAAGGACTTTCTGCTCGACGCCCACCATTGGCTGATCCTGCATGGCCGTTATGTCTGCCAGGCTCGGAAACCGCGCTGTGGCAGCTGCCGAATCGAGGACCTGTGCGAATACAAGTTCAAGACCTCGGACGATTGAAGCAATAGCTGACAACAGCACAAGGCGATTGAAAAAATCTTTTTTACCCGCTCTGCGATTCCCGTTATAAGGACGGCCAATGGCCCTTTGGCTTGGAGTGACGCATGAGCACCGATAAAGAAGACTTGGCAAACGATGACGACTTCCAAAGTACGGACGACGACGTGGAGCCGCAGGCCGAACCGGCCAAGACCAACCTCAGCAAGCGCCGCACCATCGACAACATGCTCGAGGAGCGACGCCTGCAGAAACAGCTGGCCGACTTCGACTACGATCTGTAACGCAGACATGCAAAAGCCTCCTGAACGGAGGCTTTTCAATAGGGCTCAGGCCAGCCCATGGCGCTGGGCGAGTTCGATCAGGTCCACCAACGAGCGGGCATTCAACTTGAGCAGCAGGCGAGTCTTGTAGGTACTGACTGTCTTGTTGCTGAGGAACATGCTGTCGGCGATCTCCTTGTTGCTCTTGCCCCGGGCCAGTTGCTGGAGCACCATCATCTCCCGGCCGGAAAGCCGCTCGACCATCTCCATTTCCGTGGCGCCTCCCGTGCCCGAGCGCCCCTTGTGCAATGCCTGGTTGGGGAAATAGCTGTAGCCGGACATCACGGCCTTGATGGCACTGAGCAGCTCGGTCAACTCCTGTTGCTTGCAGACATAACCTGCCGCTCCCGCTTGCATGCAGCGCATCGAGAAGTGCCCCGGGGCCTGGGAAGTCAGTACCAACACCTTGCTCGCCGGGCTCGCCAGCGTCATCCGCGCAATCACTTCCAGCCCATCCAGTTTGGGGATCCCGATATCCAGAATGACAATATCCGGCAGATACTCCCGCGTCAGTTGCAGGGCATCCACACCATTGTCACTCTCCGCCACCACTTCGTAGCCATGCCGTTCCATCAGCATGCGTACGGCCAGGCGAATGACCGGGTGATCATCCACGATCAGCACTTTATTCATGCGATTCCCATTGATACGTTATTTTTAGTTCGATAGACCACCACACCCGAGCATAACGATTATTTATGCAGCGGTTTCCCTGGTAAATTCACCGAAAGAAGCGGCCTACAATTAATAGAGACTCTTCCTACGCACTACCCCTTTCACAAAATGTAATAGATACAGGTTCGTCGCAACGATTCAGAAAGTAACAGCCGGAAGAATTGGATCCAAGTGCCATTGAGTCACACTTCACGCGGGAAAATTCGACTGTACACACTGGATAAAGGTAGGCGTCGAGCGCGGCGACTTGGCCAGGGAGGGAAACGAGGCACGCTTAATTACAGTGGGGAAAACACGCTACAGATGGGCAAAGCATCACCAGGCCCTCATCATGAACCGCGACCCCATCAGTCCGTTGACCCTTATCGCTGTCTTTGCCGGCGTGATCGAAGCGTCTGCCCTGGCATCACTCCCGTTCCTCAGCGAAGACAGCCAGACCCTGTACACCTGGTTCCTGGTGGGCTTCCCGTTCTTCCTCACGGTACTGTTCTTTCTTACCCTCAACTTCAACACTCGCTCGCTGTTTGCACCTGACAGCAATGCCCGCAGCGCCCGCAAGCCTTTACGCACACCTGTCTCAGGGAGCAAAGGCGCGATGATCATCGCCATTTCCGGAGCCGACAGTCAGAAGATCATCGAAAACCATGTACTGCGAATGATCGATCGCCCCCACGGGCGACAACGACGCTGGGTGCTGTACAACCTGGATACGCGCACCTGTATCCATCTCTCAGCCGTGCCCATGCAGGATGACGAGGCCGCGACCGCCACCGAAGCAGAAACCCAGGCATGAAAAAACCCGGCCAAGGCCGGGTTTTTCGTAGGCTCGTGGCTGCTTACAGCAGCGAACGGCCTTTGTTGGCCGCGATACGCATACGCAATGCATTGAGCTTGATGAAGCCCGCGGCATCGGCTTGGTTGTAAGCCCCGCCGTCTTCCTCGAAGGTCGCAATGTTGGCATCGAACAGAGAATCGTCCGACTTGCGCCCCACGACGGTGACATTGCCCTTGTACAGCTTCAGGCGAACAACGCCATTCACGTTGAGCTGCGAGGCGTCGATCATCTGCTGCAGCATCAGACGCTCCGGGCTCCACCAGTAGCCGGTGTAGATCAGGCTGGCGTACTTGGGCATCAGCTCATCCTTCAGGTGAGCGACTTCGCGGTCCAGGGTGATCGACTCGATGGCGCGGTGAGCCTTGAGCATGATGGTGCCGCCTGGGGTCTCGTAGCAACCGCGCGACTTCATGCCGACATAGCGGTTCTCGACGATGTCCAGGCGGCCGATGCCGTTGGCACCACCAATGCGGTTGAGCTCGGCCAGCACGGTGGCCGGGGTCTTCTCGACACCGTCGATGGCGACGATGTCACCGTTGCGGTAGGTCAGCTCGATGTAGGTGGCCTGGTCCGGGGCGCTTTCCGGAGAGACGCTCCATTTCCACATGTCTTCCTCGTGCTCGGTCCAGGTATCTTCCAGGACACCGCCTTCGTAGGAAATGTGCAACAGGTTGGCGTCCATCGAGTACGGCGACTTCTTCTTGCCGTGGCGCTCGATCGGGATACCGTGCTTCTCGGCATAGTCCATCAGCTTCTCGCGGGACAGCAGGTCCCACTCACGCCATGGCGCGATGACCTTGACGCCCGGCTTGAGCGCATAGGCACCGAGCTCGAAACGCACCTGGTCGTTACCCTTGCCGGTGGCACCGTGGGAAATGGCGTCGGCGCCGGTTTCGTTGGCGATTTCGATCAGGCGCTTGGCGATCAGCGGGCGGGCGATGGAAGTACCCAGCAGGTACTCGCCTTCGTAGACGGTGTTGGCGCGGAACATCGGGAAGACGAAATCACGCACGAACTCTTCGCGCAGGTCGTCGATGTAGATTTCTTTCACGCCCATCGCCTGGGCCTTGGCGCGGGCCGGCTCGACCTCCTCGCCCTGGCCGAGGTCAGCGGTGAAGGTCACCACTTCACAGTTGTAGGTGTCCTGCAGCCACTTGAGAATCACCGAAGTATCAAGGCCGCCGGAATACGCCAATACGACCTTTTTTACGTCCGCCATGCCATCACTCCACGGGGTTGTACGGAAAGCCGATGATTCTACCGGCCTTGCCGAAAAATTTACAATGGGGCGACAGCTTGTGACGACAAAGCGACAGGAATTGTCGAGAGCGCGACCCGCTGTCGCACTCAGGATTTCGCAGGCGCGGGCTGGGTGGCAGCGGCCGCAGGCGTCGCAGGCGCAGGTGCGGTAGCCGCGGGTGCCGGAGCCGCCGGCGCAACCGGTGGCGCCGGCTTCTCCAGCGGTTTCTCGACCGGTGTCACACGCTCGAGCTGGATGTTCACCCGGCGGTTTCGCGCCCGGTTGGCGGCAGAGTTGTTCTTCGCCAGTGGATAGCGCTCGCCGTGGAACCGCACGGTGATCTGCTCTTCCGGCACGCCATGGGCCTTGAGGTAGTCGGCAACCGCCAGTGCCCGTCGACGCGAGGTGTCACGGTTGGTCAGACGGTTGCCGCTGTTGTCGGAATGGCCGTTGAGCTCGATGCGGTTGACCGTCGGATCGGCCTTCAGATAATCGAGCAGCACATCCAGGCGAGCGCGCGCCGAGCTGTCCAGCTCGATACCGCCACCGGGGAAGCCGACCTGGGTCTGACGGATCTGGTCATAGTTCATCGGCAGCAGCTTGGCAGCACACAGTTGGTAGTCGCTGTAGGCCTTGGCGAAGCTGACTGGCATCACCTGCACTTGCATCGGCCGGCCACCCTCGCCCCGGTAGTTGCGCACCACCGTGCTACGGCCATCGAGCAGGCCATTGATCAGGCGGCTGGCCTGCCCCTGGCTGGAGGTGAACAGCACGCCAGTGCGGGCCATGTGCACCGCACCAAGGTTGATATCGCCCCGCCCTGGCTGCCAGGGGGCTGCGGCGGCCAGCAAGGTGGCGGAACCGGCGCCGAGGACGTTGCTGTCCGAACGCAGCTGGAACGTCGGTTGTTCGCCGGCACGGCGCACGAACTCGCCGCTGCCGAAACCGTCGATCGGCTGGATCAAGCGACATTCGAACTGATCACCCTCGACTTTCCAGGCGACGTTCTCCACGCGGGTCTGGAAGGTCATGGCCCCGGCCGGCAGGCTGGCGACAAGGGTGAACAGGGCTAGGTAACGCTGGCGCACGGTCGGCTCCACTGATTCTGACGGCTTACCTGAATGCTATCGGACGCCCGTCGGAAAACTTGATAGCCGTGCTCGAACAGGGGTTTTCCGGTAGCATTGGCTTCTGAGTTCGACCCGCCTGGAATCTCCAATGTCCGATCGCCTGACCCTCCTGCGCCCCGACGACTGGCACATCCATCTGCGCGATGGTGCCGTCCTGCCTCACACCGTCGGTGACGTGGCGCGTACCTTCGCCCGCGCCATCATCATGCCCAACCTGGTTCCGCCGGTGCGCAACGCCGTCGAGGCCGATGCCTACCGCGCCCGCATCCTTGCCGCACGCCCCGCCGGCAGCCGTTTCGAGCCACTGATGGTGCTGTATCTTACCGACCGCACCAGCCCGGAAGACATCCGCGCCGCCAAGGCCAGTGGGATCGTGTTCGCCGCCAAGCTCTACCCGGCCGGCGCCACCACCAACTCCGATTCGGGCGTGACCAGCATCGACAACATTTTCCCGGCAATCGAGGCCCTGGCCGAAACCGGCATGCCCCTGCTGGTGCATGGTGAGGTCACGCGCAGTGAAATCGACGTGTTCGACCGCGAGAAGCGCTTCATCGACGAGCACATGCGCCGCCTGGTCGAGCGCTTCCCGACCCTGAAAGTGGTGTTCGAGCACATCACCACCGCCGACGCCGCGCAGTTCGTCACCGAGGCGCCGGCCAACGTCGGTGCCACCATCACCGCCCAGCACCTGCTGTACAACCGCAACCACATGCTGGTCGGCGGTATCCGCCCGCACTTCTATTGCCTGCCGATCCTCAAGCGCAACACCCACCAGGTTGCGTTGCTGGATGCCGCGACCAGCGGCAACTCGAAGTTCTTCCTCGGTACCGACTCGGCGCCTCACGCCAAGCATGCCAAGGAAGCCGCCTGCGGCTGCGCCGGCTGCTACACCGCCTACGCCGCCATCGAGTTGTATGCCGAGGCGTTCGAGCAGCGCAACGCGCTGGACAAGCTCGAAGGCTTCGCCAGCAAGCATGGCCCTGACTTCTACGGCCTGCCGCGCAATACCGACACCATCACCCTGGTGCGAGAGCAATGGACAGCGCCGGACAGCCTGCCCTTCGGTGACACCACCGTCATTCCCCTGCGCGCTGGTGAAACACTGCGCTGGCGCCTGCAGGAGGACAACGCGTGAGCGAAGATCTGTACGAAGACGACCAGGACAGCCAGGTCAGCAGCGGCTCGCGCCATCCGATGGCCGAGCGTTTCCGCGGCTACCTGCCCGTGGTGGTGGATGTCGAGACTGGTGGCTTCAACAGCGCCACCGACGCGCTGCTGGAGATTGCCGCCGTCACCATCGGCATGGATGAAAAGGGCTTCCTGTTCCCCGAGCACACCTACTTCCATCGGGTCGAACCGTTCGAGGGCGCCAATATCGAGGCCGCCGCGCTGGAGTTCACCGGCATCAAGCTCGATCACCCGCTGCGCATGGCGGTGAGCGAGGAAAGCGCGCTGACCGATATTTTCCGCGGCGTGCGCAAGGCGCTGAAGGCCAATGGCTGCAAGCGGGCGATCCTGGTGGGGCATAACAGCAGCTTCGACCTGGGTTTCCTCAATGCTGCGGTGGCGCGCAACGATATCAAGCGCAACCCGTTCCACCCGTTCTCCAGCTTCGATACCGCCACCCTCGCTGGCCTTGCCTACGGCCAGACCGTGCTGGCCCGAGCCTGCCAGAGCGCAGACATCGACTTCGACGGCCGTGAGGCGCATTCGGCGCGTTACGACACCGAGAAGACCGCCGAGCTGTTCTGCGGCATCGTCAATCGCTGGAAAGAGATGGGCGGCTGGCGCGACTTCAACGACTGATCACACGCTTGTAGCTTGAAGCATAAAAAAACCGGCCACCAGGGCCGGTTTTTTCATGCGCTTGGCAAATTACAGCTTGCCAGCGTTCTCGCTCAGGTAAGCCGCGACACCTTCCGGCGAAGCGTTCATGCCCTTGTCGCCTTTCTTCCAGTTGGCCGGGCAGACTTCGCCGTGCTCTTCGTGGAATTGCAGGGCGTCGACCAGGCGCAGCAGCTCGTCCATGTTGCGGCCCAGCGGCAGGTCGTTGACGATCTGCGAGCGGACAACACCGTTGGTGTCGATCAGGAAGGCACCACGGAAGGCCACGCCGCCTTCGGACTCGACGTCGTAGGCCTTGCAGATTTCGTGGGTCATGTCGGCTGCCAGGGTGTACTTGACCTGGCCGATGCCGCCATTGTTGACCGGGGTGTTGCGCCAGGCGTTGTGAGTGAAGTGCGAGTCGATCGACACGCCGATCACTTCCACGTTGCGCGCCTGGAAGTCAGGGATGCGGTTGTCCAGGGCAATCAGCTCGGACGGGCAGACGAAGGTGAAGTCCAGCGGGTAGAAGAATACCAGGCCGTACTTGCCCTTGATGGCCGAGGCCAGGTTGAAGCTGTCGACGATCTCGCCGTTGCCCAGCACAGCTGGAACGGTGAAGTCCGGGGCTTTTTTGCCAACGAGTACGCTCATTCGATCTCTCCTGATGAGGGGTGAAAAACCTTGCCCGGGCGGAACGCGTCCCCCGGATCCAGCAAAGGCCGACCATCATACACAGCTTTGCGTGACAGGCCGAATCTCAACCGCCGGTCGCTCTGGAACGCACCTTACACAATGTGTTTTGACAAGCATTCTCATTACCATTACTCTCCAATCCATCGAATCAACCCGCGATGGTCAGCCTTTATGTATGTGTGTCTTTGTGTCGGTGTCACCGACGGACAGATCCGCGATGCGATCTACGAAGGATGCTGCAGCTACAAGGAAGTTCGAGCCGCCACCAATGTCGCCAGCCAGTGCGGCAAGTGCGCCTGCCTCGCCAAGCAGGTGGTGCGCGAAACCCTCACCGAGCTGCAACTGAGCCAGCAGGCCGCCCTGCCCTACCCCGTTGAATTCAACGCGGCGTAACGTCCCCAAATTTGAAGAACCGGACCTAGTGTCCGGTTTTTTTATGCCTGCAATTCAATAAGTTAGCGTTCGAACGCAGTTCACAAACATTCTTATTCCGATTAATTTTCATTTATTATTCAATAACTTAGGTTTGACATAGATAGTTGCGAGGCTCAAACTTGTTTGCATTGGCTCAACTTCTACAGGGCAGACCCCATCATGAAAGGCGACGTAAGCGTCATCCAGCATCTCAACAAGGTCCTCGGAAACGAGCTGGTCGCAATCAACCAGTACTTCCTGCATGCGCGCATGTACGAAGATTGGGGCCTGAACAAGATCGGCAAACTCGAGTACAAAGAGTCCATCCAGGCGATGAAGGATGCTGACAAGCTGATCAAGCGCATCCTCTTCCTCGAAGGCATCCCCAACGTCCAGGACCTGGGCAAGCTCATGATTGGCGAGCACACCAAGGAAATGCTCGACTGCGACCTGAAGCTTGAGAAAAAGGCCCACGCCGACCTGAAAGCCGCCATCGCCCACTGCGAAACCGCTGGCGATTTCGGTTCGCGTGACGTGCTCGAGGACATCCTCGAAGACCAGGAAGAGCACATCGACTGGCTGGAAACTCAGCTGGGCCTGATCGACAAGATCACTATCGAGAACTACCTGCAGTCGCAGATGGGCGAAGAGTAACTGCTCGATCGACGACAACAAAAAGCCCCGCTATTGCGGGGCTTTTGCATGCTGGCGAAGAACGCCGGAATCAGGCTTCGGAAGCCTTGGCCTTGGCGGCCGCATCCTTGATCAGCGCCTGCAGCTCACCCTTTTCGAACATCTCGATCATGATGTCGCTGCCGCCGACCAGCTCACCCGCCACCCACAGTTGCGGGAAGGTAGGCCAGTTGGCGTACTTGGGCAGGTTGGCGCGGATTTCCGGGTTCTGCAGGATGTCGACATAAGCGAACTTCTCGCCACACCCCATCACGGCCTGCGAAGCCTTGGCCGAGAAACCGCACTGCGGGGCATTCGGCGAACCTTTCATGTAAAGCAGAATGGTGTTGTTGGCGATCTGCTCTTTGATTGTATCGATGATATCCATGAAGCACCTCGGCTGAACTTTCCGACTGGGTCGTCGGCACGGTGACGCATTGTATCGGAAAGCCGAGCGGCGTGCTCGGCCTTGCCGATGCTCAGGCGGCCTCCACTTGCACAGGTACGCCATTGAGGGCGGCGTTGCCGGATACGCCATCACGCAAGTGCTCGTCGGTCAGGTCATTGGCGCTCACTCCTGGCTGTGCACTGGCTACCTGCAAGCGCGCGCCCTGGCGCCCGTGACCGTAGCCATGGGGCAGGCTGACCACTCCTGGCATCATCTCCTCGCTGGCTTGGACAGGCACTTCGATCACGCCGGTGCGTGAGCGGATTCGCACCATCTGCCCATCCACCAGCTGACGGTGGCGCAGATCATCCGGATGCATCAACAGATGATGCCGCGGTTTGCCTTTGACCAGCCGATGATAGTTGTGCATCCACGAATTGTTGCTGCGCACATGGCGGCGGCCGATCAGCAACAACTGGCCCACCGTCGGCGCTGCCTGCCGGGCCAGGCGTTGCAGATCACCGAGCAGCACCGCCGGTGCGGCTTCGACTTTGCGGCTGGTCGTGCGCAAGCGCGGCGCAAGGTTGGCCGCCAGTGGTCCTAGATCCAGGCCGTGGGGATGTTCATCGAGCCTCTGCAGGGAAAGCTTCCAGGACGACTCGTCACCATAAGGGCCCCTGCGCAAGGCAAAGTCGATCATCCGTGCCGGTGGCAGGGTGGCCTTGAGCTCGGCCTGCGCACGCTGGGCAAAGGCTTCGGCCAGGCCCACGAAAATCTCCCAGTCATGCAGTGCCCCCTCCGGCTTGGGCAGGATCGCCCGGTTGAAACGGGTGACATTGCGCACCGCCAGCAGGTTGAAGGTGGAATCGTAGTGATCATTCTCCAGCGCCGAGGTGGAGGGCAGGATCAGGTCGGCATGACGCGTGGTCTCGTTGATGTAGAGGTCGATGCTGAGCATGAACTCCAGGCCGGCCAGCGCCTGGTCCAGGCGCCGCCCGTTGGGCGTGGACAACACCGGGTTGCCGGCCACGGTCACCAACGCCCGTACTTGCCCGTCACCGGGCTCGAGGATCTCCTCGGCCAAGGCCGAGACCGGCAGCTCGCCAGCATATTCGGGCAATCCCGAGACACGACTGCGCCATTGGTCGAAGTGGCCACCCGATGTGCTGGCGACCAGATCGACAGCCGGCTCGGTGCACAACGCACCACCCACTCGATCAAGGTTGCCGGTGACCAGGTTGATCAATTGCACCAACCAGTGGCACAACGAACCGAAGGCCTGGGTCGATACCCCCATCCGGCCGTAGCACACGGCCTTGTCGGCAGCGCCGAAGTCCCGCGCCAATCGGCGGATGTCCTCGGCCGGGATGCCGCACAACGCGCTCATGCTGGCGGCATCGAACGGCAGGATCGCCTCGCGCACCTGCTCCAAGCCATTGATCGGCAAGTGCGAGCCACGGGCCAGGCCCTCGACGAACAGGGTATGCAACAGCCCACACAGCAACGCTGCGTCGCCGCCGGGGCGGATAAACAGGTGCCGGTCGGCCAGTAACGCCGTCTCGCTGCGCCGCGGATCCACCACCACCAGCTGCCCGCCCCTGGCCTTGAGCGCCTTCAGGCGCTTTTCCACGTCGGGGACGGTCATGATGCTGCCATTGGAAGCCAGGGGGTTGCCGCCAAGGATCAGCATGAACTGCGTGTGGTCGATGTCCGGGATAGGCAGCAACAGACCATGGCCGTACATCAGGTGGCTGGTCAGGTGCTGCGGCAGCTGGTCCACCGACGTGGCCGAGAAGCGGTTGCGGGTCTTGAGCAGGCCGAGGAAGTAATTGCTGTGGGTCATCAAGCCATAGTTGTGCACGCTGGGGTTGCCCTGGTAGACCGCAACAGCATTGCGCCCATGGGCCTGCTGCACCGCCCACAGCCGCTCTGCGGCGAAGGCGAAGGCCTCATCCCAGCCAATCGCCTGCCACTGGTCACCGATGCGCCGATGAGGCTGGCGCAAGCGGTCAGGGTCTTCCTGGATGTCCTGCAGGGCGACCGCCTTCGGGCAGATATGGCCGCGGCTGAACAGATCCTGCGGATCGCCCTTGATCGAGCTGATCCGCGGCGGCCCTTCCGCCCCATGGGTAACTTCGATGTTCAGGCCACAAATGGCCTCGCACAGGTGACAGGCTCGGTGATGCAGGGTCTTGGTCATGGCCGCCTCTGCCTTGTTGTTCGCAAGGTTCGACTATGCGCCGCACCTAACGGGCATGCCAGCGCGCTTCGCGGCATGAATCGGGAGACATCAGGCCGACGATTCGCGACGACGAATTTGCCAAAATCGAGGTAAGCCGTGTACAACCTCTGTAGCAAATAAAAAACAGCTACTCGCCAAAGGCTTACGACACCCTTTGACACAGAGGCGCTGTTTCCCCTCTTGGTTTCAGGCGACATTTAATTATAGTATTGCGCCGTTCCCTATTCCGTCCGCCCCGTGCGGCTTACGCCGCAGGTCACTCCCGTTGTCAACAAAACCCATACGGTCGACCTGCAAAACGTTGCAGATAAGGTAGTCAATCATGAGCGCTAGGCACTTTCTCTCCCTGCTGGATTTCACCGCTGACGAATTGCTCGGCGTGATCCGTCGCGGCATCGAGCTGAAGGACCTGCGTAAACGAGGCGTGCTGTTCGAGCCGTTGAAGAACCGCGTGCTGGGGATGATCTTCGAGAAATCCTCGACCCGTACCCGAGTGTCCTTCGAAGCGGGCATGATCCAGCTTGGCGGCCAGGCGATCTTCCTGTCGCCGCGCGACACCCAACTGGGCCGCGGCGAGCCGATCGCCGACAGCGCCATCGTACTGTCGAGCATGGTCGACGCGGTGATGATCCGTACCCACGCCCACAGCACCCTCACCGAGTTCGCCGCCCATTCGAAGGTACCTGTGATCAATGGCCTGTCCGACGAATCACACCCCTGCCAGTTGCTGGCCGACATGCAGACCTTCCTCGAACACCGCGGCACAATCCAGGGCAAGACCGTGGCGTGGGTCGGCGATGGCTTCAACATGTGCAACTCGTATATCGAGGCGGCCATCCAGTTCGATTTCCAGCTACGCATCGCCTGCCCCGAAGGCTATGAGCCCGATCCGCGCTTCCTGCAACTGGGTGGCGACCGCGTGCAGATCGTCCGCGACCCGAAGGAAGCTGTTCGCGGCGCCCACCTGGTGACCACGGATGTCTGGACTTCCATGGGCCAGGAAGAGGAAACTGCACGGCGCCTGGCGCATTTCGCGCCTTACCAGGTCACCCGCGAACTGCTCGACCTGGCGGCACCCGACGCCCTGTTCATGCATTGCCTGCCCGCCCACCGTGGCGAGGAGATCAGCCAGGACCTGCTCGACGACCCCCGTTCGGTCGCCTGGGACGAAGCTGAGAACCGCCTGCATGCGCAGAAGGCCCTTCTGGAATTCCTTGTAGAACCGGCTTACCACCACGCATGAGTCAACAGCTACTGCTCAACCTGCGCAACCTGGCCTGCGGCTATGGCGACCAGCGCATCGTCCAGAACCTCAACCTGCACCTCAACGCGGGCGACATCGGTTGCCTGCTAGGGTCCTCCGGTTGCGGCAAGACCACCACGCTGCGCGCCATCGCCGGGTTCGAGCCGGTGCACGAAGGCGAGATCCAGCTGGGCGGCGAGGTCATCTCCCGCGCCGGGTTCACCCTGGCGCCGGAGAAACGCCGGATCGGCATGGTGTTCCAGGACTACGCGCTGTTCCCCCACCTGACCGTCGCGCAGAACATCGCCTTCGGCATCGGCAAGCACCCGCACCAGGCCATGGTGATCGAGGAGATGCTCGAACTGGTCAAGCTGGCTGGCCTCGGCGGCCGTTACCCGCACGAGCTGTCGGGCGGCCAGCAGCAACGCGTGGCCCTGGCCCGGGCGCTTGCACCGAAGCCACAGCTGCTGTTGCTTGACGAACCCTTCTCCAACCTCGACGTGGAGCTGCGCCGACGCTTGAGCCATGAGGTCCGCGACATCCTCAAGAGCCGCGGCACCAGCGCCATCCTGGTCACCCACGACCAGGAAGAAGCCTTTGCCGTCAGCGACCACGTGGGGGTGTTCAAGGAGGGGCGCCTGGAGCAGTGGGACACGCCCTACAACCTCTACCACGAGCCGCAAACGCCGTTCGTCGCCAGCTTCATCGGCCAGGGTTACTTCATTCGCGGCCAGATGAGCAGCCACGAGGCAGTGACCACCGAACTCGGCGAGCTGCGCGGCAACCGGGCCTATACCATGGCGCCCGGAAGCTCGGTGGACGTGTTGTTGCGCCCCGACGATATCATCCATGCCCCCGACAGCACGCTACGGGCACAGGTCATCGGCAAAAGCTTCCTCGGCGCTTCGACCTTGTATCGCCTGCAGCTTCCCACCGGCAGCCAGCTAGAAGCGATCTTCCCCAGCCACAACGACCACTCGCTCGGCCAGGACGTCGGCATCGCCGTGGCCGCCGATCATCTCGTGCTGTTCCCGGTCCCCGGTAGCGTTGCTGCGCAGCTACCGCGCCAGGAGAACGGCGTGCGTCGCATCAGCTCGGCGCTCTGAGGTTCGACAGCTCGCGGGGCAAGCCCGCTCCCGCGCCCTGTCGCAGGCGTGGGCGCGCTTGCCCTGATCGCTTTGCATCACACCCTCAAAGTACCAGAGGCCACCAGGCGGGCCTGTCCACCGATCTTCACCCGCTCCCCTTCCAGCCGGCAGAACAGCTCGCCACCGCGTGTCGAGCGCTGGAACGCGTGCAACTGCGGTTTGCCCAGGCGTGCCGCCCAGTAAGGAATGAGCGAGCAGTGGATTGAACCGGTGACCGGATCCTCAGGGATACCGATACCCGGCGCAAAATAGCGCGACACGAAATCATGCTCTTCGCCCGGCGCCGTCACGATCACCCCCGGCCCCGGCAAGCGGGCCAGCGCCGCCATGTCCGGCCTGCAGGCGCGCACCGCCTGCTCCGAGCCGAGCACCACCAGCAGCTCGCGGGCCTGGTAAACCTCCCGAACCTCACAGCCCAGCGCTTCGGCCACCGCGACCGGCTCGGCCAGCGGCTGCGGATCGACGCGTGGGAAGTCCAGCCACAGGCGCCCGCCCTCACGGCTGACGCCCAACCGGCCGGATTGGCAGTGAAAATCCAGGTGCGATGCGTCTACGCCATAGACCTCGAACAGCACGTGGGCACTGGCCAGGGTGGCGTGGCCGCACAAGGGCACCTCGGTGCCAGGAGTGAACCAGCGGATCCGATACCCCGCGCCTTCAGCTACCACGAACGCGGTTTCGGCGAGGTTGTGCTCGGCGGCGATCTGCTGCATCAGCCTGCCGTCAAGCCACTGTTCCAGGCAGTAGACGATGGCCGGGTTGCCGGCAAAAGGGCGATCGCTGAAGGCGTCCACCTGATGATAATGCAACTGCATGCCACGACTCCTGTATTGGGCTGTCAATCGCCCGAGCATGCGACATGCCGCCAGCGGCCGACAGTGACAGCGTCGTGGATTTTCAATCAGTACAGATGTTAACCGCGGCCGATCTCGGCGAACTGTGCCTGGGTGTGGGTAGCGAGCACCGTTGCCGCCAGCTCCACTTCGAGGCCACGGCGGCCAGCGCTCACATGAATCGTTTCATGTTGTTGCGCGGTTTGGTCGATAAAAGTGCGCAGGCGCTTCTTCTGCCCCAGCGGGCTGATCCCGCCAACCAGGTAGCCCGTGGCACGCTGGGCAGCCTGCGGGTCGGCCATCTCGCACTTCTTCACGCCAGCCGCATGGGCCAACGCCTTCAGATCGAGCGTCCCGCCCACCGGCACCACCGCCACCAGCAGCTCGCCTTTTTCGCTGCTGGCAAGCAGCGTCTTGAACACCCGCAATGGGTCAAGGCCGAGCTTTTCCGCCGCTTCCAGGCCGTACGACGCAGATTTCGGATCATGTTCGTAGCTGTGCACGCGGTGCTCGGCACGCGCCTTTTTCAGCAGGTCCAGGGCGGGGGTCATCAACGGCTCCATGCGATCATAAGTCGCTCGGTACTTTAGGGTAAATCCGCCGGGGCAGCCAGTGCACGACCCAGGCTAGAGCAGCGGCCAGGGATTCACGGCGCGGCATGGCAGTCAGAATGTGGCCATACGTTCATTTTCGACCTTTGACATCAGCGTTTCTTGTCTATATTTTTTCGTTTATGAATAAATGGTGCACCTATAAGGTGCGCTTCCTGTACCTGCCCGGCGTCAATGGGGATCGACTCCGGGCTTTTTGCTGTCGAGCGCCCAGCGCCTCACAACAACAAGAACCGAGGTCATACATGACGACTGCTCTACGACAACCCACGCTATCTGCCCAGTGCCTGGCCGAATTCCTCGGCACTGCCCTGCTCATCTTCTTCGGTACCGGCTGTGTCGCCGCGCTCAAGGTCGCCGGTGCCAGCTTTGGCCTGTGGGAGATAAGCATCATCTGGGGGGTCGGGGTGAGCATGGCGATCTACCTCACCGCAGGCGTGTCCGGCGCGCACCTGAACCCGGCGGTCAGCATTGCGCTCGCCGTGTTCGCCGGCTTCGACAAGCGCAAGCTGCCGTTCTACATGCTCGCCCAGGTGTGCGGCGCATTCTGCGGCGCCGCGTTGGTGTACTTCCTGTACAGCAACCTGTTCTTCGATTTCGAACAAAGCCACGCCATGCTGCGTGGCAGCCAGGCCAGTCTCGAGCTGGCCTCGGTGTTCTCCACCTACCCGCATCCGGCGCTGTCCACCGGGCAGGCCTTCCTGGTCGAAGTGATCATTACCGCCATCCTGATGGCGGTGATCATGGCCCTGACCGACGACAACAATGGCCTGCCCCGCGGCGCCACCGCCCCCCTGCTGATCGGCCTGCTGATCGCCGTGATCGGTAGCGCGATGGGCCCGCTGACCGGCTTTGCGATGAACCCGGCGCGCGATTTCGGGCCTAAACTCATGACCTTCCTGGCCGGCTGGGGCGAAATCGCCTTCACCGGCGGGCGCGATATTCCGTATTTCCTGGTACCGGTGTTCGCGCCGATCCTCGGTGCCAGCCTGGGCGCGGCCCTGTACCGCGGGCTGATCGCCCGCAACTTGCCGACGACACAAGCCGTGACCCAGCAGACAGACGATAATCCTCAGGGCGACACCCAGGTTTCCTGATGCCAGCGCCGGGCCCGGACCGCAAGTCCGGCGCCCGCCACGCCCTGACCTACTCCCATATTCGTGCAAGGCCACCGACATGACCGATACCCTGGACAAGAACTACATCATCGCCCTGGACCAGGGCACCACCAGTTCGCGCGCCATCATCTTCGATCGCGACGCCAACGTGGTGGGCACCTCGCAGCGTGAGTTCGCCCAGCACTACCCACAAGCGGGCTGGGTCGAGCACGACCCGATGGAAATCTTCGCCACCCAGAGCGCGACCATGGTCGAGGCCCTGGCCCAGGCCGGCATCAGCCACGCCCAGGTCGCAGCCATCGGCATCACCAACCAGCGCGAAACCACCGTCGTCTGGGACAAGGAAACCGGGCGCCCGGTGTACAACGCCATCGTCTGGCAATGCCGGCGCAGCACCGAGATCTGCGCCCAGCTCAAGCGTGACGGCCATGAGCAGTACATCCGCGAGGCCACTGGCCTGGTCACCGACCCGTACTTCTCCGGCACCAAGCTCAAGTGGATCCTCGATAACGTCGAGGGCGTGCGTGAACGCGCCGAGCGTGGCGAGCTGCTGTTCGGCACCATCGATACCTGGCTGATCTGGAAGTTCTCCGGCGGCAAGGTGCATGTCACCGACTACACCAACGCCTCGCGCACGCTGATGTTCAACATCCACAGCCTGCAATGGGACGACAAGCTCCTCGATATCCTCGGCATCCCAAGCCAGATGCTGCCCCAGGTTCGTCCGTCGTCCGAAGTCTACGGCCATACCAAGAGCGGCATCGCCATCGCCGGTATCGCCGGCGACCAGCAATCGGCCCTGTTCGGCCAGATGTGCGTGGAGCCCGGCCAGGCCAAGAACACCTACGGTACCGGGTGCTTCCTGCTGATGAACACCGGCGACAAGGCGGTGCAGTCGTCCCATGGCCTGCTCACCACCATCGCCTGCGGCCCGCGTGGCGAAGTGGCCTACGCCCTCGAAGGCGCGGTCTTCAACGGTGGCTCCACCGTGCAGTGGCTGCGCGACGAACTGAAGATCGTCAACGACGCCTACGACACCGAATACTTCGCCAGCAAGGTCAAGGACAGCAACGGCGTTTACCTGGTGCCGGCCTTCACCGGCCTGGGCGCGCCCTACTGGGACCCGTATGCCCGAGGGGCGCTGTTCGGCCTGACCCGTGGCGTCAAGGTCGATCACATCATCCGTGCCGCCCTGGAGTCGATCGCCTACCAGACCCGCGACGTGCTCGACGCCATGCAGCAGGACTGCGGCCAGCGCCTGTCCGAACTGCGTGTGGACGGTGGCGCGGTGGCCAACAACTTCCTCATGCAGTTCCAGGCCGACATTCTCGGCACCTGCGTCGAGCGTCCGAAAATGCGCGAAACCACAGCGCTGGGCGCGGCCTACCTGGCGGGCCTGGCCTGCGGTTTCTGGAGCGGCCTGGACGAGCTGCGCGACAAGGCGATCATCGAGCGCGAGTTCAGCCCGCAACTGGACGAAACGGCCAAAGAGAAGCTGTACAAGGGCTGGCGCAAGGCTGTCGATCGCACCCGCGACTGGGAAGATCACGACGACTGATCCCGCAAGCATCGCGGGGCAAGTCGCAGCGGCGTACCGCCGATGCGACTTGCCCCGCGGTAAGCCTTTACGCATAAACCAGACTGGTCCTACACCACGACCTACGGCATCATTGCAGAATTTGTCCGGCTGCCCCAAAGGACCGCCCATGAATCTGCCTCCACGCCAACAACAAATCCTCGAGCTGGTCCGCGAACGCGGCTATGTCAGCATCGAGGAAATGGCGCAGCTGTTCGTCGTCACCCCACAGACCATCCGCCGCGATATCAACCAGCTCGCCGAAGCCAACCTGTTACGCCGCTACCATGGTGGCGCCGCCTACGACTCGAGCATCGAAAACACCGCCTACGCCATGCGCGCCGACCAGATGCGCGACGAGAAGCAACGTATCGCCGACGCCGTGGCCCGGCAGATTCCCGACCATGCCTCGCTGTTCATCAACATCGGCACCACCACCGAATCCATCGCCCGCGCCCTGCTCAACCACAATCACCTGAAAGTCATCACCAACAACCTGCACGTGGCGGCGATCCTGGCGGCCAAGGACGACTTCGAAGTGCTGGTGGCCGGCGGCACGGTACGCCGCGACGGTGGCGTGGTCGGCCAGGCGAGCGTCGACTTCATCAACCAGTTCAAGGTCGATTTCGCCGTGGTCGGCATCAGCGGCATCGATGAGGACGGCAGCCTGCTGGACTTCGACTACCAGGAAGTACGGGTATCCCAGGCAATCATCGCCAATGCTCGCCAGGTGCTACTGGCCGCGGACTCTAGCAAGTTCGGCCGCAATGCCATGGTTCGCCTGGGCTCGATCAGCCTGGTCGACTGCCTGGTGACCGACCAGGCGCCTTCCCCGGCCCTGACCCAGCTGCTCAACCAGTACAAGATCCGCCTCGACGTGGTTTGAGTCCAAGGGCTCGCCCCGCCCCCTTGTGTACCGCTGGGTCGAGTACCGTCCCGGCGGCACTTGATCTCTGCCTTGCAAATCGACACCCTGCCTTTTCGCAAATGTTCATTTCCCTGTCATCCGATCAGTTTTTTCTATGAAGACTGACTGGCAGCCGCCTGTTCATTACGCTACTATTTTCGGAAACGAACATTGATGTTCACATTCGATGTGAACAGCCCCAGGAGGCCTTGCCCGTGTCCCAGCCCGTTTCGTCCCAGCCACCCCTCCAAGACTGCTACGACCTCGCCGTTATCGGCGGTGGCATCAATGGCGTGGGCATTGCTGCCGATGCCGCCGGGCGCGGCCTCAAGGTGTTCCTTTGCGAAAAGGACGACTTGGCCCAGCACACCTCCTCGGCCAGCAGCAAACTGATCCACGGCGGCCTGCGCTATCTGGAGCACTACGAGTTCCGCCTGGTGCGCGAAGCGCTGGCCGAACGCGAAGTGCTGCTGGCCAAGGCACCGCACATCGTCAAACCCATGCGTTTTGTGCTGCCTCATCGCCCGCACCTGCGCCCGGCCTGGATGATCCGCGCCGGTTTGTTCCTTTACGATCACCTCGGCAAGCGCAAGCGCCTGGGCGCTTCGCGCAGCCTGCGCTTCGGCCCTGGCTACCCGCTAAAATCCACCATTACCCGCGGCTTCGAATATGCCGACTGCGCCGTCGATGACGCCCGCCTGGTCGTGCTCAACGCCATGGCCGCGCGCGAACTGGGTGCGGACATTCTCACCCGCACCCGCTGCTTGCGGGCCGAACGTGTCGATGGCATCTGGCAGGTAGACTTGCAACACGCCGATGGCAGCCTGCAGACCATTCGTGCGCGCGCCCTGGTCAACGCCGCCGGCCCATGGGTCGCCAGCTTCATCAAGGACGACCTCAAGCTCGACGCGCCGTACGGCATTCGCCTGATCCAGGGCAGCCACCTCATCGTGCCGCGCCTGTACGAAGGCGACCACGCCTACATCCTGCAGAACGAAGACCAGCGCATCGTCTTCTGCATCCCTTACCTGGACCGCTTCACCCTGATAGGCACCACTGACCGCGAGTACAGCGGCGACCCTGCCAAGGTAGCGATCACCGAGCAGGAAACCGACTACCTGCTGAAGGTCGTCAACGAGCACTTCAACCATCAACTGAGCCAAGCCGACATCCTGCATACCTACTCCGGGGTGCGGCCGTTGTGCAACGATGAGTCGGACAACCCTTCGGCAGTGACCCGCGACTACACCCTCGCCCTCTCCGCACAAACAGGCCAGGCGCCGCTCCTGTCAGTGTTCGGCGGCAAGCTCACCACCTACCGCAAGCTGGCCGAATCGGCCATGGCTGAACTGAAGCCCTTCTTTACCCAGATGCGCGGCAGCTGGACTGCCGACGCGCCACTGCCAGGCGCCGAGGGGATGACCACGGTGCCGGCGCTGATCGATGCCGTACTGGCACGTTGTGGCTGGCTGCCTGCCGACATCGCCAAACGCTGGGTGCTCACCTACGGCAGCCGGGTGTGGCGGCTGCTCGATGGCATTGATGGGCCCGAGGGGTTGGGACAGGCTATCGGGGCCGGGCTGTTCACCCGCGAGGTAGATTACCTGCTGAAGGAAGAATGGGCCGTGCAAGCCGCTGATATCCTCTGGCGTCGTACCAAGCTGGGCCTGTCGCTGACCGCGCAGGAGCAGATGGCTCTGGAGGCGTACTTGCAGCAAGCCCGCAAGCTGCGCGCCAATAGCCGCGCAGCCTGACAGTGACCATGAAGCCCTCTTGATGGGTCAAGAGGGCTTACCCGGCCAGCGCTCATGGGCTTCGCGCGCCAACCGCAACAGCAATGCCCGCTCGCTGCGATCGTAATCAGTCTTCAGTGCTTCACAGCGTTGCAGAAACTCGCTTTCGTTGATCACTTGCTCATCTACCTGAGCCTGTAGGGCCTCCATGCGCTGGTGCAGTGGTTGAACCAGCTCTTCAAATCGCTGGGCATGAAAGTCCCGCGCGTATCGTTCCCAGAAAGGCCGCTGTGCCAACGAGGCAATCAGAGCATCCGCCGACTCGTGCTGCAAGACCGTGTCCTGGGCCCGCAGCAGATCACTGGTGGTTACGTTCGCAAAACTCGGGAAATGCATTTCGTCGATCTCGACAGGCAAGCCCAACGGACGCGCAAGCCGCTGCCTGTAGAAGAGCCTGGTCTCAATTTCATCGATAATAGGGGCGTGCTCGGCATGCAAGCGTTGCACGTGCAGGGTAGCGAGGCGGTCGACCTCGTCCAGCCTGAACAAGTCACGCCCCAAGTTCAGCAACCGGGCTTCTATCTGGTTGCCATGGGCATCTTCGACGGCACGCAGTACCAAAACCCCAAGTTCCATCTGCTCCAGCAGCATCAGCAACTGGTCTACACAGCCGCGTGGGCCAGAGGCCTCGAGAAACAACTGTTGGCGCAACCGTTCGTGCTGTTCGCATGCTTCCAGAATCCGCCAGATCCGGCTGCGATAATGCCCAGGGTGCTGTTCGAAGTCCTGGGTAATGGCGAAGTCCGCCAAAAACTGGAACAACCCTCCCGACTCCGGTTCCCCGCGCAGCGCTGTCCATATTGCCTGCTGGCGATCACGTTCTCTGTCGCCTGCACGGTTGGCCCAGTTGTCGAACAGATCGCTGTCGATTGCACGGTGGCGCGCGGACGCTGACCCCCAACTTCCCGGCGTCACACCGCGCGCCTCATCCAGCAGTAATCTGTCAGCTTCGCTCAGTGGATTGTCATGCAAGGACAAATGGTTCACCTGCAAGCGCAACTGGTGCAACTCCTGGCGCAGTGCGCGGATGTTGTTGTTGCGCAAGTCCACATGGGCACGAAACGAAATCCGCTCAGGCAACGCCTCCAGGCTCGCAGCGCGCAGGTTGACTTCACGCAGATTGCCGAGGCGAGTGAGGACCGGCGCCCTTCCCAGCGGGTTGTGGCTCAGGTCCAGGTGCCGCAGGGCGGCACTCCCGGCCAGACGCAATTCACCGGCCTCGTCCATCACCAGCCTGTTGCGGCTCAGGTTCAAATGGCGCAGATGGGACAACCGTTCAATGCCCTGAGGAACACCAGTCAAGCGATTGCCGGACAGGTCGAGCTCAACCAGATTGGGAAAGCGCCGAAGAAAATCCTGATTGATTTCACCAAGGCCCAGGTCGCTGAGGATCAGCCGTCGCACATGAACAAAGCTCACCCCCTCCGGTAAATGGGGCAGGCTACCGATACGCTCCCCGGTGATGATCAGCGCGTGGTCCCCGGCCTCGTCGGTTATCTTGCGCCGCCAACTGCGCCTTATGGCGGTAGCGACCCGGCGGCGGCGTAGAGCGTCCAGCGGGTTACTGGCGTCCCTACGCCACTGACGCAGGCCTTCACGCAGGCGCGTGAGCTGATCCATGAGCTGGCTATAGTGCTCCCACAACCCGACCCGCCGTTCCATGAGGTCGAGCAGGTAGGCTTGCAGTTCCCCGTCAGTCATTGTCGGAAACACTTGGTGAATACCCCGGCCAATGGCACGTCGGCTGCTTTCACCTCGCCCACTCAAGACATAACCGATACGCCCATCCCCCAAACGGCTGGGGGGGCGCAGGCCAACGCCCAGTCGGGGCATGCCACAGAGCTCGGCCGCCTGGGTACGGTCGCTGGCAGCGGCCTCGATCAGCAACGTGCCCAAAGCGTCAGGACTGGCAGCTGCGTCGCCAAGATCGGCTGTCTGCGTCTCATCCAGAGCAGCCAACAACGCCGCAAGATATGAACCGGTCGTGTTTTGGCCGGCATAGTGGTAGCCGTCGCTGCGGCGTACGATACACCGTACGTCCTGCGCAGCCTCGGCGCCCATGCCGGCCAAGTATCGCCCACCAGGGCTAGCGTCGCGCACTTCGATGCGTAAGTCGTCCGGCCAATTCACTTGACGCTTCAGTAAGCCCAAGGCCAGGCGTTCAGTGTCGGGATTGACGCAACGCGGCAGACGCAAGCCAGCGCATGCCCTGTCCAGACGGCTCTCGCGCAGTGACCACCGTGCACGCTCGGCCACCGCCAAAGGAATCCGCTGCATGGCGCTGAGAGTATCGAGCTGCGCCCCGCTGCAGTGCTGCAGCAGCTCATGCGTACAGCGTGCCGACAGGCCTGGGAAAGTGCGCTGCAACAGCCGCTCGATGCCGTTGGGCCGTACTTGCCGGGCAGCAACGTGTTGCGCCAGTTGTGGTGCGCTGTAGTCCGGGTGGCGCTCATGTGCCTGATAAAGCTCCAGGGCATCGAGCAACCGTGCAGGTGCGCCGGTGTGTTCGACATGCAAACGGCGAACCTGTGCTTCACTCAGCCCTGTCACCTGCAGCAGGTAATCACAAGCCTGCGCCGGTAGCTCTGCCAGCGGTGTACTCAAGCGGCGGACCAGATTGGCCCGCCCTTCCCAGCCCTGGGGAGCTTCGAGTTCATGACGCCAGCCGCCGGCTCCGTTCTGTTCGATCACCGGCCGGTAGGCACTGGGACGGCGAGGGTGCAGGATCCTGGAGCGGCCATCGTGCGGATCCTCCATCACCCTGTAACCCCCCTCATCAAGGTGCCAGAGCCATTCCTGCGCGCCGACGCCACGCAACGGTTGGGCATCGTAACCTGACAGATCCGTGGCCATGAGCTTGACCTTGCCAGCAGCGTGGCGCACCGGCGCCAGGTCATCCACGAAGGCCACACGCTCCAGGGCGCGCAGGGCGATGTGGCTGCCGGCGGCGATCATCCCGCCTACCACAACGTTTTCGGCAACGTTGAACAGGTGGTTCAACGCCCCTTCGCGATCCCCGATGCGCCAATCTTGGTACCCTTCATACACTTCATCAGCCAGCTGTACCGCATTGGCTACCAGCAACACTTCACCCAGCACTGGCACGAAGAACCCCGCCACGTTCAGCAAGTCCATACCCAGTTCTTTGTAGCCCCGCATGCGCGCTTCGCGGTCTTCATCATCCTCGACATCGGTGGGCACGGCGAGCACTTTGGCGTCGTCCCTGACCTTGGCGATGAATTGCCGGCGCAGGTGTGCGAACGGCGCATCAGTGATCGTTGCAGAACGAGCGTCAAGTTCAACCCCGGCCGCATGCGCCTGTGCGACCCGTTCGTTCAATACGCGATAGAAATTGACCCGCTCTCGCTCGGTAATGAAGCGTGCGAAAAAGCGCCGATATGCCGGCTTGCGAAAACGTTTTCCGAGGTAGGTGTCGAGTGCGTCCCAGCTGACGTGTTGGGAGACAGGCTCAAGTGGGTCACCGGGTATCCAAAGCACCACCGACTCTACTGCGCCATCCGCCGAAGGGCGCATTTCCAGCGTCAGTACACCTTGAATGGGGCGGCCCAGCAGGTACAACTGTCGGGGTACAACAGCGCCAACCAGCACAGGCACCACCGTTTTTTCGGCGATAAGCGGCAACAGCAACCAATACGTGCGCTCGTCAATTTCGCCTTTGAACGCAGCAACCCGCATCGCCACCTCGAAATTGGCCCTGAAACTCCCCTCGAACTGCCCGTGCAAGCGAGCGATGGCCTGGCCCGGCTCATCCTGGGGGCCATCCTCAGGCTGCAGGTGGTGGGTGAGCAACGCCTGATACTTGCCACCGGCATCTATTTCACGACACGCCGAGGCAAACGCATGGAAGCTCATTGGCAGGCGTTTGCCGTCGCCATCGACCAGTTCACCCTTGAGCATGTGCCCGGGGCGCGTTTCCTTGCGATGATAGTTATGCAGCGCCGCCGCCAGCAAAGATCGCCCGGAGCGACGAACATAGGTTGGCCGCAGCAGAACAGGCGAAGCGCTGGGCAGCAACAACCGCTTCGAGATCCGCACCTTGCAGCTGTTCACATCCGGGTTGCTGATGCCGCTGTTGCGCAGTTTCGTTGTGAGCAACGCTGCTGTGTAGGCCTGCAGAGAAGGGATGGCCTGGAGGATCGGGCCAAGCCGAGCATTGCAGTTCGCCTGTCGGCGCAGGGCGTTACGTAACGCATCGAGCCTTTCCGGTTGCGCGTGGTCGACTAGCCATCGGGGCAGGTTCTGGGCAATCAGGCTATCGATGGAGCCTTTCGGCGGCTGGTGCGGTGACATCTGCGGAGCTCTCCAGGCAAAGAGGACAGCTCACTACGCCCAAGCACGTACCGGGCACTGCCTAGTTACCGCATGCACACACGCAAGGTGTTGTAGCGCAATGCGTTCGGACAACCGAACGGGAAAGCAGCATTCATTCGGCCAAACGAACGCTACTGGGATCTCTAGACTGTCAAGCGCGAGCAATACACGTGGTTTAAGGTCGACAGCATGGCTTGGCACGAGTCATGCTCTACACTTGGAAGCCGAATGCACACCGCTTCATGCTGTATTCGTTGAACGAAAGAGTCCGCCAACGGCTCCATAAAAAAAACAAACACGTCGAGGAAAATTTGATGCGTATCGTTCGTCAATTGCTGGGCGCCGCCATCGCGGCTGCAGTCATCGCATCGCCGGTCATGGCTGAAGAGCTGACCGGTACTCTGAAGAAGATCAAGGATTCGGGCACCATCACCCTGGGCCACCGTGACTCTTCCATTCCGTTCTCCTACCTGGCCGGCAGCACCACACCGGTCGGTTACTCCCACGACATCCAGCTGGCCGTCGTCGAAGCCCTGAAAAAGCAACTGGGCACCGACATCAAGGTCAAGTACAACCTGGTAACCTCGCAAACCCGCATCCCGCTGGTGCAGAACGGCACCGTGGACCTTGAGTGCGGCTCCACCACCAACAACGTCGAGCGCCAGCAGCAAGTCGGCTTCTCGGTAGGCATCTTCGAAGTCGGCACACGCCTGCTGACCAAGGTCAAGGATGGTCAACCGTCCTATAAAGACTTCCCGGACCTGGCCGGCAAGAACGTGGTGACCACCGCCGGGACCACCTCCGAGCGCATCCTCAAGGCGATGAACGCCGACAAGCAGATGAAGATGAACGTGATCTCCGCCAAGGACCACGGCGAAGCCTTCAACATGCTCGAAGGCGGCCGCGCCGTGGCCTTCATGATGGACGACGCCCTGCTGGCCGGTGAAATGGCCAAGGCCAAGAAACCTGGCGACTGGGTCATCACCGGCACGCCACAGTCGTACGAAATCTACGGCTGCATGGTGCGCAAGGAGGATGCTGCGTTCAAGAAAGCGGTCGACGAAGCCATCGTCGCCTACTTCAAGTCGGGTGAAGTCAACAAGAGCTACGACAAGTGGTTCCAGCAGCCAATTCCGCCAAAGGGCCTGAACCTGCAGTTCCCGATGAGCGACGAGCTGAAGAAGCTGATCGCCGAGCCGACCGACAAGGCAGCGGACGAGAAGAAGTCCTGATCTCCGGCAAATAGTGGCCTGAAGCGCATCCGCGCGAATCCATCCGACAGGCCACTTAGTTAGTGTCTAACCTTTACATCCGAGGGCGTCGAACGCCCCCGGATGTATCGAGGTGCCCGTGAAACAACCGTCTGAGGGGAAATCCCGATGAATTACAACTGGGACTGGGGCGTGTTCTTCAAGTCCACCGGCGTGGGCAGCGAAACCTATCTGGACTGGTACATCACCGGCCTGGGCTGGACCATCACCATCGCCATCACCGCCTGGATCATCGCCTTGCTGCTGGGCTCGCTGCTCGGCGTGATGCGTACCGTACCCAATCGTCTGGTGTCAGGGATCGCCACCGCCTACGTCGAGCTGTTCCGCAATGTGCCGCTGCTGGTGCAGCTGTTCATCTGGTACTTCCTGGTGCCGGACCTGCTGCCCGAAGGCTTGCAGGAGTGGTTCAAGCAGGACCTCAACCCGACCACCTCGGCGCTGATCAGCGTGGTCATCTGCCTGGGCCTGTTCACCGCCGCCCGTGTCTGCGAGCAGGTGCGTACCGGCATCCAGGCGCTGCCCCGCGGCCAGGAGTCGGCCGGGCGCGCGATGGGCTTCAGCCTGCCGCAAATCTACATGAACGTGCTGCTGCCCCAGGCCTACCGGATCATCATTCCACCGCTCACTTCGGAATTCCTGAACGTATTCAAGAACTCCTCGGTGGCCTCGCTGATCGGCCTGATGGAGCTGCTGGCGCAGACCAAGCAGACCGCCGAGTTTTCCGCCAACCTGTTCGAGGCGTTCACCCTGGCTACGCTGATCTACTTCACCCTGAACATGGGCCTGATGCTGCTCATGCGCATGGTCGAGAAAAAAGTCGCCGTGCCTGGCCTGATTTCCGTGGGGGGCAAGTAAATGGAAATGGATTTCAGCGAAATCATCCCCGCGCTGCCCGCTCTGTGGGACGGCATGCTGCTGACCCTGCAACTGATGGTCATGGGCGTGGTTGGCGGTATCGCCCTGGGTACCGTCCTGGCCCTGATGCGGCTGTCGTCGAGCAAGCTGCTGGCCAACGTCGCCGGCGCCTACGTCAACTACTTCCGCTCCATCCCGCTGCTGCTGGTGATCACCTGGTTCTACCTGGCGGTGCCTTTCGTGCTGCGCTGGATTACCGGTGAAGACACCCCCGTGGGCGCGTTCACCTCTTGCGTGGTGGCGTTCATGATGTTCGAGGCGGCGTACTTCTGCGAAATCGTGCGTGCCGGCGTGCAGTCGATCTCCAAGGGCCAGATGGGCGCCGCGCAAGCGCTGGGCATGAGCTACGGCCAGTGCATGCGCCTGATCATCCTGCCCCAGGCGTTTCGCAAGATGACCCCGCTGCTGCTGCAACAGAGCATCATCCTGTTCCAGGACACCTCGCTGGTCTACACCGTCGGCCTGATCGACTTCCTCAACTCGGCCCGCGCCAACGGCGACATCATCGGGCGCTCCCACGAGTTCCTGATCTTCGCCGGTGTCGTCTACTTCCTCATCAGCTTCTCCGCTTCCTGGCTGGTCAAGCGCCTGCAAAAAAGGATCGCCGTATGATTTCCATCAAGAACGTCAACAAGTGGTACGGGGACTTCCAGGTACTGACCGACTGCAGCACCGAGGTCAAGAAAGGTGAAGTGGTGGTTGTGTGCGGCCCGTCCGGCTCGGGCAAGTCGACGCTGATCAAGTGCGTCAACGCACTGGAACCGTTCCAGAAGGGCGACATCGTGGTCGACGGCACCTCCATCGCAGACCCGAAGACCAACCTGCCCAAGCTGCGCTCGCGGGTGGGCATGGTGTTCCAGCACTTCGAGCTGTTCCCGCACCTGTCGATCACCGAGAACCTGACCATCGCCCAGCGCAAGGTGCTCGGTCGTAGTGAGGCGGAAGCCACCAAGAAGGGCCTTGCCCTGCTCGACCGCGTCGGCCTCGGCGCCCACGCCAAGAAACACCCCGGCCAGCTGTCCGGCGGCCAGCAGCAGCGCGTGGCGATCGCCCGCGCCCTGTCGATGGACCCGATCGTCATGCTGTTCGACGAACCGACCTCGGCACTGGACCCGGAAATGGTCAACGAAGTGCTGGACGTGATGGTCGAACTGGCCCACGAAGGCATGACCATGATGTGCGTGACCCACGAGATGGGCTTCGCCCGCAAGGTCGCCAACCGGGTGATCTTCATGGACAAGGGCAACATCATCGAGGACTGCCAGAAGGAAGACTTCTTCGGCAACCCCGAAGGCCGCCACGAGCGTACCCAGCACTTCCTCAGCAAGATCCTGCAACACTAAGTCGGCCACAGTGACGCTGCCCGGCCACCTGCCGGGCAGCGGAAGCTGGTCGTGACAAGGCCACTGTGATGAAATGCGACCCTTCGCTCCTTCGCCCCGCCCAGCCCACCGTGAAAACCCGCCTGATTCGCCAATTGCTCGTCCCCCCCCTGGTCATCCTGTTGATGGTCGGTTTAGGGATGGCTGGCTTCCTGATCAGCGAAAGCAACGGTATCCGCACGCTCAGTGAAAACGGCGAGCGCCAGCTGGAGCTGCATGCGCGCACCGTCGAAAGCGAAATAAGCAAGTACACCTACCTGCCCAGCCTGCTCGAGCTGGAAGACAGTGTCTCGCGCCTGCTCACCGACCCCGATGCCGGTGACCGCCAGGCCGTCAACGAATACCTCGAAGGTCTGAACCGGCGCAGCCGCAGCCGGGCGATCTTCGTCCTCGATACCAATGGCCGGGTCCAGGCCACCAGCAACTGGCGCGACGCCGACTCTTTCCTCGGCGAGGACCTGGCATTCCGCGCCTACTTCCAGGTCGCCGTGCGCGGCGAACCCGGGCGGTTCTACGGTATCGGCAGCACCACCGGCGAGGCCGGCTACTACCTGGCCCACGGCCTGGAGGAACACGGCAAGATCATCGGCGTGGCCGTGATCAAGGTGCGCCTCGACACCCTCGAGGAGCGCTGGCAGCGTGCCCGCCTGGAGGCTTTTGTCAGCGACGAGAACGGCATCATCATCCTTTCCAGCGACCCGTCCCGGCGCTTGAAATCGGTGCGCCCGCTTAACCCACAGATCAAGGAGCGCCTGGCGCGCAGCCTGCAGTACTACTGGTGGCCGCTCAACGAGCTGCAGCCGCTGGCCCGGGAAACCCTCGCCGATGGCGTGGAGAAGCTGACCTTTCCGGCCAACAGCGAGACCGAGCACGGCAAGCAGCGCGACGTCTCCTACCTGGCCCAGACCCGCCGCCTGGCCGACACGCCCTGGCACTTCACCCTGCTCACCCCCCTGCAGGACCTGCGCCGCGAGTCGATGGTGCAGGGCATCCTGGTCGGGGTGGCTTTCGCCCTGCTGGCGATCCTGGCCATCGCCTGGAATGAGCGACGCAAGGTGATCGCCACCCGCCTGGCGGCCCGCGAGGCACTGGAAGAGGCCAACAGCCAGCTGGAGCGCAAGATCACCGAGCGCACTGCCGACCTGCGCGCCAGCAACGAACGCCTCAAGGGCCAGATCCGTGAGCGCCGCCATGCCGAACAGACCTTGCGCCACGCCCAGGACGAGCTGGTCCAGGCCGGCAAGCTGGCGGCCATCGGCCAGATGTCCACCAGCATCGCCCACGAACTCAACCAGCCGCTGGCGGCGTTGCGCACCCTGTCCGGCAACACGGTACGCTTCCTCGAGCGTGGCGCGCTGGAAACCGCCAGCACCAACCTGCGCACCATGAACGACCTGATCGATCGCATGGGCCGCATCACCGCGAGCCTGCGCTCGTTCGCCCGACGCGGCGACGACAGCGGCCAGGCGTCTCTGGAAAAGGCCGTGGAAGCCACGTTGCAAGTGCTGGCCAACCGCATCAGTGCCTGCCACCTGCAACTGCACCGCCAGTTCGACGACCCGCTGCTGGCCATCGACCAGACCCGCCTGGAACAGATCCTGGTCAACCTGATCGGCAACGCCCTCGACGCCATGGCCACCCAGCCCTTGCCGCAACTGTGGCTCGAAGGCGAAACACAGGGCGACAAGTACCGCCTGCGGGTGCTCGACAATGGCCACGGCATCGACGCCGAGGCGCGCAAGCACCTGTTCGAACCCTTCTTCACCACCAAACCGGGCGAGCATGGTCTGGGCCTGGGCCTGACCTTGTCGGCAAGCCTTGCCACCGCGGCCAAGGGTACACTGAGCGTCGAACACCCCAGCGGTGGCGGCACCGCGTTCGTCCTTGCCCTGCCCCTGGTCACGCCCCCTAGCGAATTGGCTGAGCCTCTATGAATCAAGCACCTCTCACCGTCCTGATCGTCGAAGACGACCCGCACGTGCTGCTCGGCTGCCAGCAGGCGCTGGCCCTGGAAGATATCGCCTGTGAAGGCGTCGGCAGCGCCGAACAGGCCCTCGAGCGCATCGGCGACGACTTCGCCGGCATCGTCGTCAGCGATATCCGCCTGCCGGGCATCGATGGCCTGGAGCTGCTAAACCGCCTCAAGGCCCGCGACCGCAGCCTGCCGGTGGTGCTGATCACCGGCCACGGCGATATCGACATGGCGGTCGGCGCCATGCGCAACGGCGCCTACGATTTCATGGAAAAGCCCTTCTCGCCGGAGCGCCTGGTCGATGTGGTGCGCCGCGCCCTGGAGCAACGCGGGTTGTCCCGCGAGGTGTTCGCGCTGCGCCGCCAGCTGGCCGAACAGAGCAGCCTGGAAGGTCGCATCATCGGCCGCTCGCCGGCCATGGAACATCTGCGCGAGCTGATCGCCAACGTCGGCGATACCTCGGCCAACGTGCTGATCGAAGGTGAAACCGGCACCGGCAAGGAACTGGTCGCCCGTTGCCTGCACGACTTCAGCCGACGCCAGGGCCAACCCTTCGTGGCGTTGAACTGCGGCGGCCTGCCGGAGAACCTGTTTGAAAGCGAGATCTTCGGCCACGAAGCCAACGCCTTCACTGGCGCGGGCAAGCGCCGCATCGGCAAGATCGAGCACGCCAACGGGGGGACGCTGTTCCTCGACGAGGTCGAGAGCATGCCGATCAACCTGCAGATCAAGCTGCTGCGCGTGCTGCAGGAGCGCACCCTGGAGCGCCTGGGCTCGAACCAGAGCATCCCGGTGGACTGCCGGGTGATCGCCGCGACCAAGGCCGACCTCGCCACTCTGGGCCAGAGCGGCCAGTTCCGCAGCGACCTGTACTACCGCCTCAACGTCGTCACCCTCGAGCTGCCACCGCTGCGCGAGCGTCGCGAAGACATCCTGCAGCTGTTCGAACACTTCCTGCAGCAGTCGGCCTTACGCTTCGACCGCGAAGCACCGACCCTCGACAGCCAGACCCTGTCGCAGCTCATGGCCCATGACTGGCCAGGCAACGTGCGCGAGTTGCGCAACGTCGCCGAGCGCCATGCCCTGGGCCTGCCCGCGTTCAAGAAGGGCACCAGTGCTGGCGCCAGCCAGGGGCTTGGCTTCGCCGAAGCGGTGGAGGCATTCGAGCGCAACCTGCTCAGCGATGCTCTGCAACGTACAGGCGGCAACCTCAGCCAGGCCAGCCAGGAGCTGGGCATGGCCAAGACCACGCTGTTCGACAAAGTGAAGAAATACGGCCTCGGCTGACCTGCAACCCGAACCTGGAAAGACAACGTGGACTTGGTATTCAAAGCGGGCCTTGGCGCCGGCGTGGTGGTGCTCCTGGCGATTCTGTCGAAAACCCGTAACTACTATATCGCCGGACTGGTGCCGCTGTTCCCCACCTTCGCCCTGATTGCCCACTACATCGTCGGCAAGGGCCGCTCACTGGCGGACCTGAAGACCACCATCCTGTTCGGGATGTGGTCGATCATTCCCTATTTCGTGTACCTGGCCACGCTGTACCTGCTGGTCGAGCGCATGCGCCTGGAGGCCTCGCTGGCCTTGGCCACGGTGGCCTGGCTAGTAGCGGCCACCGTGCTGGTGACCCTGTGGGTGCGGATGCACTGAAGCCATCGTGATTCGCTCTAAAGCCCGGCGATATGCGTATCCTGCCGGTTCGACTGCAGGTAAGGCAGTACCGCCCCCAGCAGCGGCGCCTTGAACGGCTCCTGGAACCGGTGCGCCAGCCCCGGAATCAGCCGCAATTGGCTACCCTGGATGTGCGCCGCCAGATGCACCCCATGCATCACCGGCAACAACGGGTCGGCCGTTCCATGCACCACCAATGTCGGCACCCGCAGTTGGTTGAGCAACTCGACCCTGCTGGGTTCGGCGAGGATCGCCATGATCTGGCGTTTCACACCCTCCGGATTGAACGCCCGGTCATAGGCCAAGGCGGCCTGCTCGATCAGGGCAGCGCGGTCATCATGGACCTCGGGGCTGCCTAACGCCGCCAGCAAGTCGGCTTGCTGCTCGATGGCCACCTCACGACTCGGTGCACTGCGCCGCGCCAGCAGTTGTACCAGTGCCGGGGCCGGGGCTGGCAGGCCAACGGCGCCCGAACTGGACATAACCAGTGTCAGGCTGCGTACCCGCTGCGGCGCCATCGCGGCTATATGCTGGGCGATCATGCCGCCCATGCTCACCCCCAGCACGTGAAACTGGCGAACCTCGAGCGCATCCATGAGACGTACGCCATCATTGGCCATGTCCGACAGGCTGTAGGGTGCAGAAACCGGCAACCCCAGCTTGTAGCGCAGCAATTCGAGGGTCAGGCTCGCCGAAGCCGGCATTTGGTTCCAGCGCGACAGGCCGACATCGCGGTTGTCGTAGCGGATCACCCGAAAGCCCTGGCGACACAAGGCCTCGACCACATCATCCGGCCAGTGGATCAATTGCCCGCCCAGGCCCATCACCAACAGAAGCACAGGATCGCGGGGCGCACCGACACTCTGGTAGACCAGGCTCAACTCACCCAGCTCGGCCCGTTGCACAGGCACATGGACGTCACAACGGCTCTCGGCAAAGCTCGCCGGCACGACCAGTAAAAAGAAGAAAAATAAAAACGCCCGCATGAAAGAAACACCAGAATGCAGATCCCCAATTGAGCGCGAGTCTGATAAATCTCTTGCCAGCGCGCTGCCACAAAACAGTGACAGTTTGATGAATCCTGCCGAATGGCGAGATACGATAATTAACTACGACCCAGCAAGCGCCCCCCTTTCCTTCAATGGCGTTGCCGTATCCGGCAACTCTCAAGAAGGATCGACCGATGCACGAGCTGACACGCCCCCTCCCTCCCTTTGCCCTTAAGCCCCTGCCACTGGACGCCGTGCCGCCGGACGTCCCGGTTGTTCATCGAGCACGTAAAGCGTGCGAAGACCAGCGACGGACATTCGATACACTGCTGCGCCAGGCGCCCGGCGTTCGCCAGATCATTGGCACTTGGTTGAAAGAAACACTGTCCATCGCCCCCGGGCAAGTCGACCTGGTGCTTGAAAGTGCGCAGCAACCACAAAGTATCAATCTCGTTGCGTTGACTGCCTGGGCCCGACATCACGCCATACATCCCACGATTGACCGTTGCGCACGCATCACCGGTAACCTTGGAGCGCTGCCCCGGCCACCCAGCAAATTAGTGGCACATCTGGCAACTCTGAATCTCCCCAGCCTCGTTCGGCAGTGCTGGAGCCGCTACTGGGGGGAACGGGCTGCGGGAACGCCCATGAGTCGAAAGGAACAGGCACGCGCACAGTACCGACGCCATTTCGAGTCCACCGTCGATATCGCGTTCGCCATTGATCCCTCGGCGGCGGCGCTCCGTCCAGTGCTAGGTGCCATGGACAATCCGCAGTGGCTGCGGATCGATCATCGCCAACTGTTTATCGAAACACCCGCCTGCGAGCCAGGAGCGCTGATCTTCAGCATCGAAGGCGAAGCGGCGCTGACCGTCTACTCCCCCGGTAGCAGCGAAACCCTCAGTTACCACGTGTCACGCCAGGCTCTGGAGTCCAAGCTCGGGCATACCACCTACAACGCACTGGACTCGATCGACAAAGGTTTCGATACCCTCTTCGATAATCTGGAGAGCCGCCTGCTGGCAACGCTCGACCACGACCCCGGCGAAAGCCTTGGCAACGCAGCCACAGCATTGGCGCTGGCTGATCAACTGTATAGCGACTGGCGCCATCCAACGGTTTTCGCCATGCCGTTTGCCCTTGAATCCGCAGAGGACGACGATCCCTGCGACCACTCACTGTTCGAGCTGGCCCCCTTTGGCATTGAGGCACAATGGTCAAGGCGCGTGCAGTTGGTCGCTCTACAACTGGAAAAGTTGGCAGAGCTTTCCCAGCAAGACCTTGAGGAATACCAGCGCCAACAAGGTGTTCTGCTCAAGGCGCGTGAGGCCGCCCAGCCCCAGATAGAGGCCATCCTGGCCTCGGCGAAATGGCACTCCGACGCTCGCCCGGTCACAGCCCCACCCGCTTTGTTGGCGGCTCACGGCCAAGCCCTGCTGGCCCATGCCCGAATGAAACGGTTGCTGGGCGAACTGGCGCCTGACGTACTCGCGTTGGTTGAATCACTGTTCAACCCGCAGGACGACAGCGCGCTGACGGCTTCACCCGTATTGCGCTCGGCCCCAAGAGCCCCGTCAGGCAGCCCTCGCGAACAGGTGCTGCACGACGTTGTTGTCATCGCCAGGCGCACGCTCCTGGACACTCCCGATACCCGCCAACCCTTCGCCATTTACTGGCTCGGTGGGCACGGAGGGCTGTTGCAGTGCAACGACCAGGGCGTACTCGCTCGTTATCTGTTCCAACATGGCACAGAGCTGTCGCTTCGCTTCGAGCCTATCGTCGGCGACAGCCTTGCCTACGCACTCGACACGCAACTGACGCATGCGCGCCAAGCCTGGCAGACACTGCAGAACGAGAAAGGGCTCGACGCCGCGGCCGCTGAACTACCGCAGGCAAGACAGTCCCTGGGCCAACACCTGCAGGTGTCCTGGCAGGGCACGCGGGAGGCGGCGCTCTCCCACCTGAAAGAGGAGCAACAGCTTACAAGCAGGTTAGGCAGCTCACCCACCGCCTTCGCCAAGATGACCGAAGAGGTGCGCACCTCTTTCAAGACCATGGCCAATGACTACTTGGCAGCCTTGCGCGACAGCCAGGCGCTGATGGATCGCGACCTGCCGGAGCGCGAGGCGTTCTGCCAGAAATGGGTGTCGAAAACCCTGATACAGGATTTCGATGGTTTCGACGGTGGCCGGATTCTTCTGCAACTCCCGCTATCGACAAGCTGGCGCAATCATCCGGTCGTCGGCAGTGGCGCTCCAGGAACACCGACCCGGCCAGTGCTGACCGCAAGCCTTGCGACCGAGGAGGTCACGCTGGAAAGCCTGCTGTTGCAAAACATCGACAGCACCATGCTGGAACGCCTGAATTTCGTCAAACCCAAGCGCGCCGATGGGCAGCCGCCAGGGCAGTCCATCGAGAAAGGCCTCGATCGCAAATACTTGCAAGGCCTGGCACACCGCCTGGACCTCGCTGGGCGCTACGAATCGGCGCTCCATGCCGCATTCAGCGACCCCACTGAGTCGGAATATGCCCATGCCTACCGCCGAGAGTGCCTGATCGCCCCTCACCGTTTGATGCTGAAGTTGCAAAACCTGCTGTATCACCAGCGAGGGGACTTGGATAGCGTCGGTCACGCGATCCTTTGCGTGGCAATCGATGCCGACAGCCGATCAGCCTTCCAGGCCGACGGCCATGACATTCAATTGTTGCCCGCCCAGTTGACGGCTGGCGGCAAGGATACCGACGAGCAATCCACGACACTGTCGGGGGTGACGTTCATCGAGGACCGCGCCAGCAAGGTCACCTTGCTCTATCGTCCCGATCACCCGACCCACGGGCTGCGCCAGTACGACAGTCTCGAACAAGCGCGGCTGGCGCTGTTCGATGAACGCGACGACTACCTCGTCAGCCGGGCACTGAGCGGAAACCCTGGCGCCCATCGCACACGGCTGCGCGAAGCGCGCATTCGCCATTTCGACCGCATGATAGGTGTAGGTACCGCCTGGCCCGCCACCACCTCACTGGCCGCCCACCTGCTCGAGGCCCATCGAGGGCGCCTGGTGATGGAGCATCGCGCGACGTCGCGCTCCAACCTGGACCTGTTCTTCGAGCACTTGGCCGGGCAGAGCGCTGGCGTGCTGATAGGGTTCAAGATCGCCCTGGGGGCGATCCCGTTCCTGGGGCTGCCGATCAGCGCCTACGACGCATTCGTCAGTGCCACCGAGGTGGTGAAAGCACTTTCCAAAGGCTCGTCCAGTGACGTCCTGCAAGCTATCAACGACTTGATCGTCTCGCTGGTCGATGTCGCAATGGACGCTCTCGGTGTCGGTATTGGCCTCAATACCGCATCCCTGCGTCGAGCGGCCAGGATGCGTCGTATCCATGGACAGGGTGAAGGGACCGTACACCTGCGCCAGGATTCATCGCCCCAACGCAGCCTCGACCGCTTCACCGGGCTGGAGTATGAGCAGCCACTGTCACTGGAGGGACTGCAACCGGCCACCCATGGCAAATACCGAGGCATCTATCGGCATACCGAAGGCAACTTCATCCTGGTCGGCAAGCAAACCTACAAAGTGAGCTGGGACACGACCGCCCACACCTGGCAGTTGGATGGCAACACCCGCCACAAGTGGAAACGCGCCATTGCTCAAGACGAGCACGGCCAGTGGGATACGCACTTCGCGCTCTATGGTGTACACCGCCAGGGGGCAGGCAGCGGTGGCGGACAAGCCCTAGTGCGTGTCGCCGATACGCTCGAACCACTCTGGCCCGCGGCGATACGCGAACGCTTGCCACGCTGGTGGCGAGACCACGCCTATCGCCAGCACAACCGTTTGCGCGACAGCATTAGCCGTGACCTAGTGTTACTGCAACCTCGTGCCAACGAGCTCAATCAGCAAATGAAGCGCGCCTTGGAACAACAAGGAAAGCTCGACGCGCCACTGAAGGCTTCGCTGAAAAGCACCCTCGCCGACGCAGAACGCATTCACCGTGATTGCCAGGCATTCCAGCAGGTTGCCGCCGGGCGGATTCGCAAAAGGGCGCAAGATCAGGCGAACGACCTGGCCATACTCATTTGCAATGGTCGTCAACGCCTCAGCAGAGAAGCCGGTACCCAACTCACCCTCGCGATGGATGAAGTAGATAATCTCAAGCTACGTCTTCAGCAAAAATCCGACAAACTCGCGACGGACCTCGACGACGAGCAGTTCCTGATCATCGCCCAGCAGTTGTCCTCGCTGAGGGTCAACATGAACCAGGCCCGACTAAACGCACTGGCAGCTGTAGACGATATCCGCGAGCAAGTCACCCATCTACGAACCTGGCGCAAGCAAGTACGACAGGTGGGCGAACATCGGGACATGCTGAACACCATCGACGGCACCCTGAGCGCTTTCACCGATCCTGTCCTGAACTACATGGCTGTCGGCCAACTGACTGCGTTGTTGGTCAAACCGGGCCAGGCCTTGAGCGGCGCCGGCATCCATCTGCAATTGTTGATGAAAGAACCGCGAGCAACACTGGACCGCGCACTGTATGCCCTGCATCAGCTGGGTGAAACAAAAGCCTCCGCCGTACAACGTGTCGCCATCATGACGACGTCGCTACAGCACTCCGAACGTTTTCGTCATCAGTTGAAATATTGGCTCGATAGCTATGCTCCGTGTATCGAACCCGCTGCCGCGCAGCGCCTGGAGACATCATTGACGGCCTATGAAGCGCATTTCAAAGGGCTGCTGCTCAATAAAACCAAGCCAGCGCCGCTGTCCAGCAAGAAAGGTACCCAACAGCCCCGCGTCTTCGAGACCACCGACAACCGCCTGCTGGTCGGTGAGCCAGACCAGCATAGCCCCAACGTGTACCGCATCACCGGGGTCAACGGGCGGACCGAAATCTATCTTCAGGATCGCTCGGGAAAATTCACCCTGACCAACCCGGACACCGCTCCCAGCGTTGGCCGTACCGTATCCCTGAAGGAGCTGCGTACCGAGGCCAGGCGTCAGCTGGACGAACTGCAAGCGTATCGAGGCAAGGTGCAGCAGTACGCCAATCAAGGCATGGAAGGTGCGACTCTTGACGATCTCATGCAGTTCAAGGCTACCGACCTGGAAAACCTGGCCTCGCGAATCGCTGACCAGGCGAGCGACGACAGCCTGGTGCAACGGTTGCGCGACATGGCACGGGAGTCGACGCGGCATGGCAAGGCACTGCGCGTCAGCTACATCATGGGTACTCACCAACCGAATGGCGGGCAGCTTGATTATTTGCACGAAGCGGGCCTGGTCCGGATCGAGAAGGAGGGCGCACTGGTAGAGCTGCGAAGGACCAGCGAGGGCCGCAGGGACTTCCTGCAGGAGTTCGTGGTACTCGATACCCGTGAAACCCCGCCACGTCCACTGTGGTATGCCCACTTCCATTTCAACAAGGCCAATCCCTCCTTCGACGATTTCGTCAAGGCGCACTTGAAGACCGTCCCTCAACGGCGCCTTGGGCGGGAATGGCAGGACAGCCACGTCGAGCAGATCTGGCGCGGTGAACTGACGCGTGTCATCGCTCGCAAGCACTTCACGGCATTGTTCTGATCGACCGCGAGGGGCCCGGCCCAGGCCCCTCGCGCCATACATCGACAGACACCATCAACATGAGGGAAACTCAACATTTCTGAGCAGTCTGCGCCCGAATATCGTTGGAGTTTCACCGTGCTGGAAATACGTCACTTGAAAACCCTTCACGCCCTGCGCGAAGCTGACAGTCTGGTGGAGGCCGCTGAACGGTTGCACCTGACGCAATCGGCGCTCTCCCACCAGTTCAAGGAACTGGAGGAGCGCCTCGGCCTGCCCCTGTTCGCGCGCAAGACCAAGCCGATCCGCTTCACCAGCGCCGGCCTGCGCCTGCTGCAACTGGCCGACGCCACCCTGCCCCTGCTACGTGGCGCCGAGCGTGATATCGCCCGCCTGGCCGGCGGCACCGCCGGGCGCCTGCACATGGCCATCGAGTGCCACAGCTGCTTCCAGTGGCTGATGCCGACCATCGACCAGTTCCGCGACGCCTGGCCGGAAGTGGAGCTGGACCTGGCCTCGGGCTTTGCTTTCGCCCCGTTGCCGGCCCTGGCCCGTGGCGACCTCGACCTGGTGGTGACGTCCGATCCGGTGGACCTGGCCGGCATCACCTACGTGCCATTGTTCACCTACGAAGCCATGCTCGCCGTGGCCAACCAGCACCCGTTGGCCGGCAAGCCATACATCGTGCCCGAGGACCTGCTCGACCAGACCCTGATCACCTACCCGGTGGAACGCGACCGCCTGGACATCTTCACCCGCTTCCTGGAGCCGGCCGACATCGAGCCGGCCGCGGTGCGCACCTCGGAGCTGACGGTGATGATGATGCAACTGGTGGCCAGCGGTCGTGGCGTATGCGGCATGCCGCACTGGGCCCTGCACGAGTACAGCTCGCGGGGTTATGTGAAGGGCAAGCGACTGGGCGACAAAGGGTTGTTTGCCACGCTTTATGCAGCGGTGCGCACCGACATGCTCGATGCGCCGTACATGCGTGACTTCCTGCTGACCGCCAAGGACACCTCGTTCGCCACCCTCGACGGGGTCAGCGCGGTGCGTTGAGCCCTGCGCGCCACAGCGGCAGGATCAGGTCGCGGGTCAGCGGCGCCAGGTTCAGCGTGTTCGCCTGGTCTAGGGCCAGCCAGATGACCTCTTCGATTTCCGCCGCCGGAGCCACCGCCTCGCGGCACTCGACACGGAACAGTTCGGCCTGGACCTCAAATCCCGGTTCGTTGGCGGCCGGGGCGCTGAAGCGGCCCAGGTGGAGGGCCTGGGCGGGATCGACATGCAACCCCAGTTCCTCGTGCAACTCACGCACCAGCGCCTGCGCCGGCGACTCGCCCGGGTCGATCTTGCCACCCGGCTGCATGAAGGCCAGGGTGTCGCGCTTGCGTACCAGCAGCGTCCGCCCTTGGGGGTCGATGAGCAGGGCGGCGGCGATTCGGATGGTCTTGGGCATGCTGGACACTCGGTTTACTGAGGTTGCGCAGGATACCTGACAGGGCCCTGTCGCGGGGCAAGTCGCAGCGGCGAACCGCCGCTCCCACGAGTACTCCACAGGGCCAGAACAGGCAGACGAACGGCCCCTTGTCATTTCTCTGCTTACCCGCCATAACCAACCCATGAACCTGCCCGCACAGCTCCACCCGGTGCTCGACCTGTTCCACCCCGCCGTCGCCACCTGGTTCCGCCAGCGCTTTGCCACGGTCACCGAGGCCCAGGCCGGCGCCTGGCCGCTGATCCATGCCGGCCAGTCGATGCTGCTGGCCGCGCCGACCGGCTCGGGCAAGACCCTCAGCGCCTTCCTCGCGGTGCTCGACGAGTTGTTCCGCCAAGGGTTGGAACACGGCGGCGCGCTACCCGCGCAAACCCAGGTGGTCTATGTGTCGCCGCTCAAGGCGCTGTCCAATGACATTCGCCTCAACCTCGACGCCCCGCTCACGGGCATTGGCCACCAGTTCGCACAGCTCGGTCTCGAGGCCCCGCGCATCACCACCGCCGTGCGCACCGGTGACACGCCCCAGAAAGACCGCGCCGCCATGCGCAAGCTGGCACCGCACATCCTGGTGACCACGCCGGAATCACTGTATGTGCTGATGGGCTCGGCCTCCGGCCGCCAGGGGCTGGCCAGTGTGCACACGGTGATCGTCGACGAGATCCACGCCCTGGCCGGCAACAAGCGTGGCTGCCACCTGGCGCTGACCCTGGAACGCCTGCAAGCCCTCGCTGGCCGACCTTTGAGACGTATCGGCCTGTCGGCGACCCAGCGGCCTGTGGAGCGCGTGGCGCAGTTTCTAGTTGGCCACGAACGGCCCTGCGCCATTGTCGATATCGGCCATGTCCGCAAACGCGACCTGGCTCTCGAAGTGCCGCCCGTGCCACTGGGCGCGGTGATGGCCACCGATGTCTGGAGCCTGGTCCACGACCGCCTCGCGGTCCTCGCCCGCGAGCACCGCACCACGCTGGTGTTCGTCAACACCCGACGCCTGGCCGAGCGCCTGACGCGCCACCTGGGTGAACGCCTGGGCAACGACGCGGTCGCCGCCCATCACGGCAGCCTGGCCAAGGAGCATCGCCTGGCTGCCGAGCAGCGGCTCAAGGCCGGCGAACTGCAGGTGCTGGTGGCCACCGCGTCGTTGGAGCTGGGCATCGATATCGGCGATGTCGACCTGGTCTGCCAGATCGCCTCGCCCGGCTCGATTGCCGCGTTCCTGCAGCGGGTCGGACGCTCCGGCCACCAGGTCGAGGGCATCCCCAAAGGCCGCCTGTTCCCCACCTCGCGGGATGACCTGATCGAAGGCGTGGCGTTGCTCGACTGCGTGCGCAAGGGCGAGCTGGACGCCCTGCACATTCCCCACGCGCCACTGGACGTGCTGGCCCAGCAGATCGTCGCCGAAGTCAGCAACCAGCCTTGGGCCGAGCGCGCCTTGTTCGACCTGCTGCGCCAGGCCACTCCTTATACCGAGCTGGACGAGAGCCATTACCTGGCCTTGCTGCGCATGCTCGCCGAGGGCTACAACGGCCGCCAGGGGGTGCGCAGCGCCTACCTGCACCGCGATGCGGTGAACGGCACCCTGCGTGGGCGTCGCGGCAGCCAGCTGACCGCGCTGACCAGCGGCGGCACCATCCCCGAAACCGCCGACTACACCGTGCTGCTCGAACCCCAGGCGTTGAACATCGGCAGCGTTAACGAGGATTTCGCCGTCGAGAGCATTGCCGGCGATATCTTCCAGCTGGGCAACGCGTCGTACCGCATCCTGCGCGTCGAGCCTGGGCGGGTGCGGGTCGAGGATGCCCACGGCTTGCCGCCGACCATCCCGTTCTGGCTCGGCGAGGCGCCCGGGCGCAGCGACGAGCTGTCCGCCGCGGTGGCCCGGCTGCAGCAGCGCATCGACCAGCAATTGCAGGCCGGCGACGCTCAACAGGTGCTGGCCTGGCTCCAGGCAACATATGAACTGGACGAAGCCTGCGCCAGCCAACTGCTGGACTACCTCGGCCGCACCTGGCAGGTGCTCGGCGCCCTGCCCTCGCAGCAGACGCTGGTGATGGAGCGCTTTTTCGACGAGTCCGGCGGTACCCAACTGATCATCCACTCACCCTTTGGCAGCCGTATCAACCGCGCCTGGGGGCTGGCCCTGCGCAAGCGCTTCTGCCGCACCTTCAACTTCGAACTGCAGGCGGCGGCCAGCGAGGACGCCATAGTGCTGTCACTGTCCACCAGCCACAGTTTCGACCTGGACGAGGTGTGGCGCTACCTGAACAGCCGCAGTGCCGAAGCGATCCTGATCCAGGCATTGCTCGACGCCCCGCTGTTCGGCGTGCGCTGGCGCTGGAATGCCGCCGTGGCCATGGCCCTGCCGCGTTACGTGGGCGGTCGCAAGGTGGCGCCGCAGATCCAGCGCATGAAAAGCGAGGACCTGGTGGCCTCGGTGTTCCCCGACCAGCTCGCCTGCCTGGAGAACATCGTCGGCGAGCGGCAGATCCCCGATCATCCATTGGTCGAGCAGACCCTCGACGACTGCCTGCACGAGGCCATGGACAGCGAAGGCTGGCTGGCGCTGCTGCGGCGCATGGAGCGCGGAGAAGTAGACCTGCTCAGCCGCGACCTGCCAGCCCCGTCGCCGCTGGCCTCGGCGATTCTCAATGCCCGCCCCTACACCTTCCTCGACGATGCGCCGCTGGAAGAAAGGCGCACCCAGGCGGTGCTCAACCGACGCTGGAGCGACGTACGCAACGCCGACGACCTGGGCGCGCTGGACGCCGACGCTATTGCCGCGGTGCGGGCCGAAGCCTGGCCGCGTGCCGGCAACGCCGACGAAATGCATGAGGCGCTGATGAGCCTGGGGGGCGTGACCGAGGACGAAGTAGATGCCAATGACGCCTGGCGCGACCTGTTGCAGCAATTGGCCAAGGCGGGCCGGGCTTGTCAGCTGGATACGGGCGAACACCGTCTGTGGCTGGCCCGCGAGCGCCAGCAGGCCCTGTTGACGCTGTACCCGGATGCTCGCCTGGAACCGGACATGCCGCTATTGCCGGGCTATGACGCCCTCGTCGATAGCGATACCGCCCTCACGGAACTGCTGCGCTGTCGCCTCGATGGCTTTGGCCCGATGACGCTGGAGCAGATCACAACACCTCTGGCGCTGAAGGCTGGCGACTGCGAACAGGCCCTGGCCCGCCTGGAGGGCCAGGGCCTCGTGATGCGTGGCCATTTCAGCCCCGGCCAGACGCGCCTGCAATGGTGCGAACGGCACCTGCTGGCGCGCATTCATCGCTACACGGTCAAACGCCTGCGCCAGGAGATCGAACCGGTCAGCCTGCAGGACTACCTGCGCTTCCTGTTCGACTGGCAGCACGTGAGCGGCGAAGCCCGCCTGCGTGGGCCGCAGGCGGTGCCCGAGGTGCTCGCCCAGTTGCAAGGCTTTCCCGCCGCCGCCGGGGCCTGGGAAAGCGACCTGCTGCCGGCGCGGATCAAGGACTACAGCCCCCACTGGCTCGATGACGCCTGTCGCAGCGGCCAGTGGGCCTGGAGTCGGCTGGCGGCGACGCTGGCGGCCAGCACCCTGGCCAGCACGCCCCTGGTACTGCTGCCGCGCGAGCACCTGGGGTTGTGGCGCAGCCTCACCCCGGCGCCCGACCTCGAACAGCTGGGCGCCCGCGCGCAGCGAGTCCTGCAAGCCTTGCAGGAGCAAGGCGCGCTGTTCTTCGACGAACTGGTCCATGAAGCCCGCCTGTTGCCCAGCGAGCTAGAGTCGGCGCTGCAGGAACTGGTGGGCTCGGGCCTGGCCAGCGCCGACGGTTTCAGCGGCCTGCGCAGCCTCATCAGCCCGGCGGCCAGGCGCAGGCCCCGCACCAGCCGGCGCGGGCACCCAGCACTGTCGAGCAGCATGGCCCATGCCGGACGCTGGGCCTTGCTGCGCCGCTCGGCCGCCACGGTCGACAGCGACCAGCGCCTGGAACACGTGGCCCGCAGCCTGCTGCGCCGCTATGGCGTGGTGTGCTGGCGCTTGCTGGAGCGCGAGAGCGATGTGCTGCCCGCGTGGCGCGCACTGCTGCGCTGCTATCAGCGTCTCGAGGCGCGTGGCGAGATCCGCGGGGGGCGCTTCATTGCCGGGTTGGCGGGCGAGCAGTTCGCCTTGCCCGAAGCGGTTGGGTTGCTGCGCCAGGTGCGCAACCGCGCGCTGGGCGGGGAACTGGTGGTGGTCAGCGGCTGCGACCCTCTTAACCTGGTCGGCACACTGCTGCCGGGAACGAAAGTGCCGGCAGTGGCGGGCAATCGGCTGCTGTACCGCGATGGGGTGCCAGTCGCCAGTCGCGTGGCAGGGAAGTACCTGTTTGCGGTCGAAGCATCGGCCAGCGAACAGGACCATTGGCACCAGCTTCTGTTGCGCGATGCAGCAACCTAGGGAGCGGCGGTGTGCGTGCCGCCGCTCCCGCCGGTTCAGCCCTTGGCCTGAAAACCGGCGAAGCGCTTGTTGAACCCGGCCACCCGTCCTTCCACCGTGGTCTTGCGCTGCTGCCCGGTGTACACCGGATGCGAAGCGCTGGACACATCCAGCGCGACGTACGGGTAGATCTGGCCATCGCTGTGCACCTGGGTGCGGTTGGTATCCACCGTAGAGCCGATCAGGAAGTACACATCGGCAGCCGTGTCGTGGAACAGCACCGGGCGATAATCGGGATGAATGCCAGCTTTCATGACGCAATCTCCTGCGAAGCACATTGGATACTTTATAACATATCATAATGCGAATGATTTTCGATACCTGAATTTTCATTTTTGTGCAGCCCGGTGCGCTGGCAAAACGCCGCCCAACCGGGCTATGGTCGGCCTTTGCCCAGGCCCCTGAGCCTGACCGAGCCATCCGCAAGGACCCCGTATGAGCCTGTCACTTCTCAGCCGTTACGCCTTCTTCGCCGCCTGCGTGCTGTTCACCTTCGCCAGCCTGCCCTTCCTCGCCCACGACTGGCTGTGGCCGTTCGCCCTGACCACCGGCGCACTGAGCCTGATCGGCGTGTTCGACCTGCTGCAGCAACGCCACGCGGTACGCCGCAACTATCCGATCCTCGGCAATATCCGCTACCTGGTCGAGGGCATCCGCCCGGAGATCCGCCAGTACCTGCTGGAGTCCGACAGCGATGCGCTGCCTTTCTCCCGGGCCCAGCGCTCGCTGGTGTATGCCCGGGCCAAGAACGAGGCCTCGGACAAACCCTTCGGTACCTTGATCGATGTGTACGAGTCGGGCTTCGAGTTCATCGGCCATTCCATGCGCCCCGCGCCGCTGGCCGACCCGGCCGCCTTTCGCGTCGTGGTCGGCGGCCCGCAATGCACCCAGCCGTACTCCGCGTCGATCTTCAACATCTCGGCCATGAGCTTCGGCTCGCTCAGCGCCAACGCCATCCGGGCCCTGAACCAGGGCGCCAAGCTGGGCAACTTCCACCACGACACCGGCGAAGGCAGCATCAGCCCCTACCACCGCGAACACGGCGGCGACCTGGTCTGGGAGCTGGGCAGTGGCTACTTCGGCTGCCGCACCGCGGATGGCCGTTTCGACCCCGAGCGCTTCGCCGCCCAGGCGCAGAGCCCGCAGGTACGGATGATCGAGATCAAGATGAGCCAGGGCGCCAAGCCCGGCCACGGCGGCATCCTGCCCAAGCACAAGGTGACCCAGGAGATCGCCGAGACCCGCGGCATCCTCATGGGCGAGGACTGCATTTCGCCGTCGCGTCACAGCGCCTTTTCCACGCCGGTCGAAATGATGCAGTTCATCGCCCAGTTGCGTGAACTGTCCGGTGGCAAGCCGGTGGGCTTCAAGTTCTGCCTCGGCCACCCGTGGGAGTTCATGGGCATTGCCAAGGCCATGCTGGAAACCGGCATCCTGCCCGACTTCATCGTCGTCGACGGCAAGGAAGGCGGCACCGGCGCCGCCCCGGTGGAGTTCACCGACCATATCGGCGTGCCGCTGCGCGAAGGCCTGCTGTTCGTGCACAACACCCTGGTGGGCCTGAAGCTGCGCGACAAGATCAAGCTCGGCGCCAGCGGCAAGATCGTCAGCGCCTTCGACATCGCCAGCGTGCTGGCCATCGGTGCCGACTGGGCCAACTCGGCGCGCGGCTTCATGTTCGCCATCGGCTGCATCCAGTCGCAAAGCTGCCACACCAACAAGTGCCCGACCGGCGTGGCTACCCAGGACACCCTGCGCCAGCGCGCATTGGTGGTGCCGGACAAGGCCCAGCGGGTGTTCAACTTCCATCACAACACCCTGCGCGCCCTGGCCGAAATGCTCGCCGCCGCAGGGCTGGAACACCCCGCGCAACTGGAGGCCAAGCACCTGGTGCGGCGCATCTCGGCTACCGAGATCAAGCTGTTCTCGCAGATGCATGTGTTCCTCAAGCCGGGTGAGTTGCTCACCGGCGAGGTGAACGGGCAGTTCTATTCGCGGATGTGGCAGATGGCACGAGCGGACAGTTTCGAGCCACAAGCGGCCTGAAGCCGGCCACCCGATTTTCAATGGTCTTTCAGCAACACCACACCACCGACTGGCTGGTCAAGGCACCGTATAAAGCACTGCCTTGAACGAGCCTTCGGTGAACTCATCTACTTTTACCCAGCCATCGGTCGGCATGTCGGGTGTGTACACCGAGGATGGCTCGGTCACCCGCCACAGCCGCTTGTAGCGCTTGGCAAGCACCTGTGGCGTGGCGACGTAGAGTTCATTCGACCGTTGGTAGAACAGCGTCAATGTACCGTAGGTCTTTGCTGCCTGGCCGCTCGTATCGGGTTGAATCTTCGTGTAGAAAAATGCCGGACGGCCGGTGGCATTGTAGTACTCGATCGACAAGTATGACCTCCTGCGATCACCCAGCAGTGCATCCCCCGGTCGCCACTGTTCATTCACGTGCGCCATAACGGTGCCCAGATCACCGCCTGGCTTGGCCTGATAATCGTAAAAAACAGCCAAGCCGACCAGTTCGAGGGACAGGCAAGCGGCGACCGATAGGAGCAACGCCCGCTTTCGCAGAGTGTCCATGGCGATCGCCAGGACAAGCGGTAGTCCCAAGAACGCGAAATATAGATAACGATTGATATACAGCGGCATGCCGTACGAAGCTAGCCAAAGCACGAGTATGGGGACAAAGCAGTAGCTGAGCAGCAGGACGCTCGGCTGGCTTGGTTTCACGACACGTCGTAGTACACGCAATGAAGCCATCGCAATGAAAAGCGCCAGCAATAGGCTCAGAACATCTGAATAGCGGGAGACGACACTTAGTGTAAAAGCTCTCCAGAACGATTGCGCAATACTCATGAGGGAAGTGGGGAAGTTGGCAATCCAACCGACCAGTTCGCGATGCCCCATCTGCTGATACAGCATCGGCAGCCAAGGCAGGTAGATAATGATCATGACCAGGTGCCCGACCCACCATGCGCGAGACAGCACATGCAGCCTGCCGTGCGTGTCTTTGGTCAACGACAGGTAGAGCCAGTTGGCCATCACGCATAAGATCGATAAATAATGGGTATACATGGCGGCAACCATCAACAGACAGTAGGCCATCAAATAGATGATGTTTTGCCTATTGACCCATTGCCAAAGTGTGTACAGGGCCGTCATGAGCAACAGCCCCAGTAACGCATACATCCGCACTTCCTGGCTGTAGCGTATACCGATGGGAAAAAACGCCAGTAACAACCCTGCTATCACTGCGGCTCGCCATGACGCCAACTGTCGCGCCAACAACATGCCAATACCGACGGTGGCAACTCCCGCGCAAACGCTGAAACTGCGCAGCGCCAGGGGAGCATCGCCGAACCCTTGCATCCAGTAATGCAGGATCAGGTAATACAGAGGCGGGTGAACATCCCGGGCGGTGTGAAACAGGATCTGCTCAGGTGGCAAGCGGCTGATTAACGCACTGAATGCTTCATCCAGCCAGATGACGGGCAGCGTGACATGGTGCAGCCGCAACGCTGTGCTGATCAGCAAAATTGCCAGGACCACCAAGGTCCTTGTTCCCGCATCAGGCCAGCGTCGCGAAACGGTCATGCGTCTTCCTTGAACATTATCGGGTACTTGACGAACGCCCGAGGGCGAGCGCGATGCATGCATTGAACGCACACCGGAAGTTGGCAAAAAAAGAAAGCGATAGTCCGTGAGGAAAGCTGTCCGGCTGCGAGTCGACCATGCTCTTTCGCATCGCCCTGCTGCTACCTTAGGCCGGGCATGGAAGATCAGCTACTGACAAAAATGCCAGTAGACGGTTGGATCTTGGCCGAATGAATGCCGATGCAAGTGAATCCGTGGTTGCGCCACGATGACTCCACCGCAAAAACAAAGCCCCGGCACTGGCCGGGGCTTCGTTCATCAGGAGGCGGTACTCACCGCACCCTGCGCCTCTTTAGGCGCCAGGCGGAAGGTGTAGTACAGCGCCGTCAGCAGCACCAGGAACGCCGGGCCGATGTACAGGGCCACGCGGGTGTCCGGGAAGTACGCCATCAGGCCCACCACAAGCACCAGGAACGCCAGCGCCAGGTACGAGCTCAGCGGCCACAGCCACATGCGGTACTTCAGCGCATTACGCTCGGCGGTGGTGAGCCCGGCGCGGAACTTCAACTGCGCCAAGAGGATCATCACCCAGGTCCAGATCGCGCCGAAGGTGGCGATGGAGGTCACCCAGACGAACACTTTCTCCGGCACCAGGTAGTTGGCCAGGACACCCAGCAGCAGCGCGGCGATGGACAGCAGGAGCGCATTGCGCGGCACGCCGTTCTTCGACGTGCGGGCGAAGGTGGCCGGGGCCTGGCCGTTCTGCGCCAGGCTGTAGAGCATGCGCCCGGTGCTGAAGATGCCGCCGTTGCACGACGACAGCGCGGCGGTGATCACCACGAAGTTGATGATGCCGGCGGCAGTCTTGATGCCGAGGCGCTCGAAGGTCATCACGAACGGGCTGCCCTGGCTGCCGATCTCGTTCCACGGGTAGATCGACAGGATCACGAACAGCGCGCCCACGTAGAACAGCAGGATGCGCCAGAACACCGAGCCGATGGCCTGGGGGATGGTCTTCTGCGGGTTGCGCGCTTCGCCGGCGGTCAGGCCGATCATCTCCACGCCCAGGTAGGCGAACATCACCATCTGCAGCGACATCAGCACGCCAGTCACGCCGTTGGGCATGAAACCGCCGTTGCTCCACAGGTTGGAGACGCCCATGGCCACACCGTCGTTGCCGAAGCCGAAGGCGATGATGCCGATGCCGCCGAGCACCATGGCGATGATGGTGACGATCTTGATCAGGGCGAACCAGAACTCGAACTCGCCAAACGCCTTGACCGCGATCAGGTTGATCGCGCCCATGCTGCCCAGGGCCATCAACGCCCAGATCCAACGTGGCACATCGGGGAACCAGATGCCCATGTAGATGGCCACCGCGGTGATCTCGGCGACGCAGGTCACCAGCCACAGGAACCAGTAGTTCCAGCCGGTCAGAAAGCCCGCCAGCGGGCCGAGGTAGTCTTGGGCGTAGCGGCTGAACGACCCGGCGACCGGGTTGTGCACGGCCATCTCGCCAAGGGCGCGCATGATCACCAGGATGGCCAGGCCACCGATGATGTAGGAGAGCATGATGGCGGGGCCGGCCATTTCGATGGCCTTGGCCGAACCGAGGAACAGGCCGACGCCGATACAGGCGCCGAGGGCCATCAGACGGATGTGCCGTTCGCCCAGCTCGCGCTTGAGCGGGCCGCCCTGGGCGGACTCGCCTTGGGCAGGGTGGTTGCCGACTGGCATAGCAATACAACCTCATTTTGTTATTGGATTTGACCTTCGTGCAGCACCGGCCCTGCCGATAGGCGGGGCGTCGTCTTGCCAGGCGGCCTTGTGGACCGGCCTGTCCACCGGGGCCAAGGGCGCCGACGGGTCGAAGGGGGCGAGCAGTATAGGAAGCCGCTTGCAGGGCTTTTCACTATATACAGCAGGAAATTTGGCGAGAATTCTCGGCCAGATAGCCTTTACCGGAGGGGCATCCTAGCCTCGCTCCGCCCATGCACAGGAATGGGGCAGCTACCTTAGCAACATTGCCGAAGAATGGAAGCCGCACCAAAGGCGCATGTTCATGCGTGATTCCCCGAAGCTTCTTACAAAATTTTCACCAAACTCGGCCACCGTCTAAGCTTCAGACAAGCAACGCGAAAACACCTGGCCGGACTCAAGACTATGGGCGCACTGTGGCAATCGGAACCAACCAGAACGGAAGCACCCAAAGAAGCTCAGGCTGAAGCCCCCTTGTCCAAGACCCCACGTCAGCGCCGTCTGTGGTGGCGCCTGATCCTGCTTATCCTGCTGGTGGCACTGGTGGCGATAGGTATGGCCGCCTACGACGAATTCCAGACCTCGCGCCTGCAGTCCCGTGAATTCAGCCGTCTGGCCGGTACCCTGACCTATGCCCTGGAGCCCGGCCCGAGCGATGCCATCGTCTACCCGGGCGACGGCCCGTTCGACAAACGCCTGGGCTACAGCGCCCTGGGCGAGTTCCTGCCACGGCTGCTCAAGCGCGACTACCTGATCAACCAGCAGGTGCGCTTTTCCCCGGCGTTGATGAACTACGTCGATCACGGCCTGTTCGTGCCATACGTGGAAAAAATCCAGGCCGGCCTGTCGATCACCGACTGCCGCGGCGACATGCTCTACCAGTACAACTACCCGCAGCACCTGTACCCGAACTTCGCAGCGATCCCGCCGGTGATGGTCAACAGCCTGCTGTTCATCGAGAACCGCGACCTGCTCGACCCGAAGGACCCGCAAAACAACCCGGCGGTGGACTGGCCACGCTTCGCCAAGGCGGCCTACAGCCAGATTGCCAAGTACCTGGCCCTGCCCGGCCAGTCGGCCGGTGGCAGCACCCTGGCCACCCAGCTTGAGAAGTATCGCCACTCGCCGGACGGGCTGACCGTCTCCGGCGCCGAGAAGATCCGCCAGATGATCTCCGCCAGCGTGCGCGCCTACCAGGGTGGCCCCGACACCACCGAGGCCCGCGAACGCATCGTGCGCGACTACCTCAACAGCGTGCCGCTGTCGGCGGTCCCCGGCCACGGTGAGGTGCACGGCATGGCCGAAGGCTTGCGGGTGTGGTACGGCGCCGACTTCGATCAGGTCAACCAGGCGCTCACCTCCACGGCCACCGATGACAAGAGCATGGCCGAGCGCGGCCTGGCCCTGCGCCAGGTGCTATCGCTGATGATCGCCCAGCGCCGCCCTTCGCATTACCTGTCCAAGGGCCGCATCGAACTGGCGGAACTGACCGATTCGCACATCCGGGTACTCGCCGCCAACGCTGTCATCGACCGTCCACTGGCCGACGCCGCCCTGGCCAGCAAGGCGATGTACCGCGACTGGGTGGCCCAACCGACCATCGTGCCGATCATCACCAACAAGGGCATCAGCCTGGCCCGCAACCGCCTGGCGGCGATGCTCAACCGGCCGCTGTACGACCTCGACCGCCTCGACCTGTCGGCCACCAGCACCCTGCAGGCCGACCTGCAGGTGCAGGTCAGCCAGTACCTGAAGAACCTCGCCGACCCGGCGTTCGCCGCACAGCTCGGCCTGATCGGCGAACGCCTGCTGACCAGCAAGACCACCGACCAGGTCAGCTACAGCTTCACCCTTTTCGAACGCACCGCCGACGGCTCGCGGGTGCGGGTGCAGACCGACAGCACCAACCAGCCCTTCGACATCAACGAAGGCAGCAAGCTCGAACTGGGCTCCACCGCCAAGCTGCGGGTGCTTACCACCTACCTGGAAATCGTTGCCGAGCTGCACGACAAGTACGCCGGCAAACCCGCCGCCGAACTGAAGAAAGTCCCGGTGGCCGAACTCGACCGCATCAGCCAGTGGTCACTGGAATGGCTGATGCAGAACGGCAAGAACCAGAGCCTGGACGCCATGCTCGACGCAGCCCTTGAGCGCAAGTACTCAGCCAACACCGGCGAAGCCTTCTTCACCGGTGGCGGCATGCATGTGTTCAACAACTTCCGCAAGGAAGACAACAACCGTAACCCGACCCTAAAGGACGCCCTGCGCGAATCGATCAACCTGCCGTTCATCCGCCTGATGCGCGACATCGTGCGCTACGTCACCTACCAGCAGCCGTTCAACCGCGAACCGCTGCTAAGGGACGACAGCGACCCGCGCCGCCAGGAATACCTGGCGCGTTTCGCCGACCGCGAAGGCTCCAACTACACCATGCGCTTCTGGAAGAAATACCAGCGCAAGACCTCGCAGCAGCGCCTGGACACCTTCCTCGACAGCATGCGCGTGACCCCGCAGCGCCTGGCCGCGGTGCACCGCTACCTGTTCCCCGAGGCCGGCCAGGAAACCTTCAACGCCTTCGTCCGCGCCCACAGCAAGGACGACAAGAAGGCCATGGCCAAGCTCACCGATGGCCGTCTGGTGGAGATGTACGAGGCCTATGGCCCGGGCAAGTACGACCTGCCCGACCAGGGCTACATCGCCAAGGTCCACCCGTTGGACCTGTGGCTGCTCGGCTACCTGCTGAAAAACCCGGGCGCCTCGCTCAAGGACGCCCTCAACGCCAGCCGCTTCGAACGCCAGGAGGTCTACAGCTGGCTGTTCAAGAGCCGCCACCAGGGCGCCCGCGACAGCCGCATCCGCACCATGGTCGAGATCGAGGCGTTCACCGACATCCACCAGCGCTGGAAGCGCGTGGGTTATCCGTTCGACCACCTGGTACCGTCGCTGGCCACTGCCATCGGCAGCTCCGGCGACCGGCCGGCCGCCCTCTCCGAACTGGTCGGGATCATCCAGAACGATGGCGTGCGCCTGCCGACCCTGCGCATCGACACCTTGCACTTCGCCCAGAACACCCCGTACGAAACGCAACTGATCAGCGACCCGGACCGCGGTCAGCGGATCTTGCCCGTCGAGGTCGCCCGGGCGCTCAAGGGCGCGATGTCGCAAGTGGTCGATGCCGGCACCGCGCGTCGTATCTCCGGCAGCTTCAAACTGCACGACGGCACGCCACTGGTGATGGGTGGCAAGACAGGCACCGGCGACAACCGCATCGAAAGCTTCGGCGCCGGTGGCCGGCTGATCGGCTCGCGCTCGCTGAACCGCACCGCCACCTTCGTGTTCTTCCTCGGCGACAACCACTTCGGCACCCTCACCGCGTTCGTTCCGGGGCGCACGGCCGAGGCCTTCACCTTCACCTCGGCACTGCCGGTGCAGGTGCTCAAGGGCATGGCGCCGATCCTCATGCCGTACCTGGAACCAGGCAACCCAACCGCCTGCAAGGCGCCACAGGTGGCGGGCCAGTCGTGAATCATCAAAAAATTAGATGATAATCATCTGCATTTGAAGGCTTGCCTTAAGATATATCTTGAGTAATATCTTGCGATATATCTAAACAGACGGAGCCCTCTCCATGCGTGACCATGATCCCTTCGAACGCCGCCCCGGCCGCGGCGAACGTGGCCCACGGGTATTCGCCCCGGGCGACCTGAAACTGCTGATGCTGTCGATGCTGGCCGAGCAACCGGGGCACGGCTACGACCTGATCCGTCAGATCGAGAGCCTCTTCGACGGCAGCTACAGCCCCAGCCCCGGGGTGATCTACCCGACCCTCAGCTACCTCGAGGAAGCCGAGCTGGTCACCGGCGCCATCCAGGGCAGCAAGCGCCTTTACGCCATCACCGACGCAGGTCGCAGCGCCCTGGCAGAACAGACCGTCGCCCTCGACGGCGTGCGCATGCGCATCGAGGTGAGCAAGCGTGCCTTGCGCGGCCATGACCGCCCCGCAGAAATCCATGAAGCCGTCGGCAACCTGCGCCATGCCCTGCACATGCACAGCGGCCGCTGGAGCGCCGAAGAGATCGAGCGGGTGCGCAACCTGCTCAACGACACCGCCAAGGCCATCGCCTCCGGGCCGGCCATCCCTGTTACGGAGAACACCCCATGAGCGACACCATCCACCGCGTCAACCACGAGATCCGCCAACGCCGCCTCGACGTGCTGCGGGTCACCGACCTGACCCCGCGCATGCGCCGCATCACCCTGGGGGGCGCGGAGCTGGCGGGCTTCGCCAGCGTCGGCAGCGACGACCACATCAAGCTGCTGTTCGCCTGCACGCCCGAAGAACAGCAGGCCATCGACGCCCGCAACCTCGGTCGCGGCGGCGGCGCCCGACCGACCATGCGCGAGTACACGCCACGGCGCATCGACCTGGCGAACCTTGAACTGGATATCGACTTCGTCCTGCATGGCGACGGCCCCGCCTCCACCTGGGCCGCGCAGGCGGCGCCAGGGCAGACCCTGGACATCGCCGGCCCACGCGCCTCGATGGTAGTACCGGACATCTTCGACAGCTACCTGCTGATCGGTGACGAAACCGCAATCCCGGCCATCGCCCGGCGCCTTGAAGAATTGCCGGCGGGGCGCCAGGTGCTGGCGGTGATCCAGATCGAGGATGAGCACGAGCGCCAGGCACTGGCCAGCAAGGCGCAGGTCGAGGTGATCTGGGTGCGCCGGCATGCAGAAGACCTGCTGGAGCAGGTCAAGCACCTGGCGCTGCCCCAGGGCCGGCTGTATGGCTGGGTGGCGCTGGAGAAGGCACTGACCCGGCAGGCCAAGGCGCTGCTGCTGGAAAAGGGCGTGCAGGAAGACGCCCTCAAGGCTGCCGCCTACTGGCGGGCCGACGGCACTGCCGACGACGAATGACGCCGGCCGGGCCTGTGGCAGCGGGCAAGCCCGTTGCCAGGGGTGCCGCTACTGTACCTTCTGTTACTGCAGCTCCTGCTGCGGCGTCTCCTGTCCGGCGCAGCGCACCGCGCGCTTGCGGTTGTCCACCAGCACGCCGGTCAGCCCTTTCTGCTGGGTATCGAACAGCACCAGCACGCCGTCGATGCATTGCGCCACCTGCGGCGCCGGGGTCAGCGAAAGCTTGTAGTCCTCGCCGGGAATGGTCTTGAGCATGGTGAAGTCCTGCAGCAACAGGGCGTCCTCAGGCTTGGCGAAATGCAGGTAGCCGTAGTACCAAAGGGCTCCCACCGTCACGATGATGCTGCCGACACCGGTCAGGATCAGCGGGATGGCGTTGCGTTCTTCACTCATTGCTTGTTCTTCTCGTCAGGGTAGTTGGGGACTTCGGCCAGACGGCGCAGGCCGTTGAAGTGCGCGGGATCGTCCAAAAAGCGCAGCATCACCTGGCGCCAGGTCGGGTCGGCGAAGGTCTGCACATGATCGCCACGGGTCAATTGCAGCACCCGCGGCGGCGGTGCATGCCGGTACAGGCGCAGGCCGTTGTCCAGCGGCACCAGGTTGTCGTCGATGCTGTGGAAGAACAGCTTTGGCGGACTGTCCAGGCGCTCGATCGAGTGGATCGCGCTGTCGCCGTCGGGCACCAGCCACGACAGCGGTACCTGCAACGGCCAGGTCATCCACGAGGTACTCAGGGCGTAACGTCCCACGGCCCGGTAGCTGGCCGGCACACCGTCGAACACCAGAGCGCTGAAACGGCGACGCTGCTCAGGGTACTGTGCGAGGTAGTGAATGGCCATCGCCCCGCCGAGGCTCTGGCCCAGCAGCACCAGCGGCTTGCCTTGCACCTGGGGAGCGGCGCGCAGCCAGTCCAGCGCCGCGCCGATGTCGCCATACACCTCGGGCAGGGTCGGCTTGCCCTGGGACAGGCCGTACCCGCGATAGTCGAGCATCAGCACCTGGTAGCCCTCTTTCGGCAGCCAGTAGCTGCCGCCCAGATGCCAGGCCAGGTTGCCGCCGTTGCCATGCAGGTGCAGCACGGTGCCCTTGACCTCGACACCCTGCGGGACCGGAATCCACCAGCCGTGCAGGCGCGTGCCGTCGGCGGCGGTGAGGCTCACGTCCTGATACTGCAAATGTGCCTGTGCCGGGGTGAACGGCTGGCCGGGCTCGGGATAGAACAGCAGGCTGCTGCACCCCCCCAGCAGCAGCAAGCCGAGGCCGAAGACGAGGTGACGGCAGGCGTCAGAGAATGTTCGCGTAGTCGGCTTCAATACGGTCCAGGCTCAGGTGGTTGAGGAAGTTGGAGAAGCACATCCAGGCCGACAGCGCGTTGAGGTCGCGGAACTGTTCAGGTAGGTACTTGGGCGGCTCCACCAGCCCTTCCTCGACCAGCTGACGCAGCGTGCGCATGTCTTCCAGGGTGGTCTTGCCGCAGAACAGCAGCGGGATCTGCTCGAGCTTGCCCTTCTTCACGGCCAACTGAATGTAGTTGTAAACCATGATGAAGCCCTTGAGGTAGGACAAGTCCTTGGTGAACGGCAGGCCGTTGGGCACCGAACCACGGAACACCCGGCTGGCGTTGCTGTAGCTCTGGCCCATCTCGAAGCCCTGGCCACGGAAGAACTCGAAGACCTGCAGGAAGTCCGCCCCTTCCTCGACCATGTGGATGGCACGGGTGCGGTTGGTGAGCTTGCGCAGGCGGCTGGGGTAGGAGGCGAAGGCGATCACTTCCATGAGAATCGCCAGGCCCTCCTGGGTCACCGTCGACGAGGGCGGCCCTTTGGCCAGGAAGGTGCAGATCGGCTGGTTCAGGCCATTGAGGGTGGTGCCGACATGCACCAGCCCTTCGTGGACCTCCAGAGCCCGCACGTCGCGGCTGTTGAACATGGCGTCGGCGCGCACCTTGATGTAGTCGGCGCCGGCCGCGGCGTCGGCGACGATACCGTCGGACTCGAACACGCGGATGGTTTCCTCGGCTTCGCCGAACACCTTGTTCAGGCGACGCTGGAGAATCTCCACCGCTTCCTTGGCGGTGAGGTTCTTCGGCTCGTCCTTCAAGTCGCCGCGGCCGTCGATGTTGTTCAGGTAGTCCGAGAGCATCAGGCCCAGGTCGGCCAGGGTCGGGTCACCGGCGTGGAAGGCATCGGAGGCGGCGCCGTAGAGCTCTTGGGAAATCAGGCCGAAATCCTCGGTGCCTCGCGCCTCAAGCATGCGCACCACCATGCGGTACTCCTTGCACATGCGCCGCATGATCTGCCCGACCGGGTTGAACTGGCCCAGTTGTCGGGTGATGTCGCGCTCGATGCTCTGGAACTCGGCTTTCACCGCACTGGAGTCGAACGACAACGGCCGGTTCTGGTAATAGGCGCGATCTACCGCAGGCGGCTCCTTGCCCTTGGCCTTGAGGAAGCCCTGGCGGATGCCGTCGTCCCATTTCACCGCGTCGAGCACGCGAATCGGCGTCTGCGTGGCGACAATGCGATCGGACAGGCTGCGGATAGTTTGCTGGTATTCGTCCACCGGGGACTCCTTGAATCGAAATGCCTTGCAACTAACGTAGCCGGGGCCGCCTTGCGGCCCTTTCGCCGGCAAGCCGGCTCCCACAGAAAACGCTGCTCAACATGTGGGAGCCGGCTTGCCGGCGATGAAGCCAACGCAGTCCACGCTACTTACCGGAACGCTGGAAGCGCGCTACTTCGACGAACAAGTCGGAGTTGGCCGGGTCGTCCAGATAGGCCAGCACACGCTCCGTCGGGCTGTCGATCAGCACGCCGGGGCCATTGTCCTCGGGCACCTGGGTGCCGCGCCCGCTCAGCTCCTTCTCGTCAACTGCCTGCTGGACCTGCTCGACATCGAGGTTGTAGACCACCAGCTGCTTGCCGTCGATCACCTCGAAGCCGCCAATCAGGAAGTTGCCGCCCAGCCGCTTGGGCACGCCAGCCGACAGGTACCAGCGGTTGCCGTGCCGGGCCACGGTGAAGACGTACTCCTCGGGCGCCTTGCCCTGGGCACGGGCCACTGCCTTGTAGGTATTGCCACCGGCGCGGCTGATACTCAGCTTGAGTGGCTGGCCCCAGGCATCCTTGCTGCTCCACTGGCCGAGCAAGGCTTTAGGCGCCGCCTGGTTGGCCGGCAGCGGTTCGTCGAAGGTCACCAGACAACCGCCCAGCAGGAGGAATGACAAGGTCAACAACACCACACGCCAGGCTTTCATCAGGTTCTCCTTGAAAAATCGTTCGCCACTCAGGCCGAGGCCAGCACCATCTGCAGGTATCGGACAAGGATAGCGAGCATCTGCCCATCGGACTGCGCATTCGCATCCTTGAGCAGGCCCTGATATTCCATCTGCTCGATAATCGCCGTCAACATCTGGGCATCCTGTTCCGGTTGGCGCGAGCCGACCACCTGCAGTATCTGGCGCGCGCCATGCAGCAGGATCTGCTCGTGGGCCTGCACCAGTTCGGCCAGCCGCGGGCACAGCAGCGCCTCCTGGCGGAAGGCCTGCTCGGCCATGAGGAAGTCGCGGCGGTTGTTCAGTTGGCGCAGCACGTAGTCGGCCAGCATTCGCGCCACTTCATCGGCCAGGTGCGCCCGGGCCTCGTGGCTGCCGTCGCCCTGGGCCAGCAACTGGCGCAGCACGCCTTCGGTGTTGGTCCAGAGCTTGGCCATGTAGGCCGCGCTGCGCTCGACGTACTGGGCGAAGGTGTCGGCCAGCAGGTCCTGGATATCCTTGAAATAGTAGGTGGTGGCCGACAACGGCACGCCGGCCTCGGCGGCCACGGCGCGGTGGCGCACGCCGCGCACGCCATCGCGCACGACGATGCGCATGGCGGCGTCGAGGATCTGCTGGCGGCGTTGCTCGCTGCCCTGTCGGGCGGTCTTGCGACCTTGGTACTGCACGCTTTCGGCGACGGCGGTGGCGATGCCGGCGGCGCCCTGGTGGGGCATGGCGGGGGTCACTCGGGTTTACCTCACGAACAGTGGGTTGCCTGTACCGGCCTCATCGCGGGGCAAGCCCGCTCCCACGGTTGCACCACAAAGCTTGAAACTTGCGATGTAGCGTGGGAGCGGGCTTGCCCCGCGATGAGGCCGGTACAAACAACATAAAGCTTCAGGCAAGAAAAAGCCGCCTCGAAAGGCGGCTTGTTCAGATCACTCAGGCCTGTGGACGCATGTGCGGGAACAGGATCACGTCGCGGATCGACGGCGAGTTGGTCAGCAGCATCACCAGGCGGTCGATGCCGATGCCTTCACCGGCGGTCGGCGGCATGCCGTACTCCAGGGCACGGACGAAATCGGCGTCGTAGTGCATGGCTTCGTCGTCACCGGCGTCCTTTTCGGCCACCTGGGCCAGGAAGCGCTCGGCCTGGTCTTCGGCATCGTTGAGCTCGGAGTAGGCGTTGGCGATCTCGCGGCCACCGATGAACAGCTCGAAGCGGTCGGTCACGGCCGGATTGTCGTCGTTGCGACGCGCCAGCGGCGAGACTTCGAACGGGTACTCGGTAATGAAGTGCGGCTGCTCCAGCTTGTGCTCGACCAGCTCTTCGAAAATCATCACCTGCAGCTTGCCCAGGCCTTCGTGGCCCAGCACCTTGGCGCCGGCCTTCTTGGCGATCTCACGGGCACGATCGACGTCCTGCAGATCGGCAGCGGTGAGCTCCGGGTTGTACTTGAGGATCGAGTCGAACACCGACAGGCGCACGAATGGCTCGCCGAAATGGAACACCTTGTCGCCGTACGGCACGTCGGTGCTGCCCAGCACCAGCTGCGCCAGTTCGCGGAACAGTTCCTCGGTGAGGTCCATGTTGTCGCGGTAGTCGGCGTAGGCCTGGTAGAACTCGAGCATGGTGAATTCTGGGTTGTGACGAGTCGAAACGCCTTCGTTACGGAAGTTGCGGTTGATCTCGAACACTTTCTCGAAACCACCGACCACCAGGCGCTTGAGGTACAGCTCCGGGGCGATGCGCAGGAACATGGCCATGTCCAGCGCGTTGTGGTGGGTTTCGAACGGCTTGGCCGCGGCGCCGCCGGGGATGGTCTGCAGCATCGGGGTTTCCACTTCGAGGAAGTCGCGCTCGATGAGGAACTTGCGGATGTGCGAGATCACCTGCGAACGCACACGGAAGGTGTGGCGGGTTTCCTCGTTGACCATCAGGTCGACGTAGCGCTGGCGGTAGCGCTGCTCGGTGTCGGTCAGGCCGTGGTGCTTGTCCGGCAGCGGGCGCAGCGACTTGGTCAGCAGGCGCACGTTGGTCATCTCGACGTACAGGTCGCCCTTGCCGGAACGGGCCAGGGTGCCTTCGGCGCTGATGATGTCGCCCAGGTCCCAGGTCTTGACCGCGGCCAGGGTCTCTTCCGGCAGGGTCTTGCGGTTGACGTAGACCTGGATGCGGCCGGTCATATCCTGGATGACCATGAACGAGCCACGGTTGAGCATGATGCGACCAGCAACCTTGACCGGGATGGCGGCTGCTTCCAGCTCTTCCTTGGTCTTGTCCGCGTACTGTTTCTGCAGGTCGTTGCAGTAGCTGTCGCGACGGAAGTCGTTGGGGAAGGCGTTGCCCTTGGCGCGCTCGGCGGCAAGTTTTTCCTTGCGCAGCGCGATCAGGGTGTTTTCTTCCTGTTGCAGGTCTTGCGCTTCGGTCTTGAGGTCGCTCATGTCGTCATTCTTTCCATCAGGTATTCGTTGCCCTCGCGGGTGAGGGATCGCGGGGCAAGCCCGCTCCCACGGGCCCGCCACGGCGGTGATGCTTACAGCCCCTGCTTGAGGCTCGCTTCCAGGTACTGGTCGAGGTCGCCGTCCAGGACCTTCTGGCAGTCGCTGCGCTCGACGCCGGTACGCAGGTCCTTGATGCGCGAGTCGTCAAGCACGTAGGAACGGATCTGGTGACCCCAACCGATGTCCGACTTGCTGTCTTCCAGCGCCTGCGAGGCGGCGTTGCGCTTCTGCATCTCCAGCTCGTACAACTTGGCCCGCAGCATTTTCATGGCGGTGTCCTTGTTGGCGTGCTGGGAACGTTCGTTCTGGCAGGCCACCACGGTGTTGGTCGGCACGTGGGTGATACGCACCGCCGAGTCGGTGGTGTTGACGTGCTGACCACCGGCACCCGAGGAGCGGTAGGTGTCGATGCGCAGGTCGGACGGGTTGATCTCGATCTCGACCTTGTCGTCGATCTCGGGCGAGACGAATACCGCCGAGAACGAGGTGTGGCGACGGGCGCCGGAGTCGAACGGGCTCTTGCGCACCAGGCGGTGCACGCCGATCTCGGTGCGCAGCCAGCCGAAGGCGTACTCGCCCTTGATGTGCACGGTGGCGCCCTTGATGCCGGCGACCTCACCTTCGGACAGTTCGATGATGGTGGCGTCGAAGCCGCGCTTGTCGGCCCAGCGCAGGTACATGCGCAGCAGGATGTTGGCCCAGTCCTGAGCCTCGGTGCCGCCGGAGCCGGCCTGGATATCCAGGTAGGCGTTGTTCATGTCCATCTCGCCGCTGAACATGCGACGGAACTCGAGCTGGGCGAGGGATTCCTCCAGCCCTTGCAGCTCGGTCTCGACATCGCCGACAGCGCTTTCATCGCCCTCCTCGACAGCCATGTCGAGCAGGTCCTTGCAGTCGGCCAGACCGTTGGCCAGCTTATCGAGCGTCTCGACCACCTGCGCCAGCATCGCGCGCTCACGGCCCAGGGCCTGGGCGTACTCGGGCTTGTTCCAGACGGCGGCGTCTTCCAGCTCGCGGTTTACTTCGACCAGACGATCATGTTTGTGATCGTAGTCAAAGATACCCCCGAATGGACTGGGAACGCTCGGTGAGGTCCTTGATGGTGTTCAGGATCGGTTGGATTTCCATGGGCGGGCAGCTCTCGTGCGAATTCGGTGAAAAGCCCGCGAGTATAACCGAGTCTGCGCCACGGCGGCAGACCCGCCGGGCGGTATCGCCGGGCGCAGGGGTCGCCACCCCCACAGATTGAATCAACGAGCGACATTCACCCCTTCAGCGCCTTCTTCGGATAGATATCGTACCGGCTGGATTTGCCCTCAAGGCTGTGAGAAGGCTTGCCCCCCTCTATGATCGGCGCCTTGCGCGGCCGCTTGACCACCACCCGGTGGGTGGCCAGCGCCAGGGCAGCCTCGAGCAGGGCAGGCGCATCGAGGTCATCGCCGACCAGCGGCCGGAACACCCGCATCTCCTTCTTCACCAGCGCGCTCTTGTCGCGATGCGGGAACATCGGATCGAGGTAGATCACCTGCGGCGCCTCCCCCTCCCACGCACGCATGCGCTCGATGGCATTGCCCGTCAGCAGTTGCATGCGCGCGACGATCGGGCCGATTTCGGCATCCCCCCGCGCCCGCGCCAAACCGTCCTCCAGCAGCGCGGCAATCAACGGCTGGCGCTCGATCAGGGTCATCTCGCAGCCCAGGCTGGCCAGCACGAACGCGTCCTTGCCCAGCCCCGCCGTGGCATCGAGCACCCGCGGCCGCACGCCTTGGGCGATGCCGACCGCCTTGGCGATCATCTGCCCGTTGCCACCGCCGTACAACCGTCGATGCGCTGCCTGCCCCTCGACGAAATCCACCCGCACAGGCCCGGGCGCCTGCGGCCCCAGTTGCTGGATCTGCAAGCCCTCGGCGCCCAGTTGCACGGCGAACTCCGCCGCCTCGTCAACCAGCGGCAAGCCCAGTCGCTGCGCCCATGCCTCGGCCTGCGCCTGGAATTGCGCGGCCAACGCCTCGACCCTGATACCCGCCGCCTGTTGTTGCTCTAACATCGATTCGCGCACTCGAAAAAAATTAATGTAACCCCGGCCAGAGCCGATACAGGCAATATCCCGCTATTCTGCCAGAGCACAACGCCCGCGACTGCCATGTCAGACACTCTTCCCATTGGCTTGACCTACTTGTCGCCCGTCGGCAACTACGGTCGACAGAATACCCAGGCACTGGGTGGCGTCAGCCACCTGTGGCAGGATTTCTTTGCCCGCGCCATGGCAGAGCAACAGGAAGGCGAAGTCGACGGTTTCAGCCAGGCGCTGATGCAGTGCGACCAGGAGAGCGGCGAACCGATCGGCGGCGCCCGTGCCCTGGCCCTGATCGATGCCCAGCGCGCCCTGCCGGTTCACGACACCGAGGTGGCACCACCCGAGCCGCTGTTCCTGCCCAAGGCGGAACTCGAGGCCAAACTGCTGCCCCCTGCCCCCGAGCCCTTCGACACCGTCGAGTTGATCGAGCAGCAACGCCAGCTCGACATCGACAACAGCTGGGTGCGTCCAGTGGTCATGAGCCAGGGCCACCCCATCGCCGAGCCCGGCCCTGGCCCAACGCCACGCCCGCTGTTCCTGCCCATCGCCGAGTTCGAGACCGGCCTGCTCGACCCTGCGCCCGAGCCCTTCGACGACAGCACGCTGGCCAAACAGCAGAACGACCTGGAGTTCGATATCCACTGGGCCCGCCCGGTGGTGCTGAACAACGTGCGCCTGCACGCCTGAACCTCAGCGGCAGATCTGCCAGAAGCCCATGTCCGCATGGAAGTGATTGTGGTGGGCGGCGTTGTAGTCCGGCCCCAGCACCGTGCTGAAGCTTGCGCACGCCGCCTCCTGCACCTGGCGCAGGAAGTCCGCCTTGCGCCCATCTCCCTGCCAGTCCCGCGCCAACACGATGCGCTGGCCGTCCTGCAGGCGAAAACCACTGATATCCAGGGCATTGGCGCTGGCATGCTGGCTGAGCCGCCCTTGCTTGCGATGGTAGACGTTGCGGCAGGCAAAGCTGCCCAGGTGATCAACCTGGGTCACTGGCTGGCCAAACACCCGCTGCGCCGCCGGTTGCAACCCATGCACCTCGAACAGCGCATAGGCCACGGCCAACGGGCAACTGGCGAGGAAGCTGCTGCTGAGCCGCGCCTGACCGCCTTCGACGCGCCAGACGTTGCGCAACGGGCAGTTGGCCGTCACCGGGCTGTCGCTTTGCTGCCGATAGCGCAATGACGAGGTCTGCAACGCCTGACGGCACAGCTCGGGGTCGGCGCGCAGGCGCGATAGCTTGTAGGGTGTCAGCAGGTTCGGCGGCTGCCGCACATCCAGCACAGCCCACGGGTTCCAGGCATCCGCTGGGCGCCAACCGAGCCACCATGCAACAAGCACGGCCAGCAGCAGACTGGCCAGTACGGTCAACGTCTTGCCCATGCGGCCTCAGCGACGGAAGAGGTCATTGAGCTGAGCGAATGGCAACGCCTGCTCGCCATAACTGAAAGTACCCTGCTCATGGATCTCCAGCGCGGCCCGCTGCAAAGCGCCCAGGGCGGCACGCGCCAGCGATGAGCCGACACTGATGCGCTTGACGCCCAGGTCTTGCAACTGATTCACGCTCAAGGGCACGCCCGCCATGCCCATCAGCACGTTCACCGGCCTTGGCGCCACGGCCTGCACCACCGCACGGATCTCATCGACGCTGCGCAGCCCCGGGGCATACAGCACATCGGCGCCGGCCTCGGCATAGGCTTGCAGCCTGCGAATGGTGTCATCCAGGTCGAGACGCCCGTGCAGCAGGTTCTCGGCGCGCGCGCAAAGGGTGAAGGGGAACGGCAGGCTGCGGGCAGCCTGCACGGCGGCGCGTACACGCACCACGGACAGGTCGAAGTCGTAGATCGGCGCTTCGGCGCGGCCGCTGGCATCTTCGATCGAACCACCCACCAGCCCCGCCTCGGCTGCGCGCAGAATGGTCTGTGCGCAGTCCTCGGGCAAATCGCCGAAGCCGTTTTCCAGGTCCGCCGCCACCGGCAATGGGGTGGCATCGACGATCGCCTGGGCGTTGCCCAGGGTTTCCTCGAGCGTCAGCGCGCCCTCGGCATCCGGCCGCCCCAGGCTGAACGCCAGCCCCGCGCTGGTCGTGGCCAGCGCTTCATATCCCAGGCTGGCCAACAGCCGGGCGGAGCCGGCATCCCACGGGTTGGGGATGACGAACGCGCCATCTTGCTCATGCAGCGCCTTGAAGGCTTCGGCTCGCAGGGTTTGCACATCCATGGTTCAACCTCCCGGCAATCAGATCAAAGTAACCCCAGTTGTTCGACCTCAGGGGCGCGGGGCAATTCAGGCAGCGCTGCAATGCCCGGCAGGCGAGCCATCAGCCGCTGGTGAAAACGCTGGGCCAGCGCCGCCGCCAGGCGATTGTCGGAAGTATGCAGGAACACGTAGGGGCTGCGGCCCTCTTCGATCCATGCAGCGACCTTGTCGATCCAAGGAGTGAGGAAGGTCTCGTTGGCCTCGAGCTGCGGGTGACCGATGAAACGCACCTGCGGAGACTGGCTGAAGGCCGCTGGGCGCGGCGGCACCTTGGGCTTCTTGGCCTGGGCATGGAGCACCGCGGGCTCGCGAGAGGTGCAACTGAACAACGCACGCGGATCCAGGCAGATACGCTCGACTCCACGTTCATGCAGCAGGCGATTGAGCTGACGCTCCTCCTCGCCCCGGGCGAAGAAGGCATCGTTGCGCACCTCCACCGCCAGGGGCACGCCGATCTCATCAAGAAAATACGCCAGCTCGCCCAGGCGCAACGGGCCGAACATTGCCGGCAACTGCAGCCAGTACGGCGCAACGCGCTCGCCCAGGGGCGCCATCAGCCGGGTGAAATCAACGGCCGCATCGAGTTGTTCGCGCAGATCGCCGGCATGGCTTACATCGCCCGGAAACTTGGCCGTGAAGCGAAACCCCGACGGCATGATCTGCGCCCAACGCTCGACGGTCGCCGGCGCGGGACGGGCATAGAAGGTGGTATTGCCTTCAACGGCGTTGAATACCTGGCTGTAGAGCCCGAGGAACTCGCCGCTACGGGCGTCGGCGGGATAGAGGTACTCGCGCCAGGCGTTTTCAGCCCAGGACGGGCAACCGAGGAAATAAGGGAGGGGTGATGGCGTCATCCATCAAATGTACAGGTCCAGCCCCAGCACTTCCATCTCCCAGTCGGTGAAGCCGGCGGTGGTCAGGTAGCTGGCCAGGGCGGTGGAGGTTCGGCGGTTGCGGGCGCGGGGGAAGATCAGGTCCTGCTGCCGGGCGGGCAGGTTCTCGCCGCGACGGCTGGCGCGGCTGATCTGCGCGTCGATGTCCTCGATGATCTCGGCATCGGCTTCGTCGATGGCTTCGTCACGCGCTGGCGCCTTGCGTGGCGCACGCTTGATGGGGTAGCTCTGTGAGGAGAAGCCGTCGATACGCATGACAAAGGCACTCAGGATCAATGATGGCAATTTAGCAGCATCAGGAATCCTTCGCTAATGCCCGAACTGATAACTGGACCACAGTTCGCGCAAAAGGTTTTATCGTGAACGGCGATAGCCGACGAAATGCCTTCAACGCGCCTTGGGCGTAGCCACATTATCGCGCAGGTAGACCGGTTGCGCCTGTTCGGCGACCACCGCCTCGCCCCGTGCCCAGGCGAAGCCGGCCAGGGTGAGGATATCCAGGGCGCTAGGCAACGCGGCCGCATCGCTGGCAGAAACCTGCACGGCCAGGCGCTCGGCGTAGCCCCAGCCGGTACCGGCACCGAACCATGCCTCGCCCGGGCCTTGCGGCAGGGCCACGCGCTCTGGCGGCAGTACCGCCTCCTGGCCGATCAGGCGCATCTCGCCCTGTTCGGCGCGGTAACAACCCCAGTACACCTCGTCCATGCGCGCGTCGATGGCCGCGGCCACCTGCTGCACGCCACGCTCACGCAAGGCGCCCTGCGCCAGGGCCGCCAGGTTGGACGTTGGCAGTACCGGGCGTTCGAGGGCGAAAGCCAGGCCCTGGACCACGCCGATGGCGATACGCACGCCAGTGAAAGCGCCCGGGCCACGGCCAAAGGCGATGGCATCCAGCGCGCTCAGCGCCACGCCCGATTCGGCCAGCAACTGCTTGATCATCGGCAGCAGTTTCTGCGCGTGCATGCGCGGGATGACCTCGTAATGGCTGGTCACCTTGCCGTCATGCAACAGGGCGACGGAACAGGCTTCGGTAGCGGTATCCAGGGCCAGCAGGGTGGTCATCGAGCGAGGTATCCAGGCGACAGGGGAAAAGAGCGGCAGTATAAACGACAACGGCCCGCAAGCGGGCCGTCGTGACGCACGGTGACGGATCAGCTCAGGGCTGCCAGTACCTTGGCGGTGATCGATTCGACCGAACCGACGCCTTCGATGTGGCTGTACTTCGGCTTGCCGGCGTTGGCGGCCGACAGCTTCTGGTAGAAGTCCACCAGCGGCTTGGTCTGGCTGTGGTAGACCGACAGGCGGTGACGCACGGTTTCTTCCTTGTCGTCATCGCGCTGGATCAGGTCTTCGCCGGTGACGTCGTCCTTGCCTTCCACCTTCGGTGGGTTGTACTGGATGTGGTAGGTGCGGCCGGATGCCAGGTGCACGCGGCGGCCAGCCATGCGGCCGACGATTTCTTCGTCGTCCACGGCGATTTCGACCACGGCGTCGATGTCGACGCCAGCAGCGACCATGGCTTCAGCCTGCGGGATGGTGCGCGGGAAGCCGTCGAACAGGCAGCCGTTGGCGCAGTCAGCCTGCGCGATGCGCTCCTTGACCAGGCTGATGATCAGCTCGTCGGAGACCAGCTGGCCGGCATCCATGACCTTTTTCAGCTCCAGGCCCAGTGGGGTACCGGCCTTGACGGCGGCACGCAGCATGTCACCGGTGGAGATCTGGGGAATACCGAACTTCTCGGTGATGAACTTTGCCTGAGTACCTTTACCGGCCCCGGGAGCTCCCAGCAGAATTACGCGCATCTTGTGCTCCTCATATTTTTTATGCAAATCAACGGATTCGGCGCACAAGGCCAACTCCGGAAAAATCGGTCGAGACCGCAAAATCGGTCAAAAGGCTGCTCAAGATACACAGCGCCCGCCCCCCCGACAAGCGTCCCAAAGTGGCAGGAATGCGCCACTTGCAGCTTGCCGGGGGACAGGTTGCGCCGGGCGCAACCGGCCATGGAAGGAGCGGCCACGGCCAGCCCTGCCACTCACCGCGCCTACCCTCGGCCTAACTCAGCCGGTGTTGCGCAAGCCGGCCGCGATCCCGGCCACCGTCACCAGCAAGGCCTGTTCCAACGGGCTGTCCAGAGCGGCTTCACGGCTGCGCGAGCGTGCCAGCAACTCGGCTTGCAGGCGGTGCAACGGGTCCAGGTAGGTGTTGCGCAGGCGGATGAATTCCAGGGTTTCCGGGCTGTGCGCCAGTAGCACCGACTGCCCGGTCAGACCCAGTACCACTTGGCACGACTGCGACAATAGGTCGCGCAGGTGCGCGCCCAACGGCAGCAGTTCGGGTTGCACCAGACGTTCGTCGTAGGCCTCGGCGATCTGCGCATCGGCCTTGGCCAGGACCATCTCCAGCATGTCGATGCGGGTACGGAAGAACGGCCATTGTTCGCGCATCTGCGCCAGCAGCGTCCCCTGCCCGCGTGCCAGGGCATTGTTCAGCGCGGTCTCCCAGCCGAGCCAGGCCGGCAGCATCAGCCGTGTCTGGGTCCAGCCGAAGATCCAAGGGATCGCCCTCAGGCTTTCGATGCCGCCGGCGCGGCGCTTGGCCGGGCGGCTGCCCAGCGGCAGCCGGCCAAGCTCCTGCTCGGGGGTGGACTGGCGGAAGTACTCGACGAAGTCCGGATTCTCGCGCACCACGGCGCGGTAGGCCTTGACGCCGTCGGCGGCCAGCTGGTCCATCAGTGCGCGCCAGGCCGGCTCAGGCGGCGGCGGTGGCAACAGGGTCGCCTCCAGCACCGCGGCCAGGTAGAGATTGAGGTTCTGTTCGGCGATGCCCGGCAGACCGAACTTGAAACGGATCATCTCGCCCTGTTCGGTGGTGCGAAAACGCCCGCCCACCGAGCCCGGCGGCTGCGACAGGATCGCCGCGTGAGCAGGGCCACCGCCACGTCCCACCGTGCCACCGCGGCCATGGAACAGCAGCAGCTCGACCTGGTGTTCACGGCAGATGCGCACCAGGTTTTCCTGAGCACGGTACTGGGCCCAGGCCGCCGCCGTGGTGCCGGCATCCTTGGCCGAGTCGGAATAGCCGATCATCACCTCTTGCGGGCCCTGCAGCCCGGCGCGATAGCCCGGCAGCCCGAGCAGGCGCTCCATGACCGGGCCTGCGTTGTCCAGGTCGGCCAGGGTCTCGAACAGGGGTACCACGCGCATCGACCGGGTCAACCCGGCCTCTTTGAGCAACAGCTGCACCGCCAGCACGTCGGACGCCGCGCCGGCCATGGATATCACGTACGAACCCAGCGACGCCGCCGGGGCCGCGGCGATTTCGCGGCAGGTGGCGAGTACTTCGGCGGTATCGGCCTGGGGCTGGAAGTGCGCCGGCAGCAACGGGCGGCGATTCTTCAGCTCGGTCTGGAGGAAGGTGATGCGTCGCTCTTCGTCCCACTCGGCATAGCGGCCGAGCCCGAGGTAGTCGGTGATTTCCGACAGCGCATCGCGATGGCGGGCAGCGTCCTGACGCACATCCAGGCGCACCAGGAACAGACCAAACGTCACCGCCCGGCGCAGGCAGTCGAGCAACGGACCGTCGGCAATCACGCCCATGCCGCACTCATGCAGCGACTGGTAGCACAGCTCCAACGGCGCGATAAGGTCGCGATTGTCCACCAGCACCGCCGCGCTGGCCGGCTGCGTCGCGGCCAACGAGGCGTGGGCCCAGGCGCGGGTGGCACGCAGGCGGTCGCGCAACTGCTTGAGCAGCGCCCGGTAAGGTTCGGCGCTGTCCCCGACCTTTTCCTTGAGTGCGGCGCTGGCCTGCTGCATGGACAGCTCGGCGGCCAGGTAGTCGATATCACGCAGGAACAGGTCGGCGGCCATCCAGCGCGCCAGCAGCAGCACTTCGCGGGTTACCGCCGCCGTGACATTGGGGTTGCCGTCACGATCACCGCCCATCCAGGAAGCAAAGCGAACCGGCGCCGCCTCCAGTGGCAGGTGCAGCCCGGTCGCCTCGAACAGTGCCGTGTCGACCTTGCGCAGGTGGTTGGGCACCGCCTGCCACAATGAATGCTCGATCACCGCGAAGCCCCACTTGGCCTCGTCCACCGGCGTCGGCCGGGTCCTGCGGATTTCCTCGGTGTGCCAGGACTCGGCGATCAACCGGCGCAGGCGCTCGCGCACCTGCTGGCGCTCGGCGGGGATGAGGTCGCGGTGGTCCTGCGCGGCCAGCTGCGCGGCAATGGCGTCGTACTTCTGGATCAACGTACGCCGGGCCACCTCGGTGGGGTGCGCGGTAAGCACCAGCTCGATGTGCAACTTGCCCAGTTGCCGGGCCAGCTCATCGTTGCCATGGCCAGCCGCCTTCAGGCGCGCCAGCAATTCGGGGAGCACGCGGGCCTCGAACGGTTCGGGCTGGCCGGCGTCACGGCGGCGGATCAGCTGGTACTGCTCGGCGATGTTGGCCAGGTTGAGGAACTGGTTGAACGCCCGCGCCACCGGCAGCAGGTCCTCCTCGGCCAGATCGCCCAGGGTCGAGCTCAGTTGCTCGCCCGCCTCGCGCCGGTCGGCCTTGGCACTGTGGCGGATGTCCTCGATCTTCTGCAGGAACGCCTCGCCATGCTGCTGGCGGATGGTCTCGCCAAGCAGTTCTCCCAAAAGGTGCACATCCTCGCGCAAGCGCAGATCGATATCACTCATCAGCCTTCTCCACTCCAGGAAACCGCATGCGCCCAAGAGTGCCCACTCGCGCCCGCCCCTGGCAAGCCGCGAGCCGCCAAAGCAACTAAAGTAAACACAGGTCATCCGAAGCAATGCCACTCCAGGCTTTGACAGAGGTCATCATGAAAATTCGCCAACTCGCCCAGCACTGGGAACAGAACGCCGCCGGCCGCCTGAGCCCCACCGGCCATGTCCTGCACCTGGACATGGAAGCAGAAGCGCGCCTGGCCGCGCTGATCGACATGTACCCCAAGCGCAGCCCCGAGGAACTCCTGGGCGAGCTGGTGGCGGCGGCACTGGAAGAGCTCGAGGCCAGCTTCCCCTACGTCAAGGGCCAGCAGGTGATCGCCACCGACGAGGAAGGCGACCCGTTGTACGAGGACATCGGCCCTACGCCGCGCTTCCTGGCCCTATCCAGGCGCCATCTGCAGGCCCTTGGCCGGGTACGGAAAGCCCCCTCGCACTGAGCCCTTGCGGGTGCCGGGCATCGCCCGGCATACCGTCATTTGCAGCGGAAGTTCCAGGCGAAATCCGCTGACTGATTAGTCAGAAAAAAATACCTTTAGCGTGCAAATTTTTCTGAACTATTCAAAAACCGCTTCGGTCACAGCCAATAGCCATCACGGCAAAACCCTGTAAACACGGGCCTTTGCGCCCGACGCTGGCAACAGGGGAACAGCGATTGTCACTGCGTGGCATCGTCGTTTAACAGGAGTGACCCAATGGAGTTGACCACCATGAAGACCCGCATCGCACAACCTTCCTCCACTCATCTGCGCGGGCTCAAGCTGGCCGCGCTGGCCCTGGGCAGCAGCCTGGTGCTGGCCGGCTGCGCGGGCAAGCCGCCTACCGAGCAGTACGCCGTGACCCAATCGGCGGTCAACTCGGCGGTCAGCGCCGGTGGCACCGAGTTCGCAGCAGTGGAAATGAAGGCTGCCCAGGACAAGTTCAAGAAGGCCGAAATCGCCATGCACGACAAGAAGTATGACGAGGCCAAGCTGCTGGCCGAGCAGGCCGAATGGGACGCCCGCCTTGCCGAGCGCAAAGCCCAGGCTGCCAAGGCCCAGAAGGCCGTGCAGGATGCCCGCCAGGGCGTCCGGGACGTACGTGAGGAAGGCCTGCGCAGCGCTGAGTAAGCCTGCCCTGCCTCTATAGCCTTCGTTTAAAGATCAAAGGATGAACACTATGCGCAACTACGTCATGATTCCCGCCCTGCTGGCCCTGAGCGTCGGCCTTGCCGCCTGCTCCCACGACCCGAACGCCAACCTCGAGTCGGCCCGCACCAATTTCTCCGCCCTGCAGAGCGATCCGCAGTCGAGCAAGGTGGCCGCGCTCGAGACCAAGGACGCCCAGGACTGGCTGAACAAGGCCGACAAGGCCTACATGGATCGCGAGGATGAGAAGAAGGTCGACCAGCTCGCCTACCTCACCAATCAACGCGTCGAAGTGGCCAAGCAGACCATCGCGCTGCGCACCGCGGAAGGTGAACTGAAAAACGCCGCGGCACAACGCGCCCAGGCCAAACTTGACGCCCGCGATGCGCAGATCAAGAAACTGCAGGACAGCCTCAACGCCAAGCAGACCGACCGTGGCACCCTGGTGACCTTCGGCGATGTGCTGTTCGACTTCAACAAGGCCGAGCTCAAGAGCAGCGCCTACCCGAACGTCACCAAACTGGCGCAGTTCCTCCAGGAAAATCCTGAGCGCAAGGTGATCGTCGAGGGCTACACCGACAGCGTCGGTTCGGCCAACTACAACCAGACCCTCTCCGAACGTCGCGCCGCCGCGGTGCGCATGGCACTGGTGCGTGCCGGCGTGGACCCTGCGCGCATCGTCGCCCAGGGCTATGGCAAGGAGTATCCGGTAGCGGACAACGGCAGCAACTCGGGCCGTGCGCAGAACCGTCGTGTGGAAGTGACCATCTCCAACGACAACCAGCCAGTTGCACCACGCTCGGTCAGCCAGATCCAGTAACGCTTGCCATCTGAACGGAAAGCCCCGCCTTGATGGCGGGGCTTTTTCATTCCTGTCGATCATGCAAGCCACTCAAGCAAACGCCCCGAACATGTCGGGGCGTTTGCCTGGCGCACGTCAGTGACTACTGGAACAGCGACTCGCTGGACAAGCCATTCTTCTCGAGAATCTCGCGCAGGCGCTTCAGGCCTTCGACCTGGATCTGCCGCACCCGCTCACGGGTCAGGCCGATCTCCAGCCCGACATCCTCCAGGGTACTGCTTTCATGCCCACGCAGGCCGAAACGCCGAACCACCACCTCACGCTGCTTGTCGGTCAACTCGCCCAGCCACTGGTCGATGCTCTGCGACAGGTCATCATCCTGCAGCAGTTCGCATGGGTCGGTGGGACGGTCATCGGTGAGGGTGTCGAGCAGCGTCTTGTCAGAGTCGGGCCCCAGCGAAACATCCACCGAGGACACCCGCTCGTTCAGGCCGAGCATGCGCTTGACCTCGGCCACTGGCTTCTCCAGCAGGCTGGCGATCTCCTCAGGCGACGGCTCGTGGTCGAGCTTTTGCGTAAGCTCGCGGGCGGCGCGCAGGTAGACGTTGAGTTCCTTGACCACGTGAATGGGCAGGCGGATGGTGCGGGTCTGGTTCATGATCGCCCGCTCGATGGTCTGGCGGATCCACCAGGTCGCGTAGGTCGAGAAGCGGAAACCGCGTTCGGGGTCGAACTTCTCCACCGCACGGATCAGGCCCAGGTTGCCTTCCTCGATCAGGTCGAGCAGCGACAGGCCACGATTGACGTAACGGCGGGCAATCTTGACCACCAGGCGCAGGTTGCTCTCGATCATGCGCTTGCGCCCGGCAGGGTCGCCTTTTTGCGACAGGCGCGCGAAATGCACTTCTTCCTCTGGCGAAAGCAGAGGCGAGAAGCCGATTTCGTTGAGATACAGTTGGGTCGCGTCAAGTGCCCGACTGTAGTCGATGTACTTGTGCTGCTTGAGCGACGCGCCCTGTTTCGACTTGGTCCGAACCGAAGGTACAGCAGGTTCGTCTGACACCACATCCGTTTCCAAAACGATGCCCGTCTCCATCAGAAGCAGGTCATCGTCGATGTCAAACTCCGGCACTTCTTTACTGAGAGCCATTGTTATAGTCCTTTGCTGAGTTCGAACTCAGACTCGAGCGTCACCCTTCCATGGCAGCGCTGGAGCCTGTCCCCTCTACATCCAAGGAACAGGCCGGGACAATGATCAACGGCGTGGCAGGAACTGGAGAGGATCGACGGGTTTGCCCTGGCGGCGAATCTCGAAATGCAGCTTCACCCGATCAGTGCCCGTGGACCCCATTTCTGCGATCGTCTGCCCTGCCTTGACCTGCTGCCCCTCCCGAACCAAAAGCCTGCGGTTGTGACCGTAGGCACTGACGTAGGTATCGCTGTGTTTGATGATGATGAGCTCGCCATAGCCCCTCAAGCCACTGCCGGCGTAGACCACCGCTCCATCAGACGCAGCAAAAACAGGCTGTCCCAAATCACCGGCGATATCAATGCCTTTATTCAAACTACCGTTTGAAGCGAATTTTCCAATCAGCACGCCATTCGCCGGCCACGTCCAACCGCCAACCGCGCGCTCTGCGGCGGGCACCTGGGCAACCGTTTGCGAGGTGGTGGAAGGGGCAGTTGTGGCACTTTTGCCATTGCTGGTTGCCGGCGCCGTAGTGGCAACCGGCCGGCGGATCACGGTGGTCCGGCTCGATGAAGAAGCGCTGCCGACGACCGTCGTGCTGCCCCCCGCGCCGCTGCTGAAACGGATCGGCTGGCCCGGGCGGATGGTGTAGGGGGCGGGAATATTGTTGCGTGCCGCCAGCTCCTTGTAGTCCCAACCGTAGCGGAAGGCAATGGAGAACAGCGTGTCGCCGGGTTTGACGATGTACTGCCCCGAGGTGACGGTCGGGCGCTTGGGCGCGGCGTTGTTGCGGTCGACCACGCGGGCGCCGTTCGAGCTGGTGCTGGAACAGCCAGCCAGCAGGGTCCCCATGGCCAGCGCGATCACCAGAAGCTTCAAAACCGACCGATCCTTGCGCTGCCGCATGCCTGTGTGACCCACCCGCGCTCCCCTCATGCTGTCAAAAAATGACGATACAAAAATGCAATATTGTTTCAATTATAACCGAGCCACCCTGCTTGGGGTGACTCGCTGTTGGCCTGATCCAGTACGAAAAGCGCCACGCCAGATAGACAGGGCCCAGGCGCAAGAATTCGTCGTCGCCGCAAATATTCCGTTACACCGCTCAGGCCAGTGGGCCATTGAGCAGCGGCACGAAGCGCACGGCGCCGAGTACCCGCCGCGAGAAGCCATGCTCTTCGCGCACGATCAGCATCAGTTGCTGGGTCTCCCCCGCCGGCCCGACCGGGATCACCATGCGTCCGCCCGGCGCCAGCTGATCGAGCAGTGCCTGCGGCACTTCAGGCGCGACTGCGGTGACGATGATGCCGTTGTAAGGCGCCAACGCCGGCCAACCTTCGCAGCCGTCGCCCCAACGGAACACCACGTTGCGCAGGTTGAGCTCGACCAGGCGCTCCTTGGCCCGGTCCTGCAGCACCTTGATGCGCTCCACCGAGAACACCCGCTCGACCAGCTGGGCCAGGATCGCGGTCTGGTAGCCCGAGCCGGTGCCGATCTCCAGCACCTTGTCCAGGGGGCCTGCCTCCAGCAACAGCTCGCTCATGTGCGCGACCATGAACGGCTGGGAGATCGTCTGGTTGTGGCCGATCGGCAGCGCCGTGTCTTCATAGGCGCGATGGGCCAGGGCTTCATCGACGAACAGGTGGCGCGGGGTGCGACGAATGGCCTCGAGTACCTTGGCGTTCGACACGCCTTCTTCATAGAGCCGCTGGATCAGCCGCTCCCGGGTACGCTGGGAGGTCATGCCGATGCCGCGGCGCTGCAGATCGTCCTGTTCGCGCATCAGAGCAGGCCCTCCAGCCAACCGTCGAGGCGCTCGAAGGCATCGTTGAAGGTGCGGTCCAGTTGCAGCGGGGTGATCGACACGTAACCCTGCATCACGGCATGGAAGTCGGTGCCCGGGCCGCCATCTTCGGCATCGCCGGCCACGGCGATCCAGTAGCCTTCCTTGCCCCGCGGGTTGACCACCTTGGTCGGTGCCGCGGCACGCGCGCGGTGCCCCAGGCGGGTAAGCTGGATGCCACGTATATGCTCCAGCGGCAGGTTGGGGATATTGACGTTGAGCACGGTGCGCGGCGGCAGCTCCAGGCGCGACTGCGCCTCGACCAGGCGCCGGGCGATGTAGGCGGCGGTCGGCAAGTTGTCGGGCAGGCGCGACAGCAGCGAGAAGGCCAGCGAGGTGCCGCCGAGGAAGCGCCCCTCCAACGCCGCAGCCACCGTGCCCGAATAGAGCACGTCATCCCCCAGGTTGGCGCCCAGGTTGATGCCGGACACCACCATGTCCGGGGTTTCCGGCAACAGGCCGTTGAGCCCCAGGTGCACGCAGTCGGTCGGCGTGCCGTTGAGGCTGATGAAGCCGTTGGCCAGCGTCTGCGGATGCAGCGGCCGGTCCAGTGTCAGCGAGCTGCCGGCACCGCTCTTGTCTTGATCCGGGGCAATCACCACGCACTCGGCATAGTCCACCAACGCTTCATGCAGCGCGGCGAGGCCGGGTGCGGTAACACCGTCGTCATTCGAAATCAGAATACGCATGGGCTGTCCGTCTGCCCTGCCGGCACCAGATCGACGAGTTCGCGCACCACCACGGTGGCGAAGCATCCGGCCGGAAGGACGAATTCCAGTTGCAGGATATCAGGCTCGGGATAATGCCACGTCAGCCGCCCAATAGGGAGCCGCAGGATGCGCCGTTCGTGATCCATGCCCGCTCGCGCCAGCCAATCGCACAGCGCCGGATGACGTCCGGCGACCGTGGACTCGAGGTCGAGGGTCGCGCCCTGGCTCGGTGCCGCACCGGCGCCCCACAGCGGGCCCGTCGGGTGCAGGTCGAGAATGGCCAGGCGCGGGTCGTTGCACTCGACCTCGCCGGCCATGAAGAAGCTGCGCTTGTCGGTGAAGGCCAGCAGGTCGCCGACCTGGGCGCGCTGCCAGCTGCCATCGGCGACACGGGCGGCCAGCACCTGGTTGAACAGGTAGCTGCGCCCGGCCGACAGCAGCCGCGAACGCAGGTTGCGCTGCTCGGGCAGCGCCTGGCGAGCGGCCCAGCCCTGTGCGTCGTGCACGTTGCCACCGGCATGGCCGAAGCGCTGGCTGCCGAAGTAGTTGGGCACGCCCTGCTGCTTGAGTTGCTCCAGGCGGGCATCAAGGGCCTGGTGGTCGGCCTGCAGCGCGGTCAGGCGCAAGGTGAAGCCATTGGCCGAATGCGCGCCACGCTGCAGCTTGCGCTGGTGGCGCACCTGCTTGAGCACGCGCAGGGTGTCGTCCTCGGCACGGGACAGGTCTGGGTCGGCCTTGCCCGGCAGGTGCAGGCTGAACCACTGGCGGGTCAGGGCCTGGCGGTCCTTGAGGCCGGCATAGCTGATGGCACGCACCGGCACGCCGGCGGCGCGGGCCAGGCGGCGAGCCGCCTCCTCGGTGTTGAGGTCACGCTTCTCGACCCACAGCCACAGGTGCTCGCCCTGGCCGGACAGCGGGATATCGAGGACTTCATCGACCTGGAAGTCTTCAGCCACCGCCTTGAGCACCGCGGTGCCCAAGACATCGCCCGAGGCCCGAGGGCCTAGCAGTTCCAGTTCGGTCATGCTGGCAGCAGCAGGGCGACCGCATGCACGGCGATGCCCTCCTCGCGGCCGGTGAAGCCCAGCTTTTCTTCAGTGGTGGCCTTGACGTTGACCTGGTCGAGCTCGACCTGCAGGTCTGCGGCGATGTGCTGGCGCATGGTCTCGATGTGCGGGGCCATCTTTGGTGCCTGGGCGACGATGGTGGCGTCGACATTGCCGACCTTCCAGCCCTTGTCACGCACGACAGCGACCACGTGGCGCAGCAGCACCCGGCTGTCGGCGCCCTTGAACTGCGGGTCGGTGTCGGGGAAATGCTTGCCGATGTCGCCCAGCGCCGCGGCACCCAGCAAGGCATCGCTCAGGGCGTGCAGCAGCACGTCGCCGTCGGAGTGGGCCAGCAGGCCGAACTTGTGGGGGATACGCACCCCGCCCAAGGTAATGAAATCACCGTCGCAGAAACGATGGACATCGTAGCCGTGGCCAATACGCATAGAAGAACGCCCTGATTGAGTCAGGGCGTGATTCTACCTGCTTTTGCGGTATTGGGGCTGCTTCACGGCCCTGCGGCTCAGACCCTGCCCAGTGCCACCGCATGATGGCGCAGGTGTTCATCGATGAAGCTGGCGATGAAGTAGTAGCTATGGTCGTAGCCTGGCTGCAGGCGCAGGGTCAGCCCATGGCCGCCCTTACGGGCCGCCTGCTCCAGCGCCTCTGGCTTGAGCTGCTTTTCAAGGAAGTCATCGCGATCCCCCTGGTCCACCAGCAGCGGCGGGCATTCATCCGCCTCGGCCAGCAGCACACTGGCATCCCACTCGCGCCACTGCGCCCGGTCTTCGCCCAGGTAGCGGCTGAAGGCCTTCTCACCCCAAGGGCAATCCATTGGATTGCTGATCGGTGAGAACGCCGACACCGAGCGGTAGCGCCCCGGGTTGCGCAAGGCGCAGACCAACGCGCCATGCCCGCCCATCGAGTGGCCACTGATACTGCGCTGGCTTGACGCCGGGAAATGCTCCTCGATCAACTCCGGCAACTCGTGCACCACGTAGTCGTGCATCTGGTAGTTGCGCGCCCAGGGCTGCTGGGTGGCATTGAGGTAGAACCCCGCGCCGAGGCCGAAGTCCCAGGCACCGTCCGGATCACCCGGCACCTGCTCGCCACGCGGGCTGGTGTCCGGGGCGACGATGATCAGCCCAAGCTCCGCGGCCAGGCGCTGGGCGCCGGCCTTCTGCATGAAGTTCTCGTCGGTGCAGGTCAGGCCGCTGAGCCAGTACAGCACCGGCAGCTTTTCGCCCTGCTCGGCCTGGGGCGGCAGGTACACCGCGAACACCATGTCGCAGGCAAGCACCTTGGAGCTGTGCCGGTAACGCTTGTGCCAGCCGCCAAAGCTTTTCTGGCAAGAGATGTTTTCCAGCGTCATGGCGAGGGCCTCAGAAGTGGATTACGCTGCGGATGCTCTTGCCTTCGTGCATCAGGTCGAAAGCTTTGTTGATGTCCTCCAGGCCCATGGTATGGGTAATGAAGGTGTCCAGCGGGATCTCGCCTTTCTCGGACATTTCCACGTAGCTCGGCAGCTCACTGCGGCCACGCACGCCGCCGAAGGCCGAACCGCGCCAGACGCGACCGGTGACCAGCTGGAACGGACGGGTGGCGATTTCCTGGCCGGCACCGGCCACGCCAATGATCACCGACTCGCCCCAGCCCTTGTGGCAGCATTCCAGCGCCGCGCGCATCAGTTGCACATTGCCGATGCACTCGAAGGAAAAGTCCACGCCGCCGTCGGTGAGATCGACGATCACTTCCTGGATCGGGCGGTCGTAGTCTTTCGGGTTGATGCAGTCGGTGGCGCCCAGCTGGCGGGCGATCTCGAACTTGGCCGGGTTGATGTCGATGGCGATGATGCGCGAAGCCTTGGCCTTGACCGCGCCGATCACTGCCGACAGACCGATGCCGCCGAGGCCGAAGATGGCCACAGTGTCACCCGGCTTGACCTTGGCGGTGTTGAGCACCGCGCCGATACCGGTGGTCACGCCGCAGCCGAGCAGGCAGACCTTTTCCAGCGGGGCCTCTTTCTGGATCTTGGCCACGGAGATTTCCGGCAGCACGGTGTACTCGGAGAAGGTCGAGGTGCCCATGTAGTGGAACAGCTGCTGGCCCTTGTAGCTGAAGCGGGTGGTGCCGTCGGGCATCAGGCCCTTGCCCTGCGTGGCGCGGATGGCCTGGCACAGGTTGGTCTTGCCCGACAGGCAGAATTTGCACTTGCCGCATTCCGGGGTGTACAGCGGGATCACGTGGTCGCCGACCGCCACCGAGGTCACGCCCTCGCCAACCGCCTCGACGATCGCCCCGCCCTCATGGCCGAGAATCGACGGGAAGATGCCTTCCGGGTCAGCGCCAGACAGGGTATAGGCGTCGGTATGGCAGACACCCGAGGCGACGACGCGCAGCAGCACTTCGCCGGCCTTGGGCATGGCCACGTCCACTTCGACGATTTCCAGGGGTTTCTTGGCCTCGAAGGCTACAGCAGCGCGGGACTTGATCATCAAAGGTCTCCAGACAAGAGTGTCGATTGCAGGCAAGCAGTGTAATTCACTGCCTTTTGATGAATAATCCGGCCATTCACAAAACATTATTGCCACACAGGGATAATCCATTGAGCAGCCGCTGGGAAGGCATCGACGAATTCGTCGCCGTGGCAGAAATGGGCCAGTTCACCGCCGCCGCCGAACGCCTCGGAGTGTCTTCGTCGCACATCAGTCGGCAGATCGCCCGCCTGGAGGAACGCTTGCAGACCCGCCTGCTGTACCGCAGCACGCGGCGGGTGACCCTCAGCGAAGCCGGGCAGACCTTCCTCCAGCACTGCCAGCGCCTGCAGGATGGCCGCGAGGAAGCGTTGCGCGCCATGGGCGACCTGGCCAGCGAACCCAAAGGCCTGCTGCGCCTGACCTGCGCGGTAGCCTATGGCGAGCGCTTCATCGTGCCGCTGGTGACGCGCTTCATGGCGCTGTACCCGCAGTTGCGGGTGGAGGTGGAGTTGAGCAACCGCACCCTCGACCTGCTGCATGAGGGCATGGACCTGGCGATCCGCCTGGGCCGCCTGCAGGATTCCCGGCTGGTGGCCACGCGCCTGGCGCCGCGACGCATGTACCTGTGCGCATCACCGGCCTACCTGGCACGCTATGGGCGGCCGCACAGCGTGTCGGAGTTGGCGCGGCACAATTGCCTGGTCGGCAGCTCCGACCTGTGGGCGCTGCAGCAGGAGGGTCGCGAGATCAGCCAGCGGGTACAGGGCAACTGGCGCTGCAACAGCGGCCAGGCGGTGCTGGATGCGGCGCTGCAGGGGATGGGCCTCTGCCAGTTGCCGGATTACTACGTGCTCGAGCACCTGCATAGCGGGGCGCTGGTGTCGTTGCTGGAGGGGCACCAACCGCCGAATACAGCGGTATGGGCGTTGTATCCGCAACAACGGCATCTGTCGCCGAAGGTGCGGCGGTTGGTGGACTATCTCAAGGAAGGGTTGGCGCAGTTGCCGGAGTATCGCACCACGCCTTTGCAGGAGCGGCCTTAGCCGCGATGCAGGCAACGCAGTCAGGCACCCGTTGCGCGAGTGATCGCGGCTGAAGCCGCTCCTACAGATACGGCGTCAGACCATCGCTCAGCGACGCCCAGCCCAGCGCTGGCGCAACCACTCCAAGTCCTCTGGCCGGGTCACCTTGATATTGTCGCTGCGCCCTTCGACCAGGCGCGGCGCATACCCGGCCCACTCGATGGCGGACGACTCATCGGTGACTGCTACATCGGACACCAGGCACTCGGCCAGCGCCCGGTGCAACATGCCGAGGCGGAACATCTGCGGGGTGTAGGCTTGCCAGACGGTGCTGCGATCGACCGTCGCCGCCACCCTGCCCTCGCCGTCGGCACGCTTGAGCGTGTCCCGAGCGGGTACGGCGAGCAATCCACCGACGGGATCTTCAGCCAGGGCTGACAGCAACTTGTCCAGATCGCCACGCGCCAGATTCGGCCGCGCGGCGTCGTGCACCAGCACCCAGTCGTCATCCGACGCGCCCTGGGCGTGCAGCAGCAATAGCGCATTGAGCACCGAGTCAGCGCGCTCGTCACCACCCGGGGCACGCTGGATACGCGGATCGCTGGCACAGCGCAGGCCGGGCCAATAAGGGTCGTGTTCGGCAATGCTGACCACCACGCCCTTGAGCATGGAATGGTCGAGGAAACAGTCGAGGCTATGCTCGAGAATGGTCTGACCGCCCAGTTGCAGATACTGCTTGGGACGGTCGGCAGCCATGCGGGCGCCAATGCCCGCGGCGGGAATCACGGCCCAGAAGGCCGGCAGTTTGTTTGTCATTTCTGTGGCAGCTGGTAGAGGGTTTCGCCCTCCTTGACCATCCCCAGTTCATGACGAGCCCGTTCTTCCACGGTCTCCATACCTTTCTTCAACTCCAGGACCTCGGCATCCAGCACGCGATTGCGTTCCAGCAGGCGTTCGTTTTCCGCATGCTGGTCGGCGATCTGCTGCTTGAGTTCGGTCACTTGCGCCAGGCTGCCATTACCTACCCAAAGGCGATATTGCAGGCCGCCGAGCAGCAGGAGCAGGACGAGGAACAACCAATAGGGACTGCGCATGAAGATATCCAGGGTAAAAAAGGCCGCCGCAGCGAGCTTCCGATAGCACGAAGCCTGGCCGAGGCCAGGCTTCGTCGACAGAAACCCGTGGAGGCAACCGAACGATCAGTACGAACGTTCAGCAGGCCCCGGCTGCTGCCTTTTTACCATCTCTTGCTCAGCCGCGAAACTCGGCACGGCCGCGATACACGGCTTTGGCGCCCAGTTGCTCTTCGATGCGCAGCAGTTGGTTGTACTTGCTGACGCGGTCGGAGCGGCACAGCGAGCCGGTCTTGATCTGGCCAGCAGCAGTGCCCACGGCCAGGTCGGCGATGGTCGAGTCCTCGGTTTCACCGGAACGGTGCGAGATCACCGCGGTGTAGCCAGCGGCCTTGGCCATCTGGATGGCTTCGAGGGTTTCGGTCAGCGAGCCGATCTGGTTGAACTTGATCAGGATCGAGTTGCCGATGCCCTTCTCGATACCTTCCTTCAGGATCTTGGTGTTGGTCACGAACAGGTCGTCGCCAACCAGCTGGACTTTCTCGCCGATCTTGTCGGTGAGGATCTTCCAGCCAGCCCAGTCGGACTCGTCCAGGCCGTCTTCGATCGAGATGATCGGGAAACGCTCGGTCAGGCCCTTCAGGTACTCGGCGAAACCTTCGGCGTCGAACGACTTGCCTTCGCCAGACAGGTTGTACTTGCCGTCTTCATAGAACTCGGAAGCGGCGCAGTCCAGGGCCAGGGTCACGTCGGTGCCCAGCTTGTAGCCGGCTTTCTCGACAGCTTCGGCGATGGCGGCCAGGGCGTCTTCGTTGGAAGCCAGGTTCGGGGCGAAGCCACCTTCGTCACCGACGGCGGTGTTCAGGCCACGGGCCTTGAGCACGGCCTTGAGGTGGTGGAAGATCTCGGTGCCCATGCGCAGACCGTCGGAGAAGGTCTTGGCGCCAACCGGCTGGACCATGAACTCCTGGATGTCGACGTTGTTGTCGGCGTGCTCGCCGCCGTTGATGATGTTCATCATCGGCACCGGCATGGAGTACTGGCCCGGCGTGCCGTTGAGGTTGGCGATGTGCGCGTACAGTGGCAGGTCCTGGTCCTGGGCGGCGGCCTTGGCGGCAGCCAGGGACACGGCGAGGATGGCGTTGGCGCCCAGCTTGGCCTTGTTCTCGGTGCCGTCCAGCTCGATCATCGCGCGGTCCAGGGCTTTCTGGTCCGATGGGTCCTTGCCCAGCAGCAGGTCACGGATCGGGCCGTTGATGTTGGCGACGGCCTTCAGCACGCCCTTGCCCAGGTAACGGCTCTTGTCGCCATCACGCAGCTCCAGCGCTTCGCGCGAGCCAGTGGAAGCACCCGACGGCGCGCAGGCGCTGCCGATGATGCCGTTGTCGAGCAGTACATCGGCTTCCACGGTGGGGTTGCCACGCGAATCGAGAACTTCACGACCTTTGATGTCGACGATCTTTGCCATTGTTGTAAGCACTCCAGAATTGACGAAAACAACGCAGCTTTTGGGAATTCTTGCCGTTCACCAGGCGACATGGCACGGGCAGGCCTGGCGAAGGGAGCCCCTGACCGAAAGGTCAGGGGTGGAACGGGCGGTACTTTACCCGAGAAATGAGCTTTACGCGGTTTCTACCGTCGGAAAACTTTTCACCAGGTCGTCCAGCTGCTTGAGCTGTGCCAGGAACGGCTCAAGCTTGTCCAGGCGCAGGGCGCACGGGCCATCGCACTTGGCGTTGTCCGGGTCCGGATGCGCTTCGAGGAACAGGCCGGCCAGGCCCTGGCTCATGCCAGCCTTGGCCAGGTCGGTTACCTGGGCGCGGCGGCCACCGGCGGAGTCGGCGCGACCGCCCGGGGTCTGCAACGAGTGGGTCACGTCGAAGAACACCGGGTACTCGAACTGCTTCATGATGCCGAAGCCGAGCATGTCCACAACGAGGTTGTTGTAGCCGAAGCTCGAGCCGCGCTCACAGAGGATGAGCTGGTCGTTGCCGGCCTCGACGCACTTGGCGAGGATGTGCTTCATCTCGTGGGGCGCCAGGAACTGCGCCTTCTTGATGTTGATCACCGCACCGGTCTTGGCCATCGCCACGACCAGGTCGGTCTGGCGCGACAGGAAGGCCGGCAGCTGGATGATGTCGCACACCTTGGCCACCGGTTCGCACTGGTAGGGTTCGTGCACGTCGGTGATCACCGGCACGTTGAAGGTCTGCTTGATCTCCTCGAAGATCTTCAGGCCCTCTTCCATGCCCGGGCCGCGGTACGAGTTGACCGACGAACGGTTGGCCTTGTCGAAGCTGGCCTTGAACACATACGGGATACCGAGCTTCTCGGTAACCCGCACGTACTCCTCGCAGACCTTCAGGGCCAGGTCACGGGACTCCAGGACGTTCATGCCGCCGAAAAGGACGAACGGCTTGTCGTTGGCGATCTCGATGTTACCGACGCGAATGATCTTCTGAGTCATGGATCAGGCCTTGTTCTTCTGTGCCAGGGCAGCCTTGACGAAACCGCTGAACAGCGGATGACCGTCACGTGGCGTCGAGGTGAACTCCGGGTGGAACTGGCAGGCGACGAACCATGGGTGATCCTTGGACTCGACCACTTCAACCAGCGCGCCGTCTTCGGAGCGACCGGACACCTGCAGGCCAGCTTCGACCAGCTGCGGCAGCAGGTTGTTGTTGACTTCGTAGCGGTGGCGGTGACGCTCGGTGATGATGTCCTTGCCGTAGCAGTCGTGCACCTTGGAACCGGCAGCCAGTTGGCAGTCCTGAGCGCCCAGGCGCATGGTGCCGCCCAGGTCGGACGCTTCGGTACGGGTCTCGACCGCGCCGGTGGCATCGGCCCACTCGGTGATCAGACCAACGACCGGGTGGCCGCTGTTGCGGTCGAACTCGGTGGAGTTGGCGTCTTTCCAGCCCATCACGTTACGGGCGAATTCGATCACGGCAACCTGCATGCCGAGGCAGATGCCCAGGTACGGGACCTTGTTCTCACGGGCGTACTGCACCGCGGTGATCTTGCCTTCAACACCACGCAGGCCGAAACCGCCCGGGACCAGGATGGCATCGGCGCCTTCGAGCAGGCTGGTGCCCTGGTTCTCGATGTCTTCGGAGTCGATGTAGCGCAGGTTGACCTTGGTGCGGTTGGTGATGCCGGCGTGGCTCATCGCTTCGATCAGCGACTTGTACGCGTCCAGCAGCTCCATGTACTTGCCGACCATGGCGATGGTCACTTCCTGCTCAGGGTTGAGCTTGGCGTCGACGACCTTGTCCCACTCGGACAGGTCGGCGCTGTTGCACTGCAGGCCGAAGCGCTCGACGACGAAGTCGTCCAGGCCCTGGGCATGCAGCACGCCTGGGATCTTGTAGATGGTGTCGACGTCTTCCAGCGAAATCACCGCACGCTCTTCGACGTTGGTGAACAGCGCGATCTTGCGGCGCGACGAGGCGTCGACCGGGTGGTCGGAGCGGCAGATCAGCACGTCAGGCTGCAGACCGATGGAGCGCAGTTCCTTGACCGAGTGCTGGGTCGGCTTGGTCTTGGTCTCGCCGGCGGTGGCGATGTAGGGGACCAAGGTCAGGTGCATCAGCATGGCGCGCTTGGAGCCCACTTCGACGCGCAGCTGGCGGATGGCCTCGAGGAACGGCTGCGACTCGATGTCGCCCACGGTGCCGCCGATCTCGACCAGCGCGACGTCGGCATCGCCGGCACCCTTGATGATGCGGCGCTTGATTTCGTCGGTGATGTGCGGGATGACCTGGATGGTCGCGCCCAGATAATCACCACGGCGCTCCTTGCGCAGCACGTGCTCGTAGATACGGCCGGTGGTGAAGTTGTTGTTCTGGGTCATCGTGGTGCGGATGAACCGCTCGTAGTGGCCCAGGTCGAGGTCGGTCTCGGCGCCGTCGTGGGTGACGAACACTTCACCGTGCTGGAACGGGCTCATGGTGCCCGGGTCGACGTTGATGTACGGGTCCAGCTTGAGCATGGTGACTTTAAGCCCCCGCGCTTCCAGGATGGCCGCCAGGGAAGCCGAGGCAATGCCTTTCCCCAATGAAGAAACAACACCGCCCGTGACGAATATGTAGCGCGTCATGAAAAACCCTAGAAGTCTGCGTTAAGGCGGCCAGCGCCGCCGGAGAAAGCGAAGGAAGGCCGAAGCCCCCGATCACCTGCGTCAATCACAGTGCATCTCGAAAAACTGCCGCGTCTGTACAGACCAGGGGTGTCCCCGGCATGGAGCTCGCTCGTCATTTTAAGAAATCAGCCCAGCAAAAAACTGCTTGGTAATCGGCAACTGCTGTGTTTTCGCGGAACCCACAGAAGTTGTATCAAGAAGGGAGGGTAGTCTACCGGAATGTACCCTTCAGCTCAAACCTTGCACGTTCGTCGGCGGTTGCCAGTGCAGTTGACATTCGGCCTGAGCGAGTCCGGGCAGATTGGCCACCGCCAGCAATTGCTCGCCCCGGTACAGCAGTGGCAGGCGCGAGCGCACGAAGTGCGGGACCTGCAGCTCGTTGAGAAGACGCTTGAGGTCACGCCGGCCACGGCCACTGACCTCCAGCATTTCGCTGCCTTGACGGTAGGCGATGCGCAGGCCTGTGTTGTCCATGCAGCCTTCCAGCCACACCTGGCCGTTGCCCGGCAGCGCCAGGGGCGTGGACGGGTTCGGCCACGCCCATTCACCCGTCGGAGCTTGGAGCCATTGCCCGTCCAGCCACCAGATGCGCCCGTGGCTGCGCTGCAACTGACCGTCGGTCAGGCGCCAGATCGGGCAGGCATCGCCTGCCGCGCCACGCAGGTCATCCCAACCGGCCCAGTGGCGACTGTCAGGCAGGCGGGTGCGGCGACCGAGCCAGCATTGCAGGGCATTGCGCTGGCGCGCCGGTGACAGCGCCTCGAGTACGGCGAGGTCGAGGGAGGCAAGACCGAGCCAGGGCAGCGGCGCATTGTCGCACGCCGGAGCCAGGTCAGTGGCGGCCAGCTCGTCAAGCAGGCCGAGGGCCTCGCCCAGGTGCTCGGCGCTGCGCGCCAGGTTGCCCTCAGCCTGGGGCCAGCGACCGCGCAGCAGCGGGAAGACCTCTGCGCGCAGGAAGTTGCGGGCGAAGGTGGTGTCGGTATTTGAGGGATCGTCAACCCACACCAACCCCCTGCTCTGGGCATAAGCGTGCAAGCGCTCACGCGAAACCTTCAGCAGCGGGCGCACGAGCCTGCCCTGCCCCAACGAGCGCGCCTCGGGCATGGCCGACAGACCACGCAAGCCGGCGCCGCGCAGCAGACGAAACAGCAAGGTTTCGGCCTGATCGTCACGGTGCTGGCCGGTGAACAGCACTTCGCCTACGCCCAGCCGTTTTTCGAAGGCGTCGTAGCGGGCGTTGCGGGCCGACTGTTCGAGGCTGGCGCCAGGGGCGACCTGGACAGGGACCACATCGAGTTCGACACCCAGGGCGGCACACACCGCTCGGCAGTGATCGGGCCAGGCATCGGCGGCGGCTTGCAGGCCGTGATGGACATGGATGGCACGCAAGGGGGGCACGGGGTGATTGCGGGCGTAATCGGCCAGCAGGTACAGGAGAACGGTGGAGTCGAGGCCGCCGGAGAAGGCGACGTGCCAGGCGGGGGCATCGAGCCAACGGGCAAACTGGCGGGTGAGGTTGATCATCTGGGCCTCACCGTGATGGAGATCGCGGGGGGGGGGGGGGGGCGTTTCACGCCCCTTTCGCCGGCAAGCCGGCTCCCACAGAAATATGCATTCCCTTGTGGGAGCCGGCTTGCCGGCGAAAGGGCCGCAAAGCGGCCCCTGGAATCCATCAGAGACCGTAGCTCATCAGGCGGTCGTAACGGCGCTTGAGCAGCGCGTCGTTGTCGAGCTTGCCGAGCATGTCCAGCTGTTCGATCAGGTCGGCGCGGATGCTCGCGGACATCTTGGCCGGATCACGGTGGGCGCCGCCCAGCGGCTCCTGGATGACCTTGTCGACGATGTTCAGGCTCTTCAGGCGCTCGGCGGTGATGCCCATGGCCTCGGCGGCGTCGGCGGCCTTGTCGGCGGTCTTCCACAGGATCGAGGCGCAGCCTTCCGGCGAGATCACCGAGTAGGTGGAGTACTGCAACATGTTCAGCTGGTCGCACACGCCGATGGCCAGTGCGCCGCCGGAACCACCCTCACCAATCACGGTGGCGATGATCGGCGTCTTCAGACGCGCCATGACGCGCAGGTTCCAGGCAATGGCCTCGCTCTGGTTGCGCTCTTCTGCGTCGATGCCCGGATAGGCACCCGGGGTGTCGATGAAGGTCAGGATCGGCATCTTGAAACGCTCGGCCATTTCCATCAGGCGACAGGCCTTGCGATAGCCTTCGGGACGCGGCATGCCGAAGTTGCGGCGCACCTTCTCACGCACCTCGCGGCCCTTCTGGTGGCCGATGACCATGACCGGCTTGTCGTCCAGGCGCGCGGTGCCACCGACGATGGCGGCGTCGTCGGAGAAGTGACGGTCGCCGTGCAGCTCTTCGAACTCGGTGAAGAGGTGGTCGATATAGTCGAGGGTGTAGGGGCGGCGCGGGTGACGGGCCAGACGGGCGATCTGCCAGCTGGTCAGGTTGCCGAAGATGCTCTCGGTCAGGGTGCTGCTCTTGTCCTGCAGACGGGCAATTTCATCGCTGATGTTCAGCGAGTTGTCGTTACCCACCAGGCGCAGCTCTTCGATCTTGGCTTGCAGGTCGGCAATCGGCTGTTCGAAATCGAGGAAATTCGGGTTCATAGGCTTCCGTCTTGGGTCTACGGCCAGGCGGCCGGCCGGTTGATCCGTTTGGCGCCCTACCTTAAGGGATCAGGCGCATATAGGTCGAGATTAAAATTCGTCGTTTCAACGGTATTGCAGGAAGACGTTCTCACGTCCGAACTGGTCACGCAGTGCCTGAATCAGGCCGTCGGCCGGGTCGATGGACCACTGGTCGCCGAATTGCAGCATGGCCTTGGCGTCGCTGCCGGTGTACTCCAGGGTGATCGGGCAGCCACCACGGTGGCGGGTGATCAGCTCGCCCAGCCAGTTCAGGCGGTCCCCCTTGAGCGCGTCGTGGGCGACCTTCAGGCGCAGGCTTTCGGCCAGCTTGGTACGGGCATCCTCCATGGTCATCACCGTCTTGACCCGCAGGCGCAGGCCACCGGAGAAATCGTCGTTACTGACCTCCCCCTCCACCACCACCATGGCGTCGGTCTGCAGCAAGGCCTGGGCGCCCATGAAGGCATCGGCGAACAACGAGGCCTCGATGCGCCCGGAACGGTCGTCGAGGGTGACGAAGCCCATCTTGTCGCCCTTCTTGTTCTTCATCACGCGCAGGGCAATGATCATCCCGGCGATGGTCTGGGTATCCCGCGCGGGCTTCAAGTCGACAATACGCTGGCGGGCGAAACGGCGGATCTCGGTCTCGTACTCATCAATCGGATGCCCGGTGAGGTACAGGCCGAGCGTGTCCTTTTCGCCTTTCAGGCGCTCTTTGAGCGTCAACTCCCTCACCTTGCGGTGGTTGGCGTAGACGTCGACATCCGCCTCGTCGAACATGCCGCCGAACAGGTCGACATGGCCACTGTCGGCGGTATGGGCCGCCTGTTCGGCAGCCTTGACGGCCTCACCCAGCGCCGAGAGCAGGGTCGCGCGGTTGATGTCGATGTTGGCCTGGTAGGCCTTGATCTCGTCATGGAAGTGCGGGCCGAGACGATCCAGCGCGCCACTGCGGATCAACGCATCGAGGGTACGTTTGTTGACGCGCTTGAGGTCGATGCGCTCGCAGAAATCGAACAGGTCCTTGAACGGGCCGCCCTGGGCACGCGCCTCGACGATCGCCTCCACCGGCCCCTCGCCCACCCCCTTGATCGCCCCCAGGCCATAGACGATGCGGCCATCGTTGTTGACGGTGAACTTGAAGTCGGAGAAGTTCACGTCCGGCGCGTCGAGGCGCAGCTTCATGCTGCGTACTTCCTCGACCAGCACCACTACCTTGTCGGTGTTGTGCATATCCGCCGACAGGACCGCGGCCATGAACGGCGCCGGGTAGTGGGTCTTCAACCACGCTGTCTGGTAAGAGACCAGGCCATAGGCCGCAGAGTGAGATTTGTTGAACCCGTAACCGGCGAATTTCTCTACCAGATCGAAGATGTTACCAGCCAGATCCGCATCAATGTTGTTGGCCACGCAGCCTTCGATGAAACCGCCACGCTGCTTGGCCATTTCCTCGGGCTTTTTCTTACCCATGGCCCGGCGCAGCATGTCGGCGCCGCCGAGGGTATAGCCGGCCATCACCTGGGCGATCTGCATCACCTGTTCCTGGTACAGGATGATGCCGTAGGTCGGCGCAAGAACGGGCTTGAGGCCTTCGTACTGGTAGTCCGCATGCGGGTAGGCCAACTCGGCGCGGCCGTGTTTGCGGTTGATGAAGTCGTCCACCATGCCCGACTGCAGCGGACCGGGGCGGAACAGCGCCACCAGTGCGATAAGGTCTTCCAGGCAGTCAGGCTTGAGCTTCTTGATCAGCTCTTTCATGCCGCGCGATTCGAGCTGGAACACTGCGGTGGTTTCAGCCTTCTGCAGCAACTCGTAGGTCTTGCGGTCGTCCAGCGGAATGAAGTCGATGTTGACGTCGGGCAGGTTCTTCTTGGCCTGCTCGCGGTTGATGATTTCCATCGCCCACTTGATGATCGTCAGCGTACGCAGGCCGAGGAAGTCGAACTTCACCAGGCCCGCGGCCTCGACGTCGTCCTTGTCGAACTGGGTCACCAGGCCGCCGCCTTCTTCATCACAGGCGATCGGCGAAAAGTCGGTAAGCTTGGTCGGGGCGATCACCACGCCACCGGCGTGCTTGCCGGTACCGCGGGTGACACCTTCGAGCTTGAGGGCCATGTCCCAGATTTCGCGGGCATCCTCGTCGCCCTTGAGGAAGTCGCGCAGGATCTCTTCCTGCTCGTAGGCCTTCTCCAGGGTCATGCCCACTTCGAACGGGATCATCTTCGACAGGCGGTCGGCCAGGCCGTAGGACTTGCCCTGCACCCGCGCCACGTCACGCACCACCGCCTTGGCGGCCATGGTGCCGAAGGTGATGATCTGGCTCACCGCATTGCGCCCATAGGCTTCGGCCACGTAGTCGATCACCCGGTCGCGGCCATCCATGCAGAAGTCGACGTCGAAGTCGGGCATGGAAATACGTTCAGGGTTGAGGAAGCGCTCGAACAGCAGGTCGTAGGCCAACGGGTCGAGGTCGGTGATCTTCAGCACGTAGGCCACCAAGGAACCGGCACCCGACCCCCGGCCCGGGCCGACCGGCACGTCGTTGTTCTTCGCCCACTTGATGAAGTCCATAACGATCAGGAAGTAACCGGGGAAGCCCATCTGGATAATGATATCCAGCTCGAACTTCAGGCGGTCCAGGTAGACCTGGCGCTTCTCTTCGTAGTTGGGCGTGGTCTCCTTCGGCCAAAGCACCGCCAGGCGCTCTTCGAGGCCTTCGTGGGAGACATGCCGCAGGTAGTCGTCGATGCCCATGCCGTTGGGCGTCGGGAAGTCGGGGAGGAAGTACTTGCCCAGCTGCACGGTGATGTTGCAGCGCTTGGCGATCTCAACGGTGTTGGCAATGGCGTCCGGCAGGTCACTGAACAGCTCGGCCATCTCTTCGGCGGACTTTAGGTACTGCTGGTCGCTGTAGCCACGCGGGCGGCGCGGGTCGTCCAGGGTCCAACCCTCGCCGATGCACACGCGGGTCTCGTGGGCGTCGAAGTCCGACTGCTTGACGAAACGCACGTCGTTGGTCGCCACCAGTGGCGCGCCGAGCTTGTCGGCCAAGGCCACGGCAGCGTGCACGTATTCCTCGTCACCAGCGCGGTTGGTACGCTGCACCTCGACGTAGAAGCGCTCGGGGAACATGCTCATCCAGTCAGCGAGCAGTACCTGGGCTTCGTCCTGACGATTGGCCATCAGCGCCATGCCGATGTCGCCTTCCTTGCCCGCGGACAGGGCAATCAGCCCCTCGCTGGCCGGGGCGATCCAGTCGCGCTGGATGATCACCAGCCCATTGCGCTGGCCATCGGTCCAACCGCGCGAGATCAGCTCGGTGAGATTGCGGTAACCCTTGGGGTTCATGGCCAGGAAACAGATGCGCGACAGTGGCGCCTCCGGGTCAACCCCAGCCAGCCACAGGTCGGCGCCGCAGATCGGCTTGATGCCGGCGCCCATGGCGGTCTTGTAGAACTTCACCAGCGAGCACATGTTGCTCTGGTCGGTGATCGCCACCGCCGGCATGTTCATCCCGGCCAGGGCCTTGGCCAGCGGCTTGATCCGCACCAGGCCGTCGACCAGGGAGAATTCGGAGTGCACGCGAAGGTGAACGAAGGAGACCGACATGGAGGATCCTGTAGCAGTGCTGAACGACAAGGGCGGGATTGTAGCGTATTGCTCTGCGCTTGCCTCGCCTGCAGGTCAGCGGTTGATTGCAGAATGCATCGCGGGGCAAGCCCGCTCCCACGCCAAGCCTGCAATGGAATCGGCTGCGTGGGAGCGGGCTTGCCCCGCGATGCATGGCGATAATCAGATCAGAAAAGTGGAAACGCCCTCACGAGCTTCCCAGGCAGCTCGAACAGGCGCGAACGAACGCCGATGAATGGGCGTCGGCCCTAGACGGGCCAGGGCCTCAAGGTGCACTGGGGTCGGATACCCCTTGTGCCCGCCGATCCCATAACCCGGGTAGATCAGCTCGAACGCGCTCATCTCGCGGTCACGGGTGACCTTGGCCAGAATCGAGGCGGCGGCGATTGCCGGCACCTGCGAATCACCCTTGACCACCGGAGCCGCCGGTACCGAAAGCTTCGGACAGCGGTTGCCATCGATCAGCGCCAGTTTCGGCGTGACGTGCAGCCCTTCGACCGCACGCTGCATGGCCAGCATGGTCGCATGGAGGATGTTCAGTCGGTCGATTTCCTCGACCTCGGCGCGAGCGATGCAGAAACTCAGCGCCTTTTCGCAGATCTCGTCGAACAGCGCATCGCGCTTGGCCTCGGTGAGTTTCTTCGAGTCGTTCAGACCGAGGATCGGCCGGCGCGGGTCGAGAATAACCGCTGCGGTTACCACCGCGCCGCACAGCGGACCCCGCCCCACTTCGTCTACACCTGCCACCAGTTCCTCGACCAGGTTGAAATCCAGTCCAATCTGCATGTCAGCGGTCCTTCAACAGGGCAAGCACCGCGTCGGCCGCCTGGTTGGAGGCGTCGCGGCGCAGGGTGCGGTGAATCTGGTCGAAGCTGTCGGTCTGCTGCGCGCCATCCTTGACCAGCGGTGCCAGGGTTTGCGCCAAGGCCTCGCTGGTGGCGGCGTCCTGCAGCAGCTCGGGTACCAACAGCCGCTGGGCAAGCAAGTTGGGCAGCGACACGTAGGGGCTCTTGACCATGCGTTTGAGGATCCAGTATGTCAACGGTGCCAGGCGATAGGCCACCACCATCGGCCGCTTGTACAGCATCGCTTCCAGGGTGGCGGTACCCGAGGCGATCAGCACCGCGTCGCACGCCGCCAGAGCCTTGTGCGACTGGCCGTCGAGCAAGGTCAGCGGCAGCTCGCGCCCTTCGAGCATCTGCTCGACCTGGGCGCGGCGCGCGGCATTGGCGCACGGCAGCACGAAACGTGCACCAGGCACCAGCTCGCGCAGGCGCTGGGCCGCATCAAGGAACAAGGCGCCCAGGCGCCCCACTTCGCCGCCGCGGCTGCCGGGCATCAGGGCGATCACCGGGCCATCACCCAGGCCCAGCTCGGCACGCGCCGCGCCACGGTCAGCCTCGAGGGGAATGGTGTCCGCCAACGGGTGGCCGACGAAGCGCACCGGCACACCCTGCTCTTCATAGAAGCGCGCCTCGAACGGCAGCAGGGTGAGCATCAGGTCGCACCCCTCGCGGATCTTCAACACACGTTTCTGCCGCCAGGCCCAGACCGACGGGCTGACATAGTGCACTGTCTTGATCCCGGCCTGGCGCAGCTTGAGTTCGATATTCAGGGTGAAATCAGGTGCATCGATACCGATGAACACGTCAGGCTTTTCACCGATCAGTGTCTCGATCAACAGCTTGCGCCGCTTGAGCAGCTCGCGCAGACGCCCAAGCACCTCGACCAGGCCCATGACGGCCAGGCGTTCCATCGGGAAGTAGGAGGTCATGCCTTCGGCCTCCATCAATGGCCCGCCGACGCCGATGAATCGCACATCGGGGTGGCGCGCCTTGATGGCACGCATCAAGCCGGAACCGAGGATGTCGCCGCTGGCCTCGCCCGCGACCAGCGCCACGCAAAGTTGGGCCATGTCAGCGCGTGATGCCGCGGGCGGAGTTGGCGATCGATTGACGGAACAGGTCGACTTCCGGGAACTGGCTCACCAGCTCGTCCAGCTCCTTGAGCGCCTCTTCGACGGTCAGGCCCTGGCGATAGACAACCTTGTAGGCGCGGCGCAGTGCATGCAGCACCTCATCGCTGAAACCACGACGGCGCAGGCCTTCGAAGTTCATGCTGCGCGCCTCGGCCGGGCTGCCGAACACCGTCACATAAGCCGGCACGTCCTTGCCGATCGCGGTACCCATGCCGGAAAAGGCATGCGCGCCGATATGGCAGTACTGGTGCACCAGTGTGTAGCCCGACAGGATCGCCCAGTCGCCCACGTGCACGTGCCCGGCCAACGCGGTGTTGTTGACCAGGATGCAGTGGTTGCCGATGACGCTGTCATGGCCGATGTGGGCATAGGCCATGATCAGGTTGTGATCGCCCAGCGTCGTTTCCGAACGGTCCTGCACGGTGCCGCGATGGATGGTGACACCCTCGCGGATCACATTGTGGTCACCGATCACCAGGCGCGTCGGCTCACCCTTGTACTTCAGGTCAGGGGTGTCTTCACCGATCGAGGAGAACTGGTAGATGCGGTTGTGCTTGCCAATACGAGTCGGCCCTTTAAGCACGACGTGCGGGCCAATGACGGTGCCCTCCCCGATTTCCACATCGGGGCCTACGATCGACCAGGGGCCAACCTCGACGCCCTCGGCCAGCTTGGCCGAGGGATCGATGATCGCCCGTGGATCAATCGAACTCATAGGGAGCGTTCCGCACAGGTGATCTCGGCCGAGCAGACTGGCTTGCCGTCCACCAGGGCACGGCATTCGAACTTCCAGATCATGCTCTTGCGGCTGAGGAACTTCGCTTCCAGGACCAGTTGGTCGCCCGGCAGTACCGGTTGGCGGAAACGCAGCTTGTCGGAGCCGACAAAGTAGTAAAGCGTGCCGTCAGCCGGCTTGGCGTCGAGCATCTTGAATCCGAGAATCCCGGCCGCCTGGGCCATCGCCTCGATGATCAGCACGCCCGGCATGATCGGATGCGCCGGGAAGTGGCCATTGAAGAACGGCTCGTTGATGCTGACATTCTTGTAGGCACGAATGCTTTGGGCCTCGAAGTCCAGCTCCGTCACCCGGTCCACCAGCAGGAACGGGTAACGGTGAGGCAGGTATTCGCGAATCTCGTTGATGTCCATCATTTCGGGGGGAAGCCTGTATAAGAATAGGGAGCGCAGGTGCTGACCACACGCTCCTTTTGCAGATCCAAAGAGGAGCCAGCTAGCGACTGTAACGCTCGCTCAGTAAATGGTATCAGCCTTCTGATGTCGGCTGGCCACCTGAGGTCACGGTGTCGACACGCTTTTCCAGCTGCTGGAGACGCTTGGACATCTCGTCCAGCTGGCGAATGCGAGCGGCGCTCTTGCGCCATTCGGCCAAAGGTTGCATGGCAGTTCCGGAAGAGTAGCCACCCGGTTCGGTAATCGAACGGGTCACCATGGTCATGCCGGAGACGAAAACATTGTCGCAGACGTCGATGTGACCGACCATCCCGACACCACCGGCAATCATGCAGTGCTTGCCGATACGGGTGCTGCCCGAGATACCGACGCAGGCCGCCATCGCCGTGTGGTCACCGACCTGCACGTTATGGGCGATCTGGATCTGGTTGTCGAGCTTGACGCCATCACCGATGCGCGTGTCCGACAGGGCGCCGCGGTCCACCGCGGTGTTCACGCCAATCTCGACATCGTCGCCCAGGGTGACGCCGCCGATCTGCGCGATCTTGCGCCAGATGCCTTTCTCGTTGGCAAAGCCAAAGCCCTCGCCACCGATCACCGCGCCGGACTGGATGACCACGCGCTTGCCAATGGTCACGTCGTGATACAGCGTGACACGGGGTGCCAACCAGCCACCCTCGCCGATGACGCAACGGGCACCGATGAAACAGTGCGCGCCGACCGTCACGTTGGCGTCGATTCGCGCGCCGCTTTCGACCACCGCGAACGGACCGATGCTGGCGCTGGCATCCACCTGGGCATCCTCGGCAACCACGGCGCTGGGATGAATTCCCGCCACAGCCTTGGGCTTCGGATCGAACAGGTGCGAGATGCGCGCGTAAGCCAAATACGGGTCGGCCACGATCAAGGCATTGCCGGCGAAACCTTCGGCGTCCTCGGCCTTGAGCAATACCGCGCTGGCCGTGGAATCGTCCAGAAACTTGCGGTACTGCTTGTTGGCGAGGAAACTCAGCTGCCCGGAAACGGCCTCCTGCAAGGTGGCCAACCCGGTGATTTCCAGCGCCTCGGGGCCTTTGAGCTCGGCGCCGAGGGCTTCGGCCAGCTGGCCGAGTGTCATGGTTACGGTCATATCAACGGGCTTGGTTCATGCGCTCGATGACCTGGCGGGTGATGTCGTACTGCGGCTTGACATCGATGACCGCGCCACGCTCGAGCACCAGGTCGAAGCCGCCCTTCTTGATCACTTCCTCGACGGCGCCATCAAGCTTGGGCTTGAGCTGCTTGAGCATGTCGCGATCCGCCACGGCCTTGGCTTCGTTGAGCTCCTTGGACTGGAACTGGAAGTCGCGGGCCTTTTGCTTGAACTCGAGCTCGAGGCGCTCGCGCTCTGGCTGAGGCATCTTGTCGCCGCCCTTGATCAGGCGATCCTGGATGCCCTTGGCGCTGCTTTCCAGGCCCTTGAGCTTGGTCAGTTGCGGGCCGAACTTCTTCTCGGCGTCAACGGCGTATTTCTTGGCCGCGTCGGATTCCAGCAGGGCCATCTGATAGTTCAGCACGGCAACCTTCATTTCGGCGAAAGCCGGGGTGGCGACCAGCGCCGCGGCCACAAGGGCCAGTTGAGTCAACTTACGCACGATGCACTCCTGGATAATCCGTTGTCGTTATGCAAGGGCCGACCTCAGAAGGTCTGGCCCAGAGAGAATTGGAACACTTGCGTGTCGGCGTCGTCCGGCTTCTTGATCGGCATCGCCAGGCTGAAGCTCAGCGGGCCCAGCGCGGTGATCCAGGTTACGCCCAGACCGACGGAACTGGCCATGTCCGAGAAACCGACCTTGGTGCAGTCCGGCTTGGAACCGCAGTTGGTGTCGAACACGTTACCCACGTCCCAGAACACGGAGGTGCGCAGCGAACGCTGGTCCTTGACGAACGGCAGCGGGAACAGCAGCTCCACACCGCCCTGGACGAGGACGTTGCCACCGAACGGCAGCGGATCCTGGTCCGGGTCGGCGATGGTGCCCGGGTTCTTGCCGCTACTAGGCGTGCTGCGTGGGCCCAGGGTGCTGTCCTTGAAGCCGCGCACGGAGTTGAAGCCGCCCGCGTAGTAGTTCTCGTAGAACGGCAGCCCCGAAGTGCCGCCAAAACCGTCACCGTAGCCCAGCTCGGTGTGCAGGCGCAGGGTGTAGTCGTTGTTGATCGGCTTGAACAGCTGGCCACGGTAGTCGAGCTTGTAGAACGACAGGTCGCTGCCCGGCACGGTGGTCTCGAGGGTCAGGCTCTGCGAGTGACCACGGGTGGCCAGCACGCCCTTGTTAAGGGTCGACTCGGACCAGCCGATCGACGCCTTGAAGTTGAGGAAGTTGTCGCCTTCGTCCTGGATGAACTTGAAGATCTCATCGACGGTGTAGCGGCCGGTCTTCAGCTTGTCCTGCTGCACGGTCAGGCCGTAGGTCAGGCGCGAAGTCTCGCTGATCGGGTAGCCGAGGCTGACGCCGGCACCCAGGCTGTCCACCGCATAGCTGGCCACGTCGACGTCGAGGTCGTCGTAGTCGGTGCTGCGGTAGAAGGCGTTGTAACCCAGGCTCACACCGTCGGGGGTGAAGTAGGGATCAACGTAGCCGAAGTTGTAGCGGGTCTGGTATTCGGAACGGGTCAGGCCGATGGAGACCTTGTTACCGGTACCCAGGAAGTTGTTCTGGCTGATCGAGCCACCCAGGATCAGGCCCGCGCTCTGGGCGAAACCGACGCTGGCGGTGATCGAGCCGGAGGCTTGCTCTTCGACGCTGTAGTTGACGTCGACCTGGTCGTCGGTGCCCGGCACCGGCGGCGTCTCGACGTTGACTTCCTTGAAGAAGCCCAGGCGCTCGAGGCGGGTCTTGGATTGGTCGATGAGGTAGGTCGAAGCCCAGCCGCCTTCCATCTGGCGCATTTCGCGGCGCAGCACTTCGTCTTCGGTCTTGGTGTTGCCGCGGTAGTTGATGCGGTTGACGTAGGCACGCTTGCCCGGATCGACGACGAACATGATGTCGACGGTGTGATCCTGGTCGTTCGGCTGTGGCACGCCGTTGACGTTGGCGAAGGTATAGCCTTCGTTACCCAGGCGACGGGTGATCAGGTCAGAGGTGGTGGTCATCACCTTGCGCGAGAACACCTGGCCCGGCTGCACCAGCAGCAGCGACTTGACCTGGTCTTCCGGCACTTTCAGGTCACCGGACAACTTCACGTCGCGGACGGTGTACTTCTCGCCCTCGTTGATGTTGACGGTGATGTAGACATGCTTCTTGTCCGGGGTGATCGACACCTGGGTGGACGCGATGTCCATGTTGATGTAGCCGCGGTCCAGGTAGTAGGAACGCAGGCGCTCCAGGTCACCGGACAGTTTTTCGCGGGCGTACTTGTCGTCGTTCTTGAAGAACGACAGCCAGTTGGTGGTCTTGAGCTCGAACAGCTGGCCTAGGGTCTCGTCGTCGAAGACCGTGTTACCCACCACGTTGATGTGCTGGATCGCGGCCACGGTGCCTTCGTTGATCTTGATCTTCAGGCCGACGCGGTTGCGCGGCTGCGGCACGACTTCGGCGTCGACTTCGGCGGAGTAGCGGCCCTGGGCCACGTACTGGCGCTGCAGCTCGTTACGCACGCCTTCGAGCGTCGCGCGCTGGAAGATCTCGCCTTCGGCCAGGCCCGACTGCTTCAGGCCCTTCATCAGGTCTTCGGTGCTGATCGCCTTGTTGCCTTCGATCTCGATGCTCGACACCGAAGGGCGCTCGACCACGTTGATGATCAGGACATTGCCGTCGCGGTTCAGCTGGATGTCCTGGAAGAAGCCGGTCTTGAACAGCGAGCGGGTGGACTCGACCAGACGGCGGTCGTCGACCTGGTCACCGACGTTCAGCGGCAACGCGCCGAACACGCTGCCGGCGGAAACCCGCTGCAGGCCGTTGACACGAATATCGGAGATGGTGAAGGACTCGGCGTGAACTTCAGCGATCATCAGTGCGGAGAGCACCGCAGTTAGCAGCAGACGTTTCATGAAGTCCTTTTATTCCAACTGGCAATAAACAACCCGCCGCGAGAAAGCGGCAGGTTTCGCGATTGAGCGAAGCTTTTATAGTCGACCCAGATCGTTGATCAGGGCGAGCAACATCACCCCGACGACCAAACTGATACCGATCTGGACCCCCCAACCTTGCACCCGATCCGAGAGCGGACGACCGCGCGCCCACTCGATCAGGTAGAACAGCAAATGCCCCCCATCCAGTACCGGGATGGGCAGCAGGTTCAGAACCCCCAGGCTTATGCTCAGGTAGGCCAGGAAATTCAGGAAATCCCCAACGCCCGACTGGGCTGAAGCGCCCGCCACTTTAGCAATGGTTATCGGTCCGCTCAAGTTTTTTACCGAGAGCTCTCCGAACAGCATTTTCTTCAGCGATTCGAGGGTCAGGACACTCATGTTCCAAGTGCGGGACAAGCCCTCGCCCACCGCCTCCAGCGGCCCGTAACTGACCTCGCGAAGCATCTTCGCCGGCCATTCGCTCGCCTTGACCCCGGCGCCCAGATATCCACCAGACGCCTGGCCTTCGCCCTTGCGTGCCAGGGTAACCGGTACCTCAAGGGCTGCGCCGTCGCGCTCGATACGCAGGTTCACCGTGCGCTCGGGGCGGGCGCGGACCGCGTCGACCACCTGCTGCCAGTCGCCCAGCGCCATACCGTCGAGCGCCAGCAGCTTGTCACCGGTCTTGAGCCCGGCGGCAGCGGCCGGCCCTTTCGGATCGATCTCCGCCAGCACCGGAACCATCGCCGGTCGCCAGGGACGCAGGCCCAGGGACTGGATCGGATCAGGCTCATCGGCGCCCTTGAGCCAATTGTTCAGGGTAATGTCGAGCTGGCGCTCGACCGTTGCCCCTTCATCGAGCACACCTACTCGCAGCGTGCCGCTCTCCCCGAGGCGACGCACCAGCTGCAGATTGACCGCCGACCAGCCGTTGGTCGGTTTGCCATCGATGGAAACGATTTCCTGGCCGACGCCCAGACCGGCGCTGGCCGCCAGGCTGCCCGCCTCGACCGCGCCGATGACCGGGCGCACCTGCTGCGAGCCGAGCATGGCCAGCACCCAGAAGAACAGGATCGCGAGGAGGAAGTTGGCGACCGGACCGGCCGCCACGATAGCGATGCGCTGGCGCACCGATTTACGGTTGAACGATTGTTCGACCAGCGCCGGCGGCACCTCGCCCTCGCGCTCGTCGAGCATCTTGACGTAGCCGCCCAGGGGAATCGCGGCAACGACGAACTCGGTGCCCTGGCGATCGTGCCAGCGCAGCAACGGCGTACCGAAGCCCACCGAGAAGCGCAGGACCTTGACCCCGCAGCGCCGCGCCACCCAGAAGTGGCCGAACTCGTGGAAGGTGACCAGCACGCCGAGCGCAATCAGCGTGCCGACAATCATGTAGAGCGCAGTCATGTCCTATCTCCGGATGACATTCGGCGGAGCCGGCCGCAGGCTTCAGCGGCCGTGGCGTCGCAACCATTCCCGGGACAGCTCCCGGGCACGCTGGTCGGCGGCGAATACCGCGTCGAGCGTGGGCAATGCCACCACAGGCTCCTGGTCGAGCACTTGTTCGATCATACCCGCGATCTCCGGGAAGCGGATACGCCGCTGGAGAAACGCTTCGACAGCCACTTCGTTGGCGGCATTAAGCACCGCCGGCGCACTGTTGCCCGCCTCGGCAGCCTGACGCGCCAGGCGCAGGCATGGGAAGCGCTGTTCGTCGGGGGCCTGGAAATCCAGACGGGCGATGGCGAACAGGTCCAGCGGCGCCACGCCCGAATCGATGCGCTCCGGCCAGGCCAGGGCATTGGAGATCGGCGTGCGCATGTCGGGGTTGCCCAACTGGGCGAGCACCGAGCCATCGACATAGTCCACCAACGAGTGGATGACACTCTGCGGGTGCACCACCACTTCGACCTGCGAAGGCTTGGCATCGAACAGCCAGCAGGCCTCGATCAGCTCCAGGCCTTTGTTCAGCATGCTCGCCGAGTCGACCGAGATCTTGCGCCCCATGGACCAATTCGGGTGAGCGCAGGCCTGTTCCGGCGTGACATCCAGCAAGGCTTCAGCCGGGGTTTCGCGGAACGGGCCGCCGGAGGCCGTCAGCAGGATGCGGCGCACGCCGACAGCGCCCAGGCCCCGGGCGTAGTCGCCGGGCATGCACTGGAATATCGCGTTGTGCTCGCTGTCGATCGGCAGCAGCACCGCGCCGCTACGCTGCACCGCCTGCATGAACAGGGCCCCGGACATCACCAGGGCTTCCTTGTTGGCCAACAGTACCTTCTTGCCCGCCTCGACCGCGGCCAGGGTTGGACGCAGGCCGGCAGCACCAACGATGGCGGCCATCACGGTATCAACCTCCGATGCGGAGGCGACCTGGCACAGCCCGGCCTCACCTTCCAGCACCTCGGTGGCACATCCGCTCCTGGCCAGCCCCGCGCGCAGCCGCCCGGCCGCCTCGGCACTCGGCACCACGGCGTACGCCGGGAGATGGCGCTCGCACAGGGCCAGCAGCTCGTCGATGCGCGAATAGCCGCTCAAGGCGAACACCTGGTAACGGTCAGGATGGCGAGCGATGACGTCCAACGTGCTCAAGCCAATGGAGCCGGTGGCCCCCAGCACGGTAATGCGTTGCACGCGACTCACATCACACCCCACTCAGCCGCCCACAACAATACGGCAAACATCGGAATCGCCGCGGTCAGGCTGTCGATGCGATCAAGCACGCCGCCATGGCCCGGCAGCAGGTTGCTGCTGTCCTTGATGCCTTCACGGCGCTTGAACATGCTTTCGGTCAGGTCGCCGACCACCGAAGACATCACCACCACCACGGCGCCCAGCAAGCCCAGCAGCACCTGGCCGACACTCCAGTCACGGGCAATGCCCACGCCCAGGGTGATCAGCAGGCTGACCGCGAGGCCGCCATACACGCCCTCCCAGCTCTTGCCCGGGCTGACCTGTGGCGCCAGCTTGCGCTTGCCGAAGGCACGGCCGGAGAAATAGGCACCGATGTCGGCCGCCCAGACCAGCACCATGACCGCCAGGATCAGCCAGTTGCCCAGCGGCCAGTGCTTGAGCAGCACCAGACCCTGCCAGGCGGGCAGCAACACCAGCAGGCCGATCAGCAGGCGGCAGGCGGCACTGCTCCACAGCTCGCCGCTGCGCGGATAGGTCAGCACCAGCCACGTGGCCAGCGCCCACCAGATCACCGAAGCGCCCAGCACCCAGGGCGCGAGATCCGGCATCAGGTAGAGCAGCATCAGCCCGCCCGCGACCACGGCGGCATAGGCGATGCGCAACGGTTGCGCCACCAGGCCGGCCAGGCGCGCCCACTCCCAGGCACCGAGCGTCACCACGAAACCGATGAAGAGGGCGAAATCCCCACCATTGAGCAGGAAGAAACCACCCACCGCGATCGGCAGCAGGATCAGCGCGGTAATGATGCGTTGTTTAAGCATTAAGCACGGGCTCCGGCTTCGACCTGCTCGCTGGTCTTACCGAAGCGGCGCTGGCGCGAAGCGAAATCGGCCAGCGCATTGCGCATGGCCTCGTGTTTGAAGTCCGGCCAATAGAGGTCGGAGAAGTACAGCTCGGCGTAGGCCAGCTGCCACAAGAGGAAATTGCTGATGCGGTGCTCGCCACCGGTGCGGATGCACAGGTCAGGCAATGGCAGGTCACCCGTCACCAGGCAGGTCTGCAACAGATCCGGCGTGATGTCCTCCGGCCGCAGATGGCCGGCCTGCACTTCACGCGCCAGGCGCTGGGCAGCCTGGGCAATATCCCACTGGCCACCGTAGTTGGCGGCGATCTGCAGGATGAAGCGGTTGCTGCCGGCGGTCGCAGCCTCAGCCTCGCGCATAGCAGCCTGGAGTTCAGGGTGGAAGCGTGAGCGGTCGCCGATGATGCGCAGGCTGATGTTATTGTCGTTCAGGCGCTTGGCCTCTCGGCGCAGCGCCTTGAAGAACAGGTCCATGAGGGCACTGACTTCGTCCGCCGGTCGCTGCCAGTTCTCACTGGAGAACGCAAAAAGCGTGAGCACCTCGACCTTGGCCTCGGCGCACACTTCAATTACGGCGCGCACCGCATCGACACCCGCTTTATGCCCGGCAACGCCGGGCATGAAGCGCTTCTTCGCCCAGCGATTATTCCCATCCATGATGATCGCCACGTGACGCGGCACCACGGAGGGCACAGTCTGCTTGGTCTTTTCCATGAAGGCGTCCTGACCCTTAGATGGCCATCAGGTCCTTTTCTTTTGCTTCGGTGGCCTTGGCGATCTGCGCCTCGAAATCCTTGATCAGCTTGTCGATGTCGGCACTGGCACGACGCTCTTCGTCTTCACTGATTTCCTTGTCCTTGGACAGCTTCTTCAGGTCACCCATGGCGTCACGACGAATGTTGCGCACGGCAACGCGGGCATCTTCGGCTGCGGCACGTGCCTGCTTGGTGAAGCCCTTGCGGGTTTCTTCGGTCAGCGGGGGCATGTTGACCAGCAGCAACTCACCCAGGTTGGTCGGGTTGAGGTTCAAGCCGGCACTGCCGATGGCCTTGTCGATGGCGCCCAGCATGTTGCGCTCGAAAGGCACCACTTGCAGGGTCTGGTTGTCTTTCACGGTCACGTTGGCCACGCTGGTCAGCGGGGTGTCGGTGCCATAGTAAGGCACCATCACGCTACCCAGGACGCTCGGGTGCGCCTTGCCAGTGCGGATCTGGCCAAATGCGTGGATCAGCGACTCCAGCGACTTTTGCATGCGCGCCTGGGCGTCTTTCTTGATTTCGTTGATCATTTTTGAACTTCCTCGATCAGAGTTCCTTCCGCGCCGCCATGCACGATGTTCAGCAGGGCGCCGGGTTTGTTCATGTTGAAGACGCGCAACGGCATCTTGTGATCGCGGCACAGGCAGATTGCCGTCAGGTCCATTACACCCAGCTTGCGATCCAGCACTTCATCGTAGGACAGATGATCGAACTTCTCGGCATGCGGGTCCTTGAATGGATCTGCAGTGTATACACCATCGACCTTGGTTGCCTTCAATACCACGTCGGCATCGATTTCGATGGCGCGCAGGCAAGCGGCGGAGTCGGTGGTGAAGAACGGGTTGCCGGTACCGGCAGCGAAGATCACGACTTCTTTCGAGTTCAGGTGGCGCATGGCCTTGCGGCGATCATAGTGATCGGTGACGCCGACCATGGAGATGGCCGACATGACGATCGCGGTGATGTTCGCCCGCTCCAGCGCGTCGCGCATGGCCAGTGCGTTCATCACGGTGGCCAGCATGCCCATGTGGTCGCCAGTGACCCGATCCATGCCGGCCGCGCTGAGCGCCGCACCACGGAACAGGTTGCCACCACCGATCACCAGGCCGACCTGGACGCCGATGCCGACCAGTTGGCCGACTTCCAGCGCCATGCGATCCAGGACCTTGGGGTCGATCCCGAACTCTTCCGAGCCCATCAGGGCCTCGCCGCTAAGTTTGAGTAGAATGCGTTTATAGCGAGCCTGATGACCACTGCCCTGCTGAGCCATTGCGAATCTCTCCTGCGGCGTTTGTAAAAATCTGGCGGGCTGCTTCAGCCTGCGCGTAACTCTAGCGTGACGCAGCTACTGCGTCAGCGAGCAGCGGCCTCGTAAACCACTCCCGCTTTGACAAAGAGGCTGCGCGCGTGAGCGGGCAGCCTCTTTGGGGCGACAGACGAGTCCGTCTTACTGCTTGGCGGCAGCTACCTGTGCGGCAACTTCGGCAGCGAAGTCGTCAACCGGCTTCTCGATGCCTTCGCCAACCTTGAAGTAGGTGAAGGAAACGATTTCGGCACCGGCTTTCTTGGCCAGCGCGCCGACTTTGACTTCCGGGTCCATCACGAAGGCTTGCTCTTTCAGCGAGGCTTCGGCTTTGAACTTGGAGATACGACCGTTGATCATGTTTTCAACGATGTTTTCCGGCTTGCCGGCGATCTTGTCAGCGTTCAGCTGCAGGAAGACGTTCTTCTCACGCTCGATGGCCTCGGCAGAGATTTCCGACGCATCCAGGAACTCTGGGTTCGAAGCGGCAACGTGCATGGCAATGTTCTTGGCCAGATCGACGTCACCGCCTTTCAGGACAACAACTGCACCGATCTTGTTACCGTGCAGGTAGGCACCGACAACGTCACCTTCAACGCGCACCAGGCGACGGATGTTGACGTTCTCACCGCACTTGGCGACCAGGGCTTCACGAGCGGCTTCACGCGAAGCGATCAGCGGAGCGGCGTCGGTCAGCTTCTCGGCGAAGGCCTGCTCGATGCTTTCGGCGACGAAGTTCTTGAAGTCGTCTTGCAGGGCCAGGAAGTCGGTCTGCGAGTTCACTTCCAGCAGAACGGCGGATTTACCGTCGGTCTTGACGGCGATGGCGCCTTCGGCGGCAACGTTGCCAGCCTTCTTGGCGGCCTTGATGGCGCCCGAGGCACGCATGTCGTCAATGGCTTTCTCGATGTCGCCGCCGGCCTTTTCCAGGGCCTTCTTGCAATCCATCATGCCTTCGCCGGTACGCTCGCGCAGTTCTTTGACCAGCGCTGCAGTAATTGCTGCCATTTCAAAATCCTCTTGGAAAGTTTTTCAACCATTCCACCCGTTCGTCACGGGCGTTAAATTCTGCAAATCCGCTGTTTTTACCTCAGCCGGCCCATGATGCGGGGCCTTCGCTGACAGCAGGATTTCAAGGTGGCAAAAAGGGGGCAAAGCCCCCTTTTTGCGTGCCAAGTAGACGCTAAGCGTCAATTACTCGGCAGCAGGTGCAGCCGCTTCTTCAACATAGACTTCAGTGCCGCCGGCAACGTTGTTGCGGCCGCGGATGACGGCGTCGGCCATCGAAGTCATGTACAGCTCGATAGCGCGGATGGCGTCATCGTTACCTGGGATGATGTAGTCAACACCTTCAGGGCTGCTGTTGGTATCGACAACGCCGATAACCGGAATGCCCAGCTTGTTGGCTTCGGTGATGGCAATGCGCTCGTGGTCGACGTCGATCACGAACAGGGCATCAGGCAGGCCGCCCATGTCCTTGATACCACCCAGGCTGCGGTCCAGTTTCTCCAGATCGCGCGAACGCATCAGGGCTTCTTTCTTGGTCAGCTTGGTGAAAGTACCATCTTCGGCCTGGGTTTCCAGGTCACGCAGACGCTTGATCGAAGCGCGGATGGTCTTGTAGTTGGTCAGCATGCCGCCCAACCAACGGTGATCAACGTATGGCGAACCGCAACGAGCAGCTTGCTCGGCGACGATCTTGCCGGCGGAACGCTTGGTGCCGACGAACATGATCTTGTTCTTGCCCTGGGCCAGGCGTTCTACGAAGGACAGAGCCTCGTTGAACATCGGCAGGGTTTTTTCCAGGTTGATGATGTGGATCTTGTTGCGCGCGCCGAAAATGTACTTGCCCATTTTCGGGTTCCAGTAACGGGTCTGGTGGCCGAAGTGCACACCGGCCTTCAGCATATCGCGCATGTTGACTTGGGACATGATAGTTCCTTGATAAGTCGGGTTGGGCCTCCACGTATCCCAATGGCCAACCCGTGTTTCCAGGGAAACCGGGCACCCAGGCCATCGTGTCGACACGTGTGTGGGTTTGAGCTGACGGAGGACATCCCCCGAAAGCGGCGCATTTTATACCACAGCCGGCGAGCGAACGGAACCCGGATGATGCTTCGTCCGTCAGCGGCTTTTGCAGCCCCCGCCTTTTGGGGCCAGAATGCCCTCAATAGACCACCGGATCTGCTGGACTATCCCGACAGATCGACGCCGCGCTCTGGTAGAATCCGGCCTTTCCCGTTTGTTCGCGCCGCCCGCGGCGCCGTAGAGAGCCTGTAATGACCGTCACCATCAAGACCGCAGAAGACATCGAGAAGATGCGCATCGCCGGCCGCCTGGCCGCCGAAGTGCTGGAAATGATCGAGCCACACGTCAAGCCCGGTATCACCACCGAGGAGCTCGACCGCCTCTGCCACGACTACATCGTCAACGAGCAGAAGGCCATCCCGGCGCCACTGAACTACAAAGGCTTCCCCAAGTCGATCTGCACCTCGATCAACCACGTGGTCTGCCATGGCATCCCCAATGACAAGGCACTCAAGGATGGCGACACCATCAACATCGATGTGACCGTGATCAAGGACGGCTACCACGGCGACACTAGCCGGATGTTCCATGTCGGCACCGTCGCGCCGTGGGCCGAACGCCTGTCCAAGGTCACCCAGGAGTGCCTGTACAAGGCCATCGAACTGGTCAAGCCCGGCTGCCGCCTGGGCGACATCGGCGAGGTGATCCAGAAGCATGCCGAAAAGAACGGTTTCTCGGTGGTCCGCGAGTTCTGCGGCCACGGCATCGGCAAGGTGTTCCACGAAGAGCCACAGATCGTCCACTACGGCCGCGCCGGCACCGGCATGGAGCTCAAGGAAGGCATGACCTTCACCATCGAACCGATGATCAACCAGGGCAAGGCCGACACCAAGGTGCTGGGCGACGGCTGGACCGCCATCACCAAGGACCGCAAGCTCTCGGCCCAGTGGGAACACACCCTGGTGGTGACCGCCACCGGCTACGAGATCTTCACCCTGCGCAAGGACGACACCATCCCGCGCACCTCGGCCTGATACTGAACCACAGGAACGCGACTCGATGCCCCAGGTGGATCCCGAACTGTTCGACCGCGGCCAGTTCCAGGCGGAACTGGCCCTCAAGGCAAGCCCCATCGCCGCTTTCAAGAAGGCCATCCGCATGGCCAGCGAGGTGCTCGACAAGCGTTTTCGCGAAGGCCGCGAGATCCGTCGGCTGATCGAGGACCGCGCCTGGTTCGTCGACAACATCCTGCAACAGGCCTGGCACCAGTTCAGCTGGGGCACGCCAGACGGCATCGCCCTGGTGGCGGTTGGCGGCTACGGCCGTGGCGAGCTGCATCCGTATTCGGACATCGATCTGCTGATCCTGCTCGACGCCGCCGAGCACGAGCAGTACCGCGATGCCATCGAGCGCTTCCTCACCCTGCTCTGGGACATTGGCCTGGAGGTCGGCCAGAGCGTGCGCACCGTCGACGAGTGCGCCGAGCAGGCCCGGGCCGACCTCACGGTCATCACCAACCTGATGGAAAGCCGCACCATCGCCGGCCCCGAGCCCCTGCGCCAGCGCATGCTCGACGCCACCAGCACCGCGCACATGTGGCCCAGCAAGGAGTTCTTCCTGGCCAAACGTGCCGAACTCAAGGCCCGCCATCACAAGTACAACGATACCGAGTACAACCTCGAACCCAACGTAAAGGGCGGCCCGGGCGGCCTGCGCGACATCCAGACCGTGCTCTGGGTAGCCAGGCGCCAGTACGGCACGCTGAACCTGCACGCGCTGGCCGGTGAAGACTTCCTGCTGGAGAGCGAAAACGAGCTGCTGGCCTCGTCCCAGGCCTTCCTCTGGCGTGTGCGTTACGCCCTGCACATGCTGGCCGGGCGCGCCGAAGACCGCCTGCTGTTCGACCACCAGCGCAGCATCGCCGCGCTGCTGGGCTACACCGACGAGAACCCCAAGCGCGCCATCGAACAATTCATGCAGCAGTACTACCGGGTGGTGATGAGCATCAGCCAGCTGTGCGACCTGATCATCCAGCATTTTGAAGAGGTGATCCTGGCCGATGACAGCGGCGCCACGCAGCCGGTCAATGCGCGGTTCCGCCTGCACGATGGCTATATAGAAGCGGTCAACCCGAACGTTTTCCGGCGCACCCCGTTCGCCATGCTGGAAATCTTCGTGCTGATGGCCCAGCACCCCGAAATCAAGGGCGTGCGCGCCGACACCGTGCGCTTGCTGCGCGAACATCGCCACCTGATCGACGACAAGTTCCGCCACGATATCCGCAACACCAGCCTGTTCATCGAGCTGTTCAAGTGCGAGATCGGCATCCACCGCAACCTGCGGCGAATGAACCGCTACGGCATCCTCGGCCGCTACCTGCCGGAGTTCGGCCTGATCGTCGGGCAGATGCAGCACGACCTGTTCCACATCTACACGGTCGATGCCCACACCCTCAACCTGATCAAGCACCTGCGCAAACTGCAATACACGCCGGTCTCGGAGAAGTTCCCGCTGGCCAGCAAGCTCATGGGCCGCCTGCCCAAGCCCGAGCTGATTTACCTGGCAGGGCTTTACCATGACATAGGCAAGGGTCGCCAGGGTGACCACTCCGAACTGGGCGCCGTCGACGCGCAAGCGTTCTGCCAGCGCCACCAGTTGCCGGCCTGGGACAGCCGCCTGATTGTCTGGCTGGTGCTGAACCACCTGGTAATGTCCACCACCGCCCAGCGCAAGGACCTCTCCGACCCACAGGTGATCAACGATTTCGCGCTGCATGTCGGTGACGAGACGCGCCTGGATTACCTCTACGTGCTGACCGTGGCCGACATCAATGCCACCAACCCCAGCCTGTGGAACTCCTGGCGAGCGAGCCTGCTGCGCCAGCTCTATACCGAAACCAAGCGCGCCCTGCGCCGTGGCCTGGAAAACCCGCTGGACCGCGAAGAGCAGATCCGCCAGACGCAAAGCGCGGCGCTGGACATCCTGGTGCGCGAGGGCACCGACCCGGATGACGTCGAGCAGCTCTGGTCGCAACTGGGCGACGACTACTTTCTCAAGCACACTGCCGCCGATGTGGCCTGGCACAGTGATGCGATCCTCCAGCAACCGGCCGATGGCGGCCCGCTGGTGCTGATCAAGGAGACCACCCAGCGCGAATTCGAGGGCGGCACGCAGATCTTCATCTACGCCCCCGACCAGCACGATTTCTTCGCCGTGACCGTGGCCGCCATGGCCCAGCTCAACCTGAACATCCACGATGCCCGGATCATCACCTCGAGCAGCCAGTTCACCCTCGACACCTATATCGTGCTCGACAACGACGGCGGCTCGATCGGTGACAATCCACAGCGGGTCAGGCAGATCCGCGACGGCCTGACCGAGGCGCTGCGCAATCCCGAGGACTACCCGGCGATCATCCAGCGCCGGGTGCCACGCCAGCTCAAGCACTTCGATTTCCCGCCGCAGGTGACCATCCTCAACGACGCCCAGCGCCCGGTGACCATCCTCGAGATCACCGCGCCCGACCGCCCCGGCCTGCTGGCCAGGATCGGGCGGATCTTCCTCGAGTTCGACATCTCACTGCAAAACGCCAAGATCGCCACTCTCGGCGAGCGCGTGGAAGACGTGTTCTTCATCACCGACGCCGACAACCAGCCGCTGTCCGACCCGCAGCTGTGCAGCCGCCTGCAGGAAGCCATCGTCCAGCAGTTGCAGGCCGGCCAGGCCAGCGACGCCAGCCCTACCCGCATGACCTTTTGACGCTAACGAGACCTTGCGCCGATGAACCACGCCCTGACCCAGCTCCAGCCCTACCCGTTCGAGAAACTGCGCGCCCTGCTGGGCACCGTGAAACCGGCAGCCGACAAGCGCGCCATCGCCTTGTCGATCGGTGAGCCGAAACATGAATCGCCGGCGTTCGTCGCCAGGGCCATGGCCGACAACCTCGACAAGCTGGCGGTATACCCCAGCACCATCGGCCTCCCGGCCCTGCGCCAGGCCATCGGCCAGTGGTGCGAACGGCGCTTCGGCGTGCCAACGGGCTGGCTGGACGCCGACCGTCACATCCTGCCGGTCAATGGCACCCGCGAAGCACTGTTCGCCTTCACCCAGGCCGTGGTCAACCGCGCCGATGACGGCCTGGTGGTCAGCCCCAACCCGTTCTACCAAATCTACGAAGGTGCGGCCCTGCTGGCCGGCGCCACCCCGCACTACCTGCCATGCCTGGAAAGCAACGGCTTCAACCCCGACTTTGACGCCGTGCCGGACGAGACCTGGGAACGCTGCCAGGTCCTGTTCCTGTGCTCCCCGGGCAACCCCACCGGCGCCCTGGTGCCGATGGATACCCTGAAGAAGCTGATCGCCCTCGCCGACAAGCACGACTTCGTGATCGCCGCCGACGAGTGCTACAGCGAGCTGTACTTCGACGAGGACGTGCCGCCACCGGGCCTGCTGAGCGCATGCGCTGCGCTTGGTCGCAGTGACTTCAAGCGCTGCGTGGTGTTCCACAGCCTGTCCAAGCGCTCCAACCTGCCCGGCCTGCGTTCGGGCTTCGTGGCTGGCGACGCCGAGATCATCAAACCATTCCTGCTGTACCGGACCTACCACGGTTGCGCAATGCCGGTGCAAACCCAGCTGGCCAGCATCGCCGCCTGGCAGGACGAGGCCCACGTGCGCGAGAACCGCGACCAGTACCGCGCCAAGTACGACGCGGTGCTCGACATCCTGCAGCCGGTAATGGATGTACAGCGCCCGGATGGCAGCTTCTACCTGTGGGCCAAGGTACCGGGCAGCGACGCAGAATTCACCCGCGACTTGTTCGAGGCAGAGCATGTCACTGTGGTGCCGGGGTCGTACCTGTCCCGCGAGGTGAACGGCGTAAACCCAGGCGCCGGCCGCGTGCGCATGGCGCTGGTTGCTCCGCTGGCCGAGTGCATCGAAGCCGCAGAGCGTATTCGCGCATTCCTGAGCCGTTAATGTCATAACGCCCCTCTTCGGAGGGGCGTCGCCCCAGCAATATGCACAGCTCATGGCCTGCCCGCATCCCAGATACTTGCCACCCTCTCCAACCAGACGGTGACAACAAATGGTCGATTCCCTCCTTGCCTCATCCACCTATCGCCTGCGCAAGAAGCTGTACTCAGCCCATGCGCAGCACACACGCCGTAAGCGCTCGGTAGGCGTAACCTCGGTATTCTGGTCTGCCGGCCAGACACTCAGGATCTCGTTCCTGAACGGCACCTGCCCCTGGCACAAGCAGGCGATCGTCGCCACTGCGTGCCATTGGCTCAGGTACGCCAACCTGCATTTCAAGCTTGTCAACGATGGTGACAGCCAGGCCGAAATCCGCATTCGTACCGATGTCGCCGAAGACATCAACTACAGCGTCCTGGGCAACCAGTCGCTGAATGAGGCGGACGAGAGCATGGCCATTGGCGCCAAGCTGTCAGACCCGCGCTTCGAAGCAATCGTCCTGCATGAGTTCGGCCATGCGCTGGGCATGGATCACGAGCATCAGCATCCCCACGCCAACATTCCCTGGGACCTCGCGGCACTGCGTCCGCTGTTGAGAGAAATCCTCGCCAAGGAAGTGGACGACCAGGAGGCGCTCGACGATGCGATCGAGGACGAGCTCGCCACCCAGTTTCTTCCGGTGCCTGACGATGGCACCCGATTGCTGCTGCCCTACGACAGGCAGTCAATCATGCATTATCAGGTCAGGCAGACGCACACAGTCGGTAACTGGAAGGCAAGGCGAAACCAGGTAATCAGTGAAAAAGACAAACGCTTCATGCGCCTGGTCTATCCCCACCCCTGTCAGTTGCGCTGCTAACGAACCAGCCCCAGGTTCGCCTCACTCATGTCCAACTCGCCCAGCACCTGGCGCACCACTTCATCGCCCACCCGGTGCTGGCGATGCAACTCATATAGCTCCAAGCGCTGCGCCCGCAGCGCACGGAGCCTCAGGCGGCGCTCCAACTGGTCCATCTGCTCGGCCAGCGCACGGGCCTCGGCGGTGTCGTTGTAGCTGTCCAGTTCATCCCGGTATTCGGCCATCAGCCGCGCTTTCAGCTCGGTGGCCAGGGTGGCCTGGGCGGCGTCCTGGGGCGCATTGGCATCGATCACCTCCTCGGCTTCCAGGGCATGGATAGCCGCTTCGGCGGTGCGCCGCCAGGCCTCCTGCACCTCCTGGTGCAAGCGTTCGTCAGGGCTCTTGGTCACGCCACGCAGCAGGATCGGCAGGGCAATCACCGCGCTGACCAGCGACAGCAGGATCACCCCGGCGGCAATGAAGATCAGCAGGTCGCGCTCGGGGAAGGCTTTGCCCGCCCCCATCAGCAACGGCACCGACATCACGCCCGCCAGGGTCACCGCCCCGCGCACGCCGCCAAAGGTCAGCAGCCAGCAGGAGCGCGCGGTCGGCATCAGCACCAGCGCCGGCTTGCCGCGCCAGCGCCGCACCACGCCGATCGCCCGCCAGATGCTCTGCACCCAGACAAAACGCAGCAGCACCAGCGCGGCGAAGATCGCCACCACGTCCAGGCAGCGCCAGGCCAGGGTCGGCCACACCGTCGCCTCGTCGGTGACCACCGCCTTGATGATGTCCGGCAACTGCAGGCCGAGCAGCAGGAAGATCAGGCCGTTGAAAGCGAACTCCAGCAACGACCAGACACTGCGGTTGAGCAGGCGGGTGCTGGTCTGACGCGGCAGCAGGTCGAGCCAGCTCTGCATCATGCCCGCGGCCACCGCCGAGAGGATGCCCGACACGCCCAGGCGCTCGGCCAGCACGTAGGCGGCGAACGGCAGCAGCAGCATGAACACCACGTGGGTGGCCGGATCGTCCCAACCGCGGGTGATCATCCACATGCGCAGGCGCCCCACCAGCCAGCTCAGCGCCACGCCCACCGCCAGGCCGCCAAGGGCGACGAGCACGAAGGTCAGGCTGGCCTCGGTCAGCGAGAACACGCCGGTGATGGCGGCGGCCAGGGCGAACTTGAAGGTTACCAGGCCCGAGGCGTCGTTCATCAATGCCTCGCCCTGGAGCATGTGCATCAGGGGCGTGGGCAGGCGGTCCTGGGTGATGGCCGAGACCGCCACCGCATCGGTGGGCGACAGCACCGCCGCCAGGGCGAAGGCCACCGGCAGGGGAATGCTCGGCAGCAGCCAGTGGATGAAGTACCCGGCACCGACCACGGTGAACAGCACCAGCCCCACGGCCAGAGCCACCACCGGCCCGCGGATACGCCACAGCTCGCGCTTGGGCATACGCCAGCCATCGGCGAACAGCAACGGCGGCAGGAACAGGAACAGGAACAACTCCGGGTCCAGCGCCACGTGCAGGCCCAGGGTTGGCCAGGCCAGCAAGGCACCGGCACAGATCTGCACCAGCGGCAGCGGCAGCGGCAACACCCGCCCCACCAGTTTCGACACGCTCACCAGCATCAGCAGGATAAGAACGGTATAGGCTGACTGCATGGGCAAGCTTCCTGTGTGATCGGAGAAACGACAGCGAAACATCGCCATTGAAACAATATGTTAGCGAGGACCTTCTATTGTGGACCGCTGCACGTTAGTCGCAACCCACCGCCGAATATGTAACACAATGCTACTTGAGACGATGTGACATACATCCCCCCGTACCTTCGGGCCCGCAGCCGTGGCGCCAACCCCATCGATACCGCATAATCGCTCCCACCCAATCTTCAAGGAGTATCGGGGACGCCAGCCCCCAGCCGGCAGCCCCAGGCATTTCAATGGCTTACACTCTCTACGGCATCAAAGCCTGCGACACCATGAAAAAAGCCCGTACCTGGCTTGAAGAAAAGGCCATTGGCTACGACTTCCACGACTACAAGACCCAGGGCATCGACCGCGACAGCCTGAACCGCTGGTGCGACGAGCATGGCTGGGAAGTCGTGCTGAACCGTGCCGGGACCACCTTCCGCAAGCTCGACGACGCCAGCAAGGCCGACCTCGACCAGGCCAAGGCCGTCGAACTGATGGTCGCCCAACCGTCGATGATCAAGCGCCCGCTGCTCGACCTCGGCGAACGCACGCTGGTCGGCTTCAAGCCCGACCTGTACGCGGCGGCGCTGGCCTGATCACGCATTACGCTCCATCCCCTTTTCGCATGAGGTAATCGCATGTCTCAATCGCTGTTCAGCCTGGCCTTCGGCGTCGGCACCCAGAACCGCCAGGGCGCCTGGCTGGAAGTCTTCTACGCACAGCCTGTGCTCAAGCCGTCCGCCGAACTGGTCGCGGCCATCGCACCGGTCCTCGGTTATGAAGGGGGCAACCAGGCCATCGCCTTCAGCACTGCCCAGGCCGCCCAGCTGGCCGACGCGCTCAAGGGCATCGACGCCGCCCAGGCCGCCCTGCTGACCCGCCTGGCCGAAAGCCACAAGCCGCTGGTCGCCACCCTGCTGGCCGAAGACGGCGCCCTGACCTCCACCCCCGAGGCCTACCTCAAGCTGCACCTGCTGTCGCACCGCCTGGTCAAGCCGCACGGTGTGTCGCTGGCCGGCATCTTCCCGCTGCTGCCCAACGTCGCCTGGACCAACCAGGGCGCGGTCGACCTGGCCGAGCTGGCCGAGCTGCAACTGGAAGCGCGCCTGAAAGGCGAACTGCTGGAAGTATTCTCGGTGGACAAGTTCCCGAAGATGACCGACTACGTGGTGCCCGCCGGCGTGCGCATCGCCGACACCGCCCGTGTGCGCCTGGGCGCCTACATCGGCGAAGGCACCACCATCATGCACGAAGGCTTCGTCAACTTTAACGCCGGCACCGAAGGCCCGGGCATGATCGAAGGCCGCGTCTCCGCAGGCGTGTTCGTCGGCAAGGGCTCCGACCTGGGCGGCGGCTGCTCGACCATGGGCACCCTGTCCGGCGGTGGCAACATCGTCATCAAGGTCGGCGAAGGCTGCCTGATCGGCGCCAACGCCGGTATCGGCATCCCGCTGGGCGACCGCAACACCGTCGAAGCCGGCCTGTACATCACCGCCGGTACCAAGGTGAACCTGCTGGACGAGAACAACCAGCTGGTCAAGGTGGTCAAGGCACGCGATCTGGCCGGACAGACCGACTTGCTGTTCCGCCGCAACTCGCTCAATGGCGCCGTGGAGTGCAAGACCCACAAGTCGGCCATCGAGCTGAACGAGGCATTGCACGCTCACAACTGAGGCTCTGCCTGGGTTTGAGGTGATAAGATCGGGTCTGCTCCTACGGGCAGACCCGATTTTTCATTCCAGGCCCCGCGAACATGTTCCAGCCCTCCCCCTGGCGTACCGACTTCCCGGCCATCGCCGCCCTGCAACGGCAGCACCAGACCTATCTGGACAGCGCCGCCACCGCGCAGAAACCCCAGGCCTTGCTTGATGCCCTGAGCCATTACTACGGGCATGGTGCAGCCAATGTGCACCGCGCCCAGCACCTGCCCGGCGCCTTGGCGACACAGGCCTTCGAGGGCACACGGGACAAGGTCGCCGCCTGGCTCAATGCAGCCGATGCGCGCCAGATCGTCTTCACCCACGGCGCTACCTCTGCATTGAACCTGCTGGCCTATGGCCTGGAACATCGCTTCGAGGCAGGCGACGAAATCGCCGTCAGCGGCCTGGAGCACCACGCCAACCTGCTGCCCTGGCAACAACTGGCGCACCGCCGCAACCTGCGACTGGTGGTCCTCCCGGTCACTGACCAGGGGCATGTCGACCTGGAGCAGGCCCTGCAACTGATCGGCCCGCGCACTCGCCTGCTGGCGATCAGCCAACTGTCCAACGTGCTGGGTACCTGGCAACCGCTGGCGCCTTTGCTGGCACATGCCCGCGCCCAGGGCGCGCTGAGCGTTGTCGATGGCGCCCAAGGCGTGGTTCATGGCCGGCATGACGTGCAGCAACTGGCGTGCGACTTCTATGTGTTCTCCAGCCACAAACTCTATGGTCCGGACGGAGTGGGCGTACTTTACGGCCGCCAGGATGCGCTGGCGTTGCTGCATCACTGGCAATACGGCGGAGAAATGGTGCAGATGGCGGACTACCAGAGCGCCAGCTTCCGCCACGCGCCACTGGGTTTCGAAGCCGGCACCCCGCCGATTGCCGGGGTTATCGGCCTGGGGGCCACCCTGGACCACCTGGCCAGCCTCGACGCCAATGCCGTGGCCGCGCATGAAAGCAGCCTGCACCAGTATCTGGTACGGGGCCTGGCCGATCGCGAGGGGGTTCGCCTGCTCGGCTCACCCGAGGCGGCTTTGGCCAGTTTCGTCATCGATGGCGTGCACAACGCCGATATCGCCCACCTGCTGACCGAACAGGGCATCGCCGTGCGCGCCGGGCACCATTGCGCCATGCCACTGCTCAGGCACCTGGGGCTCGATGGCGCGATCCGCGTTTCGCTGGGGCTGTACTCCGACAGTGACGACCTGCAGCGCTTCTTCGCGGCGCTCGACAAAGGCCTGGAGCTGTTGCGATGAACCTTTCGCCAGAGGCCAGCCAAGCGCTGGAAGCTTTCGAACAGGCGCGTGGCTGGGAACAACGGGCGCGGTTGCTGATGCAGTGGGGCGACCGCCTGGAACCGCTGGGTGACAGCGACAAGACCGAAGCCAACCGGGTGCATGGCTGCGAGAGCCTGGTGTGGCTGGTTGCGGTGCAGGACGACGGCCACTGGCGGTTCAAGGCAGGCAGCGATGCGCGGATGCTGCGGGGGTTGCTGGCGTTGTTGCTGGTAAGGGTTCAAGGAATGGACAGTGCACAGCTGGGCAGGCTGGATGTCCCTGACTGGTTTGCCCAGTTGGGGTTGGAGAGGCAACTTTCACCGTCGCGCAGCAACGGCTTGCATGCCGTGTTGCAGCGCATGGCCGATCTGGCCTCAGGAGACTAAGGCCATCGCGGCTACCCGACTTGCCCCGCGATAGCCTATTCAGCCTTGACCCGCTCCGAAGGTCGCCGCGCTCCGGCCACCAGTTTTTCAACGGCCTTGCTCGCCGCCACCATGCCGAAGGTCGCGGTCACCATCATCACCGCGCCGAAACCACCTGCGCAGTCCAGGCGTACGCCTTCACCGACAAAGCTCTTCTGCAGGCACACACTGCCGTCTCCCTTGGGGTAGCGCAGCTGTTCGCTGGAGAACACGCACGGCACGCCATAGTTGCGGCTGGTGTTGCGCGAGAAGTTGTAGTCACGGCGCAAGGTCGAGCGCACCCGTGAAGCCAGCGGGTCGTTGAAGGTCTTGTTAAGGTCGCCGATCTGGATCTGGCTCGGGTCGATCTGCCCGCCGGCGCCACCGGTGGTGACGATGGCGATCTTGCGCCGGCGACACCAGGCGATCAGCGCGGCCTTGGCCATCACGCTGTCGATGCAGTCGATCACGCAGTCCATCTGCTCGGTGATGTACTCGGCCATGGTCTCGCGGGTGACGAAATCGGCCACCGCGTGCACCGTGCAAGCCGGGTTGATCGCCCGCAGACGCTCGGCCATCACCTCGACCTTGAGGCGGCCCACCTGCCCTTCGAGGGCGTGGGCCTGGCGGTTGGTGTTGCTCACGCAGACATCGTCGAGGTCGAACAGGCTGATCTCGCCCACGCCACTGCGCGCCAGGGCCTCGGCTGCCCACGAGCCGACCCCGCCGATACCGACGATGGCCACATGGGCCTGGCGCAGGCGTTGCAGGCCGTCGTCGCCGTAGAGCCGGGCGACGCCGGCGAAGCGTGGATCTTCTGTGCTCATGTGGGTACCTCGAAAAAACCGGCGCGCATTATATGCCAAGGCATGCGCTCCAGGGGGAGCACAGCGCGTGAACACGCCGCAAGGGCGTGGCAGAGCGGCCCGGGGTTGGAACAAAACCTACCGAGCCTGCTTTAATGTCCTATCAAGCAAATATATCTGGACGACAAGCGAGCGGCCTCAGAACTACATTCCTTGTCGATAATCCAACAGATTACCTTCTCCGGCACTTGTAGGACCCACGGCCTGCGACAGCGACCCTCGCTCCCCTCTTCGGAACCTCGAACACCTATGTCATCACGTAAATTCGGTCTCAACCTGGTGGTGGTCCTGGCGATCGCCGCGCTGTTCACCGGGTTCTGGGCCTTGATCAACCGCCCGGTTTCCGCCCCCGCCTGGCCGGAACAGATCTCCGGGTTTTCCTATTCGCCCTTCCGCCTGGGGCAAAGCCCGCAGAAAGGCCAGTACCCCAGTGAGGACGAGATCCGCCAGGACCTCGAGCAACTGAACAAGCTGACCGACAACGTGCGCATCTACACCGTTGAAGGCACCCAGGCCGAGGTACCGCGCCTGGCCGAAGAGCTCGGCCTGCGCGTGACCCTGGGCATCTGGATCAGCAACGACCAGGAGCGCAACGAGCGCGAGATCGAAAAGGCCATCGGCCTGGCCAATACCTCGCGCAGCGTGGTGCGGGTGGTGGTCGGCAACGAAGCGTTGTTTCGCGAGGAAGTCACCGCCGAACAGTTGATCGGTTACCTCGACCGGGTGCGCGCCGCGGTGAAGGTGCCGGTGACCACCAGCGAGCAGTGGCACATCTGGAAGGAACACCCGGAGCTGGCGAAACACGTCGACCTGATCGCCGCGCACATCCTGCCCTATTGGGAATTCGTGCCCATGAAGGACTCGGTGCAGTTCGTCCTCGACCGTGCCCGCGAGCTGCGCAAGCAGTTCCCACGCAAGCCCCTGCTGCTCTCGGAGGTTGGCTGGCCCAGCAATGGCCGTATGCGCGGCGGCGCCGACGCCACCCAGGCCGACCAGGCCATCTACCTGCGTACCCTGGTCAACACCCTCAACCGCCGTGGCTACAACTACTTCGTCATCGAGGCCTACGACCAGCCGTGGAAGGCCAGCGACGAAGGTTCGGTTGGCGCCTACTGGGGTGTGTACAACGCCGAGCGCCAGCAGAAGTTCAACTTCGAGGGGCCGATCGTGGCGATCCCGCAATGGCGCGCCTTGGCCGTGGCCTCGGTGGTGCTGGCGATGATCGCCCTGGCCGTCCTGCTGATCGACGGCTCGGCCCTGCGCCAGCGCGGGCGTACCTTCCTCACCTTCATCACCTTCCTGTGCGGGTCGGTGCTGGTATGGATCGCCTACGACTACAGCCAGCAGTACAGCACCTGGTTCAGCCTCACCGTGGGCGTGCTGCTGGCGCTCGGTGCCCTCGGCGTTTTCATCGTGCTGCTGACCGAGGCCCACGAACTGGCCGAGGCGGTGTGGATCCACAAACGCCGACGCGAATTCCTGCCCGTGCAGGGCGGCAGCGCCTATCGCCCCAAAGTCTCGGTGCATGTGCCGTGCTACAACGAGCCGCCGGAGATGGTCAAGCAGACCCTAGACGCCCTCGCCGCGCTGGACTACCCGGATTACGAAGTGCTGGTGATCGACAACAACACCAAGGACCCGGCCGTGTGGGAGCCGCTCAAGGCCCACTGCGAGAAGCTCGGCACGCGCTTCAAGTTCTTCCACGTCGCGCCCCTGGCCGGCTTCAAGGGCGGGGCGCTGAACTACCTGATCCCGCACACCGCCAAGGACGCCGAGGTGATCGCGGTGATCGACTCGGACTACTGCGTCGACCGTAATTGGCTAAAACACATGGTGCCGCACTTCTCCGACCCGAAGATCGCCGTGGTGCAGTCGCCGCAGGACTACCGCGACCAGCACGAGAGCGCCTTCAAGAAGCTGTGCTACAGCGAGTACAAGGGCTTCTTCCATATCGGTATGGTCACCCGCAACGACCGTGACGCGATCATCCAGCACGGCACCATGACCATGACCAGGCGCAGCGTGCTCGAGGAGCTCGGCTGGGCCGAATGGTGCATCTGCGAAGACGCCGAACTGGGCTTGCGAGTGTTCGAAAAAGGCCTGTCGGCGGCCTACGCCCACAACAGCTACGGCAAGGGCCTGATGCCCGACACCTTCATCGACTTCAAGAAGCAGCGCTTCCGCTGGGCCTACGGCGCCATCCAGATCATCAAGCACCACGCCGGCGCCCTGCTGCGCGGCAAGGGCAGCGAGCTGACCCGCGGCCAGCGCTACCACTTCCTGGCCGGCTGGCTGCCATGGATCGCCGATGGCATGAACATCTTCTTCACCGTCGGCGCGCTGCTGTGGTCGGCGGCGATGATCATCGTGCCGCATCGGGTCGATCCGCCGCTGATGATGTTCGCCATCCCGCCGCTGGCGCTGTTCTTCTTCAAGGTCGGCAAGATCCTGTTCCTCTATCGCCGCGCGGTGGGTGTCGACCTGAAGGACGCCTTCGCCGCCGCCCTGGCAGGGCTGGCGCTGTCGCATACCATCGCCAAGGCGGTGCTGTACGGTTTCTTCACCAGCAGCATGCCGTTCTTCCGCACGCCAAAGAATGCTGATAGCCATGGGCTGCTGGTGGCGATTGCCGAGGCCCGCGAAGAGCTGTTCATCATGCTGATGCTGTGGGGCGCGGCGCTAGGGATCTATCTGGTTCAGGGGCTGCCGAGTTCGGACATGCGCTTCTGGGTGGCGATGCTGCTGGTGCAGTCGTTGCCATACCTGGCGGCGTTGGTGATGGCGCTGCTGTCGTCGCTGCCCAAGCCGGCGGACAAGGTCAGCGAAGCACAAGTCGTTTGATGCGGCGTGGGAGCGGCGGTACGCCGCTCCCGCCAAGCACATCGTGTCCGCAAACATCATTTGATATAAGATAACGCCCAGTTTCCTGCCCTGCCTTGCCCCCGGAGTCTTGCAATGACGGCCCCTGCCGAGCTTTCGCCTACCCTGCAACTGGCCTGCGACCTGATCCGCCGCCCGTCGGTCACCCCGGTCGATGCCGACTGCCAGACCCAGATGATGAACCGCCTGGGCGCCGTCGGCTTCCAGCTCGAGCCGATGCGCATCGAAGACGTAGACAACTTCTGGGCCAGCCATGGCTCCCAGGACGGACCTGTGCTGTGCTTCGCCGGCCACACCGACGTGGTGCCCACCGGCCCGGTGCAGCAGTGGCAGCATGAGCCGTTCGAAGCGCTGATCGATGCCGACGGCATGCTCTGCGGCCGTGGCGCCGCCGACATGAAGGGCAGCCTGGCGTCGATGGTGGTGGCCAGCGAACGCTTCGTGCACGACTACCCGAACCACCGCGGCAAGGTCGCGTTCCTGATCACCAGCGACGAGGAAGGCCCGGCCCACCATGGCACCAAGGCCGTGGTCGAGCGTCTGAAGGCGCGCAACGAGCGCCTGGACTGGTGCATCGTCGGCGAGCCGTCCAGCACCACCCTGCTCGGTGACGTGGTCAAGAATGGCCGTCGCGGCTCGCTCGGCGCCAAGCTGACCGTGCGCGGCAAGCAGGGCCACGTGGCCTACCCGCACTTGGCGCGCAACCCTATCCACCTGGCCGCGCCGGCCCTGGCGGAACTTGCGGCCGAGCACTGGGACGAAGGCAATGCGTTCTTCCCGCCGACCAGCTTCCAGATTTCCAACCTCAACTCCGGCACTGGCGCCACCAACGTGGTACCGGGCGAGCTGACCGCGCTGTTCAACTTCCGTTTCTCCACCGAATCGACGGTCGAGGGCCTGCAGCAACGCGTCGCGGCGATCCTCGACAAGCACCAGCTGGAATGGAGCATCGATTGGGCGCTGTCGGGCCTGCCGTTCCTCACCGAGCCGGGCGAACTGCTCGATGCGGTGTCGTCGAGCATCAAGGCCGTCACTGGTCGCGAGACCCGCCCATCCACCAGCGGCGGTACCTCCGATGGCCGTTTCATCGCCACCATGGGTACCCAGGTGGTCGAGCTCGGCCCGGTCAACGCCACCATCCACCAGGTGGACGAGCGTATCCTGGCCAGCGACCTCGACCTGCTGACCGAGATCTACTATCAGACCCTGGTACGGTTGCTCGCCTGATGCTCGCCTGCCCTCTCTGCCAGGCGCCCCTGGCGCAGCTCGACAACGGCGTGGCCTGCCCCGCCGGCCACCGCTTCGACCGCGCCCGCCAGGGCTACCTGAACCTGCTGCCGGTGCAACACAAGAACAGCCGCGACCCGGGTGACAACCAGGCCATGGTCGAAGCCCGTCGTGACTTCCTCGACGCCGGGCACTACGCCCCGGTGGCGAGTCGCCTGGCGCAACTGGCTGCCGAGCGCCAGCCGCAGGCCTGGCTGGACATCGGCTGCGGCGAAGGCTACTACACCGCGCAGATTGCCCAGGCGCTGCCTGCGGCCGACGGCTACGCCCTGGACATCTCCCGCGAAGCGGTGAAGCGCGCCTGCCGCCGAGCCCCTGGAGTGACCTGGATGGTGGCCAGCATGGCCCGCGTTCCCATGGCCGATGCCAGTTGTGGCTTCATCGCCAGCGTGTTCAGCCCGCTCGACTGGCAGGAGGCCAGGCGCCTGCTCGCCCCGGGCGGCGGGCTGATGCGGGTCGGCCCGACCAGCGGTCACCTGATGGAGCTGCGCGAGGTGCTCTACGATGAAGTGCGTCCCTACGCCGACGACAAGCACCTTGCCCTGGTCCCTGAAGGCATGACCCACGCCCACAGCGAGGTCCTCGAGTTCCGCCTGAGCCTGGTCGAGGCCAAGGCCCGCGCCGATCTGCTGGCGATGACCCCGCACGGCTGGCGGGCCAGCGCCGAGAAGCGCGCACAAGTGATCGACCAACCCGAACCTTTCGTGGTCACCGTTTCCATGCGTTATGACTATTTCGTGCGCCAAGACTGAGCACACTGGAGCCACCCATGCGTCAACCCGATATCGAGATCTACCTCAAGGACGCCGAGGTCGATCACAAGCAGATCGCCGACTGGCTGACCCAGGCCCTGGGCCCGTGCAGCGAATGGAAGCAGAAAGGCCAGACCTTCAAGTGCACAGCCGGTAACATCCCGGTTACCTGGTTGCCAAAGGCTGTGGGGAAATGGAACAGCCTGTACCTGGAAAGTGACCAGACCCCCTGGGTCGACGACATCGCCTGCGCGCGTGCGGCATTCGCCGCGCTGAACGTCGAAGTGCGTTGCGCGCCAGGTAGCTGGGCGGAAGAAGACGGGGAAGAAGATGCCGATCGCTGGATCCGCATCAGCGCCGACGGTGAAGAGGAAATCACCTGGCGTACCAGCTGAGGCCGTTCGCATCAGGCTGCAAGTTCCACGGACAACTTGCAGCTTGAGCGTGCAGCCGGAAGACTCAGAGCCCGACTACATCCTCTGCCTGCAGGCCTTTCTGGCCCTGCACGAGTGCGTACTCCACCTGCTGTCCCTCGACCAGGGTGCGATGCCCCTCACCGCGGATAGCCCGATAGTGGACGAACACGTCCGCACCACCTTCGCGCTGAATGAAGCCATAACCCTTGGCATCGTTGAACCACTTCACATTCCCAGTCTCACGAGACGACATCTGAACTACTCCGGATTTTTATTTTGAAGATCGCCTTGCTGGCATGGGCTCACCGCCCGTGCCGACGCAGCTTGCGCGAATATCCTGCAAGCGGCAGGCCGAGTATATGACAGGGAACAAAAAAAATTCATGACAGGGTCATTTTTGGCGGAATTTTGCTGAACTTACGCAGATACGGCAGACTAACGTGCTGAAAAGACACTGCAACTTCCACCCAGGGCCCACCCCATGACCCGTTCTCCCCTGCGCCGCCTCATCTTCGGCGCCCTGCGTCGCGTTCTCTACCTGTGGGTGCGCTCCGAAACCATCAACCAGTCCTCGCTGACACTCAAGCTCGACCGCAGCCGACCGGTGTTCTACGCCCTCTCCTCGCCTTCGCTGACCGACCTGGCCGTGGTTGACCACGAATGCACCAAGGCAGGGCTGCCACGCCCGGTGCTGCCGGTGGCCGTCGGCCCCTTGCAGGAGCCCGCGGCGTTCTTCTACCTGACCCCCGACCCCGACTGGCTCGGCCGCCAGGACAAGCGTGGCGCGCCGCCCACCCTCGAACGCCTGGTCGCGGCGATCAGCCAGCACGCCGAGGAAGACGCGCAGATCATTCCGGTCAGCGTGTTCTGGGGCCAGACCCCGGCCAGCGAGTCGAGCCCGTGGAAACTGCTGTTCGCCGACAGCTGGGCGGTCACCGGCCGCCTGCGCCGGCTGCTCAGCGTGCTGATCCTCGGGCGCAAGACCCGGGTGCAGTTCTCCGCGCCAATCCACCTGCGCGAGCTGGTGCAGCACAACAAGGGCCACGAGCGCACCGTGCGCATGGCCCAACGCATGATGCGCGTGCATTTTCGCAACCTGAAGACCGCGGTCATCGGGCCGGACATCTCGCACCGTCGCAACCTGGTCAAAGGGCTGGTGCACGACCCGTTGGTGCGCCAGGCGATCAGCGACGAGGCCGACCGCGAGAAAATCCCCTACGCCAAGGCCGAGGCCAAGGCGCTGCACTATGGCAATGAGATCGCCTCGGACTATACCTACACCGCGATCCGCTTCCTTGAAGTGGTGCTGAGCTGGTTCTGGAACAAGATCTACGACGGCATCAAGGTAAACCACATCGAGCAGGTGCAGGGCATCGCCCCCGGCCACGAAGTGATCTACGTGCCCTGCCACCGCAGCCACATCGACTACCTGCTGCTGTCCTACCTGCTGTTCCGCAACGGCCTGACGCCGCCGCACATCGCTGCCGGCATCAACCTCAACATGCCGGTGATCGGCGGCCTGCTGCGCCGCGGCGGGGCGTTCTTCATGCGCCGCACGTTCAAGGGCAACCCGCTGTACACCGCCGTGTTCAACGAATACCTGCACACCCTGTTCACCAAGGGCTTCCCGGTGGAGTACTTCGTCGAAGGCGGGCGTTCGCGCACCGGGCGCATGCTGCAGCCGCGCACCGGCATGCTGGCAATCACCCTGCGCAGCTTCCTGCGCTCCTCGCGCACGCCGATCGTCTTCGTGCCGGTGTACATCGGCTACGAGCGGGTGCTCGAAGGCCGCACCTACCTGGGCGAGCTGCGCGGCGCCAGCAAGAAGAAGGAATCGATCTTCGACATCTTCAAGGTCATCGGCGCGCTCAAGCAGCGCTTCGGCCAGGTATACGTCAACTTCGGCGAGCCGATCCGCCTGAACAGCTTCCTCGACCAGCAGCAACCCGGCTGGCGCGAACAGGCGCTGGGCCCGCAGTTCCGCCCGGACTGGCTCAACGAAACCACCACCCGCCTGGGCGAAACGGTTGCCCGCCACCTCAACGAGGCTGCGGCAATCAACCCGGTCAACCTGGTGGCGCTGGCCCTGTTGTCGACCAGCCGCCTGGCCCTGGACGAACGAGCCCTGACCCGCGTGCTCGACCTGTACCTGGCCCTGCTGCGCCAGGTGCCCTACTCGCCGCACACCACCCTGCCCGAGGGTGACGGCAAGGCACTTATCGAGCACGTACTGGGCATGGACCTGCTGGCCGAGCAGAAGGATGCGCTGGGTCGCATCCTCTACCTGGACGAAGCCAACGCGGTACTGATGACCTACTACCGCAACAACGTACTGCACATCTTCGCCCTGCCGGGGCTGCTGGCGAGCTTCTTCCTCAGCAGCTCGCGCATGAGCCGCGAACTGCTGGGCCAGTACGTGCGAGCGCTGTATCCGTACCTGCAGGCCGAACTGTTCCTGCGCTGGACGCCCGAGCAACTGGACGAGGTGATCGACCAGTGGCTGGCGGCGCTGGTCGAACAGGGGCTGCTGCGCAAGGAGCAAGACATCTACATGCGCCCCGCGCCCAGCTCGCGGCAGTTCGTGCTGCTGACGCTGCTGGCGCGCACCATCACCCAGACCCTGCAGCGCTTCTACATGGCCACTTCGCTGCTGCTCAACAGCGGCCAGCACACGCTGAGCGCCGAGGAACTGGAGGAGCTGTGCGTGATGATGGCCCAGCGCCTGTCGATCCTGCATGGCTTGAATGCGCCCGAGTTCTTCGACAAGACTCTGTTCCGCCACTTCATCCAGACGCTGGTACGCGAAGGGGTCTTGCGACCCGACAGCACCGGCAAGCTGGGCTACCACGACAAGCTCGCCGAACTGGCCGAAGGCGTGGCCAAGCGCGTGCTGTCGGCGGAGCTGCGCCTGTCGATCCGCCAGGTGGCCTTGCACCGCGATGAAACACCGGAACCTGCCGCGCTTGCCTGACTGGCCCGATCACGGCCTGAACGATACGCTGAACCTGTTCCATTCTGCCCATAAGGAAAGCCCCATGATCCGCTCCTCCCTGCGCTTCACCACCCTGTGCGCCGGCCTGCTGTTGTCGGCCAGCGCCCTGGCCCTGTCGCTTGGCGACCTGTCCCAGAGCGACGCCTCCGGCGGCCTGAAGGACGCCCTCACCCAAGGCGCGCAGATCGCCGTCAAGCAACTGAGCACCCCCGGTGGTTTCAGCAACAACCCGGATGTGCGTATCGAGCTGCCAGGCAACCTCGGCAAAGCGGCCAAGGCCATGAAGATGTTCGGCAAAGGCGACCAGGTCGATGCCCTGGAAACCAGCATGAACAAGGCCGCCGAGGCTGCCGTGCCGCAAGCCCAGGCGATCCTGGTGGACGCGGTGAAGAAGATGACCGTGACCGATGCCAAGGGCATCCTCAGCGGTGGCCAGGATTCGGCCACCCAGTACCTGAACAAGAGCAGCCGTGAGCAGATCCGCGCCAAGTTCCTGCCGATCGTCAAGCAGGCCACCGACAAGGTCGGCCTGGCCCAGCAGTACAACAGCTTTGCCGGGCAGGCCAAGGGCCTTGGCCTGATCAAGGATGACGCCAATATCGAGAACTATGTGACCGAGAAGGCGCTGGACGGCTTGTTCGAGATGATCGGCAAGCAGGAAGAAAGCATTCGCCAGAACCCGGCCGGTGCGGCCACCAGCCTGGCCAAGAAGGTGTTCGGCGCGCTGTGATGTCGAGCTGAAAACCAGTGGGGCTGCCGTGCAGCCCTATCGCTGGCAAGCCAGCTCCCACAGGTACTGCGCAACTCGTGTGGGAGCCGGCTTGCCGGCGATAGGAGGGCAAAGCCCTCCCGCTCGTTCCTCAGTTTTTCTTGACCCTGAACCACGCCGCATACAGCGCCGGCAGGAACAGCAGGGTCAGCACCGTGGCGACGATCAACCCACCCATGATCGCCACCGCCATCGGTCCGTAGAACACACTCCTCGACAACGGAATCATCGCCAGCACCGCCGCCAGCGCGGTCAGCACGATCGGCCGGAAGCGCCGCACCGTGGCCTCGATGATCGCCTGCCAACGCTCCATCCCTGCGGCGATATCCTGTTCGATCTGGTCCACCAGGATCACCGAATTGCGCATGATCATGCCCGCCAGGGCGATGGTCCCGAGCATGGCGACGAAACCGAACGGCTGGCGGAACACCAGCAGGAACAGAGTCACACCAATCAGCCCCAGGGGCGCGGTGAGGAACACCATGAACATCCGCGAGAAACTGCGCAGCTGGATCATCAGCAGGCTCAGCACCACCACGATGAACAGCGGCATGCCGGCGTTCACCGAACGCTGGCCACGCTCGGAGTCTTCCACCGTGCCGCCCACTTCAAGCAGGTAGCCATCAGGCAGCTCGTCCTTGATCTGCGCCAGCGTCGGCTGGATCTGCTTGATCAAGGTCGCCGGCTGTTCCTTGTCGTAGATATCGGCGCGCACGGTGACCGTGGGCAGGCGGTTGCGGTGCCAGATGATGCCTTCCTCGAAGCCGTACTCAAGGGTCGCCACCTGCGACAGGGCCACGCTCTGGCCGTTGTCGGTGGGCACCGCCAGGCTGCCCAGGTTGCCCAGCTCACGGCGCTCCTCTGGCGTACCGCGCAGGAGAATCTCGATCAGCTCGTTGTCTTCGCGGTACTGGCTGACGTTGCTGCCGGTCAGTGAACTCTGCAGGAAGCTCGACAGGTGCGCGGTGCTCACGCCCAGCGCCCGGGCACGGTCCTGGTCGATATCCAGGTACACCGCCTTGCTCGGTTCTTCCCAGTCCAGGTGCACGTTGACCACATGCGGGTTCTCGCGCACCTTGGCCGCCACCTCGCGGGCCAGGGCGCGGACCTTCTCGATGTGCTCGCCGGTGACCCGGAACTGCACCGGATAACCTACGGGCGGGCCGTTTTCCAGGCGCGTCACCCGCGAGCGCAGGTCGGGGAACTGCTGGTCCAGGGTGCCGATCAGCCAGCTGCGCAGGCGTTCACGGTCCTCCAGCGACTTGGCCAGCACCACGAACTGGGCAAAGCTCGCCGCAGGCAGTTGCTGGTCCAGCGGCAGGTAGAAACGCGGCGAACCGGTGCCGACATAGGCGACGTAGTTGGCGATACCGTCCTGCTGCTTGAGCAGCGCCTCCAATTGCTTGACCCGCTCGGCGGTGTTGTTCAGCGAAGCGCCTTCGGTCAGCTTCAGATCGACCATCAGCTCCGGCCGCCCGGAAGCCGGGAAGAACTGCTGCGGCACGAAGCGGAACAACAGGATGCTGCCGACGAACGCGGCGATGGTCAGCACGATCACTGTCTTGCGTCGCCGCACGCACCACTCGACCACGCGCCGGACTCGTTGGTAGAACGGTGTTGCATAGGGGTCGGGGGCGTGCCCGTCGGCGCCGTGGCGAGCGGCGTGAAGCTTGGCCAGGTCCGGCAGCAGGCGCTCGCCCAGGTAGGGCACGAACACCACCGCCGCCACCCAGGACGTGAGCAAGGCAATGGTCACCACCTGGAAGATCGAACGGGTGTATTCCCCAGTACTCGAAGCCGCCGTGGCGATCGGCAGGAAGCCCGCTGCGGTGATCAGGGTACCGGTGAGCATCGGGAACGCCGTGCTGGTCCAGGCGTAGCTCGCAGCCTTGAGCCGGTCGTAGCCCTGTTCCATCTTGATTGCCATCATCTCCACCGCGATGATCGCATCGTCGACCAGCAGGCCCAGGGCCAGCACCAGCGCCCCCAGCGAGATCTTGTGCAGGCCGATGCCGAAGTAGTGCATGGCGGCAAAGGTCATGGCCAGCACCAGCGGGATCGCCAGCGCCACCACCAGGCCGGTGCGCAGGCCCAGCGAGAAGAAGCTCACCAGCAGGACGATGGCCAGGGCCTCGACCAGCACCTGCACGAACTCACCGACCCCGGCCTTCACCGCTGCCGGCTGGTCGGACACCTTGCGCAGTTCCATGCCTGCCGGCAGGCTCTGCGCCAGGCGGGCGAACTCACCTTCCAGGGCCTTGCCAAGCACCAGGATGTCGCCGCCGTCCTTCATCGACACCGCCAGCCCGATGGCGTCCTCGCCCATGAAGCGCATGCGCGGCGCGGGTGGGTCGTTAAAACCGCGCTGCACCTCGGCGACGTCACCGATGCGGAAGGTGCGATCACCAATGCGGATAGGGAACTGGCGAATCTGCTCGACGCTGTCAAAGCGCCCGCTGACCCTCAGTTGCAGGCGCTCGCTCGAGGTTTCGAAGAAACCCGCGGTACTCACCGCGTTCTGTTCGCGCAGCGCCTGCTGCACGGCGGCGAGCGGCACCCCGAGGGTGGCCAGCTTGACGTTGGACAGTTCGATCCAGATCTTCTCGTCCTGCAGGCCGATGAGCTCCACCTTGCCCACGTCCTTGACCCGCTGCAGCTGGATCTGGATACGGTCGGCGTAGTCCTTGAGCACCGCGTAGTCGAAGCCGGCGCCGGTCAGGGCGTAGATATTGCCGAAGGTGGTGCCGAACTCGTCGTTGAAGAATGGCCCCTGCGCTTCGGGGGGCAGGGTGTGCTTGATGTCCGCGACCTTCTTGCGGATCTGGTACCACAGCTCGGGGATATCCTTGGAATGCATCGCGTCACGGGCCATGAACGTGACCTGGGACTCACCGGGCCGGGAGAACGAGACGATCTTCTCGTACTCGCCGGTCTCCATCAGTTTCTTCTCGATACGTTCGGTGACCTGGCGCGACACCTCCTCGGCGGTCGCGCCTGGCCACAGGGTACGGATGACCATGGCCTTGAAGGTGAAGGGTGGATCCTCGCTCTGCCCCAGCTTGGTGTAGGACATGGCGCCTACGGCCGCCAACAGGATCATCAGGAACAGTACGATCTGGCGGTTGCGCAGCGCCCAGGCGGAAAGGTTGAAACCCATAGGGACTTACTCCTTGGCCGCCAGGTTCACTTCACGGTTGCTGCGGTCCACAGGCCGCACCTGTTGCCCCTCGCGCAGCACATGGCCGCCCGCAGCCACCACCCAGTCGCCGGCCTCCAGGCCTTCGAGCACCGGCACGCTGTCTGCGCCATAGGCACCCAGACGCACAGCGGCGCGCTGCAGGCGGTTGTCCTTGCCAACCCGCCAGACATAGGCCTGCCCCGCCTCGGCGGTCACTGCCGACAGCGGGACTGCCAGCGGCGAACGTTCGGCATGATCGATGAACACCCGCGCGCTCTGGCCCAGCTCGGCAGGGGTGGCGTTGGAGATAAAGGCGATGCGCGCGGCAAATGTGCGCGAACGCGGGTCCGCCGCAGGGGAAAGCTCGCGAATCCGGCCTTCGAAAAGCCGGTTCGGGTGCGACCACAGTTCCACGCTGACTGTATGCCCGACAGCAAAGCGGGCGAACTGTTGCTCCGGCAGGCCTATGACCACTTCGCGCTCACCATCGGCGGCCAGCGTGAACACCGTCTGCCCCGCTGCCACCACCTGGCCCACCTCGACCTGACGCTTGGCGATCACGCCGGCCTGGGGCGCGCGCAACACGGCGTACTCAGCCTGGTTACCGGCCACTTCGTACTCGGCCTTGGCCTGCTTCAGGCGGGCCATGCCAGCGCGGTAAAGGTTCTCGGCATTATCGAACTGGGAATGGCTGACCATCTGCCGATCCAGCAGTTTTTGGTAGCGGTCGCGCTCGGCGCGCACCAGCGCCAGGTTGGCTTCGGCCGCGGCCAGCTGGGCGCGGTTAGCCTCCAGTTGCAGGCGCACGTCCTGCGGGTCTAGTTCGGCCAGCGGCTGCTCGGCCTTGACCCGCTGCCCCTCCTCCACCAGGCGTTTGCTGACCTTGCCTCCGATGCGGAACGCCAGTTCAGGCTCGAAGCGCGCCCGCACCTCGCCCGGGTAACTGTCGGCGGATGCGCCGGCCGGCTGGGGTTGGACCACCAGCGCCGGGCGCGGTGCGGCAGGTGGCGCGGCCTCCTGGCCGCAGGCGGTGAGCAGCAGCACGGCAACGGCCGGCAGGGCGAGGGACAACGCACGACGCAACATGATGAATGACCTTTGGCAGAGGGCGCATCGAATATTTATACTGGCGAGTATATTAAGTCAGCGAATCGAGCCGGGGAAGCAGGCGCTTCAGAGAAAATCGATATTTAGTGGTGCGACGTACGCTGCAGCCGACCGCCCCTGGACCCGGTAAGATGTGCCCCTTTCACAGAGAATGCGGTCCCTCATGTCCAACGACGCACCCATCGGCCCCGGCCGGCCCAAGGACCTTGCCAAGCGCGAGGCCATCCTCGAAGCCGCCAAGCGCCTGTTTCTCAGCCTTGGCTATGCCAACACCAGCATGGATGCGGTCGCTGCGGCGGCAGGTGTTTCAAAACTCACCGTGTACAGCCATTTCACCGACAAGCAGACCCTGTTCGGCGCGGCGGTCATGGCCACCTGCCAGAACCAGTTGCCTGACCTGATGTTCGAATACCCCGAAGGCGCGGCGGTGGAAGACGTGCTGCTGAACATTGCCCGAGGCTTCCAGGCGTTGATCAGCAGTGACGAGGCCGTCCAGCTGAGCCGCCTGATCTTTGCCTTGGGCAGCCAGGACCCGGGGTTTGGCCAGTACTTCTACGCGGCGGGGCCCAAGCGGGTGATGAGCGGGATGGAAGCGCTGCTGCGTTGTGTCGACCAGCGGGGGCTGTTGCGGATCGACAACCCGTGGCAGGCGGCGGAGCATTTCTTCTGCCTGGTGAAGGGGGCGCCGGATTATCGGTTGCTGCTGGGGTGCTCGCCGGCGCTGGAGGGGGATGAGGCTGAGGCGCATGTGCGGGAGGCGGTGGGGGTTTTTATTCGGGCGTTTCGGGTGTAAGGGTTCGGGTTCGGGTTCGGGTTCGGAAGCCATTTTTTTGAATTTTTTATGCTCATTCGTAGGCGATGTCGACATTTCGGCACCTTTCCGCCTTTACGGCGGCCGACTTTTGTCGTGGCAAAAGTCGGCAAAACCGTTCGGCTCCGTTCATACGGCCCCTACGCTTCGCTCCGGGGTTCCCTCGCTCCGTTCTTGCTCCCGTGGGTACCGCGCTGTACGCCCCATCCTGGGGCGCAGCGCTCGACGGCCATCCATGGCCGTCGCCCCACTACGCAAGAACTCCACTCGGCCTCCTGAAGTCGCAATTGGCGGCGCCTGAACTATCGCGCATTTAGAAGCAAGATCAAGAGCAGATCAAGAGCAGATCAAGAGCAGATCAAGAGCAAAAATGTTGGTTTTGTTAGTGGCTGTTATGTTGTTCTTCATTACGCTATCGCGGGGCAAGCCCGCTCCCACGTTGAATGAAGTATTTAAACTATCGTGGGAGCGGGCTTGCCCCGCGATGTTGATCTAGAGTTCCCACGATGGCAACTAGCGACTAGCTGCGTTAGTGCAGGCGCCGCCCGTAACTTCGCGACTTCAGGAGGCCGAACGGAGGTCTTGCGGAGGGAGGTGACGGGCATGGATGCCCGTCAAGCGCTGCGCCCCAGGATGGGGCGTTCAGCGCGGTCCTCCCGGGAGCAAGGCCGGAGTGAGGGAACCCGGAGCGAAGCGGAGGGCCGGATGAATGGAGCGCCACGGCTTTGCTTACTTTGGCCGCGGACGGCGAGTTACGACCAAAGTAAGCCGCCGTAAGGGCGGAAAGGTGACTGTGCGTCGACATCGCAAATGAATACGCATACAACGTCAAAACAACCAAAACCCAAAACCCAAAAACCCCAACAAAAGATCACCGCGCTTCCATATGCGCAATCATCAACTGCACACTCTCATTCCCCCGAAACTCATTCACATCCAACTTGTAAGCCAACTCCACCCACCGCACAGTAGGATTCGGCCAAACGTCCCGGTCAATCCCAAAGGCAATCCCATCCAACCGCACCGCCCCACACTCGCTCTTGAGCACCACTTTCAGATGCCGCTCCCCGACGACCCGCTGCTCGACCAGCTGGAACACCCCGTGGAACAACGGCTCGGGAAAGTGCTGCCCCCAGGGCCCGGCGTTGCGCAATGCCCGCGCCAGATCCAGGTGGAACTCCTCCACCGCCAGGGTGCCATCCGACAACAACCGCCCGGTCAGGTCTTCCTCACGCAACTGCCGCCGCACCTCATCGTCGAACGCCTCGGCAAACGCCGGGAAATTGTCGGCCGGCAAGGACAGCCCCGCCGCCATGGCATGCCCGCCGAACTTGCTGATCAAGCTCGGATGCCGCGCCGCCACGGCGTCCAGTGCGTCACGGATATGGAACCCCGGCACCGAACGCGCCGAGCCCTTCAACACCCCTTCCCCCGCATCGGCAAAGGCGATGGTCGGGCGGTGGTAACGCTCTTTCAGGCGCGAGGCGAGGATGCCGATCACCCCCTGGTGCCAGTCGGCGTCGAACAGGCACAAGCCATAAGGCATGGACTCGACCGGCAGGTCCTTGAGCTGGGCCAGGGCCTCGCGCTGCATGCCCTGCTCAATGGACTTGCGATCCTGATTCAGGCCATCCAGCTGTTGGGCCATGTCCAGCGCCAGGGTCGCGTCTTCGCACAACAGGCATTCGATGCCCAGACTCATGTCGTCCAGGCGCCCGGCAGCATTGAGCCGAGGGCCAAGGATGAAGCCAAGGTCGGTGGAAGTGATGCGCTTGTGGTCACGCCGTGCCACCTCGAGAATCGCCTTCAGCCCGGGGCGGGCGCGGCCGGCGCGAATACGCTCCAGCCCCTGATGCACCAGGATGCGGTTATTGGCATCCAGCGGCACCACGTCGGCGACGCTGCCCAATGCCACCAGGTCGAGCAATTCGCCGATATTCGGCTGCGGCTGCGTTTCGTAGCGCCCCAGGCTGCGCAACCGCGCACGCAGGGCCATCAGCACGTAGAAGATCACGCCGACACCGGCCAGTGACTTGCTGGGGAACGCACAACCCGGCTGGTTGGGATTGACGATGGCATCGGCGGCCGGCAACTGCTCGCCCGGCAGGTGGTGGTCGGTGACCAGCACCTTGAGCCCGGCGGCCTTGGCTGCGGCCACGCCATCGACGCTGGAAATACCGTTGTCCACAGTGATCAGCAATTGCGGCTGGCGCTCGAGCGCGACCGCTACGATCTCCGGGGTCAGGCCATAGCCATATTCGAAGCGGTTGGGCACCAGGTAGTCGACATGGGCCGCGCCCAGCAAGCGCAAACCCAGCACACCGACCGTGCTGGCGGTGGCACCGTCGGCGTCGAAATCGCCGACAATGAGAATGCGCTGGCGCTGGTCGAGCGCCTCGACCAGCAGCTCCACCGCCGCCTCGATGCCCTTGAGTTGCTGGTACGGCAACAGGCGGGCCAGGCCCTTGTCCAGTTCGGCTTCGGACTGCACGCCACGGGCGGCATAGAGACGGGTCAACAAGGGTGGCAGGTTGCCCAGCAAAGGCAGGGGCGACGGCAGGGGACGTGGTTCGATACGCATGGGGTCTTCGCAATTCCGCTTTGGTTCAGGTCAGCCGCGCTCGCCAAGCAACCATTGCAACTGCACTTCGTGCTGGCCACGGTCGTCGGTGACGAACACCGTGCCTTCGCTGATCATCACGTCCCACTTGATGGTACGCGGCATGTCGGTGGCGAGGGTTTCCAGCACCTCTTGCGGGACGGCGGCAATGCTCAGGTTCTTCAGGCCCTTGACCGCGCCGAGCACCTTGGTCTCCCACACCCGCAAGCTGCCGTAGGCCAGCAGGCTGGTGCGCTCGGTACGCCGCGAGCACCAGGTCAGGCGGTCGGCGTCGGGCTGGCCGACTTCGATCCAGTGCAGGATGCGATCGTCCAGGCTTTTTTCCCACAGGGCCGCCTCATCGACGTCCGACAAGCCGCGACCGAAGGACAGCTGCTCGTTGTACCAGAGGGCATAGCCCAGCAGGCGCACGGCCATGCGCTCTTCGGTTTCCGAAGGGTGGCGGGCGATGGTCTGGCGAACGTTCTCGTACACGCCGCGGTCGAGGTCGGTCAGATTCAGTTCGAACTTGTAGGTTGTGGACGGCTGGGCCATGGGCGATAGGCTTCTTGCGGGGGAAAGTCGCACAGTCTAACTGATCCCGGGCGCCAGCGCCGGATCAGACAACGCCGATATACCTGCCGCCGCCGAGCTGTGATACAACCTGCGCTCACGCCCAGCCTCCACGGATGCCCCATGACAATGCCCAGCAAACCTCTCGCCGGCCTGAAAGTCATCGAGCTCGGCACCTTGATCGCCGGCCCGTTCGCCTCGCGGATCTGCGCCGAATTCGGTGCAGAGGTAATCAAGGTCGAGTCGCCCGATGGCGGCGACCCGCTGCGCAAATGGCGCAAGCTGTACGAGGGCACGTCACTGTGGTGGTTCGTCCAGGCGCGCAACAAGCAATCACTGACCCTCAACCTCAAGCATCCTGAAGGCCGCGAAGTGCTCAAGCGCCTGCTGGCCGAGGCCGACATCCTGATCGAGAACTTCCGCCCCGGTGTGCTGGAAAAGCTCGGCCTGGGCTGGGACGTGCTGCACGCCCTCAACCCACGCCTGGTGATGGTGCGCCTGTCGGGGTTTGGCCAGACCGGCCCGATGAAGGACCAGCCGGGCTTCGGCGCGGTTGGCGAATCCATGGGCGGGTTGCGCTACATCACCGGCTTCGAGGATCGCCCACCGGTGCGCACGGGGATTTCCATCGGCGACTCCATTGCCGCCCTTTGGGGCGTAATCGGCGCGCTGATGGCCTTGCGTCATCGCGAAGTCAACGGTGGCGACGGCCAAGTCGTGGATGTGGCGCTGTACGAAGCCATCTTCGCCATGATGGAGAGCATGGTGCCGGAGTTCGACGTGTTCGGCTTTATCCGCGAGCGCACCGGCAACATCATGCCGGGTATCACCCCTTCCTGCATCCATACCACCGCCGATGGCCGGCACGTACAGATCGGCGCCAATGGCGATGCGATCTTCAAGCGCTTCATGCAGGCCATCGGCCGCGACGACCTGGCCAACGATGCCGCCCTGGCCACCAACGATGGCCGCGATGCCCGCCGCGACGAGCTGTACGGCGTCATCGACCGCTGGGCCAACGGCCTGCCGCTAGACAAAGTGATGCAGGCGCTCAACGACGCCGAGGTACCGGCCAGCCGGATCTACTCCGCCGAGGACATGCTGGGCGACCCGCAATTCCTCGCCCGCGAGATGTTCCTCCAGGCCCGACTGCCGGACGGCAAGCCGTTCAAGATGCCGGGTATCGTGCCCAAGCTGTCCGACACCCCCGGCAGCGCCGAATGGGTCGGACCGGCCCTGGGTGAACATACGACGCCGCTACTGGCCAGCCTGGGCTACGACGCAGCCGCCATTGCCCGCCTGCGCGCGGCCGGTACGGTCTGATCCGCGGCCCATGCGCATCCGCCACCTGCCCCTGCTGCTCTGCCTGGTATTCAGCGCGCTCGCGGCACAATCGGCCGAGGCCAGAGAGCGCCTGCTGTGGCTGGTCCGTGACCTGCCGCCGTTCACCATTTTCGAAGGGCCGGCCAAAGGCCAGGGCGTGATCGACCAATTGTTGCCCAAGCTGATCGCGCAGATGCCCAAGTACGACCACCAGATAGTCCGAGTCAATCGCGCCCGCGGCATCCAGATGCTCCAGGAGCACAGTTTCACTTGCGACCCGACCCTGCTCTGGACGCCCGAACGTGCCAGGTACGTGCATTTCTCCCAGCCATCGCTGGGCGTACTGAGCAGTGGCCTGGTGGTTCGCAAGCACGACCAGGCGCTGCTGGAGCCTTATCTGGACGGACAACAGGTGGATCTTCAGCGGCTGCTGACCCAGACCCGGCTCAAGCTCGGCATCGTCGCAGAGCGCAGCTACAGCATGCAGGTCGATGATGTCCTGAAGCAGTTGCCTGACAGCGCCTTCAGCCGCCACTACGGCAACGATGCCACCGCCAGCCTGCTGGAGATGCAACAATTGGGGCGCCTGCAACTGGTGCTCGGCTACTGGCCAGAGGTTCGCTACCTGATCCAGCAGCAGAATGGCTCGCTGGACGATTACCGCTTCTATCCCATCCGTGGCGTCAACCGCTACCAGTTCCTCCATGTAGGCTGCTCGGACACCGCCTTGGGACGCGAGGCGATCGCCAATATCGACCAGCTGCTGCCGATGCTGCGCCGCGATACGTTGCCAGGCCTGTATGCCCGCTGGCTGGATCCGGAGCTGCAGGAAGATTATCTGGGCCAGGCCCGGCATTTTTTCGAGCAGGGCGAAGCGCCGGTGCGCTGAACTGACCCGTACAGATCAGCAGTGGCACCTGACAGGGTGCAGGTGAATTCAAGGCAAAAGAAACCCCGGCCGCTGGGGAAGACGACCGGGGTCAAGCGAAAGTCCCTGGGACTTCCAGTGACAGCCTGGATGGCACCGGAGCAAAGCACCGTCAGGTTGCCCTTGCTGAGTCTGACGGGCCGGTCAGGCAAAGGTTCCCTGCATTTGCCTCTGATGCTGCAAGGCGGCGATCACACAGGGTTGCAGACGGCCTTCGGCAATCTGCAGGTCACGGTGCAGGCCATCGACCAGATCGACCAGCAATTGCTGTTCTATCAGCTCTCGCTCACAAACGGTACGCCGCAAAATCGGCAAACCGTGCTCATCGTGAACACTCAGGTGACGGCGGCCACGGTTATCGGTCGGTCCAAGCTCGGCCTGGTAAGGGGTCAGGGCATCGTTGAGCAGTCTGCAGATTCTTTCCATCCGGATCACTCGCTGGCTAGGGTAAGAAAACTGACCATCGGGGCCGGCGGAAAGTTCGCCAGGCCCGTCATCACGAGCATCCGCGACCAACATGACAGTTTCGATGCTCCGCCCACCCTTTGCTTGCCGAAGGTCAGGCTACAGGCGCCCGAGCGCCTGCTCCAGGCCCACCATTGACATCGGCCAGGGCAGCTCGGCCAGGACATTCAAGCCCTGTTTGCGGGCCTCGAGCGCCAGGTCGATGCCCCCCGCGTCGCCATAGCCGACAAACAGCAACCCACCCGCGCAGGAAGCCTGCACCAGGTACTTGAACAGGCGTCGGGCATGACGGCTTGGCATCCCCTGGTCGAGCACCAGCACATCAACGGGCCGCTGCCCTTGTGTGATGTTGGCCGTGGCTGCCGGCACGTCATCGGTGAGCCGTACGTTGTACACACCCTGGGCATTGAAGGCCTGATGCAAGAGCATCTGATAGTAGGGCCGAGCCTGGTGGATAAGGACATTGAGCTGATGCATGAGCCTCCCCCTGGAGCCGTGTCTGCTTGGTCAGAGCGCCACTCTAGTAAGGGTATCCATCGAACTACATGGGAAAAATCTGAAATCCGCTGCCGTGCGTCTTGCGCCCACAAAAAAGCCCGTGCAAGACGGGCTTTCCTGTGGACGGTGTCAGCTTACAGCGGCTTGCCGCGATTGCCATGCTGGCTGACAAAGGCCTGCACGACCTTCAGGTCGTTGGCCAGCACGGTGCAACGCTCCTCACGGCCGAACAGGTCGCTCAGGTGCGCCGGCAGCTCCAGGGCCTTGTCGACACCGGCCTTCTCCACCGCCTCGGGGAACTTGACCGGATGCGCGGTACCCAGCACCACCATCGGGGTGTCCAGGCTGCGGCGGCATTCACGGGCAGCCTTGACGCCGATCGCGGTGTGCGGGTCGAGGACTTCACCGGTGCTCTGGAAGACCTCGGCGATGGTCTCGCAGGTCTGTTCATCGGTCACTGCCAGCGAGTCGAACAGCTTGCGCGCCTCAGTCCAGCGGTCCTGCTCGACGCTGAAGCCGCCACCCTGCCTGAAGGTGTCCATCAGCTGGGCAACGGCCGCGCCGTTACGCCCATGCAGGTCGAACAGCAGACGCTCGAAGTTGGACGAGACCATGATGTCCATCGACGGCGACAGGGTCGGGTGCAGGGCGTCCTTGACATACTGATTGCCGCTCATGAAACGGTGCAGGATGTCGTTGCGGTTGGTCGCCACCACCAGTTGGCTGATTGGCAGGCCCATGTTGCGCGCCAGGTAACCGGCGAAGATGTCGCCGAAGTTGCCGGTCGGCACCGAGAACGCCACCGAACGCGCCGGGCCGCCGAGCTGCAGCGCGGCGTGGAAATAGTAGACGATCTGGGCCATGATCCGTGCCCAGTTGATCGAGTTGACCGCCACCAGACGTGTGCCCTTGAGGAAGGACTGATCGGCGAAGCTGGCCTTGACCATCTCCTGGCAGTCGTCGAAGTTGCCTTCGATGGCAATGTTGTGGATGTTGTCGCCAAGGATGGTGGTCATCTGCCGGCGCTGCACTTCCGACACGCGCTGGTGCGGGTGCAGGATGAAGATGTCGACGTTGTCGCAACGGCGGCAGCCTTCGATGGCGGCCGAGCCGGTGTCACCGCTGGTGGCACCGACGATCACCACGCGCTCGCCGCGCTTGACCAGCACGTGGTCGAGCAGGCGGCCGAGCAGTTGCAGGGCGAAGTCCTTGAAGGCCAGGGTCGGGCCGTGGAACAGCTCCATCACCCACTCGTTGCCGTTGAGCTGGCGCAGCGGGGCGACCGCAGCATGGGCGAAGTTGCCGTAGGTCTCTTCGAGAATCTTCTTGAAATCGGCGTCGGCGATGCTGCCTTCGACGAACGGGCGCATCACCCGGAAGGCCAGCTCGTGATACGGCAGGCCAGCCCAGGAGGCAATCTCTTCCTGGGTGAAGCGTGGCAGGTTCTCGGGAACGTACAGCCCGCCGTCGCTGGCCAGGCCAGCCAGCAGGACGTCTTCGAAGTTCAGGGCCGGAGCCTGGCCGCGGGTACTGATATAGCGCATGGGTGCAAACCTTTGGTTTGAGCGGCAAGCTTCGAGCTGCAAGCTACAAGTTAAAGCCGATTGGCGTTGCACTCGTGCTCTGCGTCTCACCTTGCCGCGAATGTATTCTATTCAAGCCCCAACACCGCACTGCCTTTACTTGCAGCTTGCAGCTTGAAGCTTGCCGCTTAGTTGAGCTGTTCGACGCGGATACGCACGACCTTGCCGACCACGTCCTGGAGCGCTTCCAGGGCGACGATGGCGTCGTCGATGCGCTGCTCGACCACACGGTGGGTCAGCAGGATCATCGGTACCAGGCCATCCTGCTCCTCGGCTTCCTTCTGCATGATCGACTCGATGTTGATACCGCGCTCCGAGAGGATACTGGCGACCTGCGCCAGCACGCCCGGGTGGTCCTTGGCCTGGATACGCAGGTAGTAGGCGCTTTCGCAGGCTTCGATCGGCAGGATCGGATGGGCCGACAGCGCATCTGGCTGGAAGGCCAGGTGCGGTACACGGTTCTCCGGGTCGGAGGTCATGGCGCGAACCACATCGACCAGGTCGGCGACCACCGACGAGGCAGTCGGCTCCATGCCGGCACCGGCGCCGTAGTACAAGGTGGAGCCGGCGGCGTCGCCATTGACCATCACCGCGTTCATCACGCCATTGACGTTGGCGATCAGGCGATCGTTGGGGATCAGCGTCGGGTGCACACGCAGCTCGATGCCGTCGGCGGTGCGACGGGCCACGCCCAGGTGCTTGATGCGATAGCCCAGGGCCTCGGCATAGTTCACGTCAGCAGTGGTCAGCTGGGTGATGCCTTCGGTGTAGGCCTTGTCGAACTGCAGCGGGATACCGAAGGCGATGGACGCCAGGATGGTCAGCTTGTGCGCGGCGTCGATGCCTTCGACGTCGAAGGTCGGGTCGGCCTCGGCGTAGCCCAGCGCCTGCGCTTCGGCCAGCACATCGGGGAAGGCACGGCCCTTGTCGCGCATTTCGGTGAGGATGAAGTTGCCGGTACCGTTGATGATCCCGGCCAGCCAGTTGATGCGGTTGGCCGACAGGCCCTCGCGGATCGCCTTGATCACCGGGATGCCACCGGCCACGGCAGCCTCGAAGGCGACGATGACGCCCTTCTCGCGGGCCTTGGCAAAGATCTCGTTGCCGTGCACGGCGATCAGCGCCTTGTTGGCGGTGACCACGTGCTTGCCGTTTTCAATGGCCTTGAGCACCAGGTCGCGGGCTATGGTGTAGCCGCCGATCAGCTCGATGACGATATCGATCTCGGGGTTGCTCGCGACTTCGAACACATCAGCGGTAATGGGGGTACCGGTAATCTGGCAGTTCGGGTTCTGCGAGCGCATGGCAATCTGTGCCACTTCAATACCGCGCCCGGCACGGCGGGCGATCTCCTCGGCGTTGCGCTGAAGTACATTGAAGGTTCCGCCACCGACGGTCCCCAACCCACAGATGCCTACTTTGACCGGTTTCACTGTGAACTCCCCATAGAACGGCCGGCATCTGCGCCGACCGTGAAACATGCCGTCACCCCATGACGACGGCGTACTGAATTGATTACTTGCTCTCGGCCAGGGCCAGCTTGGCCACTTGCGGTGCCGGCTGATAGCCCGGAATCACCTGGCCATTCTGTAGAACGATCGCCGGCGTGCCATTTACACCAATCGACTGGCCCAGCTGGAACTGCTTGCTGACCGGGTTGGCGCACTTGGCAGCCTTGATCTCTTTGCCATCGACCATCTTGTCCAGCGCCGCGCGACGGTCGCTGGAGCACCAGACGGCCTGCAACTGCTCGTCGCCCGGCGAACCCAGGCCCTGGCGCGGGAAGGCGACGTAACGCACTTCGATACCGCGGCGGTTGAGCTCCGGCACCTCGGCGTGCAGCTTGTGGCAGTACGGGCAGGTGGTGTCGGTGAACACGGTGATGTGCGACTTGGTATCGCCCTTGGCCGGGTAGACCACCATCTCGCCGGCCGGAATACCGTTGATCAATTTGGCGATGCCCTGGCGCTCGGTCTTCTCGGTAAGGTTGACCGGCTTGCCGTCCTGGATCTGGAACAGGTAGCCCTGCATGACGAACTGGCCGTCGGCGCTGGCGTACAGCACGCGGCCGCCTTGCAGCTTGACCTCGTACAGGCCGTTGAGCGGACTGCTGGCAACGCTTTCGATCGGCACCTCCAACTGGAGGTTCTGCAACGATTTGCGGATCGCCTGCTCGGCACCGGCATTGCCATCGGTAGCCGCGGCAACGGCAAAGGTACTGGCCAGCGCCAAGGCGGCGGCGGCGAAAATCTGGGTCACGCGCATGGGGTACTCCTGAAGGCGGACGGGGCCGTGGGGACGTCGCCCAGCCCTGGCGGGCGGCGAACGGTCGGCCCTTGCAACAAACCGTCCAAGCCTACCACAACAGACTGGCGCAGTAGGGGTACTCAGGCACCAGTCGGCGGAACATGAACATCATTCATCCACGGGGGTGGTGTTCGGCATGCAGCTGTTGCAGGCGGGCCTTGGCGACATGGGTGTAGATCTGCGTGGTGGACAGGTCGCTGTGCCCCAGCAGCATCTGCACCACACGCAGGTCGGCGCCATGGTTGAGCAGGTGCGTGGCAAAGGCGTGGCGCAGCGTGTGCGGGGACAGCGGCTTGTCGATCCCGGCCACCCGCGCGTGATGCTTGATACGGTGCCAGAAGGTCTGGCGGGTCATCTGCTCGCCGCGCTGGCTGGGGAACAGCACGTCGCTGGGGCGGCCGCCCAGCAACTCGGCGCGGCCATCGCGCAGGTAGCGCTCGATCCACACCACCGCTTCCTCGCCCATCGGCACCAGGCGCTCCTTGCTGCCCTTGCCCATGACCCGCAGCACGCCCTGGCGCAGGTTGACCTGGTCCAAGGTCAGGCTGACCAGTTCGGTCACTCGCAAACCGCAGGCATAGAGCACTTCGAGCATGGCGCGGTCGCGCTGGCCGATCGCCTCACCGCGATCCGGGGCCTGCAGCAAGGCTTCGACATCGGCCTCCGACAGCGACTTGGGCAGTGGCCGGCCCAGTTGCGGCATGTCCACCTGCAAGGTCGGATCGACGGCGATCAACCGCTCGCGCAGCAAGTAACGGAAAAAGCCGCGCACCCCGGACAGGAAGCGCGCGGTGGAGCGAGGCTTGTAGCCTTGGTCGAAGCGCCAGGCCAGGTGATCGAGGATCAGTTCGCGGCCGGCATCGGGCAACAGCACGTGCTTTTCCTGCAGCCAGCCGTTGAACAAGGCCAGGTCACTGCGGTAGGAAGCGCGGGTGTTGTCGGAAAGCCCCTTTTCCAGCCACAAGGCATCGAGGAACTGGTCGATCAGCGGGTGGTCCAGTGCTGGCATGAAAACTCGGTGGCAAACGACGAAATGACGCTTAGTCTTTCACAACATGGCATGCAGAGGGAGCCCGCATGAACGAACAGCAGATTCTTTTGAGTGTCGGCGGCATCGGCGCGGCGGCCCTGCTCTGCCAATGGCTGGCCTGGCGCCTGAAACTGCCGGCGATCCTGTTCCTGCTGCTGTGCGGCATCCTCGCCGGGCCAGTGCTGGGCTGGCTGCAACCGCAGGCATTGTTCGGCCCGTTGCTGATGCCACTGGTATCGCTGGCGGTGGCGCTGATCCTGTTCGAAGGCAGCCTCACACTGCATTTGTCGCAATGGCGCGAGATCGGCAGTGTGGTGCATCGCCTGGTCACCGTCGGCGCGCTGAGCACCTGGCTGGTGATCGCCCTGGCCACCCACTGGCTGCTGGGCTTCGACTGGCCCCTGGCGATCCTGTTCGGTACCTTGACCCTGGTCACCGGCCCCACGGTCATCGTACCCATGCTGCGGGTGGTGCGGCCGAAGGCGGCGATCGCCAATATCCTGCGCTGGGAAGGCATTGTCATCGACCCGATCGGCGCACTGCTGGCGGTGGTGGTCTACAGCTTCATCATCGCCAGCGCCGCCGGCGAAGGCCTAAGCCACAGCCTGGCGACCTTCGCCGGGGTGATTTTCTGCGGCAGCGCGCTCGGCGCCGCTGGAGGCTGGCTGCTCGGGCAGATCATGCGCGAGCAATGGCTGCCGGAGTATCTGCACAACCTGGCGTCGCTGGCCGCGGTGCTGGGCATCTTCATCGCCGCCAACCAGATCGTCCATGAATCGGGCCTGTTGGCGGTCACGGTCATGGGCATGTGGCTGGCCAACATGCCCGGCGTGGATGTGCGGCAGATCCTGCACTTCAAGGAGAACCTCAGCGTGCTGCTGATCTCCGGCCTGTTCATCCTTCTGGCGGCGCGGCTCGACCTGCACGCCCTGCTCGCCTTGGGCCCTGCGGTGCTGGCACTGCTGCTGGTAATCCAGTTGCTGGCCAGGCCGCTGAACGTGTTGCTGTCGACCCTGGGGTCGCCGCTGAGTTGGCGGGAACGGGCGCTGCTGGCCTGGATCGCGCCGCGGGGCATCGTCGCCGCGGCGGTATCGGCCATCTTCGCCATTCGCCTGGACCAGGCCGGGCATGAGGGCGCGCTGCTGCTGGTGCCACTGACCTTTGCCGTGATCATCGGTACCGTGGTCCTGCAAAGCGCCACCGCAAGGCCCTTGGCACGCCTGCTGAAGGTGGCAGAACCGGCGCCGAGCGGGTTTCTCCTGGTCGGCGCCAACCCACCTGCGCGCGCCATCGCCAAGGCGCTGCAACAACTGGGCTGCCGGGTGCTGCTGACCGATTCAAGCTGGGAGAACATCCGCGCTGCTCGCATGGACAACCTACCGACTTATTTTGGCAACCCCGCGTCACAGCACGCCGACGCCCACCTCGACCTGGTCGGGCTTGGCCACTTGCTGGGGCTGTCGCCGGCCGGCGAGCTCAATGCCCTGGCCTGCGCGCGCTTTCGCCATGAGTTCGGCCAGGCGAGGTTGTTCGTGCTGGCCAGCGGCCTGGAGAAACAGCGCAGCGACAAGCACCGGGCCAGCGAGGAACACCGCGGGCAGTTGCTGGGGGCGAGGCCGATGACCTATGGGCAACTGGCCAAACTGCTGCACCAGGGCGCCGAGCTGTACAGCACCACGTTGACCGAGGCATTCAGCTGGAGCGACTACCAGCAGTTGCATGGCCCACGGGCGACACTGCTGTTCGCCCGGGACGGGCAAGGCTGGGTACATGTGGCCAGCCCGGATAATCCGCTCAAGCCGCAGCCTGGGTGGACACTGGTGGCACTGGTGGAGCCGGAGCTGACCGAGCAGCCTGTGGCACATTGACCTGTAGGAGCGGCCTTAGCCGCGATGAATGCGTCGCAGTGCCTGGCACCCGCGTTGCGGGTGATCGCGGCTGAAGCCGCTCCTACAGGGACGCGTCAAATCAGCGCGATGGCATCAGGCCAACGGCAGCACCGGCACCGGACGCTTGTCCTCGTCGATGGCGACGAAGCTGAACACGCCATGGATCGCCCGCTCGCGCCCATCGAGGTACATGTTCTCGACGAACACATCCACCTGCACCTGCAGACTGGTGTTACCAACCTTGATCACCGTCCCCACCAGCTCGACGATCGAGCCTGCCGGGATCGGGTGCTTGAAGTCGATGCGGTCGGTGGACACGGTCACCAGCGGCAGCCGGCAGAAACGGGTGGCGGCGATGAACGAAACTTCGTCCATCCACGCCAGGGCCGTGCCACCGAACAGGGTGTTGTGGTGGTTGGTGGTGCTGGGGAACACCGCCTTGGTCACGCGGGTCACCGACAGTTCGGTACGGCGCTGGATTTCCTGGTCTCGGGTTGTCATCTCGGAGTCACATCGCAAAGGCAAGATTCAAGACGCAAAAAAGCAGCCCGAAGGCTGCTTTTTCTCGCACGGGGCCTAGGCCACCGGACAAACTGCACTCAGGACAGTTTTTCCTTGATGCGAGCTGCTTTACCGGACAGGTCACGCAGGTAGTACAGCTTGGCTTTACGCACGTCACCACGACGTTTCACGGCCAGGCTGTCGATCTGCGGGCTGTAGGTCTGGAAGGTACGCTCTACGCCAACGCCGCTGGAGATCTTGCGCACGGTGAAGGCGCTGTTCAGACCGCGGTTACGCTTGGCGATAACGACGCCTTCGAACGCCTGCAGACGCGAGCGGTCGCCTTCCTTCACTTTGACCTGGACGACAATGGTGTCGCCTGGTGCGAAGGTCGGGATCTCTTTGCTCATCTGCTCGGCTTCGAGCTGCTGGATGATCTTGTTGGTCATGCTGTGCTCCTAAGATGGATAACGCGATCCACCATCGATACGTTTAACTATCGTCCCGCTCGCGGAGGTATTCCTCGAGCAGCTTCTTCTCTTCTCCAGAAAGCGAGCGACTTTCCAGAAGATCGGCGCGTCGTTCGAAGGTCCTACCAAGGGACTGCTTCATCCGCCATCGCCGGATATGTGCATGGTTGCCACTAAGCAACACGTCGGGTACACGCTGATCCGCATACACCTCGGGTCGGGTGTAGTGCGGGCAATCCAGCAGACCGTCGGTGAAAGAGTCTTCCTCCGCCGAGTCCACATGCCCTAAAGCTCCGGGCAGCAGCCGCGTAACCGCATCGATCAGCACCATGGCCGGCAGCTCGCCACCGGAAAGCACATAGTCGCCAATCGACCACTCCTCATCGACATGAGCCTCGATAAAGCGCTCGTCGATGCCTTCATAACGGCCGGCGATCAGGATCAACGATTCCTGTTCGGCCAAGCCTTTGACCGCCTGCTGGGTCAGCTTGCGGCCTTGTGGCGAAAGGTAGATCACCTTTGCCGCAGCTCCAGTCGCCTGCCTGGCGCTAACCAGGGCGTCTTCCAGAGGCTTGATCTTCATCACCATGCCCGGACCACCGCCAAACGGCCGATCATCCACGGTGTGGTGGCGATCTGTGGTGTAGTCCCGCGGGTTCCAGCAGGTCACTTGCAGCAACCCCTGTTTCACCGCACGGCTGGTAATGCCGTACTCCGTGATGGCCGAGAACATCTCGGGGAACAACGTGATGACTTCTACGCGAAGGCTGCCCATCGTCTAGAAATCCGCGTCCCATTCGACTCGCATCACACCGGCCTGCAGGTCGATTGCCAGCACACATTGCTCCGTATAGGGCAACAGACGCTCGCGATCATCCAGGCTGCCTGTGCAAGGCTTGACCACCATTACATCGTTCGCACCGGTCTCCAACAGGTGATCGATCGTGCCGAACAGCTGTTCGTCCTGATTGATGACCTTCAGGCCTTCCAACTGGTACCAGTAGTACTCGTCGGCTGCCAGGTTGGGCAAAAGGCTCCGCGCGATGCAGATTTCGTAACCGCTCAGAAGACGGGCTTCGTCACGATCCTCGAGGCCTTTCAATTTCACGACCAGGCCCTTTTGGGAGCCACGACCGCTGACCAGCTCGACCTGCTTTACCTTGCCTTCGTGCCTAAGCGTCCAGCGCGGATAATCCAACAGGTTTTCAATCGGATCGGTAAAGGAGTACACCTTCACCTCGCCGCGAACGCCGTGAACCGAAAAAATCTTGCCAACGACGATGAGGTCATCAGCCTTTTCTGGCGTCGCGTTCATACTGCTCAGGCTGCAGCCTTGGCAGCTTCCTTCAGCAGCTGAGCAACACGCTCAGACGGCTGTGCGCCCTGGCTCAGCCAGTAGGTGACGCGCTCTTGGTTGACCGACAGCTTGACTTCGGCGCCCGATGCGATCGGGTTGAAGAAGCCAACGCGCTCAACGAAACGGCCGTCACGGGCGTTACGCGAGTTGGTCACGGTCAGGTGGTAGAATGGGCGCTTTTTCGAGCCGCCACGGGCCAGACGAATGGTTACCATGTGAACATCGTTCCTATAGTCGGTGCTGCAAAACTGAATGCCCAATGGGCACACGGGTGCCCAAAAGGCCGCATATTCTCGGGGAATACACGGACATTTGCAAATGCCTTTTTCGGCGAGCGCTTGACCCACCGTTCAGATCTGCCGGTTAAGCCGCCATTTGGCGGCACTGTTCCCGCCGAAGCGGGGGCTGGGCGGCGGTCTTCATATTAAAGACCGCCGCCCGGATTCGCTTACATCTTGGGCATGCCGCCACCCGGCAGCATCCCACCAAGGCCGCGCATCATCTTGGCCATGCCGCCCTTGGCGGAGAATTTCTTCATCATCTTCTGCATCTGCTTGTGCTGCTTGATCAGCCGGCCGATGTCCTGCACCTGGGTGCCGGAACCGAGGGCAATGCGGCGCTTGCGCGAACCGCTGATCAGGTCAGGGTCGCGGCGTTCGGCAGGGGTCATGGAATTGATGATCGCTTCCATCTGCTTGAACTGCTTCTCGGCCGCGCCCTGGGCGTTGCCCATCTGCGACAGGTTGACGCCACCGATGCTCGGCAGTTTGTCCATGAGGCCGCCAAGGCCGCCCATGTTCTTCATCTGTTGCAGTTGATCGCGGAAGTCTTCGAGGTCGAAGCCCTTGCCCTTCTTCAACTTCTTGGCCAGTTTGTCGGCCTTTTCCTTGTCGATGTTCTGCTCGGCCTGCTCGATCAGGCTAAGCACGTCACCCATGCCAAGGATGCGCGAAGCGATCCGGTCGGGGTGGAACGGCTCGAGGGCTTCGGTCTTCTCGCCCATACCGATGAACTTGATCGGCTTGCCGGTAATGGCGCGCACCGACAGGGCGGCACCGCCACGGGCGTCACCGTCGACCTTGGTCAGCACCACGCCGGTCAGCGGCAGCGCATCGCCAAAGGCCTTGGCCGTGCTGGCGGCATCCTGGCCGGTCATGGCGTCGACCACGAACAGGGTTTCGATCGGCTTGACCGCGGCGTGCAGGGCCTTGATCTCGTCCATCATGTCGGCGTCGACGTGCAGACGACCCGCAGTATCGACGATCACCACGTCGATGAACTTGAGCTTGGCCTCGCGGATCGCCGCTTCGGCGATGGCCACCGGCTTCTGACTGATGTCGGACGGGAAGAAGGTCACGCCGATATCATTGGCCAGCGTCTCGAGCTGCTTGATCGCCGCCGGACGGTAGACGTCGGCGGACACCACCATCACGCTCTTCTTCTTGCGTTCTTTCAGGTGGCGCGCCAGCTTGCCGGCGGTGGTGGTCTTGCCCGCGCCCTGCAGGCCGGCCATCAGCACCACGGCCGGCGGGGCGGCGTTGAGGGTCAGCTCTTCGTTGGCCGCCCCCATGAGGCTTTCCAGCTCGGCCTGGACGATCTTCACGAACGCCTGGCCCGGGGTCAGGCTGCGCGACACTTCGGTGCCGACCGCACGCTCCTTGATGCTGTTGACAAAATCCTTGACCACCGGCAGGGCGACGTCGGCTTCGAGCAGGGCCATGCGCACTTCGCGCAGCGTGTCCTTGATGTTGTCTTCGGTCAGCTTGGCCTTGCCGGTGACATGGCGCAGCGTCTGTGACAGGCGGTCGGTCAGGTTTTCGAACATGGTGATCCTTTCAGGCCCAGTGAAGCCGAGGTTTTTCAGGCGCCCAGGTGGAAATGCACACGCGCTGGGCACAACAAGGCGGCGATTATAGCGGAGACTGCCTTGCGCGCACACCTTGCTCGGGACCACCGGCCAGATGCGCTGGCTATCCCTGGCCATGGCCCCGTGGTATCGGGCTTGCCCCGCGATTGATACGCAGTCTTCCTTGCCTACCGCGTTCTATGCCAAACTCCGTCCCTTTAGGGCTTGCACGCCAGGACTTATGTTCTCTTCACCCAGCCTCATCCCCAACCTGCTCGCCGCCTTCCTTTATCTGGCCGCGACCGTCTACCAGGCCACCGGCCTGGCCCGTGGCGCCCGTGCCGACAAACGGCTGCTTGGCCTGCTCGGCACCCTGGCGGTCATCGCCCAGGGCGGCGCCCTGTTCTTCCAGCTGATCACGCCCCTGGGCCTGAGCCTCGACTTCTTCAGCGCCGCCAGCCTGATCGCCGTGGCGGTGATCGGCTTGACCCTGCTAGCCTGCCTGAGCATTCCCGTGGAGAACCTGCTGGTGCTGCTGTTCCCGCTCGGTGCGGTGACCGCGCTGCTGGCCCAGTTCGCGCCCCCCGGCACGGTGCCGCTGATCAACGAAGAGCCAGGCATCCTCGCCCATATCCTGCTGTCGATCCTGGCCTACGGCCTGTTCACCATCGCCGTGTTCCAGGCCCTGCTGCTGTTGCTGCAGGACCACCAACTCAAGCACAAGCACCCGTCCGGACTGATCCGCAACTTCCCGCCGCTGCAGACCATGGAAAGCCTGCTGTTCGGCTTCCTCTGGGCCGGCTGGGGGCTGCTGTCGCTGTCGCTGATATCCGGCTGGCTGTTCCTCGACAACCTGTTCGCCCAGCACCTGGTGCACAAGACGCTGCTGGCCTGTGTCGCCTGGATCGTCTTCAGCGTGCTGCTGTGGGGCCGCACCCGCCTCGGCTGGCGCGGTCACAAGGCGATCCGCTGGACCCTGGCCGGTTTCTGCCTGCTGATGCTGGCCTACTTCGGCAGCAAGCTGGTCCGCGAATTCATCCTGCACATCTGACGGCCGCCCATGGACACTCTGCCGTACGCCCCGCTGCTCGGCATCATCACACTGGCCCTGCTGTGGTCGGCGCTGTTCACCGCGGTAGACTGCGCCCGCCAGCAGCTCAATGGCCACGGCGCCCCCACCCTGCCCGCCCAGGGCCTGGTGCTCGGCGCCAGCCTCGGCAAGTTGCTGGTACTGGGCCTGGCCTGCCTGATTGGCCAGCGCTACAGCGGTGAACACGGCTTCTGGCTGGCCGGCCTTGGCGCCAGTTTCACCCTGCTGGTGCTCGCCGACTACCTGCCGCGCCGCCTGGCACGCCGCAACCCGCAAGCCTTCCTGGACCTGGGCGGCAACCTGCTGAAATTGCCGCTGACGTTGCTGCAGCCGCTGGGCTGCCTGCTCGATGGCTGCGCCAAAGTGATCCTGCGCCCGTTCCGCGTGCAACCCACTGCGGTGGCACTGCACCCGCAGCAGGGCGACGCATTCGACGAAGACGAACCTGCCGAGACCAGCCAGCACGGCCTGCTGGAGGGCCTGCAGGCGCTGGACAAGATCACCGTCAACGACATCTTGGTACCGCGCAACGAAGTAGACGGCATCAACCTCGACGATCCCATCGAGCAGATCATCGAGCAACTGATCATCAGCCGCCACACGCGCCTGCCGGTCTATCACAACGACATCAACCAGGTAGAAGCCGTCCTCAACACCAAGCTGATCAGCCACCTGCTGCCGCGGGCAGAGCTCACCCAGGAGAAGCTCCAGGCCGCCTGCTACGAGCCCTACTTCGTGCCCGAGAGCACACCGCTGCAGATGCAGTTGCTGAACTTCCACAAGCAGCAGCGGCGCATGGGCGTGGTGGTGGACGAGTATGGCGAAGTACTGGGTATCGTCACTTTGGAAGACATCCTCGAAGAGATCGTTGGCGAGTTCGAGGACGAGCAGAACCTGGACAACCCGCATGTCCACCCTCAGCCTGATGGCCGCTTCGTCATCGAAGGGACGGCTTCGCTGCGCGAGATCAACCGTACCCTGGGCTGGCACCTGCCCTGCGACGGTGGGCCGAAAACCCTGAACGGCCTGGTCACCGAAGCACTTGAAAGCATTCCAGAAAGCGCTGTCTGCCTGAAAATTGGCAGATATCGGCTGGAAATCCTCGAAACCGAGGACAATTGCGCAAGCAAGGTACTGGTCTGGACACTGGCTCGATAGCTATACTCGGGTCACGCTTACCCAGCCCTGCCGTCCCGCCCGCTACCCGCACCCGGCGCCCGACGGCCAGTCCGCCCCACTGACACGCCCCGCGGTCCTGCTCAGCACCCCGATCAGCCACCGCTCACCGCCTATCCCCTGGGCTATCGTCAGTCGGCGACCAACAACAATACGCTCCGGCTCCCGTGTGCCCGCCACATGGGCCGTGCCCCATGGAGCATGACTGTCAGGGACCTTCGCATGACTACCAGCACCACCTACGCCGAACCTGCCTCGGCGGCCCCGGTCAACTCGCCTGCCCGGGTGGCCACTGCCAGCTTCATCGGCACCGCCATCGAGTTCTACGATTTCTACGTCTACGCCACCGCCGCCGCACTGGTGATCGGGCCGGTGTTCTTCCCGTCCGGTTCCGGCACCGCGCAAATGCTGGCGGCCTTCCTTACCTTCGGTATCGCCTTCCTCGCCCGGCCACTGGGATCGGCGCTGTTCGGCCACTTCGGCGACCGCATCGGGCGCAAGTCGACGCTGGTCGCCTCGCTGCTGCTGATGGGCGTCTCGACTACCCTGATCGGCGTGCTGCCCGGGTATGACAGCATCGGCGTATGGGCACCGATCATGCTCTGTGTGCTGCGCTTCGGGCAAGGCCTGGGGCTGGGCGGCGAATGGGGCGGCGCGGCATTGCTGGCCACTGAAAACGCCCCTGAGGGCAAACGCGCGTGGTTCGGCATGTTCCCGCAGTTGGGCCCGTCGATCGGCTTCCTCGCCGCCAACGGCCTGTTCCTTACCCTGGCCCTGGTGCTCAGCGACGAGCAGTTCCGCGAATGGGGCTGGCGCATTCCGTTCCTGCTCAGCGCCGCATTGGTGCTGGTCGGTCTCTATGTGCGCCTGAAACTCGAGGAAAGCCCGGTGTTCGCCAAGGCCGTGGCCCGCCAGGAGCGGGTCAAGATGCCTGTGCTCGAGCTGTTTTCCCAGTACTGGCTGCCGACCCTGCTGGGGGCTGCGGCGATGGTGGTGTGCTACGCGCTGTTCTACATCTCCACGGTGTTCTCGTTGAGCTATGGCGTGTCCACACTGGGCTACAGCCGTGAAACCTTCCTCGGCCTGCTGTGCTTCGCCGTGGTGTTCATGGCCCTGGCCACGCCCCTGTCGGCCTGGTTGAGTGACCGTCATGGGCGCAAGCCGGTGCTGATCGCCGGCGCGCTGCTGGCCATTGCCTCGGGCTTTGCCATGGAACCGCTGCTGACCTCGGGCTCGACCGCAGGCGTGGCGCTGTTCCTGGCCATCGAACTGTTCCTGATGGGTGTGACCTTCGCCCCGATGGGCGCGCTGCTGCCGGAGCTGTTCCCGACCCATGTGCGCTACACCGGCGCTTCGGCGGCCTACAACCTGGGCGGCATCGTCGGCGCCTCGGCGGCACCGTTCTTTGCCCAGAAGCTGGTGAGCATGGGGGGATTGAGCTGGGTGGGAGGCTATGTGTCGGCGGCGGCGCTGATCAGTCTGATTGCCGTGCTGTGCCTGAAAGAGACGCGCAATACCGAGCTTTGAATCAATCGCGGGGCGAGCCCGCTACCACGCCAGACTGATACTGGCGTGGTAGCGCGCTCGCCCCGCGATCGTTTCAGATCAGAACTCGACCTTGACCGCCTGCGAAGCCCGGGTCGCCTTGGCCCGCGCCGCCTCGACCGATTCGTCACGCGCCAGGCACACGCCCATGCGCCGAGTACCATTGATCTCTGGCTTGCCGAACAGGCGGATGGCGGTATCCGGCTCGCTCAGCGCCGCGCCCAGGTTGGCGAAGCTGGTCTGCTGCGACTGGCCTTCAGGCAGGATCACCGCCGACGCCGACGGGCCGAACTGGCGCACCACCGGGATGGGCAGGCCGAGGATGGCCCGCGCGTGCAGGGCGAACTGCGACAAGTCCTGGGAAATCAGGGTCACAAGGCCCGTGTCGTGCGGGCGTGGCGACACTTCGCTGAACCACACCTGGTCGCCCTTGACGAACAGTTCCACACCGAACAGGCCACGGCCGCCCAGCGCGTCGGTGACCGCCTGGGCTACACGCTGCGACTCGGCCAACGCCTTCGGGCTCATGGCCTGGGGCTGCCAGGACTCCTGATAGTCGCCCTTTTCCTGTCGGTGGCCGACCGGCGCGAGGAAGGTCGTGCCATCGACATGGCGCACAGTGAGCAGGGTGATCTCGTATTCGAAGTCGATGAAGCCTTCGATGATCACCCGCCCCTTGCCGGCACGGCCGCCTTCCTGGGCATAGTCCCAGGCTTTCTGCAGGTCATCGGCGCTACGCAGCAGGCTCTGGCCCTTGCCGGACGAGCTCATCACCGGCTTGACCACGCACGGGTAGCCCAGGTCGGCCACCGCCTTGCTGTAATCCTCGAAGGTGTCGGCGAAATGGTACGGCGAGGTCGGCAGGTCCAGCTCTTCGGCAGCCAGGCGACGAATGCCTTCGCGGTTCATGGTCAGCTGGGTGGCGCGGGCGGTGGGGACGACGTTGAAGCCTTCGCTCTCGAGCTCGACCAGCGTGGCGGTGGCAATGGCTTCGATCTCGGGGACGATGTAATGCGGTTTTTCCGCCTCGATCACTGCGCGCAGGGCCACGCCATCGAGCATGTTGATCACATGGCTGCGGTGCGCGACCTGCATCGCCGGCGCATTGGCGTAGCGGTCCACGGCGATCACTTCGACGCCCAGGCGCTGCAGCTCGATCACCACTTCCTTGCCCAGCTCGCCGCAGCCGCACAGCAATACACGGGTCGCGGTGGGCGACAGTGGGGTTCCGATACGGGTCATTTCAGGTCCTCGAAGGCGTCCGGGGCCGCGCCACGCTGGCTGCCGCCCGCTGAAAAATGGACCGGTATTCTACATCAGGATGTGGCCACCGCGCGCCGTGCCCGCCAGGCCATGATCAACCACACCGCGGTGACCCCGGCGAACTTCGAGGCCATCGCCGTGCCGATCACTGCAGGCGTCAAGGCACCGATCATGCCGAAGAAGATGAAGGTGTCCACCGGGATGCTCAGCGCCGAGCTCAGCCACAGGCGGTCGCGCAGGGGGCGCCGGGTAACGCTGAACACCAGCCAGTCGATCAGTTCGGAGACGAAGAACGCGGTCGCGCTGGCCAGGGCGATGGCAGGCTCGGAGGTGATATAGGACAGCACCAGCGCCACCAGCATGGCCAACAACGCGCCATGGCCGTAGCGGGTCTGCACCATGTCGCGCAGGATGAACACCAACCCGCCCCAGGCGGACCAGATCACGTCCAGGTGCGGCGCACTGGAGAAGGCGAAGTTGATCAGCACCACGCTGCTGATGTAGGCGATGAGATAGAACATGATGGGTGTTCGGATTGGGCAAGCCGGACAGATTAGCGTCGCCCCCTTCGCGGGGCAAGCCCGCTCCCACGGCTGTTCGACAGGTGCTACAGACCGATGATCAACCCGGCCGCCAGCGCCCGCTCATGGCAGCGCTGCAACACCTCGCGCCGCTCGGCATTGTCCATGCGCCCCCAACGAGTGATCTCGCTCACCGTACGCTGGCACCCGGTGCAGATATCCTGCTCGTCCAGCGCGCAGACATTGACACAGGGCGAGGCCACGGGCCGCTCGTCACTCATCGTCGCTCACCAGGTCACGGGCATAGCGCTGGGCATTGTGCACATAATGGGCGGCGCTGGCCTCGAGCATGCGTTTCTGCTGCTCGGTCAACTCGCGCACCACCTTGCCCGGCGACCCCATCACCAGCGAGCCGTCGGGAATCTCCTTGCCCTCGGGGATCAGGGCGTTGGCGCCGATGATGCAGTGCTTGCCGATACGCGCCCCGTTGAGGATCACCGCATTGATGCCGACCAGGCTGTAGTCGCCGACCGAGCAGCCATGCAACATGGCGTTGTGGCCGATGGTCACGCCGCGACCGAGGGTCAGCGGCGAGCCCATGTCGGTGTGCATCACCGTGCCGTCCTGGACGTTGCTGTCCTCGCCGATGTCGATCAACTCGTTGTCGCCGCGCAGCACCGCGCCGAACCACACGCTGGCCCGGGCCTGCAGGCGCACCTTGCCGATCAGCGTGGCAGTGGGCGCGGCCCAGCTCTCGGGATGCGCTTCGACGCGCAGGTCGCCCAGGCGGTATTTCATGTGTCGCTCCTCACGGTTGAACGCCAGTGGCGGGGTGTGCCCCGCTCAGTTCTCGATGAAACGCTCGGGGGGCTGGTGCAAGCTGATGCCCGCATCGAACAGCAGGTTGACCAGTTCGACGATCATGATCGCCGAGAGCCCCCAGATCTTGTAGTCGCCGTAGCGGTAGCTGGGCACGTACCAGCTGCGGCCCTGGTAGTCGATGCGGTGGGTGTGCTCGCGGGGGTCCTGGCGGAAAAACGCCAGCGGCACACTGAACACGGCGGCGATTTCCGCGTCGTTGGCGCGGTACTCGACATAGTCCGGGATCAAACCGACGAACGGCGTCACCTTCAGGCCGTGCAGCGAGATCAGCGGGCTGAGCGGGCCGATGACTTCGACCAGCCCGGGCGGCAGGCCGATTTCCTCCTCGGCTTCGCGCAGGGCCGTGAACACCAGGTCTGGGTCCTCAGGGTCGCGCCGCCCGCCCGGGAAGGCGACTTCACCACCATGGGTGGACAGGCCCTTGGCGCGCAGGGTCAGCACCAGCTCCGGCTCCTCGCTGCGGGTAATGGGCAGCAACACCGCCGCTTCGGGGAAACGGCGGTCCGTCTCCGGTGATGCGGGGGTATGGTTGCTCATTCGGCGAAGAAGCTCGTCCAGCATTACGCACTCTCGTGTCCAAGGCCTGCCCTGCATGATGCACCAAAGCCGCGAGGCACCCAAGCCCCGCCCGCAGGCCGCTTGCGATAAGCGGGCCGGGCGCGCCAAGATAGCCCGACCCCACTGGAATGAATGAAAGCATGAAATTCTGCAGCGCGTGCGGCCAACCGGTCACCCAGCGGATCCCCGAAGGCGACAGCCGCCTGCGGTATGTCTGCGATCATTGCCAGACGATCCACTACCAGAACCCCAATATCGTCGCAGGGGTCTTGCCTACCTGGGGCTCCCAGGTACTGCTGTGCCGCCGGGCGATAGAACCGCGCCGAGGGTTCTGGACGCTGCCCGCCGGCTTCATGGAAAACGGCGAGACCCTCGATGCCGCCGCCCGTCGCGAAACCGTCGAGGAAGCGTGCGCGCGGGTCGGAGAAACCTGCCTGTACCAGTTGTTCGACCTGCCGCACATCAACCAGGTGCACGTGTTTTTTCCGCGCCGAACTGGCCGATCTGGACTTTGCAGTGGGCATCGAGAGCCTTGAAGTACGCTTGTTCGAAGAGCACGAGATCCCCTGGCGCGAGCTGGCTTTCCGCACCGTCACACGCACACTAGAATGCTATTATCGCGACCGCGTCAGGCAGCACTATCCGATTGGCCATGAATACCTGCCGCCGATGAACGTCACGTCGTCCACCACCTAAGTTTTCAGGGATACGGTTTCATGCGCTGGCTGCTTGCCCTCTTCTGCCTCAGTGTCGCCTCGGTGTCGCAAGCCGCCTTCACCGAGACTATCATCCGCAAGACGCCGTCGGCCGCGCCGTCGCCGGTCCAACCCGCCACCACTGGCACCCAGCAAGAGCGGCTGATCGACAAGGTGCTGGTGATCAAGTCCGAGCGCCGCCTGCAACTGATCAGCCGTGGCGAGCCGCTCAAGACCTACCGCATCTCCCTGGGCAAGCAACCCAAGGGGGCCAAGGCCCGCGAAGGCGACAAGAAAACCCCGGAAGGCCTGTACTGGCTCGACTGGCGCAAGGTCAGCGACCGCTACAACCTGGCCATGCACATCTCCTACCCGAATATCACCGATGCCGCCAAGGCGCGCAGCGAAGGTGTTGCCGCTGGCAGCATGATCATGATCCACGGCACGCCGATCAACGAGGAGTACCCCGAGTGGTATTTCCATACCCTCGACTGGACCGAGGGCTGCATCGCCATGCGCAATGACGACATGCGCGAAGTATGGAGCATGGTCAAGGACGGCACGCTGATCGAAATCCGCCCCTGAGCGCTCACCGGTGGCACCAAAGGCCTGTCCTGCTCACGCGTGACAGGCCTTTCTTTTTTAGTGCCCGACCCCTTTCGCCACACCACCGCTCCCTTTTCCTACAGTTAGGATCGGCTCATTCCCTGCGGCATAGTGGCGTTGAGCCACATAAATGCCATCACTGACATTCTTAGAATTCCCGCAGCTGATTTCACGATTTCGTACATCACTTGCGAGGTTTTCATGCAAAATCCTGTCTCCAAGACCAGACCCGACCCCCTGCGCTGGGCTGTCTTCCTTGCCCTGCTGGGCAGCACCCAGGTTCAGGCGCAAGGCGCCCTGACACCGACACCGGGCCCTGGCGGCACCCCGATCATCGACAACAGCCATGGCGTCCCGGTCATCGACATCGTCGCGCCCAATGCCAGCGGCCTGTCACACAACCAGTTCCTCGACTACAACGTCGGCAAGCCAGGCCTGGTGCTGAACAATGCCCTGCAGGCCGGGCAGTCGCAGCTGGCCGGCCAGTTGGGCGCCAACTCGCAATTCCAGGGCCACGCCGCCTCGACCATCCTCAACGAGGTAGTCGGCCAGAACGCCTCGCGGATCGAAGGGGCTCAGGAGATCTTCGGCCAGAAAGCCGATTACCTGCTCGCCAACCCCAACGGCATCACCCTCAACGGCGGCAGCTTCATCAATACCACCCGCGCCGGCTTCCTGGTCGGCAAGGCGGACATTCACGACGGGCAGATCAGACACCTCGACAGCCGTGACGCCAGCGGCACGCTGAATGTGTTGGGCCGCGGCCAGAGCAACGGCGCAGGCGCCCTGGACCTCATCGCGCCGCGTATCGACACCACTGGGCACCTGTTCGCCAAAGGGCAGCTGAACATGACCATCGGCCACAACCTTGTCAACGCCAGCAGTCGCGAGGTGCTCGAACAGCTCCCCGCCGCCACCTCCATCGATGCCAACCTGCTTGGCGCCATGCAGGCCGGGCGCATCCGCATCGTCAGCACCGCCGAAGGCGCCGGTGTGCAGGTCGGCGACAAGGAGCTGCGCGCAGATCGCGACTTGATCATCCACTCCGCGGGCGACCTTAAAGTACAGGGCAATGACAAACGCCAGGCCAGCCTCGTAAGCAAGACCGGCAAGCTGGACCTGAAAGCCGATGGCGACCTGCAGCTTACCCATGCTCATGGCAAGGCCAGGCAGATCGAGGTACACGCCGGTAAAAAACTGACCCTGGATACCGCCACCCGCGAAAAGGTGACGGACGATCCGGTCAACTGGTCGAAGCAATGGCTGTTCATCCCCACCGAAAGCCATAACGGCAAGACCACGCAAACCAGTCGCCAGCAACTGAGTAGCCGCCTGGTGGCCGAGGACAGCCTGAACCTGTCGGCCGGCAGCGACCTGCACCTTACGGCCGCGCACCTGGAAGCGGACAACGCCCTGCAACTGCGCAGCGGTGGAAAGATGACGATCGACGCTGGCGTGGACACGCTCGATATCGCCGAGCAGTCCACCCACAGGCGCTACCTGGACCGCACCGATATCGACAGCCAGGCACACACCGAGCAGGTCAAGGCCAGCACCCTCAAGGGCAGCACTCTCATCGCCAGCGCCGGGGCCGACATGCAGATCTCCGGCGCCCGCCTCGAGGCGCGCAAGCAGGTCGAACTCGACGCCAAAGGCGCTCTGCAGATTGAAAGCGCCGTGGAAAATGACCATGCCCGGCTCACCACGGGCAAGCGTGCGTTCGTGGCCAGCGCCGGCAAGGACGCGCCGGACTCGCAGCAGTACACGGCCAAGTTCGGCTACGAAAAACTGCAGAGCGACGAGCAGACCACTGCGACACGCCAGGTCGCCAGCAGCATCAGCGCGGGCTCCGTCTCGCTGCGCAGTGATCGTAAACTGACGCTCAGTGCTTCGAACGTGCAGGCAAGGAAAGACCTCATGCTGGCCGCCAGCGAAGTCGAATTGGCGGCAGCCCACGACACCCAGGCCAGGCATACCCTCGATACCCGTACAGCTGCCGCGCTGAGTGTCACCGGCGGTTCCGACCGTGTAGGCCTTGGCATCGACGGCTATCATGGCCCGGCCGCCGTGCTCGAACGCGAAACCACGACTCGACGAAGCCATCTGTCAGCAAGCGGCGATCTGCACATCGACACCGCGCAACTCACCACCACCGCTGCTCAGCTGAATGCGGGACGCACCTTGAAAGTGGACGCCGAGCGCATCGACAACCGTGCGGCAGCCGACACCAAGGTCCGTGAAACCACGCTCACCAAATGGGACGGCGGCCTGAGCGTCGGCATCGACTACAAGTACCTCAGCGATCACGTCAAGCACTTGTTCACTGGCAAGAAAGCCGAAGACGAAGCGGCCTCACCAAACGCTGGCGCTCAACTCTCGCTCCAGCACACCTCGCGCGTGCACAAGGACACCAACAGCACCGCGCAGGTCACGAACTTCGACGGTGGCAACATCTCCATTCGGGCCGATCAGCTCATGGATGAAGGTAGCGCCTACAAAGCCAGGGCTGGGAGCCTGCGCATCGAGGCTGGAGAACACCAGATGCTGGCCGCCCGGGATCAGAGCAGCAGCGAAATACGCAACACCACGGGTGGCGGCAGCCTGCGTGTGAGCACCACCACCGGAACGGATGTCAACGCAAGGCTTGAAGGTCATGGCGACTCCCTGAGCCAGCTGAAACAGACCACGACAGCCCGCGTCGGCAGTTTGCAGGGCAGCCAGGGGGTCCAGGCAGAACTCGAACGTAGTGGTCACTATGAGGGTGCCCGCTTCGACGGCGGCAACGGCGCGGTCAGCCTGCGCAGTGGCGGCGACCTGACACTCGCAGCAGCCCATGATCACAACACTGAACACACCACCACGCTGGACGCCGGATTGGCGGTCAAGGCCGGCACCGGCCTGCTAGGCCCCAACGGCGGCCTGGACGGTAATCTCAAGCGCCACAGCCTGGAAACGCAGCACAGCCAGGCACGGGTCGCACAAATCGATGGCAAAGGTGCCGTGGAACTGACCAGTGGCGGTGATATGCGCCTTGAAGGCACGCGCATAGGCAGCCGTGCGGGCACCGGCGACATTACCCTGCACAGCGAAGGCAGGCTGAGCGTGACAGCCGCCAGCGATACCCGCCAGAGCCTGGGCAAGACCTGGGGCGGCAAGCTGAATGTCGACGGCAGCACTACCGGTGGTGGCTTGGGTGGCAAAGGCACCTTCGGCTGGGTCAATGAGCAGGCCAGCACAGCCATTGGTGCGCAGTTCGACAGCAAGGGCTCGGTGCAGATTACCAGCTTCGCCCATGACGATACCGCGCTGCAGGTACAAGGGCTGCAAGCCAACGCCAAACGGATAGGCCTGGACGCCCGCAATGGTGGCCTGCTGGTCGAGGCAGCCAGCAACACCGAGCGCCACGACAACCTCGACGTTACCATTGGTGGCGGCCTGAAGGTCAATGCCATGGACATTGGGGGCATCAACGCCCAGGTCAAGGTCGGCCTGGATAAACGCGACAACACCACCTGGCATGACAGCAAGCTGCGCGCCGACCTGATCGACTTGCGCAGCCAGGGCGATACCCGCATCGAAGGCGCACAGCTTGAGGCGCAGGCAATCGAAGGCAAGATCGACGGCAACCTGCGGGTGGCCAGCCGTCAGGACCAGGTCGACAGCGTAAAGCTAGAGGTCGACGCCAGTCTCGCCCAGAAGCAACCGGCAGCATCCGAGACTGAAACCCCGGCCTCGCTGGCGAGCGTTTTCGAGGGCGGCAACATCACGGAAATCGCCGGGGCGCTGTGGAACAAAGTCACCGCGAAATTTACCCCGTCGGTCAAGATGGAATACGCCAAGCGCGACAACGACACCGTCAGCCAGCAGACGCTCCTGTCCGGCACGCAGGGCATCGATCTGCAGGTAGCTGGCGACACCCGCCTGGTCGGCGCCACGCTGCAGGCGGCCGATGGCCAGGTCGAACTCGGTGGCGGCGCGGTCTCCCGCGACAACCTGAGCGGTCGGGACTACGCCAAGGATGTGAAGGTCGACGTCGATTTGTCCACGGCTGGCCTTGCCAGTACCGCCTATTCGTACCTCTCGAACCTGATCACCGGCAGCACCGACAAGGCTGACGACCACAAGGCGTACAGCAACACCGGTCACGACCGCACTAGCGAGTATGTCTCGCAGATAAAGGAGAGCCGCCAGCGCTGACGCTTGCCAGGCAGCGGCCTGTGGGTCGCTGCGCCTCCCACACGGATTCTGCGGGAGCGGGCACACCCGTTCCCACAGGGGCATCGGACCGAACCCCATGAACGCACCGATCTTTTCCTCCCATACTTTCCGCCCATCAAGCGCAGGCATACGCCACATCGCCACTGTCCTGCTGGCTTGCCTCATCATGACGCTATCGGCCAACGCCATCGCCACGGTCGACCCGGCCAGCCAGCAGTTGCGGGATCAGCAACAAGCCGTGCGGCAACTGGAGCAGCAGCAGCGGCTCGAACGCTGGCAGCGCAGGCAACCTGCCAACGCCACTGAAGACAGCGATACTGCAATGCTCGACCCCGACCAGCACTGCTGGGCGATCAGTGGGGTACGCCTGGCCGGCAACCGCATGCTCGATACCCGGCAACTGCAGCCGATCGTGCGTGCGCTGTCGTCCACTTGCATGGGGGTCGCCGAAATTGACCAGCTACTCAAACAACTGACCCGGCACTACGTGCAAGCCGGATATCCCACCAGCCGCCCCTATGTGGCCCGCGCCCCTGAGCACGGCGCCCCGCTGGACATCGTCATCGTCGAAGGCTTCATCGAATCGATCGAACTGGCTGGCGCCGACCTGCCGCTGTCGCTGCAAGGCGCATTTCCGGGCATGCTCGGCCTTCCCCTGCACCTGCCGGATCTCGAGCAAGGCCTGGACCAACTCAACCGGCTGCGTGCCTATGACCTGCAAATGGCCTTGCTGCCGGGCGAGATGCAAGGCGGAACCCGCGTCGTGCTCGAACCCCGGCGCGTCGCTTCACGCGCCCACCTGGACGCCCTGCTCGACAACCGCGGCGGGGAACTGACCGGCCGCCACCGTCTCAACCTGGGGCTTGGCCTGGACAGCCCGCTGGGCCTGAACGACGACCTGCGCCTGTCGCTAAGTTCGGTGGTGTTCGACGCGCCTGGCCAAAGCGAAGGCGTCAGCCTGTACTACAGCATTCCCCATGGCCGCTGGACCTTCACCCTGAATGCCAGCCAGATGCGCTACCGAGCGCCGATCCCAAACACCCGCTACGCCAGCAGTGGCCGCAGCGAGTTCTACGGCGTCGGCGCCGAGCGCGTGCTGTGGCGCAACCAGCAAGGCATGCTCAGCGCCAGCGCCCGGCTGGACCGCAAGCAATTGCTCAACCGCTTCGGCCCCGCCGTACTGGCGCTGCAGAGCCCGACCCTGGCCACCCTCGAAGCTGGCCTGAACCTGCTGTGGCTCGAAGGTGGACTGTGGAACGCTTATCTGGGCGTAAGCCAAGGGGTACGCTGGTTCGGCGCCGACCGACCGTTCGCCCACAAGCAGGCGCCACGTCCGGACTTCACCAAGTACCGCGCCAACTTGCTGCACCTGCGCCAGGGCCAGGCTCAATGGCCCTGGCGCTGGCAAAGCGAACTGGCCCTGCAATACAGCGCCCATGTGCTGCCCGCCGTCGAGCAACTGCAATTGAGCGATCACTCGGCCGTGCGCGGATTCCGCAAGCACAATGTCGCAGGCGCCAGCGCCGGGGCATGGCGCAACACCCTCAGCCAGCCGCTACCCCTGCCGGTACCATTACGCCCGTCCTTCGGCGTGGACCTGGGCTGGGCCCGCTATGCGCGCACCAGCCCGTCGCAGCGCCTGGTCGGTGCCTCGGCAGGGGTCGAACTGAACCTGCCGCACAGCACGTTGCGCCTGGACTACCAACGCGCACTGCACGCCAGCGATCGCCCGCGCAAATCACTGGAGCAAGGCTTCTGGGTCGCGCAATGGTCCCTCGCCCTCTGACCGGCATGTGGGCTACCACCTGAGCCGGCGCTGCCCGACCGTGTCCTCGGGCCCCAGCCATTGCACGCCGCGCAGCACGGGCGTCAAACCGGCATCGGCCTGCAACACGAAATCGACCTGCGCTTGCCGGGCCGCCAGGTCGGCCTCCAGGCTCATCTGGTGCTGGCCCTGGCGAACCAGGCCAGCGCTCAACCGCCAGCCCTGACGGCAGTCCATCGCCAGCGAGCCCTGTCCCAGCACCAGCGACCAGGGCGCGCTCAAAGCCAGGTCGGCGACGGTGATGCTGCCTGCGGCGGCCCGACAATGTTGCCCCGAGCCTTGCAGCTTGATGCTGCCCTGCCATTGCCCGGCCAGGCGATAGTCACCGCCGACGCTTGGCTGTGCGCCCAATGCCTGGAGGTCCGCCTGCCAACGCCACGGCCAACCACTCAGGCGGCCTTGCCAGCCCTGCTCCTGGAAGCCCAGGCGCACCTGCAGGTCGCGCTGCCATGGACGCCATGTCCATTGCACGGGTCCCACCGGTCCCAGCCGGGCAAACTGCCCTTGCCACAGGCTGCCGTCCACCCCCTCCGCCGGTAACCCGAACCCCGCCACCAACCAACGCGCCGGCAGTTCGGCCATCAGGGTCAGGCAGAACACCAGGCCCAGCCAAAGGTACGCCAGCCGCCTCATGGTCGAAGCCGCACAGTGAAACGCAACCCCTCGGTATCTCGCTCCAGCCCCCATTGCAACGGCTGCGCGCCGTTATCGCGCAGGGTCTGCAACCAGCCCTGCAGGGTTTGCGCATCGACTACCTTGCCGCGCAACAGCCAGCCCTCGTCCTCGGACTGCACCTCGGCCAATTCGATGTGCCGGGCCTGGGCCGATTGGTGCAGCGCTTCAAGGGTCAGCGCGGGCTGGCGTGGCTGTGCCGCCAGCGATTCGGCCAATGCCTGCCATTGCCGCTGTTCCTGCCAGAAGGCCACGCCCTCGCGCAGCGCCAGCAACCCCAGCAACAGCGCGACGACGGCCCAGGCCAGCGATAGCCGATGCTGTCGCACCCATTCACGGCTCATGCGGCGCTCCCCAGGTCGAACACCACGCGATGCGCTTCGTCTTCCACCTGGACCTGCACGCCGGCCGCCGTGGCCATCTCCTGCCAGGGCGCAGCTACGCCCTCACCGACCAACTCAAGGTGCCAACGCTGGCCATCGAAGCGCACTACCCGCAGGTGCCAGCCGGGATGATCGTTCAACCATCCATGGACTTGCGTCTGCAATGCCTCGAGCTGGCGCAGGCGCACCTGGCTTTCACGCGCCTCGTCCTGCAGTTGCGTCAACACCCGCGCCGCCTGGCGAGGCGTCGGCTGGACGCCGGTAACGGCCTGCACCTGGGCGCGATAGAGCTGGGCCTGGCGCCAATGTTGCGCGCTCCACAACCCGCCCCACGCCAACATCAACGCCAGGCAGGCAAGTGCCAGGCGCGCCTGCCCCTTTGCCAGGCGCAGAACTTGGCGTGGCCGGCGGGCCTCGAACAAGCCGGGCAAGCCATCGAGCGGGGCCAGCACATCGGGCCAGTCGCCGTCGATGCACTCGACCTCGCCAGGCAGCCAGGCAAGCGCGGGCGGCGTGCCAAGCCCCTGCGGCCAGGCCAGCCAGTGGGCCTGGCCCTTGTACAGGCTCATCGCTCCTCGTCGCCAGTGCCAAGCCACTTCTGCCGCACAGTCTGGCAGCAGCTGGAACTCAGCCCAGCAACGTTCCACGGTCAGCCCCCAGCTGGCGCACTGCCCCCGCCACGCGTTGAGCCTGCCCCGCGCCACCACCAGCAGACGCAACTGCCCTGCGTGGCGCCCGATACAGGCACACAGCACGTCATCGTCGCCTTGCAGCAAGCGGTCCTCGAGCAGCAAAGGCCATTCCTCGCGTTTCAGCCCAGGCGGAGCGGGCAGCAGGAAATGACTGCAATGTTCACCAGGGACAATCAGGGCAACCCGCGCCCCGAGCCCGGGCGGTGGCTCGCCCCGGCCTTGGCGCAACGGGCAGCCTTGGGTGACCAGCAGCCACTCCCAGACCTCGCCGGGGCGCAGCAGCAACCAGGGTTGTGCCGGCGCCCGCCGGCGCCATTCAAGCTTCATGCGCGCCCCCAGGGCAGAACGAAAGTACAGGTATAAGGTGCTCCATCACGCACTAGCTCCACGCGCACGCCCCTACCGGGGTGCGCCGGTTGATCGGAAGGCCAGGCCAGCCAACGGCCGGTCTGGTGGTAGAGAACATTCATCGCGCTGACCCGCTCCAGCCGTTCGCGTAGCACCCAAACCGGGGCCGCGGCGGCGTACAGGTCGGCCGAGGTTTCCAGCAGCAGCCGTTGTTCACGCGGCTCGAAGCGCAGGCGCTGGCGCTGCAGGCGCGATCCCCCTTCGGCCTGCGGCCAGGCGGCGGCGGCCACCCACAGCAGTTGCTGACGGTCGGGCTGCCAGTCGAGCCAGCGCGCCGCCAACGGCAAACGCTGCTCGTACAGGCGGCGCAGCACCGGGCTGTCGAAACGCCGCTCCAGGGCCAGGCAAAAATCCACTACGCCGGTTTCGCTCACCTGTTCATCGAGCCGCTCGCGCACCTTCAGCCAGCCGTTGACCAGCGCCGACAGCATCACCCCGAGCAAGGCCGTGAGGGCCAGGGCCACCAGCAGTTCGATCAGGGTCATGCCCGCCTGGCGCCGTTTCATGGCCGCTCCAGGAACACAGTGAACTGCCCCAGCGGCAGGCGCTGGTCACGATCGGCATGCAATAGCAGTTCGCCACGGCGCAGGTCGCGCACACCGGTGCGGCGCAGTTGCAACTGCCAATGACAGGCCTGCCCGCCCTCCACCAGCACACCGTAGTCCTGGTTGGTCACCGGCCAATACTGCTCGACCACGAAGCGTGCCTGCAGCTCACGGGCGCACAGCAGGCCCAGGCGATGCTGCTGCACGGTGTCCTGCACCGCCAGGCGCTGGCGCAGGACCTGGCTGGTGATCACCGCCAGGACGGCGGCGATGCCCAGGGCCACGCTCACCTCCAACAGGGTGAAGCCGCGTTGCCGGCGCTTCATGGCATCGCGCTCACGCGCAATTGCCCGCCGCGGTCCCAGTCCCAGCGCTGACCGCCCTCGGCCCAGCGCCAGCGCACAGTGCCCGGACGTGACCAGCCATCGGGGGTAAACAGCAGCGCTGGCGCCTGGCTGGCTGGCCAGTCCGGGCGCAGGCCTTTGGGCCAATCGCCGAGCGCCACGGTTTCCACCTGCCAGTGCTCGCCTTGCCGACGGACGAACTCGGGGCGTTGACCGTTCCAGCGCAGCCCGCGCAACTGCCCGGCATGGCGCGCCAGGTCGGCCTGGGCCACGGTGGCGGCGGCCAGGCGATCGAGCGCCTGGTCGATGCTGCTTCTGCCGCTGTCGAGCCAGGCCACGGCCAGGCTGGTCATCAAGGCGGCAATGGCAAGCACCACCAGCAGTTCGAGCAGGCTGAAACCACGCTGTTGGATCGGGACAGCGTGGGAGCGCTCCCCTCGACCCATCACCTCAAAGCGCCCAGTTGCCCAGGTCGGCATCCAGCCCTTCGCCGCCCGGCACGCCATCGGCGCCCAGCGAATAGACATCAACCCGGCCATGCTCGCCGGGCATGCGGTACTGGTACGGGGTGCCCCACGGGTCTTGCGGCAGGCGGCGGATATAGCCGTCACTGCGCCAGCTGCGCGGCAGCGGTTCCTGGGTCGGCTTCTTCGCCAGCGCCGCCAGGCCCTGTTCGGTGCTGGGGAAGCGCAGGTTATCCAGGCGGTACATGTCCAGCGCCTGCTCCAAGGTCGCGAGGTCGGCCATGACTTTCTGCTTCATGGCCTTGTCCTGGTTGCCCAGCACGCTGGGCGCGACCACGGCGATCAGCAGGCCGATGATGAAGATCACCACCATGATTTCCATCAGCGTGAAGCCCCGCTGGCGGTTACGTCGTTGCGGCATCGAAGTTCTCCTTGTCACAGTTGCAATCCCTGGTTGAGCTGCATGATCGGCAGCAGCACCGCCAGCACGATGAACAGCACCACGGCGCCCATTACCAGGATCATCAGCGGTTCGAACAGCGCCATGGCGGTGTCCACCTGGCGGGCGAAGCCGCGCTCCTGGTCGTCGGCCACCCGCTCGAGCATGTCGGCCAGGGTGCCGCTGGCCTCGCCGCTGCCGACCATGTTTACCAGCAGCGGCGGAAACTCCCCGGCGTTGTCCAGCGCCCGGTGCAGGCTGGTGCCGCCCTGTACCTGCTGGCGTACCTGCTCCATGGCTGCGCGGATTCGCCGGTTGCCGACTGTCTCGGTGGCCACCTGCAGGGCTTCGAGCAGGGCCACGCCGCTGCCGCAGAGGATCGCCAGGCTGCGTGCCAGGCGCGCGCTCTCCAGCACTTGCAGCAGCACACCGATACGCGGCAGGCGCAGCAGCAGGTCGTCGCGGCGCAGGCACCAGTGCGGCTTGCGCAGCAGCCAGCCGCCCAACAGCGCGGCCAGGATCGCCAGTGCCAGCAGATAGGGGCCGGCCTGCACCAGCCCCTGGCTCAAGCCGATCAGTAGCGACGTGATGAACGGCAGGCTCTGCCCGGAGTGGGCGAACTGCTCGGTGAGCTTGGGCACCACGAAGGTCATCAGGCCGACCACCACGGCCAGCGACACGCCCATCAGCACCGCCGGGTAGATCAGCGCGGTGCGCGCCTTGTGGCGCTGGCGCTGGACCTGTTCGAGGTGGTCGGCCAGACGGCTCAGCACCTGGCCAAGGCGTCCGGAGCGCTCGCCGGCCTCGACCAGCGCGCAATACAAACCGGTGAACGGCGCGCCCTGTCGCGCCAGGCTACGCGCCAGCCCCAGGCCCTCGGCGAGGGAGCCGCGCAAGGCCACCAGCACCGCGTGCAAGGCCGGCTGGCGTAGCTGCCGCTCCAGTGTGGCAAGGGCATCGACCAGGGGGATGCCAGCGCCAACCAAGGTCGCCAGTTGGCGGGTCAGCTCGCACAGTTGGCCACGGGTCAGGCGCTGACGACCGGGCTGTGCGCTATCGTGGCGTTGCAAGTGCCGGGCGAACAGGCCCTGCTCGCGCAGCAATTGCCGCGCATGGCGCTCGCTGTCGGCCTGCACGCTGGCCTTGTGCGCCTTGCCGGCAAGATCCACGGCCTGGTAGCGATAGGTCGGCATGGCTAACCCTGCACCACGCGCAGCACTTCGGCCAGGCTGGTCTCGCCCCGGGCCAGGCAATCGCGGGCCTCAGCCACCAGGCTTTGCCGGCGTCCATCCAGGTAGGCCTGCATGGCCAGTTCGCTCTCGCCGTCGTAGAGCAAGGCAACCAGCCCGGCGTCCAACTCGATGAACTCGTACAGCCCCTGCCGGCCGACATAGCCGCTGCCCTGGCAGTGCTCGCAGCCGACCGGGTGATAGCTTTCGCGCAGGCTGCCCAGCTCCGGCCACAGTTCACGCTCGGCGCTTTGCAGCGGCTGCGCCACCGCGCAGGTGCACAGGCGCCGCACCAGGCGCTGGGCCAGCACGCCACGCAGGCACGAGGCAATCAGGAACGGCTCGATGCCCATGTCGCGCAGGCGGGTCACCGCACCGACGGCACTGTTGGTGTGCAGGGTCGACAGTACCAGATGCCCGGTGAGGCTGGCCTGCACGGCGATCTGCGCAGTCTCCTGGTCGCGGATCTCGCCCAGCATGATCACGTCCGGGTCCTGGCGCAGGATGGCGCGCAAGCCACTGGCGAAGGTCAGCCCGGCACGCGGGTTGATGGCGGTCTGGCCGATGCCGGCGATGGCGTATTCCACCGGGTCCTCGACGGTGAGGATATTGCGGCTGCCGTCATTCAGGCTGTTGAGGCTGGCGTACAGCGTGGTGGTCTTGCCCGAGCCGGTGGGGCCGGTGGACAGCACAATGCCATTGGGCCGTGCCAGGCAACCACGCAAGCCGCGCAGCACGGCGGCAGGCATGCCCAGGTTGTCCAGCGCCAGCAGGCTGGCCTGCTTGTCGAGCACGCGCATCACCACCCGCTCACCATGGATACCGGGCAAGGTCGAGACCCGCACATCCACCTCGCGCCCGGCGGCGCGCAGGGTGATGCGGCCATCCTGGGGCTGGCGCTTCTCGGCGATATCGAGCCGCGCCATGACCTTGATCCGCGACACCAGCATCGCCGACAACGCCCGTGGCGGGCGCAGCACCTCGCGCAGGTGGCCGTCGATGCGCAGACGCACCACCAGGCTCTGCTCGAAGGTCTCGATATGGATGTCAGAGGCGCGCAGACGCAGGGCCTGGCCGAACAGGCCGTTGATCAGGCGGATCACCGGTGCTTCGTCATCGCTTTCCAGCAGGTCCTCGATGCGCGGCATCTCGCTCATCAGGCTGTCCAGGTCGACTTGCTCGCCGATGCCTTCGATCAAGGCCTGGTTCGCCGCCTCGCCAGCCTGGTAAAGCTGGCCGAGGCGCTCGTCGAAGCTCGCACTGTCGAGCTGCTCGACGCCCACCGGCTGGCCATGCACGCGCAGCAGTTCCTGCAATTGGTCACTGTCGGCGTCGCCGCGCAACCACAACTGCCAGCCGTTTTCAGCCGGTGCCATTGCCACCCCGCTCTGCCGTGCCAGGCGATAGGGCAGCATCACCAGTCACCGCCTTCCAGACGTGCCCGGCTGGCGGGGAACACTTGCAGCAACGGCAGGCCCTCGGCCAGCGCCGGCAGCTTGAGCGGAGTGTTTTGCTGAAGGCTCTGGTACTTCTGCTGGCTCAGTCCGGCCAGGCTCTCGCCGTCACGCAGGATGCGCGGGCGGATGAACACCATCAGGTTCTGCTTGGTGTTCTTGCTGGCGTCGGAACGGAACAACCGGCCCAGGTAGGGAATATCGCCGAGCAGCGGCACGCGCTGATTGCTGGTGGCCATTTCGTCGCTGATCAGCCCGCCGAGGATCACCAGGCCGTTGTCCTCGACCATGACCTTGGTCTTGATCTCGCGCTTGTTGGTGATCACGTCACTGGCGGCGCTGGAGTCGGCGATCGACGACACCTCCTGGACGATGTCCAGGCGCACGCTGTCGTCGATGCTGATCTGCGGCTTGATGCGCAGCTTCACCCCGACTTCCTTGCGCTCGATGGTCTGGTAGGGGTTGGCGTTGTTCTGGGTGACGGAGCCGGTGACGAACGGCACCTCCTGGCCCACCAGGATCGACGCCTCGGCATTGTCCAGGGTCAGCAGGGTCGGCGTGGACAGCAGGTTGAAACCGCTCTTGCCCTTGAGTGCGTTGACCAGCATGGCGAAGTTGAAGCCACCACCGATATGGCCGATGCCGGCGGTGGCGCCGGTGGTGGCCGAAAGCAGCTTGCCGAGTTTCTCGTTGTCGCCGCTGCTGGCGGCCCCGGCGATGCTGGCGATGTTCACCCCGTTGCCGCCGAAATTGACGATGCCGGCGCCGAACTTCTCGTCGGCGAACAGCCACTGCACGCCCAGTTCCTGGGCGCTGCTGTCGGAGACCTCGGCGATGATCGCCTCGACCACCACCTGCGCCCGGCGAATGTCCAACTTCTCGACGATACTGCGGTAGGCGGCCAGTTCGCTGTCCGGGCCGACCATCACCACGGCGTTGGTGCCCTCCTCGTACTCCAGGCGAATGCCCGAGTCGCTGGCCGCCGGCACCGGCGCATCCTTGCCCTCGCCTTCCGCCGCCGGCACCGTGCCAGCCTGGCTCAGGCCGCGCAGCACCTTGACCACTTCGGCGGCATTGGCGTGGCGCAGATAGATGACCTGGGTGTTGCTGCTGCGCAGACTGTCGCTGGGCCGGTCGAGCTGCACCAGCAGCGCCCGCACCCGCTCCCGGCTGTCGGCGCTGCCACGCACCAGCAGCGCATTGCTGCGCGGGTCGGCAACCACCTGGGCGCTGTCGGCGCCCTGCTCGCGGGCCAGCAGGCGGGTCACCAGGCCAGCGGTGTCGGCAGCGCTGGCATGCTTGAGCGGCATCACCTGCAACGGCTCGTCGCTGACCTGGTCGAGCTGGCGCAGCAGGCTGTCGATGCGCTCCAGGTTACTGCGCCAGTCGGTGACCACCAGCAGGTTGGCCGCCGGATACGGGGTGATCACCCCGACCCGTGGGTCGATCAGCGGCTTGAGAATGCCGAGCATCTGCTCACTGGCGGCGTTGCGCACATTGAACACGCGGGTGGCCACGCCGTCGCTGCCTTCGGCCTTCTTGCCCGAGGTTTCCACCGGCACCGGCTCCAGGCGCGCGGCCTGGTCGGGCACGATCTTCACGCTGCCGTTGGGCAGGTCCACGGCCGCGAAGCCCTGGGCGCGCAGCTGGGCAAGGAAGATGTCGTAGATGGCGTCGGCGTCGTGGCGATCGACCGTGCGCACGGTGACCTTGCCCTGCACCCGGGGGTCGACGATGAAGGTGGTGCCGGTGATGCGCGACACGCTGTCGATGAACTCACCGAGCTCGGTATCGACGAAGTTCACCTCGTACAGCGGCGTGCCGTCGTCGGCGAAGACTTCCGCCTCTTCGGCCCGGGCCAGGGACATGCCGAGCATCAGCAGCCCGGCCAGACAGTACCTTGCGATCATCATTCATCCTTGGCGCTTGAAGCCGGTCACGGCGGGGCGTGGTGGCCAGGGCAGGCGCTCGCGCCGCCCGTTGTTGTCGAAGATCAGGCCATCGGCGTCGATGTCCTGCAGCACGATGCCCGGCGCCAGGCGCTGGCCACGGCCGAGGGTGCGCACTTGTTGGCCATGGCGCAGTACCACCACGCTGGCCGACAGCGGCTGGGCCTTGAGCCCGCCCAGGTAGGCCAGGGGCAGGCGGGTGAGCGGGATGCGCCCGTCATCGACAGGCGTCTGCCAGTGCTCGGCCAACAAGCCTGGCAACGGTGCCGGCGCCGGCACCGGCGCATTGGCCGGTTGCGGCTGGCGGCTGAGCAGCAGCACGCACTGCGCCGCCAGCCAGCCGGTGAGGGTCAGCAACGCGAAGCTGAAAAGACGCGAGATCACGCGGCCACCTGGTGCGGGTGCCAGCCAGGGTGGCCCTGCACGTAGCGCACGGCCGGCAGTTGCAAGGGAGCCAGGGCCCAGCCCGGCGCCTGGCGGGTCAGCCAGGCTTCGAGGGTCTGCCACAAGGGCGCGCCGGCCTGGGCATCGAAGTGCAGGCCAAAGGTGCGGCACAGGCCCTCGACGGGTTGCAGGCCGATGATGCGCTTGCCGTTAGGGCTGTAGCTGACCTGCCAGTCCTGGCTCTGCCAGCGCGGCAGGTCCTGGCTGTTGTCCAGCAGCAACGGGTCGCCGAACAGCTGCTCGGCGGCGTTCTCCAGCACCTGCTCGACCTGGCGCGCCGGGGCCTCGACCACCGGTGCGGCGTAACCACCGGTCAGGCTTATGAGGTGCTCACGGGTGATCGACTCGCCCGCTGTCAGCGGGTAGTCGTAGCGCAGGCCGGGCAGCAGCACCGGCATGCTCGAATCATCGGCCAGGGCATGGTGCAACAGGCGGTCCCAGCTGCCGCCACGGGTATCGCGGCGCCACAATGCTTCAGGGGCACGCGCCAGCGGCTGGTCAAGCCAGGCGGCATGACCGCTGCGCTGGCGTTGCAGTTCGCTGCGCAATTGGCTGGCACGGGCCAGGGCCTGCGGTGCGAGGCTGTGCTCGAAGGCCGGGAAGAACCGCGCCTCGAACTGCCATTGGCCACCTGCCTGGCGGCAGCGCAGGCGAAACGCGCCACTGGCCCGGCAACCGGCGAACAGCACCGGTACCCGGCGGCCGCTGGCTTGGGTGGCCAGCACCGGCGCCGGCCACAGGTCCTGGCCACGGGCACACAGCAGCACATCCACCTCGGGTATGCGCTCGGCCAACCACAAGCCCGGGCCGGTGCCGACATCCGCCAGCGCCACCACCAGGTCGGCCTCGCGCCGGGCTTGCTGGAAGCTCGGTTGCAAGGATTGGTACCACTGTTTAAGGGAGGCTTTCTGATCCTGTGCATAAGGGTCGGTGACCCCGACCACGGCGATGCGCACACCACCACGCTGGAACACCTGCAGCCCCTTGACGCCCAGCGCCTTGGCCTGGGCATCGGCCAGACCGGCACCAAGGGTAATAGAAGATGACTGGCGATAGAGCCCGGCACTGCGCTGCGGCCACAGCACACGCTCATCGCTGCTGACCCGCACCTCGCTGCCCAGCAGTTGGCTGCCCTGCACACCACTTTCGCCCTGGGTGAGGTAGGCCAGGCCGCTGCCGTTCCAGCATTGGCCGTTCTCCAGGGTCAGGCATTGTTCGCTGCCGGCCTCGCGCCGCAGTTGTTCGAGCAGCGCGGCCAATACTGCATAGCCTCCAGTCTGGGCCTGGCCGGCCCGGCCGGCATCGAGCAACGGCGCTAGCTCAAGCTGCCCGGCACTCGCATTCGGCCCGCTCATCCATGGGGCTCGCCCCAGGTGGCTGACCGGGCCGAGGCGCGTGGCCGGTACCACGGCCTGGCCCGGCTGGCGAGCGTCCAGGGTATCGGCGACATACAGCAGGTCCAGCGCGCGGTCGCCCCCGCCACGTGGAAGGGGAAAGGCCGAGCAGGCGCCGAGCAACGGTGCCAATGCACCGACACCCATCCAGCTGATCACTTCGCGCCTGCTCGCCATCGACTCCGCCATCCCTGTTCACGTAGGGCTCCGGATATTGCGGCGCTTGCGTGACAGTTTGATGGCAGAAAACCGACGTTAATTCCAAAACAGCGCAGGTTAACGCTTTAGTAATAGCGGTGAGTTTTAAAGGCTCTTTAACAAATCTGACAATCAATCATCATACTTGCCCTCTACAGTCGCGGTTTCCTTCAACTCAGCCAAAAAAGGACACCCTGATGAGTCGAGATACCGGCGATAACCTGGACCGCAACCAGAGCGGCAACCTGCCGATGGCCAGTGTCATGGACACTTACCTGAGCCGTCGCTCCGTGGTGCGCGGCAGCCTCGGCGCGGCCATCGCCATGATCGCCGGTGCCGGCCTGACCGGTTGCTTCGACAGCGGCGGCGGCTCGGATCACGACGATCCAGCGCCGCAGCCGGAGAAACCCAAACTCAAGCTGGGCTTCAACTCCATCGCCGGCTCGCGCACCGACGCCTGCGTGGTCGCCGCCGGCTACAGCGCCTACGTGCTGGCCCCTTGGGGCACGCCGCTGAACGCCACCGCCAACCCATGGAAGGCCGACGGCAGCAACACCTCCACCGACCAGGCCAACGCCATGGGCATGCACCACGACGGCATGCACTTCTTCCCCATCAACGGCAGCTCCAGCGATGGCCTGCTGGCGATCAACTTCGAATACATCGACACCGCCGCCCTGCACCCGGCCGGCCCCACCACCGTCGCCGGCAAGCGCCCGGTCGAAGAGGTGCGCAAGGAGATCAACGCCCACGGCGCCGGCGTGGTGCGCATCAGCAAGGTCGCCGGGCGCTGGCAGGTGGTCGACAACGACCCACTCAACCGCCGCTTCACCACCGTCTCGCTGATGGATATCGCAGGCCCGATGCGCGGCACCGACCACGTCAAGACCAAGTTCTCGCCCACCGGCACCCAGTGCCGCGGCACCAACAACAACTGCGGCAACGGCTACACCCCGTGGGGCACCTACCTGACCTGCGAGGAGAACTGGCCCGGCATCTTCGTCAACAAGGGTGTGCGCCCGGCCGACCAGGTGCGCATCGGCGTCTCTTCGAGCAGCGGCCAGTACAAGTGGGAAACCGCGGCGGGTGATGCCAGCGAAGTGGCCGGCGAATTCGCCCGCTTCGACATCACCCCCAGCGGCGCCAGCGCCACCGACGACTTCCGCAACGAAGCCAGCACCTATGGCTACATCGTCGAGATCGACCCGTACAGCAACAACACCCTGGCGGTGAAGCGCACCGCCCTGGGTCGCTTCCGCCACGAAGGCTGCTGCCCGGGCCTGCCGGTGGCCGGCAAGCCGCTGGTCTGGTACACCGGCGACGACTCCAACAACGAGTACCTGTACAAGTTCGTCTCCGACGCGCTGTGGGACCCGGCCGACGCCAACCCGGCCGACCGCCTGGCCACCGGCGCCAAGTACATGGACAAGGGCAAGCTGTATGTCGCCCGCTTCGATGCCAACGGCACCGGCGCCTGGCTGCTGCTCGACGTGGCCACCCCGACCACCGCCGGCAGTACCCTGGGCGCGCAGTTCGGCGACCTGCCGGGCATCATCCTCAACACCCGTGGCGCTGCCGACGCCGTGGGCGCCACGCCCATGGACCGCCCCGAGTGGACCGCCGTCAACCCGCTCAACGGCGATGTCTACCTGACCCTGACCAACAACAGCGCGCGCACCGCGGCCAAGGTCGACGCGGCCAACCCGCGCGGGCCGAACCGCCACGGCCACATCATCCGCTGGCACGACAGCGACGACCACAAGACCTTCACCTGGGACATCTTCGTGTTCGGCGCCAACGCCGCCGGTGCGCCAGACATCAACCGCTCGGGCCTGACCGAACTGAACCAGTTCGCCAGCCCCGACGGCATGAGCTTCGATAGCCGCGGCGTACTGTGGTTCGAGACCGACAACGGCGAAGCCACCCTGACCAGCTACACCAACGACCAGGTGCTGGCAGTGATCCCCACCGACCTGGTGGACGCCAACGGCAAGCAGGTCCCGGTCAACGCCACCAACCAGGTGGACCTGCGCCGCTTCTTCGTCGGGCCGAATGGCTGCGAGGTGACGGGGATTGCCTTCACCCCGGACAACAAGACCATGTTCGTCAACATCCAGCACCCGGACAACTGGCCAAGCACCGACAAGGCCACCGACGTCACGCCGGCCGGCACCTCGGTGCGGCCACGGGCTTCGACGGTGGTGATCCAGCGTAATGATGGCGGGGAGATCGGCACCGTCTGATCGATCAGCTTTCACCTCAATCGCGGGACAAGTCGCATCGGTACGCCGATGCGACTTGTCCCGCGATTTTTTCTACCAGGCCACCGCCTCCCTGCCCCTGACCCGCACCTGCTGCGCCGGCACCCGCGCATGCCATTGCACCACGCCCAGCGCCTCGATCTGGAACTGGCTGCGCAGCGTGCGCCCCTCTTCCTCGAACGACAGCTGCAGGACGAAATGGCCGCTGTTGAGCAGCAACCCTTCGCTTAGCCGGGCGAAGGTCTCGTCATCCACCGCCCCCAGCGCCTGGCGCAAGGCCGCGGCATCGACATACCCGGCCGCCGGGCGGCCACTGATCACACGGCTGAGCATCGAACGGGAAAACCGTCCTTCGTACATCGCCTCCAGCAACGGCAGATGCTCCAACCCCAGGGCATTGGCATTGAGCCGCCAGCCGCTGGTCGACGGCAGCGCGCAGAGCATTCGATAGCGGCCTTGCCGACCACTGTCCGGCTCCAGCAGCAGGTTGAGCTCACTGGTGTCGAGCATCGGCTGGTTGGCCGCCAGTCGCGGTGGTTGCTGGCGCAGGTACTGGGCGCTCTCGGCGCCCTGCAGGCGGGCATCGCTGTCGGCATCCAGCCAGTCGGCCAGGGCATCGACCAGCCGTTCTGCAGCCATGTCATCGCCCAACAGCTGGCGCAACTGGCGCTCGGCCCGTGGGCCATCCTCCCCCAGCAGGGCGTTGACGTTGAAGCAGCTGTGCTGGTCGATCACCCGCAACTGTGCCTTGCCGGCACCAAAATCATAGGCCAGCGGCTGCCCACGCAGGGCCTGCCAGAACAGCGGGCTGGCGCGCCAGGCCGGATCACGCAGGGCCTGGGAGGCGTAGGCCAGCCCCGCCTGCTCCATGGCCCGCACCTGCACCCGCTGGTGCAGCAGCCGCACCGCGTCCACCTGGCGCCGGCCATCCTCCACCAGCCAGGCCAGCCCCGCTGCGAGCATCGCCAGTACCACCAGCACCATCAGCAGTGCCGCGCCCTGTTGTCGCCTGCGCCCCATCCCTGTCTTCCCGTGGCCGCTGAAAAGCGCCAGTCAACACGCCAGTTGTTGCAGGCAGATGGCAGTCATGTGCCCGTCATCTGCACAGGGCAGGATTGGCCTTTCTTTTTCTTTGACCTGACAGGAGTGGTCTTACATGGGTGGCATTGGAATCTGGCAATTGGTGATCGTGCTGTTGATCGTCTTCCTGCTGTTCGGCACCAAGCGTCTCAAGGGGCTGGGCGGTGATGTCGGCGAGGCGATCCAGGGCTTTCGCAAGTCCATGGGCGGCACTGCCGACAACACTGTCGAGCAACAGCCGCAGGTGCTGAACAATCAGCCGTTGCAGCAGACGCAAACGGATCGTCAGGCCTGATGTTCGAGATCGGCTTCACCGAACTGCTGTTGGTGGGCATCGTCGCGCTGCTGGTGCTCGGCCCCGAGCGCCTGCCGGTGGCGGCGCGGACCCTGGGCCGTGGGCTGGGCCAGGCCCGTCGGGCACTGAATGCGTTGAAGGCGCAGGTGGAACGGGAGATCGACATGCCCGCCCTGGATGCCGCGCCGTTGCAGCGCCTGGAGCAGGAGCTGCGCCAGGGCATCCAGCTCGACGCGACGCCGGCCAATGACCCGACACCAGTCGCCCATGCCAAGGAGAGCGCTTGATGTCCCTCGCTCTCGACCAGGCGACGCGCATGCCACTGACCGATCACCTGCGCGACCTGCGCAAGCGCCTGGTGCGCTGCCTGCTGGTGATCGCGCTGGTGTTCTGCGGGCTGTTCCCCTTTGCCCAGACGCTGTACACGCACATTTCCGAACCGCTGCGCCGTTACCTCCCCGAAGGCGCCAGCATGATCGCCACCAGCGTCACCTCGCCGTTTCTTGCGCCGTTCAAGCTGACGGCGATGTGCGCGCTGTTCGTCGCCATGCCGCTGCTGCTGCACCAGGCCTGGGGCTTCATCGCCCCGGGGCTGTACCGCCGCGAACGGCGCATCGCCCTGCCCCTGCTGGTGTCGAGCATCGTGCTGTTCTACGGCGGCATGGCGTTCGCGTTCTTCCTGGTGTTCCCGATGATGTTCGGTTTCTTCGCCAGCGTGACCCCGGACGGGGTGGCGATGATGACCGACATCGGCCTGTACCTGGACTTCATCCTGGCGCTGTTTTTGGCGTTCGGCCTGGCCTTCGAGATCCCGGTGGCGACCTTCATCGTGGTCTGGGCGGGGCTGACCGACGTGGCCACGCTGCGGCGCAGCCGGCCTTATGTGATCGTCGGCTGCTTCGTGGTGGGGATGATCCTGACGCCGCCGGATGTGTTTTCCCAGACCATGCTGGCGGTGCCGATGTGGGTGCTGTTCGAGGTGGGGTTGCTGGCGTGTGGGTTGGTGCGCCGGGCGGAGTAAAAGGCAGGAGCCATTACTTGGTCGGGTGGCAGCCGTACACGGAGTGAGAACCGGTCACGAAGAAAACCGATCAGGCAAGGCCTGCCCGCCTACGGCTGCCATGGCAGAGCAGCGATCTTCGTTATACGGACTCTCACGCCCGATTAAGGTGGCAGCCATGAACGGGGTGAGAATCCGGGGCACAAGAAACCCGGTCAGACCGAAGTCTGCCCGTGCACGGCTGCCATGAAGGGACTGCCGAAAAACCTGTACTCCAGGATTCTCACATCCTGGTCACCATATCTGGCGACCAGGTGAAGTTATCCCTGGGGTCTTTCCCCGACAACGCAGCAGCTTCCGGCAAGCACGTAGGATAGTTCCCAAGCATTTCTGGCTGAAGCATTTGGTTTCAAGTTCGGAAATGTCCGACAGGAGATTGGGGGGACGGGGCGTTCATCGATAGGAGGGCTACGCCTGTGAGACCGAGCGCCGCCCGCGCGGCGCATCGCGGATGAATCCGCTCCTACATTTGTTGCAACGTGGCCACGCCTGATAGGCCATGGTTGTAAGCCTTGTGCGCTGGACGCGATGTTTCGGCGGGCATTGCTGCCGCCCCACCTGTCTCAAGCCTTGCGCCAAGGCTGGCAACCATGGCCTGACAGGTTCGGCACGTTGCAACAAATGTAGGAGCGGATTCATCCGCGATGCGCCGCGCGGGCGGCGCTCGATCTCATAGGCGCCAAATATCTATCGACATACATCCCTATCGACACACCAATCCAGACCAGTGGTATTGACCTGGTATTAAAGTGGTATTAATTTTCATCCCACAACAATATCGGACACCGCCCATGCGTCCTCTAACCGCCCTGCGCCCCGACGACACCAGCGCCACCCCGCTCTACCTGCAGCTGGCACGCAACCTGGAGCAGGCCATCCACGCCGGCCAGTGGACCGCCGACCAGGCCCTGCCCTCGGAGCGCACCCTCAGCGAAACCCTGGACATCTCCCGGGTCACCGCGCGCAAGGCCCTGGAAGTCCTGCTCGAACAAGGCCTGATCCAGCGCATCCAGGGCTCCGGTACCTTCATCACGCCACGCCTCGAACAACCCCTGTCACGCCTGTCGAGCTTCAGCGAAATGCTGCGCATGAAAGGCTTCGTGCCCAGCTCGCAGTGGCTGGAGCGCAGCATCGGCACGCCGAGCAGCGACGAACTGATCCGCCTCGGCCTGTCGCCCACCGACCAGGTGGCCCACCTCAAGCGCCTGCGCAAGGCCGACGACATCGTCATGGCGGTGGAGGTCAGCACCCTGCCCGCCCGCCTGCTCGGCGACCCGCAGGCCATCGGCGATTCGCTGTACCAGCACCTCGACCAACTCGGCCGCCCGGTGGTCCGCGCCCTGCAACATATCCGCGCGATCAACGCCAGCGACGAACTGGCCGCCCAGGTGGGCATCGCCCCCGGCACCGCCATGCTGCTGATGACCCGCATCGGCTACCTCGACGACAACACCGCCATCGAGCTGACCGACACCTACTGCCGCAACGACTACTACGACTTCGTCGCCGAACTGCGACGCTGACCGGAGCCCCCATGGACATCGCCAACATCCTCACCCCCGACGGCTGGGTGCGCGGACAACTGCACCTCGAAAACGGCCGCATACAGGCCATCGAGGGCACGCCGTGCGACCCGCTGACCAACAACCTGCCCTACCTGTTGCCCGGTTTCATCGACCTGCATGTGCACGGCGGCGGTGGCAGCGACATCATGCAAGGCGGTGAGGCCTTCGCCACCATCGCCCGCACCCATCGGCGCTTCGGCACCACCTCGCTGCTGGCCACTACCATGACCGCACCACGCGAGGAACTGGCCCGCGTGCTGGGCGAACTGGGCGCGCACCTCAAGCAACCGCGCCAGGGCGCGCGCATTCTCGGCGTGCATCTGGAAGGCCCGTACATCAATCCCGGCAAGCTCGGCGCACAGCCGAACTTCGCCCACCAGGCGCTACTCGACGAGGTCGAGGAATACCTGGCCCTGGCACCGATCAAGGTCATCACCATCGCCCCGGAAATCGCCGGGCACCTGCCGCTGATCCAGGCCTTGAGCCAGCGCGGCATCCGACTGCAGATCGGCCACACCCTGGGCAGCTACGAGGAAGGCGTGGCGGCGCTGGAAGCCGGCGCCAGCAGCTTCACCCACCTGTACAACGCCATGAGCCCGCTGCACCACCGCGAGCCGGGCATCGTCGGCGCGGCCCTGGCCCACGCCCGCTACGCCGAGCTGATCCCCGACCTGCTGCACGTGCACCCCGGGGCGATCAAGGTGGCCCTGCGCGCGATCCCGTGCCTGTACTGCGTCACCGACTCCACTGCCGCCGCCGGCATGCCCGACGGCGAATACCGCCTGGGCAGCCACACCGTGACCAAGTGCCTGGGCGGCGTGCGCCTGCCCGACGGCACCCTGGCCGGCAGCACCCTGACCATGGACCAGGCCCTGCGCAACCTGGTGAAGATCGGCCTGCCCCTGGCCGAGGCCTCCGCGCGCCTGTCCCGCTACCCCGCCGATTACCTCGGTATCGCCGACCGTGGCCGCCTGCAACCGGGCGCCTGGGCCGACGCGGTGCTGCTCGATCGCCAACTGAACCTGACCGCCGTGATGGTCGAAGGAGAAACCGCATGAGCTCAAGGATGCTCGAAGAAGCCCGCAGCTGCGCCGATGTCGTCGAACGACAGAACCAGGCGCTGGACCCGCGCCTGGAAACCCTGAGCGAACAGCTGCGCCGGCTCGACCCGCAGGTGGCGCTGACCGTGGCCCGCGGCAGTTCGGATCACGCCGCCAGTTACTTCGCCTATGTCGCCATGCAGCAACTCGGCCTGCCAGTGGCCTCGCTGCCGATGTCGGTGGTGACCTTGCAGCAGGCGCCGCTGCGGGTGCGCGGCCAGGTGGCGCTGGGCTTCTCGCAGTCGGGGCAGAGCCCGGACCTGGTCGACAGCCTGCGTCGCCTGAACCAGTGCGGCGCGACCACCGTGTCGCTGGTCAATGCCGAGGGCTCGCCGCTGGAGCAGGCCTGCCAGCACCACCTGCCGCTGGGCGCCGGCCCCGAGCTGTCGGTGGCGGCGACCAAGAGCTTCGTCGCCACCCTGAGCGCCAGCGCCCGCCTGGTCGCCCATTGGGGCCAGGACCGCGTCCTGCTGGCAGCCGGCCTTGCCCTGCCCGCGCAATTGCGTGAAGCCGCCGCCCAGGACTGGAGCCCGGCCCTCGCCACCTTGCGCGATGCCGAACGGCTGATGGTGATCGGCCGTGGCGCCGGCTTTGCCATCGCCCAGGAAGCGGCGCTCAAGCTCAAGGAAACCTCGGTGATCCAGGCCGAGGCCTTCAGCAGCGCCGAGGTGCGTCACGGCCCCATGGCGCTGATCGACGCCCAATACCCGCTGCTGGTGTTCGCCCCGCGCGGCGTCGAGCAGGCCGGCCTGCTGCAACTGGCCGCCGACATGCGCCAGCGCGGCGCTCATGTGCTGCTGGCGGCGCCGGCCGATATCGCCGGGCGCGACCTCACCCTGAGCTGCGCCGAACACCCGGCCCTGGACCCGCTGCTGGCGATCCAGAGCTTCTACGTCATGGCCGCGGCCCTGGCCGAGGCCCGTGGCCTCGACCCCGACCAGCCGCGCCACCTGAGCAAAGTGACCTGCACGCAGTGAAGCCGCGAGGAACAACGCATGCCCGACAATAACAAGATCATCCTCCATGCCCCACTCGCCGGACCGCTGGTGCCGCTGGAGCAAGTGCCGGACCCGGTGTTCAGCAGCGCCACCCTCGGTGACGGCGTCGCCATTGACCCACTCAACAACGTGCTGCACGCCCCGTGTGCCGGCGAGGTGGTGCAACTGGCCCGCACCGGCCACGCGCTGACCCTGCGCGCAACCAACGGCGCGGAAATCCTCCTGCATATCGGTGTCGACACCGTGCAACTGCAGGGCTGTGGTTTCTCGCCGTTGGTGGCGCTGGGCGACCAGGTCAGCCAAGGCCAGCCGCTGGTGCGCTTCGACATGGACCAAGTGGCGCAGCACTGTGTCAGCCTGGTTACGGTGATGCTGATCAGCAATGGCCCAGGCTTTGGCCTGAAGCGACTGGAGGCAGGCAATGCGCAACTTGGCGCGGCGCTGCTGGAGGTCGACGCCACGGGTCGTGAAGCGAATGCCCGGCCGGTCAGCCATGAAAGCGCGCGCGGTCATGCCCGGATCGCTCATCACGGTGGCCTGCACGCCCGCCCCGCCGCCTTGCTGCGCCAGACTGCGCAAGGTTTCCAGAGCCGAGCCATGCTGCGCTTCGCCGAGCGCGAGGCCGACCTCGACAGCCTGGTGGCGGTCATGGGCCTGGGTGTTGGCGAAGGTGCCGAAGTCGAACTGATCTGCACCGGGCCGGACAGCCAGGCCGCGCTGCAGGCGTTGATCGCCGCCGTGCAGACGGCCTCGGTCGGTGAGCGCCATGCCGCGCATGCGCCAACCAGCACCACCATGGCCAAGCCCGCTGCCGGGCCCGGCATGCTTACCGGTGTCTGCGCCGCCCCCGGCCTGGCCCAAGGGCCACTGGCCCGGCTGGACGGGGTCAGCCTGCCGCCCGACAACGGCGACAACGACCCCGCCGCACAGCACCAGGCGTTGAACACGGCCTTGGCCGAAGTGCGCCACGCCATCGACCGCGACTGGCGCCACCTGCCGCGCGGCCAGGAGGACGCGGCGGCGATCCTCGAGGCCCACCTGGCCTTGCTCGACGATCCGGCCCTGCTCGGCGACGCCCGCCAGCATATCGCCGACGGCGTCGCCGCCAGCCATGCCTGGAGCCGTGCCATCGATGCCCAATGCCAGATCCTGCGTAGCCTGGGCAACCCGTTGCTGGCCGAGCGCGCCAACGACCTGTACGACCTGCAGCAGCGTGTTCTGCGGGCCTTGCTTGGTGAAACCCGGCAACTGCGCCTGCCGCCCTCGGCCATTGTCGTCGCCCATGAACTGACGCCCTCCGACCTGCTGCTACTGGCCCGCCATGAGGTCGCCGGGCTGTGCATGGCCGCCGGCGGCGCCACCTCGCACGTCGCCATCCTTGCCCGCGCCCGCGGCCTGCCGTGCCTGGTGGCCGTAGGCGAAGCGCTGCTGGAACTGCCCACCGGCACGCCGCTGGTGCTGGACGCCGACTTGGGCCGCCTGGAAACCGAGGCTGATGCACAGCGCCTGGCCGAGGTGCGGCAACATGTGCAGCAGCGCAGCGAAACCCGCCAGCGCCAGCAGGCCGCCGCCCAGCAAAGCGCCCGCACCCGTGATGGCCAACTGATCGAGGTCGCTGCCAATGTCGCCAGTGCCGAGGAAGCCGCCGAGGCCCTGGCCCAAGGTGCCGACGGCATCGGCCTGCTGCGCAGCGAGTTCCTGTTCATCGACCGCCCCACCGCGCCGGACGAGACGGAGCAGCGCAGCGCCTACCAGGCCGTGCTTGATGCCATGGGCGAGCGTCCGGTGATCATCCGTACCATTGATGTAGGCGGCGACAAGCAGCTCGACTACCTGCCCCTGCCGGCCGAGGCCAACCCGGTGCTGGGCCTGCGCGGCATCCGCCTGGGCCAGGTGCGCCCGGAGTTGCTTGACCAGCAGTTGCGCGCGCTGCTGCAAGTCAGCCCGCAACAGCGTTGCCGGATCATGCTGCCGATGGTGACCGAAGTCGACGAGCTGATCGCCATCCGCCAGCGCCTGGACCGGCTGGCCGGCGAGCTGGGCATCGCGCAACGCGCCGAGCTGGGGGTGATGATCGAAGTCCCCGCCGCGGCGCTGCTCGCCGAGCGCCTCGCCGAACACGCGGACTTCTTCTCCATCGGCACCAACGATCTGTCCCAGTACACCTTGGCCATGGACCGCGACCACGCCGGCCTGGCTGCGCGGGTGGATGCCTTGCACCCCGCCCTGCTGCGCCTGATCGAGCTGACCTGCCAGGGCGCGGCGAAGCACGGGCGCTGGGTCGGCGTGTGCGGCGCGCTGGCCTCCGACCCGCTGGCCACGCCGGTGCTGGTCGGGCTTGGGGTGGCCGAGCTGTCGGTCAGCGCGCCGCAGATCGGCGAGATCAAGGCGCAGGTGCGCCAGCTCGATGCCACCGCCTGCCGCCGCTTCAGCCAAGGCCTGCTGGGCTTGTCCAGCGCCGCCGCGGTGCGCCAGGCCTGCCGCGACTTCACCGCCCAGTCCCACGCCCAACCGGCCGCCGCCGCGGCCCTACAACAATAATCGGAGCGCACCATGTACCAGCACTTCATCCAGGGCCTGCAACGGCTCGGCCGCGCCTTGATGCTGCCCATCGCCATCCTGCCCATCGCCGGCCTGCTGCTGCGCCTGGGCGACACCGACCTGCTCGACATCGCCCTGGTGCACGACGCAGGGCAAGCGATCTTCGCCAACCTGGCGCTGATCTTCGCCGTCGGCATCGCCGTGGGCTTCGCCCGCGACAACAACGGCACCGCCGGCCTGGCCGGGGCCATCGGCTACCTGGTGCTGGTGGCGACACTGAAGGTGATCGATGCGAAGATCGACATGGGCATGCTCGCCGGGATCATCTGCGGTCTGCTCGGCGGTGGCCTGTACAACCGCTTCAAGGACATCCAGCTGCCGGACTACCTGGCGTTCTTCGGCGGCCGGCGCTTCGTGCCGATTGCCACCGGGGTGTCGGCGGTGTTCCTCGGACTGCTGTTCGGACTTATCTGGCCACCGATCCAGCATGGCATCAACGACCTTGGCCAACTGATGCTGGAGAGCGGCAGCATCGGCGCGTTCTTCTTCGGTGTGCTCAACCGCCTGCTGATCATCACCGGCCTGCACCACATCCTCAACAACCTGGTGTGGTTCGTCTTCGGCAGCTTCCAGGCGGCCAGCGGCCAGGTGGTGACCGGCGACCTGGCGCGCTTCTTCGCCGGTGACCCGAACGCCGGGCAGTTCATGGCCGGCATGTTCCCGGTGATGATCTTCGGCCTGCCCGCCGCGTGCCTGGCCATGTACCGCCACACCCTGCCGGCCCGGCGCAAGCTGATCGGTGGCGTGCTGTTGTCGATGGCACTGACCTCGGCGCTGACCGGGGTGACCGAGCCGATCGAGTTCGCCTTCATGTTCCTCGCGCCGCTGCTGTACCTGATCCACGCGCTGCTCACCGGAGTGTCCATGGCGGTCTGCGACCTGCTGGGCATCCGCCTGGGCTTCACCTTCTCCGGCGGCGCCATCGACATGGCCCTGGGCTGGGGGCGCTCCAGCAACGGTTGGCTGGTGTTCCCTGTAGGCCTGCTGTATGCGGTGGTCTACTACTTCGTGTTCGACTTCTGTATCCGCCGCTTCGACCTCAAGACACCAGGGCGCGAGGAGCAACCCGGCAACGAAGCGGCGGCCGGCGCGGATGCGCCCAGGGCGCGGCGCTTTATCGACGCACTGGGCGGCGCCGCCAACCTGCAAGGCGTTGATGCCTGCACCACGCGCCTGCGTCTGGTACTGGCCGATCGCGGCCTGGCCCAGGACCAGGCCTTGAAAGCCCTCGGCGCCATGGCGGTGGTACGGCCTGGCAGCGGCGGCAGCCTCCAAGTGGTGGTGGGGCCGATGGCTGATGCGCTGGCCGATGAGATCCGTGGTGAGCTACCCCATGCGCGGGTGACGGCACCGGTGGCCGAGAAGACCGCCGTGGTCACCGAGGCGGTCGTCGTGGATGAATGGCTGCAGGCCCTGGGCGGGCGCGACAATCTGCTGGAAGCGCAGTGCGTGGCCTCGAGCCGGGTGCGGGTGCAAGTCAGGGATGAGAGCAAGGTGGAACAGGATCACCTGGCCGCCTTGGGATGCCTGGGAGTGAGTCCGCAGGCAGGCGGCGTGTGGCATCTGCTGGTAGGTGGCAAGGCGCCTGCGCTGGGCGCCGCCTTGCAAGGCTGAAAAGCATCGCGGGGCAAGTCGCATCGGCGCACCGCCGCTCCCACGAATTTGCTTCGTGAGAGCGGCGGTGCGCCGATGCGACTTGCCCCGCGATGTGATTCGACGCTGCCCTAGAAATCGGCCAGCGGCCAGACCTCATAGGCAGGTGTTTCATACGGGTGGCTCTGCTTGAGCGCAGCGACCACCTGGGCGATCAGCGCATCAGCCACCACCAGCTCCACCTTCCATTCCTCGACCACCTCGACCTGACCGGTCTGCCCGAGGTACGGCTGGCTGCCGTGCAACGGGCGGAACTGGCCCTGGCCGAGGGTCTGCCAGGCGCAGTGGTCATAGTCGCCAATGCGCCCGCCTCCAGCGGCGAACACGGCGGCCTTGACCACTTCGACATGGCTGTCGGGGACGAAGAAGGCGAGCTTGTACACGCCTTAGTTCACCCACACCCGCGCGTTGCGGAACATGCGCATCAGGGCCGCGTCTTCCTGCCACTCATCCGGGCGCCAGGAGTTCTGCACGGCACGGAACATACGCTCCGGGTGCGGCATCATGATGGTCACGCGGCCGTCGCGGCTGGTCAGGCCGGTGATCCCGCGCGGCGAGCCGTTCGGGTTGGCCGGGTAGGCTTCGGTGACCTTGCCGTGGTTGTCGACGTAGCGCAGGGCCACGCAACCGGACAGGTCGGCTTCCAGCAGTGCCTCTTCGCTGGCGAACTCGGCATGGCCTTCACCGTGGGCGATGGCGATCGGCATGCGCGAACCAGCCATGCCCTGCAGGAAGATCGAGTTGGACTTCTGCACCTCGACCATGGCCACACGGGCTTCGAACTGCTCCGAGCGGTTGCGCACGAAGTGCGGCCAGTACTCGGTGCCCGGGATCAGCTCGTGCAGGTTGGACATCATCTGGCAACCGTTGCACACGCCCAGGGCGAAGCTGTCGGTACGCTCGAAGAAGGCCTGGAAGGCATCGCGGGCACGGGCGTTGAACAGTGCAGACTTGGCCCAGCCCTCACCGGCACCGAGCACGTCGCCGTAGGAGAAGCCGCCGCAGGCCACCAAGCCCTTGAACGCTTCGAAATCGACACGACCAGACAGGATGTCGCTCATGTGCACGTCGACGGCGGCGAAGCCGGCGCGGTCGAAGGCCGCGGCCATCTCGACCTGGCCATTGACGCCCTGCTCGCGCAGGATCGCCACTTGCGGGCGCACGCCTTTCTTGATGTACGGCGCGGCGATGTCTTCGTTGACGTCGTAGCCGAGCTTGACCGACAGGCCTGGGTTGTCTTCCTCGAGCAGCGCGTCGAACTCCTGGTCGGCGCAGTCGGCGTTGTCGCGCAGGCGCTGGACCTGGTAGCTGGTCTCGGCCCACTGGCGCTGCAGCAGGCGACGGTCGCCCTTGAACAGCTCTTCGCCTTCGAACTTGATCAGCACTTCACCGTTGTTGATCGGCTGGCCGATCACCGCGACGCAATCCTCGCCCAGGCCTGCGGCGCTGAACTGCGCCAGCACATCCGGCGTGGCGTCCTGACGGACCTGGATCACCGCGCCCAGCTCTTCGTTGAAGAGGATGGCCGCAACTTTCTCGCGCTTGCTGGTCAGGGTGCCCAGCTCCACATCCAGGCCGCAGTGGCCGGCGAAGGCCATCTCCAGCACGGTGGTCAGCAGGCCGCCGTCGGAACGGTCGTGGTAGGCCAGCAGGTGGCCGTCTTCGTTGAGGCCCTGGATCACCGCGAAGAACGCCTTGAGGTCCTCGGCGTCGTCGACATCCGGCGCCTGGGCGGCCAGCTTGCCGTGGGTCTGCGCCAGGATCGAGGCGCCCATGCGGTTCTTGCCGCGGCCCAGGTCGATCAGGATCAGGTCGGTCTCGCCCTTGTCCATGCGCAGCTGCGGGGTCAGGGTCTTGCGGATGTCGGTGACCGGGGCGAAGCCGGTGATGATCAGCGACATCGGCGAGGTAACGCTCTTCTGCTCGCCCGCTTCGCTCCACTGGGTCTTCATCGACATCGAGTCTTTACCGACCGGGATGGTGATGCCCAGTTCCGGGCACAGCTCCATGCCGACGGCCTTGACGGTGTCGTACAGGCGGGCGTCTTCGCCCGGGTGGCCGGCGGCGGACATCCAGTTGGCCGACAGTTTGATGTCGGACAGCTTCTCGATGCGCGAGGCAGCCAGGTTGGTCAGGGTTTCGCCAATTGCCATGCGCCCGGACGCCGGGGCATCGAGCAGGGCCAGCGGGGTACGCTCGCCCATGGCCATGGCTTCGCCGGTGTAGACGTCGAAGCTGGTGGCGGTGACGGCGCAGTCGGCCACCGGTACCTGCCACGGGCCGACCATCTGGTCGCGGGCCACGAGGCCGGTGATGGTGCGGTCGCCGATGGTGATCAGGAAGCTCTTGCTGGCCACGGCCGGGTGACGCAGCACGCGCTCGACCGAGTCGGTCAGGTCCAGCGTGCTCGGGTCGAACTCATCGCCCAGCTCCGCTTCGCGAGTGACCGAACGGTGCATGCGCGGCGGCTTGCCCAGCAGCACGTCCAGCGGCATGTCCACCGGGGTGTTGTCGAAGTGGCTGTCGGTAACGGTCAGGTGTTGCTCTTCGGTGGCCTCGCCGACCACTGCGAACGGGCAACGCTCGCGCTCGCAGATGGCCTGGAAGCGCTCGAAGTCCTCGGCGCTGACCGCCAGCACGTAGCGCTCCTGCGATTCGTTGGACCAGATTTCGTGCGGGGCCATGCCCGGCTCGTCGTTGGGCACGTTGCGCAGCTCGAAGCGACCACCACGGCCACCGTCGTTGACCAGCTCGGGGAAGGCGTTGGAAATGCCACCAGCGCCGACGTCGTGGATAAAGGCGATGGGGTTCTTGTCACCCAGCTGCCAGCAGCGGTCGATGACCTCCTGGCAACGACGCTCCATTTCCGGGTTCTCGCGCTGCACCGAGGCGAAGTCCAGGTCGGCGGAGCTGGCGCCGGTGGCAACCGACGAAGCGGCGCCGCCACCCAGGCCGATCAGCATGGCCGGGCCGCCAAGCACGATCAGCTTGGCGCCGACGGTGATCTCTCCCTTCTGCACGTGGTCTTCACGGATGTTGCCCATGCCGCCGGCCAGCATGATCGGCTTGTGGTAGCCACGGACTTCCTCGCCGTGCGGGGTGTTGATGCCCTGCTCGAAGGTACGGAAGTAGCCGGTCAGGGCCGGGCGACCGAATTCGTTGTTGAACGCGGCGCCGCCCAGCGGGCCTTCGATCATGATGTCGAGGGCGTCGACGATGCGCTCGGGCTTGCCGTACGGCTTTTCCCAAGGCTGCTCGAAACCGGGGATGCGCAGGTTGGAGACGGTGAAACCGGTCAGGCCGGCCTTGGGCTTGGCACCACGGCCGGTGGCGCCTTCGTCGCGGATTTCGCCGCCGGAGCCGGTGGAGGCGCCGGAGAACGGGGCGATGGCGGTCGGGTGGTTGTGCGTCTCGACCTTCATCAGGATGTGCACCGGCTCCTGCACCGCGCCGTACTGGCGGGTCTCAGGGTTCGGGAAGAAGCGCCCGGCCACCGAACCGACGATCACCGAGGCGTTGTCCTTGTAGGCCGACAGCACGCCTTCGTTGTGCATCTGGTAGGTGTTCTTGATCATGCCGAACAGGCTCTTCTCTTGCGCCTGGCCGTCGATGTCCCAGCTGGCGTTGAAGATCTTGTGGCGGCAGTGCTCGGAGTTGGCCTGGGCGAACATCATCAGTTCGATGTCGTTCGGGTTGCGCGCAAGGCCCTGGAAGGCGGCGACCAGGTAGTCGATCTCGTCTTCGGCCAGGGCCAGGCCCAGGTCGATGTTGGCCTGGGCCAGGGCGGCGCGGCCACCGGCCAGGATGTCGACCGAGGTCATCGGCTTGGGCTGGGCGTGGCTGAACAGGTCGGCGGCGTCTTCCAGCTTGCCCAGCACGCGCTGGGTCATGCGGTCGTGCAGCTCGGCGGCGATGGCCTGGGCGTCGGCGTCATTGATGTTGCCGGCGACGTAGTAGGCGATGCCGCGCTCCAGGCGCTGGATCGACTGCAGGCCGCAGTTGTGGGCGATGTCGCTGGCCTTGGATGCCCAGGGCGAGATGGTGCCCAGGCGCGGCACGACCAGGAACAGGCGGCCGCTCGGCTCCTGTACCGGCACGCTCGGGCCGTACTTGAGCAGAAGGCCCAGCACCTGCTGCTGGTCGGCGGCCAGCTCGCCGTCGACGTCGGCGAAGTGGGCGAATTCGGCATACAAACCAGTAACAGCGGGGACTTTCTGGCTCAGTTGCTCGAGTAATTTACCGTGGCGAAAGGCAGAAAGGGCAGGAGCGCCGCGCAGGATCAACATCGTCGGGACAGCCTCAGGAAGGGGTGTGCTTAGAGGCCGTGCATTCTAGCCTAATTCGCAGGCTTTCGGCACCCGCTCTAAGCCAATGCTGCCGGGCGGTGGAACCGGACTTGCGGGTCAAAAAAATCGCGGGTATTTCATCGTGGGAGCGGGCTTGCCCCGCGATGACACCTACCGGCAAAGAGACTGCCTGAGCGGGCGAATCGCGGGGCAAGCCCGCTCCCACGACCTGCTCCGCCCTGTCGCAGGCACAGTGACGTGCTAGCAGACCTGCCAACCATTGTCGAGATATGGCGCCGGCAGTCCTTTGCGTATACTGCACCCTATGTTCGCCCACACTGCTTTGCGCCAGCGTTGCGCCAAATGGCTCTTCGCAACCGGACTCTTCCTGATGCTCGGTGCCTGCGTTGAAAAACCCAGCACCCTCGAGCGCGTCAAGGAGGATGGCGTATTGCGCGTGATTACCCGCAACAGCCCGGCGACCTACTTCCAGGACCGCAACGGCGAAACCGGTTTCGAGTACGAACTGGTCAAGCGCTTCGCCGATGACCTGGGGGTGAAGCTCGAGATCGAGACCGCCGACAACCTCGACCAATTGTTCGACCAGTTGGGCAAGCCCTCCGGCCCGGTACTGGCCGCCGCCGGCCTGGTCAGCAGCGAGCGCCGCGCCAGCCAGGCGAAGTTCTCCCACCCGTATCTCGAGGTGACCCCGCAGGTCATCTACCGCAACGGCCGCTCGCGCCCCACCAATGCCAAGGGCCTGGTGGGCAAAAAGATCATGGTGCTCAAGGGCAGCAGCCACGCCGACCAGCTGGCCGAGCTGAAAAAGCAGAATCCGGGGCTGGAATACGAAGAATCCGACGCCGTCGAAGTGGTCGACCTGCTGCGCATGGTCGACGAAGGCCAGATCGACCTGACCCTGGTCGACTCCAACGAACTGGCCATGAACCAGGTCTACTTCCCCAACGTGCGCGTGGCCTTCGACCTGGGCGACACCCGTGACCAGCGCTGGGCGGTGGCCGCCGGCGAAGACAACAGCCTGCTCAACGAGATCAACGAGTTTCTCGACAAGTCGCAGAAGAACGGCACGCTTCAACGCCTGAAGGACCGTTACTACGGCCATGTCGATGTGCTGGGCTACGTCGGTGCCTACACCTTCGCCCAGCACCTGCAGCAACGCCTGCCCAAGTACGAGAAACACTTCAAGACCAGCTCCAAGGTCGAACAGGTGGACTGGCGGCTGCTGGCCGCGATCGGCTACCAGGAATCGATGTGGCAGCCGGAAGTCACCTCCAAGACCGGTGTGCGCGGCCTGATGATGCTGACCCAGCGCACCGCCCAGGCCATGGGCGTGTCCAACCGCCTGGACCCCCGGCAGAGCATCCAGGGCGGCGCCAAGTACTTCATGCTGGTCAAGGACCAGCTCGACGACAGCATCAAGGAGCCGGACCGCACCTGGTTCGCCCTGGCGGCCTACAACGTTGGCAGCGGCCACCTCGAAGACGCCCGCACCCTGGCCAGGCGCGAAGGCCTGAACCCGAACAAGTGGCTGGACGTGAAGAAGATGCTGCCGCGCCTGTCGCAGAAGCAGTGGTACAGCAAGACCAAGTACGGTTATGCCCGGGGCGGCGAGCCGGTGCATTTCGTCGCCAACATCCGTCGTTACTACGACATCCTCACCTGGGTCACGCAGCCGCAGCTCGAAGGCCAGGTGGCCGAGGGCAACCTGCATGTGCCGGCGGTGAACAAGGACAAGCCAGCGGAGCAAGCGGCGCCGATGTGAGTCTTCAAGGCCACTTCACCGGCAAGCCAGCTCCCCCAATCGCCCTTCTAAAGCCGAGCGCCATCCTGTGGGAGCTGGCTTGCCAGCGATGAGGCCGGCGCGGGTTAGCCCTTGGCCCGCCGAGCCTTGAAAAACTCGCTGAGGATCGCGCCGCATTCCTCGGCCAGCACTCCCCCCTCGTACATCACCCGATGGTTGAGAAAACCCTGGGTGAAGAACTGCCCCTGGCTCTGCACGATCCCTGCCTTGGGCTCCAGCGCGCCGTAGACCACCCGCGCCACCCGCGAATGGACGATCAGCCCCGCGCACATGCTGCACGGTTCCAGTGTCACGTACAGGGTGCTGCCCGGCAGGCGGTAGTTGCTGGCGGACTTGGCCGCAGCGCGGATCGCCACCATCTCGGCATGGGCGCTGGGGTCGCTGTCGAGGATCGGCCGGTTGAAGCCCTGGCCGAGCACCTGGCCGTGCTGCACCAGCACCGCGCCCACCGGCACCTCGCCCAGGGCCGCGCCCTGGGCCGCCAGTTCCAGGGCCAGGCGCATGAATTCCTGATCGCGGCTGCGATCGATGATCTGCGGGCGCATCAAACCACCGCGATCGCGGCCATCAGGCCGGTTTCCATGTGGTCGATGACATGGCAATGGAACATCCAGGTGCCTGGGTTATCCGCCACCAGCGCCACCTGCGCCCGCTCGTTCTTGCCCAGCAGGTAGGTATCGGTGAACCACGGCTCGACGATCTTGCGCCGATTGGAGGCGATCACCTTGAAACTCATGCCGTGCAGGTGGATCGGGTGCTGGTACTGGGTCATGTTCTTCAGCTCGAGGATATAGCTCTTGCCCTTCTGCAGCGTGGCGATCGGCCGGTCGGCACAGGTCTTGTCGGTGATGTCCCAGGCCTGGCCGTTGATCTGCCACAGACTCGGCGGCTTGCCGTTCTCGGTATTCACCGAAACCTTGCCGACCCATTCGAAATTGAAGTTGAGCTTCTCGGCATTCTCCAGGTCCGGCTCGGCAACGGGGTTCGGCGGCAGCGCCTTGGGCCAGTCACCGGGAGCGTCGCTGCTGGCCACCGAGCGCAAGGTCCCCAGGCGCACGAAGCCGTCACGCAACGAGACCTCCTCGCCCGCCTCGGGAATGCGGATCGCCAGGCAGATGCGCATGCCGGGGCCAAGCCAGTACTCCTCGTCCAGCGGGCGCGGGGTGATCGGGTTGCCATCGAGGGCGTAGATCATCGCCTCGCAGTTGCCTTTGAGGTTCAGGCGGTAGGTCCAGGTGTTGTCCAGGTTCAGCAAGCGCACCCGCACCACCTGCCCCGCCGGCAGCTCCGTAACCGACTCGGCCTGGCCATTGATGGTGATCAACCGCCCGGCAGTGCCGTTGCGCGCCGCCTCGCGGGGGATGCTGAACGGCAGCCAGGCGCCCTGCTCGTCCACGTGCCAGTTCTTCAGGCTCAGCGTGCGTTCGTGCTTGAAACCGGTCGGTTCGCGCTCTTCGACGATCAGCGGGCCAACCAGCCCGCGCCCCAGTTCCTCGGAGCTGCTCACGTGGGGGTGGTACCAGTAGCTGCCGGCATCCGGTACACGGAACTTGTAGTCGAAATATTCGCCGGGCTTGACCGGCAATTGCGACACGTACGGCACGCCGTCCATTTCCAGCGGCAGGCGGATGCCGTGCCAGTGGATGGTGGTCTCGACGGGTAGATGGTTGATGAAGCGCACCCGCAGCCACGTACCCTGGCGCACCCGCAGCTCGGTCCCCGGCGCCGACGGGCCGAAGGCCCAGGCCTCGGTCTTGAACCCCGGCACCAGCTCGACGTCCAGCGGTGCGGCGATCAGCTCGTAGTCGTGCCCGGCGTTGTCGTCCTCGACCTTGCCCAGCCAGTAACGCGCCGCGCCACCGGCGCCCAGGCCTACCACCACAAGGCCGGTCAGGCCCTTGAGCATTTGTCGACGGGTAAAGGACATCGGTGCGGGTACCTCGTTTCTGCGCGATCAGCCTGCCGGCAGGGCCGACGATGAAGGGCGAATACGATACACCTGCATTTGCGAAAGATTAAGTGAAGTCTTGTCGCAGGGCTGTAGGTTGCCGAAGCGACGTGATCGTACACTGCACATATGATAAGTAGAGATTTTCCCAGTCGTCGGACAGTGACCAGCTTCCCTATGGCGTGTGTGCTGATAATCAGCGCACTTCTCATCGCCTGCCAATCGCCGCGCGAGGCACTGCAACAACTGGCTCAAGAACACGGCCGACAATGGGAGGTCCTGTCGGGACAAGACTTCCCTCTCATCATCCTTGCGCCGCGCACCGCAGAAAAAATGACTCGCCTGCGTGTCTACCTGGAAGGCGATGGGCATTCCTGGTCGACGGCCACTCAACCCAGCCTGGATCCGAGCCCGCACAATCTGTTGGTGCCACGGCTGGCGGTCAACGATCCGACGCCGAACGTGTATCTCGCGCGTCCCTGCCAGTTCGTCATGGCTGCAGCGTGTCAGACCGCACTCTGGACCCATCGACGCTACGCCCAGGAAGTGATCGACCGCCTCAACCAGGCGCTAGACCAACTGAAACAACGATATGGCAACAGTGAATTCGAACTCGTGGGATATTCGGGTGGCGCCGCACTGGCATTATTGTTAGCGGCGCAGCGCAATGATATTACCCAGGTGCAAACCCTGGCCGGCAACCTTAGCCCGCGTATGTGGGCGACGATGAAAGGACTGTCGCCACTCCACGGATCCTTGGAACCGCTGGACTACCGAGATCGACTCTCCTTGTTACCTCAGCGTCATTTCATTGGAGACGCTGACTCGATCATTCCGAGTGATTTGGCTGCCAGGTATCAACAGGCACTTGGCTCACCATTATCCCAGTGTATTCATGTCCCTGAAGCGAGCCACGACAGTGGCTGGGAAGCAGCATGGAGCCGATGGGCCAAGACTCCATTGGCACATGAACATCCTTGAACCAGGACGGCCACGGCTTGGGAAAACAACTGAAACGGCGCATTTATTTTTTTCGCCATTAGTTGTTTTCATGATGAATATCCTCACCCGCATCGTGTAGATTCGGCGCGCTTGAAACAGCACTTCACTGACAAGCTGACAGGGATGCCGAAAACAGACGCTGACGCGCGCGTTGCCCCTGTCAGTTTCTACCCTGTAAGGATACGGTCTTGAACATCTCCCACCTGCGCCGCTCGTTGTTGGCGCTGTCCGTCACGGCTGCCACAGTCCATGCCGCACCCGACCTCAACCACGACCTGGGCACAGGGGCATACATCAGCTCCGGCGGTGGTTTCAATAACGCCACCTTTACCGGAACGTCACAAAACGCAGGTGTGACGCTGACCAATGTGACGCTGGCGGGCAGCTTGATCAATCAGGGCAAGATCAACCTGACGGCCGCAACACCCAGTGACGTCCCGTCCGGCATCTCCATGACCCTCAACTCCACCGTCGCTGGCAGTCTGGTCAATCAGGGCGATATAACGGTGAGCGGCACCACTGCTATGGGGCTGGACCTGTATCTGGCGAAAATCGCCGGTGAAGTCAGCAACAACGGCAACATCAGGGTAACAGGCGAAGATGCCAATGGCATGATGATCACCTCGGCCCAGGCTCGCATCAATAACTCGGGCACCATCACTGCCAGCGGCGTCGGCTCTGCAGGTATCGAGATAGAAAACGCCAGCTTCACCGGTAAAAACACAGGCGACCCTTTCAAGAGTGATATCAACAACAGCGGGACTATCTCCGCCGAGGGCGTCGGTATCCACTTGGTCAACCTCGACCCCTCCGCCGGCTTCAGCATCTTCTCCATCAGGCAGACCGGTGGCCTGATCGAAGGCGGCACCGCGGCAATTCTGGCGGATGACCATTCCTCCCCTTCTTATTTCTACTGGGAGGGTGGCCAGGTCAAGGGTGACCTGCTGGGCCTGAGTGGGGTACTGGTGCAAGGGGATGCACAATTCGACGGCTCGACCATCCGTGCCGGTTACGTCGATATCGACGGTGGCCGCCTGACGCTGCTTCGCCCACAGACCACGATTGTCGGCAACCTCGACCTGGATAGCGAAACTGCTCGCTTGCGCCTGCTGCTGGATAACAACACACTGCCCAACACGCCGATCCTGACAGTCACCGGCGATACCTACTTCTCTCCAGGCAGCCAGGTCGAACTGCAGGCTCGCTCCGACGATTTCCGCACCTCGGCCCAGGGCAACCGCTACACCCTCATCAATTCCGGCACGTGGGAAGATCCACAGAACCTCTCCGTGGTTTCGTCCTCGGCGCTGCTTGAAGTGAAAAGCTTTGGCATTGAAGGCCAGGATGTAAAAGCAACGGTTGCGACCCGCAGTGATGAGGCAGTAACGCAAGACCTGCTGGGCGCCCATGGTTCGCGCAATGCGGTGAACGCCATCCAGCCGCTCAAGAACACAGTCCTGGGCCAGATGGACGAAAGCGACCCGGTATTCCAGCATTTTGCCAACGCCGCCACCTCCGAAGATCTGGCGAAACTTGCCGAAACCTTGGCCCCGGACGTCAGCCGTGGAGTCATCAACGCCGCCACCAACAGTCAAAACCTGGTCGCAGGTGCCATCGAGCACCGCGCCAGCAAAGTACGCAGCGGCCTGTCGTCGGGCGACGTCCTGGCAGAACAAGGGGTATGGCTGCAAGCGCTGTCCAGCGATGCCAACCAGGATAGCCGCCACGGTATCGGCGGCTTTGACGCCAACACCCAAGGCATCGCCTTGGGTGCCGACGGCAAGCTCAACCCCAATACCACCGTGGGCCTGGCGTACAGCTACCTGACCAGCGACGTCAAGTCGGACCTTGGCAACAAGACCGACGTCAACGGCCATGCACTGACGCTGTACGGCAACTGGGCCCGTGACAACTTCTTTGTCGACACCTCGCTGACCTATGGCTGGAACGACAACGAGTCCAGACGCTACATCGCCGGCACCCGCGCCAAGGCCGATTACGACAGTGCAATCTTCGGCGTCAAAGCACTTGCAGGCTACACGTTCCGGCTAGACAAGCATTGGCTGCTGGAGCCACAGGTCGGTGCGCGTTATGCCAAGGTTTCGATTGATTCGTACCATGAGAAAGGCAGCTCAGCCGCCCTCAACGTTGGCAGCCAGCGCTATGAAATTGGCGAAATGGGCCTGGGCGCCCGTCTGGCGGCCGCTTTTGACGTCGGCGTGGGCAGCCTGGAGCCGGAAGCCAAGCTGATGGCCTGGCACGATTTCATCGGCGACAAGGCCAGCACCACCTCGACCTTCGTGCTCGGCGGTACCCCCTTCACCACCCAAGGCGCCACCCCCGCGCGCGACAGCTACGAGCTGGGACTGGGTGTCAACTACCGGGTAGGCGCCTGGAGCGTGGGAGGGATGTACAACTACCTGGCCAGCAGTGGTTTCAACGCCGACACCTTCACTGCCAACGTGCGTTACGACTTCTGACCAACGTCTGCGCTTCAAACAACAAAACCCGCATTGGCGGGTTTTGTTGTTTGGGGCTGAGGGTGAAGCCCATAAGCGTCTGGCTATTTCACCTGCCCGACTGAATGCCAAAAGCCCGCAGTTACGCGGGCTTTAGGGGTGTTTCTTGCCATTTGCTTCCGGTCTACGCCGGGCGCGAGATCATTCCCACTCGATAGTGGCCGGCGGCTTGCTCGACACGTCGTAGGTGACGCGGGAGATGCCGTCGATTTCGTTGATGATACGACCACTGACGGTTTCCAGCAGTTCGTACGGCAGGTGCGCCCAGCGCGCGGTCATGAAGTCCACGGTCTCGACGGCACGCAGGGCCACGACCCAGGCGTAGCGACGGCCGTCACCGACGACGCCGACCGACTTGACCGGCTGGAACACCACGAACGCCTGGCTGGTCTTGTGGTACCAGTCGGCCTTGCGCAGCTCTTCGATGAAGATGTGGTCGGCGCGACGCAGGATGTCGGCATATTCCTTCTTCACTTCACCGAGGATGCGCACACCCAGGCCCGGGCCCGGGAACGGGTGGCGGTAGACCATGTCGTACGGCAGGCCCAGTTCCAGGCCGATCTTGCGCACTTCGTCCTTGAACAGCTCACGCAGGGGCTCGACCAGCTTGAGGTTCATTTCCTCCGGCAGGCCGCCGACGTTGTGGTGCGACTTGATCACGTGGGCCTTGCCGCTCTTGGCGCCGGCCGACTCGATCACGTCGGGGTAGATGGTGCCCTGGGCGAGGAACTGGATGTTCTCCAGCTTGCTGGCCTCGGCATCGAACACGTCGATGAAGGTGCGGCCGATGATCTTGCGCTTCTTCTCCGGGTCGGCTTCGCCTTCCAGATTGTCGAGGAACTGCTTCTCGGCATCGGCGCGGATCACCTTGACGCCCATGTTCTCCTTGAACATGGCCATCACCTGGTCGCCTTCGTGCAGGCGCAGCAGGCCGTTGTCGACGAACACGCAGGTCAGCTGGTCGCCGATGGCGCGATGCAGCAGCGCGGCAACAACCGAGCTGTCGACGCCGCCGGACAGGCCCAGCAGGACGTTGGCCGAACCGACCTGTGCACGGACCTGGGCGATAGCGTCCTCGACGATGTTCGAGGCAGTCCACAGCGCTTCACAGCCGCAGATGTCCTGGACGAAGCGCGACAGGATGCGACCGCCTTGCTTGGTGTGGGTCACTTCCGGGTGGAACTGCACGCCGTAGTAGCCCAGGGCATCGTCGTACATGCCGGCGATCGGGCAGCTCGGAGTGCTGGCCAGCACGCTGAAGTTGCCTGGCATCTGGGTGACCTTGTCGCCATGGCTCATCCACACGTCCAGGCCCAGCACGCCGTCATCGTCGACATGGTCTTCGATGCCATCGAGCAGGCGGCTCTTGCCGACCACGTCGACGCGGGCGTAACCGAACTCGCGCAGGTCGGAACCTTCGACCTTGCCGCCCATCTGCTCGGCCATGGTCTGCATGCCGTAGCAGATGCCCAGCACGGGTACTTTCAGGTCGAACACGGCCTGCGGCGCGCGTGGGCTGTTGGCTTCGTGGACCGACTCGGGGCCACCGGCCAGGATGATGCCGCGCGGGTTGAATTCGCGGATCGCTTCATCGTCCATGTCGAACGGGTGCAGCTCGCAATACACACCGATCTCACGCACGCGGCGGGCGATCAGCTGGGTGTACTGGGAACCGAAATCGAGGATCAGGATGCGGTGAGCGTGAATGTCGAGGGCCATGACTCAATCTCGTCAGTGGAAATCGGAAACGACGCGGGGCTGTGTATGACAGCCCCGTTCGGTAATTGCTGGAAGCCTTAGCCTACGCGGTAGTTAGGGGCTTCCTTGGTGATCTGAACGTCATGCACGTGGGACTCGGCCATGCCGGCACCGGTGATGCGCACGAACTCCGGCTTGGTACGCATCTCTTCGATGGTCGCGCTGCCGGTGTAGCCCATGGACGAACGCAGGCCGCCCATCAGCTGGTGGATGATCGCGGCCAGGGCGCCCTTGTACGGCACGCGGCCTTCGATACCTTCCGGCACCAGCTTCTCGGCGCCGGCCGAGGAGTCCTGGAAGTAACGGTCGGACGAGCCTTGCGCCTGTGCCATGGCGCCCAGCGAGCCCATGCCACGGTAGGCCTTGTAGGAACGGCCCTGGAACAGTTCGACTTCACCCGGCGCTTCTTCGGTACCGGCGAACATCGAGCCCATCATCACGCAGGACGCACCGGCGACGATGGCCTTGGACAGGTCACCCGAGAAACGGATGCCGCCGTCGGCGATCAGTGGCACGCCAGTGCCTTCCAGTGCGGCGGCGACGTTGGCGATGGCGCTGATCTGCGGCACGCCGACACCGGCGACGATACGGGTGGTGCAGATCGAGCCTGGGCCGATACCGACCTTGACCGCGTCGGCGCCGGCTTCTGCCAGGGCCTTGGCGGCGGCGCCGCTGGCGATGTTGCCGCCGATCACCTGCACTTGCGGGTAGGTTTCTTTCACCCAACGCACGCGGTCGATCACGCCTTTGGAGTGACCGTGGGCGGTGTCGACCACCACCACGTCAACGCCGGCGGCTACCAGGGCGGCAACGCGCTCGCCGGTGTCCTTGCCGGTGCCGACCGCGGCGCCGACACGCAGGCGACCCTGGTCGTCCTTGCTGGCCAGCGGGTAGGCCTTGGCCTTCTCGATGTCCTTGACGGTCATCATGCCCTTGAGGGCGAACTTGTCGTCGACGATCAGGACTTTTTCCAGGCGGTGCTTGTGCAGCAGCTCGCGGACTTCGTTCTTGTCGGCGCCTTCGCGGACGGTGACCAGACGCTCTTTGGGGGTCATCACGTCGCGGACCTTGGCGTCCAGGCGGGTTTCGAAGCGCACGTCGCGGGAGGTGACGATGCCGACCAGGTCACCGTTTTCCAGCACCGGAACACCGGAGATGTTGTTCAGACGGGTCAGGTCGAACAGGTCGCGCACGGTGGCGTCGGCGTCGATGGTGATCGGGTCCTTGACCACGCCAGCCTCGAACTTCTTGACCTTGCGTACTTCGCCGGCCTGCTGCTCGATGGTCATGTTCTTGTGGATGATGCCGATGCCGCCTTCCTGGGCCATGGCGATGGCCAGGCGCGCTTCGGTCACGGTATCCATGGCGGCGGAGACCAGGGGAATGTTCAGCTCGATGCCACGAGTCAAACGGGTCTTGAGACTGACTTCATTGGGCAGTACCTCGGAGTAGCCAGGTACAAGGAGGATATCGTCGAAGGTCAGGGCTTCTTGGCTGATACGCAGCATCGCGGGGGCTCCCGGGAGGGAAAAATGGAAGCGCGCCATTATACCCATCCATGGCGCGCCGCTCAATGCAAAATAAGGGCCTTCGGTCAGCCTTGCGGCAGTTTTACCTGCACCACCGCCACCGACTGGTCCAGCCAGTCGGCGAAGCTGTCGAGGAAGGCCTGGGTAAACCCGGCCTCGCCCCAGTTATTGAAGATGAACCCCAGGTTGGAAAAGGCACACGGCTGCAAATAGAGAAAGCCATTGATGTCGTCTTCGAAGCCGCACAACGGGCAGGTGAAGTTGTCGCTCACCCCCGGCATCCACTCCTCGAGGCTCTCGAACAGCGGCTCGCCGACCTCGCGCCGGCACTCCGGGCAACCGGCTTCTTCGAGAAAACCGTCGGTGGGGGTGTAGATGCAGCGTTTGAGCATCACTTCCAGGCCGTTGACCTGCTCGCCGAACGGCAACCTCTCGGGATGCAGGGCCACCTTGCGCGCCCCCTCCGCCAGGGCATGGCCCATGCGGTTGCCGGTGCGCCCACAGGTGCTCAACTGTTCCTCGACGATTTTTTCGCGCACCAGCCAGCGCAGGATGGCGCGGGCGCGGGCCTCATGGACGGGCACGGTGGACAGTTTGGGGACGATGATGCTCTGGGTATTCATGCGTGAGGCGGGCCTGGGGACTGCGGTAATGGCGCAATTCTAGCGCCTGCTCAGGCGCTCAGGTAGCGGCCGATAAGCGCCAGGCCGCTAGCCAGGACCAACCAGGTGACCAGGCGGATGAAGGCCTCGCGGGACAGTTTCAAGGTCAGTCGCCGCCCCAGCCAGGTGCCGACGAACATCACCGGCAACAGGCAGGCGGCGAGCAGCAGCAAGCTGCTATCGGCATACACCCCGGCGATCAGGAACAGCGACAGGCGCACCACCGTGCTGCAACTGATCAGGGCGACCTGGGTCGCACGCACCTGTTCCTTGGCCTCCAGGCGGGCGCTGAGGTAGATCGCGTAGAGGAAACCACCACTGCCGAACAAGGCGCCGAACAATCCGCCCACCGTGCCCATGGGCACCGCCCAGGCGCCCGACAGGCTAGCCGGGCGCACCTTGACCGCCAGGCCATAGACCGCATAGGCGGTCACGAAGATGCCCATCAGCAACAGCAGCAGATCGGACTTGAGCCGTAGCAGGAACACCACGCCCAGGGTGCAACCCACGGCCATGAACGGCAGCAGGCGCAGCAACTCGCCGCGCACCACATCGCGCCGCGAAGGCAGCAGGTTGCCGAAGGCGGCGACGAAGTCCAGCAGCACCAGCAGCGGGATGATCCGCGACAACGGCATGAAATGGATCAGCACGGGGCCGGCGACCAGCGCGGTGCCGAAACCGGCGATGCCGAAGACGATGTAAGCCACCCCCACTCCCAGCAGGATGGGCAGCCAGTCGGACGTGGAAAACGACAATTGAGCGAGCATCGCGGCAGTTCCTTGGAAGTCCACTGAAGATTAGCCAGCCACAAGCCATGCCGACTAATATGTCTTTTCGCCGTAAGACATCTCGAAAAGGCATGACATGACTTCTATCCGCCAACTGCGCTACTTCGTCGAAATCGCCGAGGTCGGCAGCTTCAGCGCCGCCGCCGAGCGGTTGTACATTGCCCAGTCGGCCCTCAGCCGGCAGATCAAGGAGCTTGAGCTTCAGCTGGGCACCGCCCTGTTCGAACGCACTGCGCGCCTGCCACGCCTGACCGTGGCCGGTCAGGCCTTTCTCGAGCGCGCCCGATGCCTGCTGGTTGACCTGGACAAAGCCGAGCGCCTGGCCCACGAGATTGGCCAGGGCTTGCGTGGCAGCCTGCGACTGAACCACTCCAGCACCGTGCCACTGACCGGGCAGCTCCTGCAGCGCCTCGGCGGCTACCTCGAGGACAACCCCGGCGTTTCCCTGGAGATCGCCCAGCAATCGTCGGAAGCACAACTGGAGGATATCGCACAAGGCCGCCTGGAAATTGGCCTGCTGCGCCTGCCGGTGCTGCGCCAGCATGAGGGCGTTGAGCTGCATGCGTTGTTCGATGAGCCCCTGCTGCTGGCTGTGGCGGCGAACCACCCACTGGCCGCGGCAGCCAGTGTTCGGTTGGGGCACCTGCGCGAGGAGCGCTTCATTTCCATACCCCACCGCCAGCGCGGCGGGCTGAGCTACCTGTCGGCGTCGTTATGCATGAACGAAGGGTTCTTTCCCCGGGCGGCGCAGGTGGTGTCGCGCAAGACCACCCAGCTGCAACTGATCCAGGCCGGGTTCGGTGTGGCGTTGCTGCCCCTGAGCATGCGCGAGATCGCCCCGCCCTCTGTCACCTTCGTGCCGCTGGCCGAGGCTTGCCAGAGCACCGTGGCCCTGGCCTGCCGACGCGACGCAGCAGCGCTGTCGAGAAAGCTGCTGGACAGCCTGCGCTCGCCACAGGGCGATCAGGGCATGTAGCGCTCCACCAGCGCAAAGACGATCGCCGCGGTCTCGGCATCCAGCACACCGTCATAGTTGCCTGGCCTGAAATGCAGCTGGAACGCCCTGAGCAACGCGCGCACCTGGGCCGGATCGGGGCGGGGCGGGAAGCTGTAACCGTAGGTACGCAGCTTGTCGAGGACGACCTTGAGCTGCGGCAGGCAACCCGCGAACCGCTGCTCGTAGTGCGCCTTGCGCGCCTCGTCATACCAGGCGCCGATACCGGCCTGGTGCAGGGCCTGCCAGGGAAAAGCGGCGCCCGGGTCGCTCTTGCGGCCAATGGCGATGTCGCTATGGCCGACCACCTGGGTCGGCGTGATCTCCGGATAGCGCTGCAGGATCGCCTGGCCCAGCTGGATCAAGGCTTCTACCTGCTGGGGGTGATAGGGCGGGAACATGAACTGGCCGTTGCTCACCGACGCCTGGTTGCCGATCTCGATGCCGATCGACGTATCGTTCAGGTTGCTGCGTCCTGCCCAGCCGCTGACCCCCGCATGCCAGGCGCGCTCGTTCTCGTCAACGAGGTTGAAGGTGCGCATCGCATCAAAACCTGCACTCGCGAAGCTCGGATCGGACGGGTCGGGCACCAGGTAGTGGGCGCTGACCTGGGTACCGTTGACCAGCGCATTGATCGAGCCGTTGAAATTGATGGCTGTGTAATGCAGCACCAGGAATCGCACCCGTCGGTTGAAAGCCTTGGAGCGGTAAGTGTGGGCGTCTATGGGATACATGGCGAATCTCCTCATGGAATCAAGCGCCCAGACTGCATCGCCGGGTGTCGGGGCCGGCAGCCGGAAATACTCCCAAGGTTGGGCGTACCAGCAGCCGGCACAGTGCATCCGCGCGACGGCTCCTTTATGATGCCGCCATGATCAGAGACCCTTTCGAACGACTCGGCCTGGACCGCGAGGTCCTCACCGTCAGCCAGCTCAACGGCCGCGCCCGCGTGCTGCTCGAGGACGTGTTCCGCAGCGTCTGGGTGGAAGGCGAGATTTCCAACCTCGCCCGCCCGGCCTCCGGCCATATGTACTTCACCCTCAAGGACAGCGGCGCGCAGATCCGCTGTGCGCTGTTCCGGCAGAACGCCGCCCGGGTGCGCCAGGCCCTGCGTGACGGCCTGGCGGTACGGGTGCGCGGCAAGGTCTCGCTGTTCGAAGGGCGTGGCGACTACCAGCTGATCCTCGATACGGTCGAGCCGGCCGGCGACGGTGCCCTGCGCCTGGCGTTCGAGGCGCTGAAGGAAAAGCTCGGCGCCGAGGGGCTGTTCAGCACCGAACGCAAGAAGCCGCTGCCAGCGCACCCGCAACGCATCGGCATCATCACCTCGCCCACCGGCGCGGTGATTCGCGACATCATCAGTGTGTTCGGCCGCCGTGCGCCGCAGGTCGAGTTGAACCTGATCCCCACCGCGGTGCAGGGCCGCGAGGCGATCAACCAGATCGTCCGCGCCCTGCAGATGGCCGATCGGCAAGGCTTCGACGCGCTGATCCTGGCCCGTGGCGGCGGCTCGCTGGAAGACCTCTGGTGCTTCAACGAAGAGGCCGTGGCCCGCGCCGTGGCCGCCTGCGTCACGCCTATTGTCAGCGCCGTGGGCCATGAGACCGACGTGTCGATCAGCGACTTCGTCGCCGATGTACGCGCACCCACGCCGTCGGCCGCCGCCGAGCTGCTCGCCCCCGACAGCAGCGGCCTGCAGCAGCGCCTCGACAGCCTGCAACGGCGCCTGCTGCTGCGCATGCAGAACCGCCTGGCCCACGACCGCCTGCGCCTCGACGGGCTGGCCCGACGCCTGCGCCACCCCGGCGAACGCCTGCGCCAGCAGGCCCAGCGCCTGGACGATCTGGACATGCGCCTGCGTCGCGCCTTCATGCTCGACATGAACCAGCGCCAGCAACGCCTCGGCCGCCTCGACACGCGCCTGGCCGCGCAACATCCGGGACGCAGCCTGAAACTGCTCAAACAGCGCCTGGACAGCCTCGCCGAGCGCCTGCCGCGGGCCATGCGCGAGGTGCTCAAGGACCGCCGCCAGCGCTTCCAGGCACAACTACAGACCCTGCAGGTGGTCAGCCCGCTGGCCACCCTCGCCCGCGGCTACAGCATCCTCCTGGATGAGCGCGGCCAGGCCATCCGCAGCGCCGCGCAAACCCACAACGGCCAACGCCTGACCGCCCGCCTCAACGAAGGCGAGCTCAAGGTGCGGGTCGAGGACAACCACCAGACCCCGGTCACCCTCTCGCTACTGGACTGACACATGCCACGCCTGTTCGCGCCCCTGCTTGCCCTCGCCCTGCTGCTGCCGGTCACGGCCGCCCACGCCAGCTACATTACCCGCGCCCTCAACAAGCCCGTGCCCGGCGGCGTGGCGGTGGTCGACCTGGGCCCGGGCGCCAGCGCCCCGACCGCGCGCTTCGATGGCAAACCGGTATTGGTGGTCAGGGAGCAGGACAACTGGCTGGCCATCGTCGGCATTCCGCTTACGCAAAAGCCTGGCAGTGCCGTGCTGACCCAGGGTGGGCGCAACATTCCTTTCAGTGTCGGCAGCAAGAAGTACCCCGAGCAGCACATCACCTTGAAGAACAAGCGCCAGGTCAACCCTGAGCCGCAGGACCTCAAGCGCATCGACCGCGAACTGGCCGAGCAGATAAAGGCCTACCGCAGTTTCAGCCCTGCGCTTCCGAGCAACCTGATCCTCGACAAGCCGGTCAACGGCCCGCTGTCGAGCAAGTTCGGCGTGCGCCGCTTCTTCAATGGCGAGGAGCGCAACCCCCATGCCGGGCTGGACTTCGCCGTGCCCGCCGGCACGCCGATCAAGACCCCGGCCAATGGCAAGGTGATCCTGGTGGGCGACTACTTCTTCAATGGCCGCACGGTGTTCGTCGACCATGGGCAAGGCTTCATCAGCATGTTCTGCCACATGTCGAAGATCGACGTGAAGCCGGGCCAGGCGCTGCGCCGTGGCGAGGTGGTGGGCCGCGTAGGTTCGACTGGCCGGGCCACCGGGCCGCACATGCACTGGAACGTCAGCCTGAACGATGCGCGGGTGGATCCGGCGATCTTCATCGGCGCGTTCCAGCCCTGAAATCGCAATCGCGGGGCAAGCCCGCTCCCACGCAGCCAACGCTGGCCCCGCGATTTGCGCAATGAAAAAGCTTAAAGCAATAAAATCTCAACAAACCGAAATTAATGGCCATGAAAACTCTGTAAACTCGTTTTTTTAAGCATTCCTCTCAATTTTCCCGCAATGCTTGCCATCCCCCAACCCACTGGTTAGGGTTGAGCATATGAACATCTTCAGCACCCTCCTCCAACAACACCGCAGCCTCTGCCTGGTCAGCGCCCGACTACCAGGGTGAATCGCGTCGCCTCGCCTTTTCATCTCGTACACGTTCGGCAGGCCCGATCACGGCCGCACATAAAAGGATTGCTTCCATGACCATGCTCAAAGACCCATCGAAGAAGTACCGCGCCTTCCCGACCATCGACCTGCCTGACCGTACCTGGCCGTCGAAGACCATCACCCAGGCGCCGATCTGGTGCAGCTCCGACCTGCGTGATGGCAACCAGTCGCTGATCGAGCCGATGGATGCCGAGAAGAAGCTGCGTTTCTGGAAGACCCTGGTGCAGGTGGGCGTGAAGGAAATCGAAGCGTCGTTCCCGTCGGCATCACAGACCGACTTCGACTTCGTGCGCACCCTGATCGAAGACGGCCACATCCCGGACGACACCACCATCCAGGTGCTCACCCAGGCCCGTGAAGACCTGATCGCGCGTACCTTCGAATCCCTGCGCGGCGCCAAGAAGGCCATCGTTCACCTGTACAACGCCACCTGCCCGTCGTTCCGCCGCATCGTCTTCAACCAGGACAAGCAGGGCGTCAAGGACATCGCGGTCAATGCCGCCAAGCTGTTCGTCAAGTACGCGGCGCAGCAGCCGCAAACCCAGTGGACCTTCCAGTACTCGCCGGAGACCTTCAGCGCCACCGAGCTGGAATTCGCCAAGGAAGTGTGCGACGCGGTAATCGAGGTGTGGAACCCGACCCCCGAGCACAAGATCATCCTCAACCTGCCGGCCACCGTCGAAGTCGCCACGCCGAACGTCTACGCCGACCAGATCGAGTGGTTCTGCCGTAACGTCAACCGCCGCGACAGCGTGATCATCAGCCTGCACACCCACAACGACCGTGGCACCGGCATCGCCGCCACCGAGCTGGGCCTGATGGCTGGCGCCGACCGTGCCGAAGGCTGCCTGTTCGGCAACGGCGAGCGCACCGGCAACGTCGACCTGGTGACCCTGGCACTGAACCTCTACACCCAGGGCATCGACCCGCAGCTCGACTTCTCCGATATCGACGGCGTGCGCAAGGTCGTCGAGGAATGCAACCAGCTGCCGGTGCACCCACGTCACCCGTACGTCGGCGACCTGGTACACACCGCCTTCTCCGGCTCGCACCAGGACGCCATTCGCAAAGGCTTCGCCAAGCAGCAGGACGGCGAGCTGTGGGAAGTGCCATACCTGCCGATCGACCCGGCCGACATCGGCCGTAGCTACGAGGCGGTGATCCGCGTCAACAGCCAGTCGGGCAAGGGCGGCATCACCTACCTGCTCGAGCAGGAATATGGCATCAGCCTGCCGCGCCGCATGCAGATCGAGTTCAGCCAAGTGGTACAGGGCGAGACCGACCGTCTCGGCCTGGAAATGACCGCCGAGCAGATCTACAAGCTGCTGCAGAAGGAATACCTCCAGGCCAACGCGCCATATGCCCTGGTCAGCCACCGCCTGCAGGAAGAAAACGGCAGCAGCCACGTGCAAGTGGAAGTCTCCGGTGAAGGCGAAACCACCCTGCACTGGCACGGCAAGGGCAACGGCGCCCTCGAGGCACTGGTGGCCGGCCTGCCGATCGCCGTGGAGATCATGGACTACAACGAACACGCCATCGGCGCCGGCACCAATGCCAAGGCCGCGGCCTACATCGAGCTGCGCGTGGCCGGCGGGCGTCCGGTGCACGGCGTGGGCATCGACGAGAACATCACCACCGCCAGCTTCAAGGCGCTGTTCAGCGCACTGAACCGGTCGCTGAGCCAGCAGCAGGCCAAGGCGGCGTAAGCCATCGCTGATGACCGAAGCCCGCATCCTCGATGCGGGCTTTTTTGTTGGTTTTCCGACGCTATCGCGGGCTCGTGGGAGCGGGCTTGCCCCGCGATAGGGCCAGAACCGGTTGTACCCATATCACAGGCAAAAAAAGGGGCGCCGACCAAGCGCCCCACAAGCCGTGTAGCACACAACGAAATCTGTCAGTCCAGCAGCGCCATCGCCTCGGCGCTGCACGCTTCGATCCGCGCCCAGTCACCGTTCTTGATCCAGCTGCTGTCGAGCATCCAGGTGCCGCCCACGCACATCACATTGGGCAGGGCCATGTAGTTGCGCACGTTGGCCGGGTTGACCCCGCCGGTAGGGCAGAAGCGAATGTCGCCGAACGGGCCGCCGAATGCCTTGATCGCCGCCACGCCGCCACTGATCTCGGCGGGGAACAGCTTGAAGCGGCGGTAGCCCAGGGCGTAGCCCATCATGATCTCCGACGGCGTGCTGATGCCCGGCAACAGCGGAATATCGCTGTCCACGCCCGCTTCGAGAATGTCCTGGGTGATGCCCGGGGTAACGACGAACTGCGCGCCCGCCGCCTCGACGGCGGCGAACATGCCGCGGTCGAGCACGGTACCGGCGCCGACGCACAGCTCAGGGCGCTGCTCGCGCAGCACCTGGATGGCCTTCAGGCCGTGTTGCGAGCGCAGGGTCACCTCCAAGGTGCGGATGCCGCCAGCGGCCAGGGCATCGGCCAGGGGCAGGATGTCTTCCTCACGGGCGATGGTGATCACCGGCAGGATGCGCGCCTTGTTGCAGATCGCGTCGATCCGCGCGGCTTTGTCGGCCATCGAGAGCAAAGGCTGTGGGCGTTCGAGGGTGGTCATGACAATGGATCCTTGGCTCATGGGCACCAGTAGATGTCCAGGGGGTCGTGAAGAAAGGCGCGAATCGGCATTTCGGTTGGGTCTTCGGCCGCCAGCGCGGTGCGCAGGGTGGCAAGCTTGCCCGCGCCCTGCACCGACAACAGGGTCAGGCCGGCAGTGGCCAGCAGCGCGCGGGTCATGCTCAGGCGCTGGTGCGGCACGCTGGGCGCCAACATCGGCAGGCAGCGGCGCTCACCGACCTTGGCCAGGCCCTGGCGCAGGTTGGGGCTGGCCGGGAACAGCGAGGCTGTATGGCCATCGTCGCCCATGCCCAGCACCAGCACATCGATCGGTGGCAGGTCGGCCAGCACCTGGTCGGCCTGCTCGGCAGCGGCTTCGAGGGTAGCGGCGGGTTGGTAGAGCCCGATAAAGCGCGCCTTGGCCGCCGGCCCCTTGAACAGGTGACGAGCCAGCAGGCCGGCGTTGCTGTCGTCGTGCGCCACCGGCACCCAGCGCTCATCGGCCAGGCTCACGGTGACCCGGGACCAGTCCAGCGCCTCGCCAGCCAGCTTCTCGAGGAAGGGCACCGGGCTACGCCCGCCAGACAGCACCAGGCAAGCCTGCCCCTTGCTGGCGATCGCCTGGCGCAGGCGCTCGGCCACACCATGGGCCTGGGTCGCCGCCAAGGTTTTCGGATCGGCCAGCTGATGAACCTTCACGGTCGCCGGCAGTTGCAGTTCAGATATCGCCATACCAGGCCCTCCCATCACGTGTAATCAATGCAATCGAGCTCATCGGCCCCCAGGATCCGGCCGCATAGGGCTTTGGCGCGTCACCGCTGGTCTTCCAGCCTGCAATCAGCTGGTCGCACCACTTCCAGGCGTATTCGATCTCGTCCTTGCGCACGAACAGGTTCTGGTTGCCGCGCATCACTTCCAGCAACAACCGCTCATAGGCATCCGGGATCCGCGCGCTGCGCCAGGTGTCGGAGAAATTCAGCTGCAGCGGGCCGCTGCGCAGTTGCATGCCCTTGTCCAGGCCCTGCTCCTTGGTCATCACCCGCAGCGAAATGCCCTCGTCCGGCTGCAGGCGAATGATCAGCTTGTTGCCGATCTGCAAACGCTGTTCCGGGGCGAAGATGTAGTGCGGGGTTTCCTTGAAATGGATGACGATCTGCGACAGCTTCTGCGGCATGCGCTTGCCGGTGCGCAGGTAGAACGGCACACCCGACCAGCGCCAGTTGCGGATATCCGCACGCAGGGCGACGAAGGTCTCGGTGTCGCTCTGGGCGTTGGCGTTGTCCTCTTCGAGGTAACCCGGCACCGGCTTGCCGTCACTGAAACCAGCGATGTACTGGCCACGCACCACATGGGTGCTCAAGCCCTCGCCGGTGATCGGCGCCAGTGCCTTGAGCACCTTGACCTTCTCGTCGCGGATGCTGTCGGCCGAGAGGTCGCTGGGCGGGTCCATGGCGATCAGGCAGAGCAGCTGCAACAGGTGGTTCTGGATCATGTCGCGCAGCTGGCCGGCCTTGTCGAAGTAGCCCCAGCGGCCCTCGATGCCGACTTTCTCCGCGACGGTGATCTCCACATGGGAGATGGAGTTCTGGTTCCACTGGGTTTCGAACAGGCTGTTGGCGAAGCGCAGGGCGATCAGGTTCTGCACCGTCTCCTTGCCCAGGTAGTGGTCGATACGGTAGACCCGGCTCTCGGGGAAGAACCGCGCCACGGCGTCGTTGACCCGGCGCGACGACTCCAGGTCGTGGCCGATGGGCTTTTCCAGCACCACCCGGGTACGCGACGCCAGGCCGGCCTTGTCGAGGTTCTCGCAGATCGCGCCGTACACCGCTGCCGCCGTGGCGAAGTAGGCGATCAGCGGCTGCCCGCCCGGTGCCTGTTCGGCCAAGGCCTGGTAGCCCTCGGGCTCGACGAAGTCCAGGTGCAGGTAGCTCAGGCGCCCGAGGAAACGCCCCAGGGAAGCGGCATCGATCTCGGCCTCCGGCACGTGGCGGCGCAGATGGGCTTCGATGTTGTTCAGGTGTTCCTGCACGCTGCCCGGCTCGCGGGCCAAGGCCAGCAGGCGGGTGTCGGGGTGCAGGAGGTCGGCGCGGTCGAGCTGGTAGAGCGCGGGGAACAGCTTGCGCAATGCCAGGTCGCCTAGGGCGCCAAAGAGGGCGAAGGTGCAGGGTTCGACACTGATCGCGGCCATAATGTTGGTTCTTTTATAAATGTTGGACTAGGAATACCGGTTTCAACCCTGCTTTTCAAGGGGTAATGTAGTAAAAACCACAACATTCAATACAGCTATTACAGACAAGTGGTGTGACAATCTTACCGACAGTAGGATACACACCAGCGCAAAAAGCCTGCTTCCCGACCCAAGGACACACCATGGACCGCGTGCGAAACCTCCTGGAACAGATCCAGGGCCGCCTCGACGAGCTGAACAAGGCCGAACGCAAGGTCGCCGAAGTCATCATGCTCAACCCGCAGCAAGCCACCCGCTTCAGCATTGCCGCCCTGGCCCAGGCGGCCAGTGTCAGCGAACCGACGGTCAACCGCTTCTGCCGCTCGTTCGGCGTCAGCGGCTACCCCGAGCTCAAGCTGCAACTGGCGCAGAGCCTGGCCAGCGGCGCCGCCTATGTCAGCCGCGCGGTGGAGGCCGACGACGATCCGGCCGCCTACACCCAGAAGATCTTCGGCAGCGCCATTGCCTCGCTCGACAGCGCCTGCCAGGCGCTCGACCCGCAGCAGGTCAGCCGCGCCGTGGACATGATGATCCAAGCCCGACAGATCCACTTCTTCGGCCTCGGCGCCTCGGCCCCGGTGGCCCTCGATGCGCAGCACAAGTTCTTCCGCTTCAATCTCGCCGTGTCGGCCCACGCCGATGTGCTGATGCAGCGCATGCTGGCTTCGGTGGCCCACACCGGCGACCTGTTCGTGATCATTTCCTACACCGGGCGCACCCGCGAACTGGTCGAGGTGGCGCGCCTGGCGCGGGAAAACGGCGCCTCGGTGCTCGGCCTGACCGCCGCCGGCTCGCCCCTGGCCCAGGCCTGCAGCCTGAGCCTGCATATCCCGCTGCCGGAAGACACCGACATCTACATGCCGATGACCTCGCGGATAATCCAGCTCACCGTGCTCGATGTGCTCGCCACCGGCATGACCCTGCGCCGTGGCGTGGACTTCCAGCCGCACCTGCGCAAGATCAAGGAAAGCCTCAACGCCAGTCGCTACCCGATCGAGGACGACGACCTCAACTGAGCCGGTGCGCCTGCAAACGCAGGTGCGCCCGCTCGCCCGGCGCCAGGCTCAGACCCTCGCCACTGCCGCTGGCCGCCTCGACGCAGACGAAGCCTTGGCACTCGCGCCCGCTCACGCCCATCAACGGCCGGTTGCCAGGGTGCCAGACCACAGTGTCGTCGCTGTCGCCGGTGTCGATGCACAGTTCGCGCTGCCAGGCCGGGTCCTGCAATTGCACCCGCGGCGTACCGGGATAGACCCGCTGGCAACCGCCCTTGAGGGTCAGCGCGCCGTCTTCGCGGCAGGCCTGGCGATTGAGACGGTCGTAGCCGTCGATATCCTCCAGCCCAGACAGCGCTATCTTCGACACGTCGCTGATCCGCCAGTAGGCCAGCAGCGCATGGCTCAGCTGGCACGGTTCACTGTCCTGGTGCTCGGTGCTCAGGCTCAGTTCCATGCTCGCTCCAAGCCGGGCATGCAGGTCGACCTGCCAGTCGCACAGGTCCAGGCGCCATTTCAGGGTCACCCCCTCCTCGTCCTCGCGGCTGTCCACCAGCTTCCAGTCCAGCAGGCGCGCCCAGCCATGGGCCGGCCACAGGTCCTCGCTGGGATGGCGGCCATACCAGGGCCAGCACACCGGCACGCCTCCGCGGATAGCCCCTACCTGCGGCCACTGCTCGGCGCACCACAACCAGGGTTTCTCACCGGCGGGTTGAAAGTGCAGGAGCTGCCCGCCCTGGCGGCTGAACACTGCCTGGCAGCAAGGGTGGTCGATGATCAGCACATCGCGCTGCTGGTAACGCTCCCACTCGAAGGTCGGCCTGGGCCGTTGCGAGGTGAAGAAGCGATGTAGCGGATGTTCGGGCATGGTTCCAAGCTCTTTTGTTGTTCGAGATAGCGCTGTCTCAGCCCGTGCCCGCTAACCACTGCAGACCAGTGGTTAGCGGGAAGGCCGAAATGGATGGCGTAAATTTACAACAATTTTTCTCAGAATGACGACTGAATCTTCAACCCCGCGACCAGCGCGTTGTCCACTTCATCCACACCGCCCGGGCTCTTGATGTACTGCAGGTTCGGGCGCACGGTCAGCCAGTTGGTGACGTGGAAGCCGTAGTAGAGCTCGGCGTTGTACTCGGTGCGCTGCAGCGGCGCGAAGCCTGGGTTGTCATAGTCGTTGATGCCGGACTGGGCATTGAGCAGCTCGGCACGCTTCTTCACATCGTCATTGACGTGGATGCGGGCGATGCCGAAGCCGATGTCGTCCTTGGGCCGGGCATCGAAGGCGCCCTTGTAGACCAGGCCGACCTGCTGGTAGTTGTCGACCACGTTGGTGGCCTTGTCGTGCACGGTGAAGTTGGCGAACAGGCTCAGGCCGCGGTTGACGTCGCCGGCATGGGCGGTGACCTGCTGCTGGGCCACGACCCACCAGCCGTGCTTGCTGGAGTGCGACTTGAACGCCGCGCCGGTCAGCGCCTGCGGGTTGCCGTTGATGTCGTCGTACACGTCGTCGGCCTTGGCGGTGCTGTAGTAGTAGCCCAGGCGGTACTCGCCCGGCAGGCCGTTGACCTTCGGCGACCAGACCGCCTCCACCGGCAGGATCGCACCCTTGGTGCCGCTGCCGCTGAGTTTGAAGCCGTTGCCGGTCTCCAGGTTCGACGGGTTCTGCTCGTAGGCGCCGACCTGGACGAAGAATTCCGGGGTGATGTTGTACTTGACCCGCAGCGCCCACTGGCTGACCGGCCAGTTGTACCAGATGCCGCCGACCCAGTTGCCCACTTGCGAGCCGCAGAAGGCCAGGTTCTGGAAGTCGCAGGGGAAGCTGTTGAAGTCCTCGCCCTCGCCGAAGCGGCCGAATTTCACGTCCAGCGCGCCGTCGAAGTACTTCTGCTTGACCCACATCTGCGTCAGGCGCCAGGTCTGGCCGCGCCCCCAAACCTCCTGCACCGAGCTGAACTGCCCGGCACGCGGGTCGCTGATGCGGTCGTTGGACAGGTTGCGGCCGCTACGCTCGGTGATCGCCAGCTTGAACTCGGTGTCCTTCCAGCCGAAGATCTTCTCCAGGTCCAGGTGCGCGCCCAGGGCGAACTGGTCGCTGTAGCGCGCGGTCTTGTCGTCGTTGTAGCCACCGTGCAGGTTGCCGGCCACTTCGCCAACGTAGTCGAGGGTGAAGTCGTAGCCCTTCTCCAGCAGCTCGGTACGGGTGCCGCCCCAGTCGCCGGTCATCCATTTCGATTCCGACGAGAAAGCCTCGGCGGCCTGGGCCCCGCTGCTGCCGATCAGCGCCAGCAAGGCGAGCGATCCCAGGGTCTTGATGCGATTGCGATGTTCCATCCCTTTGCGTCCTCTTTTCTTGTTATGCATTGTTCTAGACGATTCAACGGCCTTTGAAGCGAGTCACGTTGTCCTTGATGGCAGTGCCGCTGGCGGCGAGGTCGAGACGTTCGCCGCTGCCGGCGTCGAACAGCAGCACCCGCGCCGGGTCGAACTGCAGGTTGAGGCTGTCGCCCACCCGGCACGGCACATCCGGCGCCAGGCGGCAGCAGACCTTGGTCTGGTTGAGGGTGACGAACACCAGCAGGTCCGGGCCGGTGGGCTCGGTGACCTGCACTTCGGCGCGGATCGCGGGCATGCCGTTACCCTCGGCGGCCCCCAGCGAGATTTGTTCAGGGCGCACGCCGAGGATAATCTCGCGCCCTTCCAGCTCGTCCGCCGCCACGCCCAGCGGCAGCTCGCAGCGCGCCTGGCCGCTGTCGAGCAGCGCCAGCACCCGCCCGTCCTGCTTCATCAGGCGCACGGGAATGAAATTCATCGGCGGCGAGCCGATGAAACTGGCGACGAACAGGTTGGCCGGGTCGTTGTAGATCTGTTGCGGGGTGCCGAACTGCTGAATGATGCCGTCCTTCATCACCGCCACCTTGTCGCCCAGGGTCATGGCCTCGATCTGGTCATGGGTGACATACACCGTGGTGGTCTTCAGGCGCTGGTGCATCAGCTTGATCTCGGTGCGCATCTCCACCCGCAGCTTGGCGTCGAGGTTCGACAGCGGTTCGTCGAACAGGTAGATCTTCGGCCGCCGCGCCAGCGCCCGGCCCATGGCCACGCGCTGCTGCTGGCCGCCGGACAGCTGGCCGGGCTTGCGCCCCAGCAGGTGCTCGATCTGCAGCAGCTTGGCCACCCGCGCCACCTCCTCGTCGATGGCGGCCTGGGACATCTTGCGGATCTTCAGGCCAAAGGCGATGTTGTCGCGCACGTTCATGGTCGGGTACAGCGCGTAGGACTGGAACACCATGGCGATGTCGCGATCCTTGGGGCTCATGCCGCTGACATCCTCGTCGTCGATGAGGATCGCCCCGCCGCTGATGCTTTCCAGGCCGGCGATGCAGTTCATCAGCGTCGACTTGCCGCAGCCCGAGGGCCCGACCAGGATCAGGAACTCACCGTCCTTGATCGCCAGCTGGATGTCCTTGAGCGTATCCGGCAGGCCCGCGCCATAGGTCTTGTGCACATTGCGAAGTTCGAGTGTTGCCATGACTTACCCCTTGACCGCGCCGGCGGTCAGCCCGCGCACGAAATACTTGCCCGCAATCACGTAGACCAGCAGCGTCGGCAGCCCGGCGATCATCGCCGCGGCCATGTCGACGTTGTATTCCTTGGCCCCGGTGCTGGTGTTGACCAGGTTGTTCAGGGCCACGGTGATCGGTTGCGAGTCGCCGCTGGAGAACACCACGCCGAACAGGAAGTCGTTCCAGATCTGGGTGAACTGCCAGATCAGGCAGACCATGATGATCGGCGTCGACATCGGCAGGATGATCCGCCCGAAGATGGTGAAGAACCCGGCGCCGTCCAGACGCGCGGCCTTGACCAGCGCCTCGGGGATGCTCACGTAGTAGTTGCGGAAGAACAATGTGGTGAAGGCCAGGCCGTACACCACATGCACCAGCACCAGGCCGCTGGTGGTGCTGGCCAGGCCCAGCTTGCCGAGGGTGAACGAGGCCGGCAGCAGCACGGTCTGGAACGGCAGGAAGCAGCCGAACAGCAGCAGGCCGAAGAACAGCTGCGAGCCACGGAAGCGCCACATAGACAGCACGTAGCCGTTGAGCGCGCCAATGGCCGTGGAGATCAGCACCGCCGGCACGGTGATCAGGATCGAGTTGAGAAAATAGCCATTGACCGTGGCCCAGGCCTTGGCCCAGCCAATGCCGGTGAACACCGCAGGCCAGCTCAGCAGGTTGCCGGTGCTGATGTCCTCGGGGGTCTTGAAGCTGGTCAGCAGCATGACCACCAGTGGCACCAGGTACAGCAACACCGCCAGCAGCAGCACCGCGTGGATGGCGATGCGGCTGAGGTTCAGCGCGGGTTTGTCGACAGGACTAGTCATGGCGTTTGCCCCGCAGTTCGGAGTACAGGTAGGGGACGATGATCGCCAGGATCGCGCCCAGCATGAGGATCGCGCTGGCCGAGCCCATGCCCATCTGCCCACGGCTGAAGGTGAACGAGTACATGAACATTGCCGGCAGGTCCGAGGAGTAGCCCGGCCCCCCCGCGGTCATCGCCGCCACCAGGTCGAAGCTTTTGATCGCGATGTGCGCGAGGATCATCAGCGAGCTGAAGAACACCGGGCGCAGACTGGGCAGCACCACGGTCCAGTAGATGCGCGGCAGGCTGGCGCCATCGAGCTGTGCGGCGCGGATGATCGACTGGTCGACGCCGCGCAGGCCGGCGAGGAACATCGCCATGATGAAGCCCGAGGCCTGCCACACGGCAGCGATCACCAGGCAGTAGACCACCCGGTCGGGGTCGATCAGCCAGTCCAGGCGAAAGCCTTCCCAGCCCCAGTCACGCAGCAGCTTGTCCAGGCCCATGCCTGGGTTGAGCAGCCACTTCCAGGCGGTACCGGTGACGATCATCGACAGCGCCATGGGGTACAGGTAGATGGTGCGGATGAAGCCTTCGCGGCGGATGCGCTGGTCGAGCAGCACGGCAAGGAACACGCCGATGGCCAGGGTGATGCCGATGAACAGCCCGCCGAACAGCAGCAGGTTCTTGCTCGCCACCCACCAGCGGTCGTTGTCGAACAGCCGGGCGTACTGGGCCAGGCCCGCCCACTTGTAGGTGGGCAGGAAAGTAGAGGTGGTGAACGAGAGGACGAAGGTCCACAGGATGTAGCCGTAGAAGCCCACCAGGACGATGAGCATGCTCGGCGCCAGCACCAGTTTCGGCAGCCAGCGCTGCAGCGCGTCCAGGGGGGAGGCCCGCAGGCGGGCGGTTGCTGTAGTCATGATCTGGGTTCCCGATACGAGATTGCCTGCGCGGGCCTTATCGCTGGCAAGCCAGCTCCCACAGGTACAGGTGTGCTCAGGCTGATCGCTGTACCTGTGGGAGCCGCGGTTCGCCGCCGCGACTTGCCGGCGATAGGGCCGTCAGCCCCTTACTTGGCCGCTTTGACAGCTGCGTTCAGCTTCTTCGCCGCATCGGCCGGATCGGCCTTGGGATCGTTGATGTAGTTGGTCACCACATCGAAGAACGCCCCCTGTACCGCCAGGGTGGTGGCCATGTTGTGCGCCATGCTCGGTTGCAGGCCGCCGTTTTTGGCATCGGCCAGGAAGTCCTGGGCCGCCGTCTGGGCGCAACTGTCGAAGCCGTACTTGCCCATGTCGGCAAGCATGTCGTTACGCACCGGGATCGAGCCCTTGTTGATGCTGAAGACCTTCTGGAAGTCTTCGCCCAGCACCTTGCGGGCGATGTCCTGCTGGCCTGCCGCGGTACCCTTGTCCTTCTGCTTGAACACCACCAGCGAGTCGATGTTGTAGAGGAACGCCTGGTCGGTGCCGGGGAAGGCCACGCACTGGTAGTCCTTGCCAGCGGTTTTCTTCGCCAGGGTCCATTCGCTCTTGGCCCAGTCGCCCATGATCTGCATGCCGGCCTTGCCGTTGATGACCTTGGCCGCCTCCAGGTTCCAGTCCTGGCCCTTGCCGTCAGGGTCCATGTAGGTGGCGACTTTCTTCAGTTCGGTGAGCGCCTTGACCATCTCGGGGCCGGTCAGGGCCTTTTCGTCCAGCTCGACCAGGGCCTTCTTGTAACCCTCGACGCCCATCACCGAGAGCACCACGCTCTCGAACACGGTGCTGTCCTGCCACGGCTGGCCACCGTGGGCCAGCGGGATGAAACCGGCGGCCTTGAGCTTGTCGGCGGCGGCGTAGAATTCATCGAGGGTAGTCGGGGCCTTGTCGATACCGGCCTTCTTGAACACTTCCGGGTTGATCCACAGCCAGTTGATACGGTGGATGTTTACTGGGACGGCAACGTAACTAGGTGGTTCCTTGGATTCCTTGTCCTTGTACTTCACAGTATCGGCGATCTTCTTGTCGAGCAGGCCGTCCCATTTCTCTTCCTTGGCCACGTCCTTGAGCACATCGGTATCCAGCAAACCGGTTGATGCCCACTCCTGGATATCCGGGCCCTTGATCTGCGCGACCCCGGGCGGGTTGCCAGCCACGGCGCGGCTCTTGAGCACGGTCATGGCGGTGGCGCCACCACCGCCAGCCACGGCGCCGTCCTTCCAGGTGAAGCCGTCCTTCTCGACCTGCGCCTTGAGCACGTCGACCGCGGCCTTCTCGCCGCCGGAGGTCCACCAATGGACGACTTCCACGCTGCCTTTGGAGTCGGCGGCCTGGGCACTGAGGGAGAACAGGGAGGCGAAGGAGATCGCGGCGGCGAGACGAAGCGTCGGATGCATGGGATTACCTTTCTTGTTGTTATGCGAGGCAAGACTGTCGCTTGCATGGCATGGAGTGTAGGGAGGTCGCGCCCGGCGCCAGGTAACGAACGGATGCGCGAATGTCATCGTCTGGTTACAAAGCCAGGGCCGTGGCAAGGCTCGGCGCCAGCGGCAGGCGTGGCAGCAGCAGGGCCTGGTAGGCGTGGTAGAGGTCAGGCTTGCCGCCCCAGATGCGCGCACTGGGCAGCAGTGCCGGGTCGAGCTCGTGGTGCCAGCTGCCATGGGCGCGGTCGATGAAGTGGCTGGCGATGAAGTCCCAGAAGCAGCGGTACCAGTGTTCGTACTGGGCTTCACCGGTACGTTGCAACAGCGCCGCGGCAGTGGCACAGGCCTCGGCATGCACCCAGTGCAGGCGCTCGCGCACCACCGGGCGGTCGTGCCAGTCCAGGGTGTAGACCAGCCCCGGCGCGCCGTCTGCCTGCCAGGCGTGGCGACAGGCGCTGTCGAACAGGCCCTGGGCGGCGGGCAGCAAGGACTCGGGCGCAGGCAGTTGCGCCCTTTGCAGGGCCGCCTCGAGGTGCAGCACCAGGCGCGCCCATTCGAAGGCGTGGCCGGGCGTGGTCCCGTAAGGACGGAAGCCATCGGCGGGGTTGTCGCGGTTGTAGTCGGGGAGCGCCTGCCACTGCGCATCGAAATGTTCCGTGACGCGCATACCGTCGGCGGCGGCGTGGGTCAGGATCAAGCGCTCGACGATCCGTTGGGCGCGCAGCAACCACTGTGTGTCGCCGGTCACGTCAGCCACGGCGAGGAAGGCTTCGACGCCGTGCATGTTGCTGTTGGCGCCCCGGTAGGCCTCCGCCTGCCGCCAGTCGCGGGAGAACGACTCGCGCAGGGCGCCCTCCTCTTCGCACCAGAAGCGCTGCGCGATGACCTGGGTTACCGCCTCCAGCAACGCCGACGCCTGGCTGATGCCCGCCACCACCGCCGAGCTGGCGGCGAGGGCGACGAAGGCGTGCAGGTAGGCGGCCTTGCCGGTGTCGCCATGACCTTCGGGCTGCGCGTACCAGCCGTCATGTTCCTGGTCGCGCAACGGGCCTTGCAGGGCGCCGACGCCATGCTCGACCAGCTCGCGGCAACCCGGAACGCCCTGGATATGCGCCAAGGCGAAACTGTGGGTCATGCGCGCGGTATTCATGGTCTCGGCCAGGGCGCAACGGGGCAGGCGGCCTTCGTCATCGAGGTTGCCGAACCCCTGGGGCAGGCGCGAAGCCCTGGCGAAGGAGAGCAGGCGCAGGGCCTCGGCGTCGAGCCAGGCATGGTGTGTCGGGGAGTCGAGCCAGCTGATGGCCATGGTGCACCTTCCTTGTTGTTGTCAGCCGATTCTAGTCAGCCATCCTGGCTGGCATGTCACGAAGCCCGGCTCGATTGTCACCGCATCGTTACATCCAAGCGCTTATCGCGGGGCAAGGGCTCATTCGGCTGTACGCGGCAGGTACAAGGTCACCCGCAGTCCACCCTCGCGCAGGTTCACCAGGCTTACCTCGCCGCCATGGCTATGGGCGATGTTGCGCGCGATGCCCAGCCCCAGCCCATACCCCTGCTGCTGCCCGGCCAGGCGGAAGTGCGGCTCGAACACCTGCTCCAGACGTTGCTCCGGCACCCCCGGGCCCTGGTCGTCCACCTGCAGCACGAAGCTCTCGGCGGTATCGATGATGCGCAGCTGCGCCCGCTCGCCATACTTGATGGCGTTGTCGATCAGGTTGCCGATGCAGCGGCGCAAGGCCAGCGATTTGCCGGGGTACGGTGCCAACGCCTGCCCCTCCACGGTGATGCGCCCATCGCCGAGATAAGGCTCGGCCAGCAGCTCCAGCACCTGATTGAGGTCGATCGGCTCGATATTTTCGTGGATATCGGTGTCCTTGACACATTGCAGCGCACCCTTGACCAGCAGCTCCAGTTCATCGAGATCGCGGCTGAACTTGGCCTGCAGCTTCTCGTCCTCGAGCAGCTCCACTCGCAGGCGCAGGCGCGTGATCGGTGTGCGCAGGTCATGGGAAATGGCGCTGAACAGCTGGGAACGCTCGGTCAGGTAACGGCTTATCCGATCACGCATGTTGTTGAACGCCCGCCCCACCTCGACCACTTCGCTGCCTCCGCCTTCGGCCACCGGGGCCACGTCCGCCCCCAGCGACATTTCCCGCGCTGCCCGTGCCAGGCGTTTGAGCGGCCGGCTCTGCCAGTGCACCAGCAGGCCGATGAACAGCAGCAACAGCACGGTGGTCAGGGCAATGAAGCCGATCTGCTGACGCGGCAAGCGTTCGGCCTCAAGGCTGGTGTAGGGCTCGGGCAGCAGCGAGGCGATGTACAGCCATTCGCCTTCGCCGAGGCGGATCTGGGTCACCAGCACCGGCGGATTGAGCGGCTCGAGGGTCAACGAATAGTGCGCCCACGAGCGGGGCAGCTCATCGAGTTTCAGGCCGCTGTTGAAAATGCGCAGATCGTCGGGGCTGACGAACTCCACGGAGATCTCCATCTGCTGGCCAAGACGCTCGTGCAGTACCTCCTGGAACACGTCGATCACCGCCTGCTTGCGCGGGGTGATCGGCAACACCGGCATTTCCAGAGGCTTGACGTTGAGCGAGACGAAGAAGCGCGTGCCGCCCATGCTGCGCAACTGATCCAATACCATGGGCCGGTAGGCCACCGGCAGCGAGCGGAAGTAGCTGACACTGGCACTCATCGAGTGCGCGAGGCTGCTGGCGCTGGCGCGCAAGCCCTGCAGCTGGCTGGCGCGCAATTGCGCAACCCAGATCACGCTGGACAGGCCCTGAGCCAGCAATACCACCAGCAAGGTAAGCAGCAGCATGCGCCCCAACAGCGAGCGCGGCAGCAGGCGCCAGCGACGCTCGTCAGGCCGGGCAGACATTGGCCGCCAGCAGGTAGCCGCTGCCACGCACGGTGCGGATCAGCCGGGGTGGTTTTTCCGTGTCGCGCAGGCGCTGGCGCAGGCGACTGACCGCCATGTCGACGATACGGTCCAGCGGCATCGGTTCGCGACCACGGGTGGCGTTGCCGATGGTGTCGCGGTCGAGGATCTGCTGCGGGTGATCGAGAAACAGTTTGAGCAGGGCGAAGTCGGCGCCGGAGAGGATCACTTCTTCGCCGTCGCGGTGGAACAGACGGTGGCTGATCGTGTCCAGGCGCCAGTCATCGAAGGCCAGCACCGCACTGGCCAGCGTCGCCTGGCCGAAATCGGCACGGCGCAACAAGGCCTTGATCCGTGCCTGCAGCTCTCGCGGGCTGAAGGGTTTGCCGAGGTAGTCGTCGGCGCCCAGCTCCAGGCCGATGACCCGATCGGCTTCATCGGAACTGGCGGTGAGCATGATGATCGGCACCCGCGCCTGGCGCGGGTGCTGGCGAACCCAGCGACACAGGCTGAAGCCGTCTTCGTCGGGCAGCATCACGTCGAGGATCACCAGGTCGTAGGGGTTGGCGTCCAGGGCGCGGCGAAAGCCCTGGCCGTCAGGTTCGGCGTGCACCTGCAGGCCGCAGCGGGCGAGGTAGGTCTGCAGCAGTTCGCGGATGTCCTGGTCGTCGTCGACCATCAGGATCGATTTGCCGGCAGTGGTCACAATGGTCAGTCCTCTTGTTATGCGCAGATCTTTGTGTCTGCTGTTTGGGGCCGCTTTGCGGCCCCAACGATCACCGATCCAGCGCTTGCTGCAGCGCCACCCCCGCCCCCAGCAACCCGGAAAACTCCGCCGTCACCAGCCATACCGGCACCCCGGCGAAGTAGCCGCTCATGCAGCCCTTGTCGGCGAAGCTCGCGGCAAAGCCGCTGCGCAGGAACAATTCGGCGAAACGGGGAATCACGCCACCGACAATGTAGACGCCACCGCGCGCCCCGAGGGTGAGCACATTGTTGCCCGCCACCCGGCCGAGGAACCGGCAGAACTGCTCGACCACCGCTAGCGCCCGTGGCTCGTTGGCCAGCGCCGCGTCGGTGATCTGCGCCGGGGTCTTGTGCGTCGGCGCAGCACCATCGAGCGCACAGATGGCCTGGTACAGGCGCACCAGCCCACCGCCACTGAGCACGGTCTCGGCACTGACATGGCCGATCTGCCGATGGATTTCCTGATGAATCGCCGCTTCGCGGGCATTGCCCACCGGCAGGTCGACATGCCCGCCCTCCCCCGGCAGTGCCAGCCAGTGCTCACCGTGGCGCAGCAGGCTGCCCACGCCCAGGCCTGTGCCGGGGCCGATCACCAGCGCCGGGCGCGATGGATCGGCGAGGCCTGCGCAGACTTCACGAAATTCGCCTGCGCGCAGGCGGGTCATGCCCAGCGCCATCGCGGAAAAGTCGTTGATCAGCAACAGGCGATCGACCTGCAGCGTCTGGCAGAACGCGCTGCGGCTCAGGCGCCAGTGGTTGTTGGTAAAGCGGAATTCGTCGCCGTCCACGGGGCCTGCCACCGCCAGACACACCGCCGCCAGGGCGCCACGGGCGATGCTCTGGTCGGCCAGATAGGCCTCGATGGCCTGTTCAGGGCTGGTGTAGTCGGCGGTGGCCAGCACCTGCACCGCCTGCAGTTCATTGTCGCGCCACACGGCAAAACGCGCGTTGGTGCCACCGATGTCGCCGACCAGCAAGGCCTTCATTCGAGGTTCTCCAGGGCCGAGGTGAAGGCGCTCGCGCCTTGCTCGGCGGAACTGAACGCCACACGCATGAAGCCGAACAGCTCACGCCCGCACCCCAGGTCGTTGCCCTTGGGTGGCGCAGGCAGTGCACGGTCGGCCAGTTCCTCGGCCGAGACCATGATCCGCAGCGTGCCTTCGGCACCATCGACGCGCACGATATCACCATCGCGCACCCGCGCCAGCGGGCCACCATCAAAAGCCTCCGGGCAGACGTGGATGGCCGCCGGGATCTTGCCCGAGGCACCGGACATGCGCCCGTCGGTGACCAGCGCCACCTTGAAGCCGCGATCCTGCAGCACGCCGAGGAACGGCGTCAGCTTGTGCAACTCGGGCATGCCGTTGCAGCGCGGCCCCTGGAAGCGCACCACGGCGACGAAGTCCCGCTCCAGCTCGCCGGCCTTGAATGCATCGGCCAGAGACTGCTGGTCGTGGAACACCCGGGCAGGCGCCTCGACCACCCGGTGCTCGGGCGCCACGGCGGAAACCTTCATCACGCCACGGCCAAGGTTGCCTTCCATCACCCGCAAACCGCCCTCGGCGGAGAACGGCCGCGCCACCGGGCGCAGGATGCTTTCGTCGAGACTGTCCTTCGGCCCCTCGCGCCAGACCAGGCGGCCATCCTCCAGGAACGGCTCCTGGGTGTAGCGGCGCAGGCCATGCCCGGCCACGGTATTGACGTCCTCGTGCAGCAGGCCCGCGTCGAGCAGCTCGCGAATGAGGAAGGCCATGCCGCCGGAGGCCTGGAAGTGGTTGATGTCGGCCTTGCCGTTGGGATAGACGTGGGACAGCGTCGGCACCACATCGGACAGATCGGCCATGTCCTGCCAGGTCAGCTGGATGCCGGCGGCCTGGGCGATGGCCGGGATATGCAGGGTGTGGTTGGTCGAGCCGCCGGTGGCGTGCAGGGCGACGATCGAGTTGACCAGCGCCTTTTCGTCGACGATCTGGCCAATGGGCATGAAGCTGCCACTGGCCTTGGTCATGCGCGTGACCTGGCGCGCGGCCTCGGCTGTGAGGGCATCGCGTAGCGGCGTGTAGGGGTTGACGAACGAAGCGCCCGGCAGGTGCAGGCCCATGACCTCCATCACCAGCTGGTTGGTGTTGGCGGTGCCGTAGAAAGTGCAGGTGCCGGGGCCGTGGTAGCTCTTCATTTCCGATTCGAGCAGTTGCTCGCGGGTGGCCTTGCCCTCGGCGTAGCGCTGGCGCACATCGGCCTTTTCCTTGTTGGAAATGCCCGAGACCATCGGCCCGCCCGGCACGAAGATCGTCGGCAGGTGGCCGAAACGCAAGGCGCCCATCATCAGCCCGGGGACGATCTTGTCGCAGATGCCCAGCATCAGCGCGGCATCGAACATGTTGTGCGACAGGGCGATGGCGGTGGACATGGCGATCACTTCACGGCTGGCGATGGCCAGCTCCATGCCCGGCTCACCCTGGGTGACGCCGTCGCACATTGCCGGCACGCCGCCGGCGAACTGGCCGACCGAACCGACTTCGCGCAGCGCCTGTTTGATCTGTTCGGGGAAGTGCTGGTACGGCTGGTGCGCCGAGAGCATGTCGTTGTAGGCCGAGACAATGGCCACGTTGGCCGCGTTCATCAGCCGCAGGGTCTGCTTGTCGTCCCCACCGCAGCCGGCCACGCCATGGGCGAAGTTGGCGCACTGCAACTGGGCGCGCATGGGTCCGTCACTGGCCGCCCCACGGATCAGCTCAAGGTAGCGTTCACGGGTACGGCGGCTGCGGGCGATCAGCCGTTCGGTGACCTCAAGGATGCGCGAATGCATGTACTGGACTCCAGGCTAACTGTGGGGCGGCTTTACTGGGGCATTTTCCCTCCAAACGATTGCGACCTAGTCTCTAGGAAAAGGCGCATGGACCGCTCGACAGGGGGATAACCCAACCACTCGTTGTATGTTTAAACAAAATACTGCCAGCAAAAAGGCTTGTTTTCTATCTCTCGGTGAATAATCTTGTAATTCCAACAACAAAACCGTTTCAGTGAAGCTGTCCTTTGTGCCACAGGCTTCACCCGACTGCCAGAGGTAATACCATGACCCTACGCATCGCCATCAACGGATTCGGCCGCATCGGACGCAACGTCCTGCGCGCACTGTACACGCAGGGCTACCGCCAGGACCTGCAGGTCGTCGCCATCAACGACCTGGGCGACAGCGCGATGAACGCCCACCTGCTCAAGTACGACAGCGTCCACGGCACCTTTGACGCCACTGTCGAGGCCGACCACGAAAGCCTCACCGTCAATGGCGACCGCATCGCCGTCAGCGCCATCCGCAACCCTGCCGAGCTGCCCTGGAAGACCTTGGCCATCGATGTGGTGTTCGAATGCACCGGGCTGTTCACCGAACGTGCCAAGGCCGCCGCGCACCTGAGCGCCGGGGCCGGCAAGGTGATTGTCAGCGCCCCGGCCAAGGGTGTCGACGCCACCGTGGTATACGGGGTCAACCACGATGTGCTGCGCGCCTCGCACCAGATCATCTCCAACGCCTCGTGCACCACCAACTGCCTGGCACCGATCGCCCAGGTGCTGCACCGCGAGTTCGGCATCGAGCAAGGCCTGATGACCACCATCCACGCCTACACCAACGACCAGGTGCTCACCGACGTCTACCATAGCGACCCGTACCGCGCCCGCTCGGCCACCCAGTCGATGATCCCGAGCAAGACTGGCGCCGCCGAGGCCGTCGGCCTGGTACTGCCGGAACTGGCTGGCAAGCTCACAGGCATGGCCGTACGAGTGCCGGTGATCAACGTGTCGCTGGTCGACCTCACCGTCAACCTGCAGCGCGAAACCAGCGCCGAGGAAGTCAACCAGCTATTCCTCGAGGCCAGCCGTCATTCCCGGGTGCTGGGCTATAACGCCCTGCCGTTGGTGTCGTGCGACTTCAACCACAACCCGCTGTCGTCGATCTTCGACGCCAACCACACCCGTGCCAATGGGCGGATGCTCAAGGTACTGGCCTGGTACGACAATGAGTGGGGTTTCTCCAACCGCATGCTGGATAACTGCCTGGCGTTGTTCAACGCACGCTGAGGCAGGGAACACGCCCAGGCGGCATTCGACTTGTGTGGGAGCGGGCCCCCTGCTCCCACAAGCTTTACTCTTTCATGACATTTCCATGCTTGACCTTGGCCAGTGATGATAAGCATTATCATTAACCCCAAAGCGCCCAGGTTCCCCCGTGAGTCAGTCCCGGTTCAACTCAGTGTTCCTCACTCAGCGTCTCACTCTACTGCGCACGCTGCAGCGCATGGTGGGCAACCCCAGCACCGCCGAGGACCTGCTGCAGGAAACCTACCTGCGGGTCACCCGCGCCCTGGGCGAGCGCCCGATCGAGCACCTGGAACCTTTCGTGTTCCAGACCGCCCGCAACCTTGCCCTGGACCACCTGCGCACGCGCCGGGTGCAGGCGCGCACGCTGGTGGACGACGTGCCCGAGCAAGTCCTGCATAACGTCGCGGCGCCTGCCGCGAGCAGCGAGGACGCCGCCCACGCCGAGCAACTGCTCAAGCACCTGAGCGTCAGCCTCGGCCAGTTGAGCGAACGCCAGCAACGCATCTTCATCCTCAGCCGCCTGCACGGCGCCAGCTACCTGGAAATCGCCGAGCAGTTGAGCATCTCGGCCAGCACCGTGCAGAAGGAGCTGAAACTGATCATGGCCATCTGCATGGGCGTGGCCGATCGTCACCAGTGACGCGACCGCTCGCCGCGGGTCAGCGCAAAGCCCTTGCCATGGGCAAGGTCTGCACTGATCATGCGCAAAAAATGCCCGATGCAAGGATCCCCCGTGACCGACCACACCACCCCTCGCCCGTCACCCGCCGAGCCTGATGCCCGCGCCCGTGCCCGCGAAGAGGCGCTGGACTGGTTGATCCGCCTGCAATGCGCCAGCGAAGACGACACCCGCGCGTTCGAGCACTGGCTGGGCGCCGAGCCGGAAAACGCCGAGGCCTATGTCGAGGCCGAAGCGCTGTGGAACGGCGCCTCGCTGCGCCAGGCCGCCGGCCAGTTGCAGCACAGGCGCAAGCGCTCGCTTGCCGGGCGCCTGCGCAGCCACTGGAAACCGTTGGCCACCGCCGCGGTGCTGCTGGTCGGGTTGTTCACTTTCGGCAACCTGCCGGTGCGCCTGCAGGCCGACCACCTGACCGTGGTCGGCGAGCGCCAGCGCCTGGAGCTGGACCACGGCGCCAAGGTGCTGCTCAACACCAATTCGGCCTTTGCCAGCGACGAACGCGATGGCCGCAAGGTTGCCCGCCTGTTGCAGGGCGAGGCGTATTTCCAGGTGTCCAACGCCAGCCAGCCGCCGCTTGAAGTCCAGGCCGGCCCACTGCGCGCCAGCGTGCGCGACACCGATTTCGCCGTGCGCTACCTCGATGGCGAAGCCCAGGTGCGGGTGCAGCGCGGCGACGTCGACCTGCAGGCCGCGAGCGACCAGCGCATCCGCCTGAGTGCCGGCGACAGCATCAGCGTCGGCCCCACGGGCTTCGGTCAGCGCCAGCGCCCCGACATGAGCAAGGACCTGGCCTGGATCGAAGGCCGCCTGGTGTTCGAGAACTGCCCACTGAGCCAGGTGCTCGCCGAGGTCCGCCGCTACTACCCGGGATGGATCATCAACCGCAACTCGCACCTGGAGCAGGTCGCGGTCACCGGCAACTACCGCCTCGACCAGCCGCTGGAAACGCTACGTGCCCTGGCCCATATCACCTCGGCGCAACTGCATGAGTACCCTGCCGTGGTAATCCTCAACTGACCTTGTATTTTTTTTACGCGATCCCCCTGCCTCGCCCGTCTCGTTATAGCTAATACGATTGATTCTCGTTCGAAAACGAGAACAAACACTGTCTATGACTTACGCGCGACAGGGAGCGCTTTCGATGCCCACAGGTCAAACCCGCCCGTCCTCTTCTTCCCGCCGCCGCGGGCAATTGTCCCTGTTGACCTTGGCCCTGCTCGCCAGCGGCGCCTGCAGCCTGCCCGCGCTGGCCGTGGAACCGGCCCAGGCGAGCAGCCCGCGCATGGGCGACTACCGCTTCGCCATCGCCCAGCAACCGCTGGTCGAGGCCATCAATGCCTTCAGCCAGGTCACCGGCTGGCAGGTCGGCTTCAGCGCCGAGCTGGCCGACGGCGTGGCCTCGCCGGGCGTACAGGGCTCGCTGGCCCCGGAAGCGGCGCTGCAGCGCCTGCTACGCGGCACCGGCCTGGGCTACCGCAAGATCGGCAACGGCAACGTGGTGCTCGAACGCCAGGCCGCTGGCAACGCCATCGCCCTGCAGCAGGTGACCGTCAGCGCCACCCGTAGCGCTCAGGACGTCAGCCAGGTGCCGAGCACCGTCAGCGTGCAGACCCGCGAGCAACTGGACCGGCAGAACGTCAACGACATCAAGCAGCTAGTACGTTACGAGCCGGGTGTTTCCGTCGGTGGCGTCGGCCAGCGCAGCGGCTTGAATGGCTACAACATTCGCGGCATCGACGGTGAACGCATCTTGACCCAGGTCGACGGCGTGTCGATCCCCGACAGTTTCTTCTATGGCCCCTACGCCCAGACCCAACGCAACTATGTCGACCCGGAAATCGTCAAGCGCGTCGAGATCCTCCGCGGCCCGGCCTCGGTGCTGTATGGCAGCAATGCCATCGGTGGCGCGGTGAGTTACTACACCCTCGATCCCGAGGACATCATCAAGCCGGGCAAGGATGTCGGCGCGCGTCTGAAGACCGGCTACAGCTCTGCTGACGAAAGCTGGCTGACCTCGGCCACCGTCGCCGGTCGCCAGGGCGACTTCGATGGCCTGCTGCACCTGAGCCAACGCAACGGTCATGAAACTGAATCGTATGGCGAACACGGCGGCACCGGCCTGAACCGCAGCAAGGCCAACCCGGAGGACGTACGCACCACCAACGTCCTGGCCAAGCTTGGCTGGAACTACGCCGACGATACCCGCTTCGGCTTCACCTACGAGCACTACAAGGACGACCGCGACCAGAACATCCTGAGCGCTGTCGGAGGCCCCTTCATTCCGGGCCGCGGCGCCTCGAACATGTATCGGATGCGCCAGGGCGACGACACCGTTACCCGCGAGCGCTTCGGCATCAACCATGAATTCGGCCTCGAAAGCCTGGTCGCCGACCACGTGAAATGGAGCCTGAACTACCAGATCGCCAAGACCGACCAACGCACCGATGAGCTTTATTTCGCCAGTGGCCGCCAGGTGTTCCGCGATCGCCAGACCACCTACAAGGACCGCCAGTGGGTATTCGACGCCCAGCTGGACAAGGCTTTCAGCCTCGGTGCCACCGACCACCTGCTGACCTACGGCACGACGCTCAAGCATGAAAAGATCACCGGTTCACGCAGCGGTACCGGCACCTGCCTCAACGTCGGCGGCAGCTGTACGGCGATCGGCCAGAACAGCCCCGGCGACGGCCAGGTAAGGGTCAGCGACTTCCCCGACCCGACGGTCAACACCTACAGCCTGTTCGCCCAGGACGAAATCCGCTGGAACAACTGGACCTTCCTGCCGGGCGCGCGGTACGACTACACCCGCATGGAACCGAAGATGACCAGCGAGTTCCTGCGCGGGGTCCAGGGCAACGGTGCGGCGCCGGGGGCCATCGACGACGCTGACAAGAAGTGGCACCGCGTATCGCCGAAGTTCGGCGTGACCTATGCCTTCGACGACCACTACACCTGGTACGGTCAGTACGCCGAGGGCTTCCGTACCCCGACCGCCAAGGCCATGTTCGGCCGCTTCGACAACCCGACCCTGGGCTACAGCGTCCAACCCAACCCGGACCTCGAGCCAGAGAAGAGCAAAAGCTACGAAACCGGCCTGCGCGGCAACTTCGAGGCCGGCAACTTCGATGTCGCGGTGTTCTACAACAAGTACCGCGACTTCATCAACGAAGACGCCGTGCAGTCGGCCAACCTGGGTTCGACCTTCCAGGCCAACAACATCAAGCACGCCACCATCAAGGGCGCGGAGTTCAAGGGCCGCCTGAACCTCGACCTCTTCGGCGCTGCCCAGGGCCTGTACACCCAAGGCTCGCTGGCCTATGCCCGCGGTCGCAACGACGACAACGGTCAGCCACTGAACAGCGTCAACCCGCTGACTGCGGTCCTCGGCCTGGGCTACGAGCAACAGAACTATGGGGGCCTGCTGAGCTGGACCCTGGTCAAGCGCAAGGACCGCGTCGACGACTCCACCTTCTTCGCCCCCGATGGCGCCAGCAAGCAGTTCCGCACCCCTGGTTACGGCGTGCTGGACCTGACCGGCTACTACAAGGTGACGGACGACATCACCGTCAACGCAGGCCTCTACAACCTGACTGACAAGAAGTACTGGCAGTGGGATGACGTACGTGGCTACGACGCGCTTGGCGAAGCGGGAGTGACCCAGCCGGCCAATCTCGACCGCCTGACCATGCCGGGCCGCAACTTCGCCATCAACCTGGTGTGGGACATCTGACGGGGCGAGATCGCCATCGCCGGGCAAGCCCATTCCCCCAGGTCGTCTGTGGGAACGGACTTGCCCGGCACTGTGTCGAGCCCTGTGCGAATGATTTCACTTCGCAGGTGAGGTTTTTTTACTGTCCCGCGTCTTCTCCTTCGTCTTGTCACTAGACAGCCCCATTTTCCAAGGATGCCCCCATGACCGCCCCTTCCACCGAACGCGTCAACCTGCGCTCCCAGCGCCTGAACCAGGTCACCCACGCCCCGCACACCGAGCTGGACGCCCTGGTCAAGTCGCACAAGCCGTTCGACAGCCGCGAGAGCTTCGCCCGCTTCGTGGTCGCCCAGTACCTGTTCCAGTCCGAGCTGCAGGCGCTGTACACCGACCCGCAACTGATCGCCATCGTGCCGGATCTGGCCGAGCGCTGCCGCGCCGAGCAGGCCCGCCTGGACCTGGCCGACCTCGACACCGAAGTGCCCGCGCCCTTCGCCGGCGCCCTGGGCAAGCCAAGCCTGGGCGAAGCCCTGGGCTGGATCTTCGTCTCCGAAGGCTCCAAACTGGGCGCCGCGTTCCTGATCAAGCGCGCCGTGGCCCTGGAACTGTCCGAAACCTTCGGCGCCCGTCACCTGGGCGAACCGGCGGGTGGTCGCGCCGAAGGCTGGAAACAGTTCACCCGCATTCTCGACAGCCTGGACCTGTCGCCCGAGGAAGACGCCGCCGCCGAACGTGGCGCGGTCGCCGCCTTCGAACGCTTCACCGAGCTGCTCAAGCATGCCTATGCCGCCGACGCGGCGCTGGCCTGACACGCTTTACCCGGCCGCCTGCGGGCGGCCGCACCGTTGCAGTGAGACCATGACCCGAATCGCCCGCTCCAAAGTATCCCGCCTGCTCTACGCGATCCTGGCCTACGTCAGCCTGGGGATTGGCCTGGTGGCCATCGTCATTCCCGGGCTGCCCACCACCGAGTTCGTCCTCCTCGCCGCCTGGGCCGCCACCCGCAGCTCGCCGCGCCTGTCCGCCTGGCTGGAGAACCACCGGCTGTTCGGCCCGATCCTTTTCAACTGGCGCAACGGCAAGGTGATCCAGCGCCGCGCCAAGGTCAGCGCCACCCTCAGCATGCTGCTGTGCGCGAGCCTCATGCTGATCGTCCTGGAGCACCACTGGCCCGTGTTCCTCGCCATCGGCGGCATGGCGCTGGGCAACCTGTGGATCTGGTCGCGCCCGGAACGGCCTATTCCTCAAGGCAGCGTCGAACTGCAAAATTGATTCAATCGCGCCCGACATGAGCCGTCAGAGGCTAAGCAACCCCGAATACAGCGCATACGCCGCCAGCCCGGCGCCCACCAGCACCGCCGCGAAAATCAGCTTCTCCCATGTGGTGAACAGCACCTGCCCCTGCTCACGCTTGGCCCGGGCGAACAGGACCACCCCAGGCGCGTAGAGCAACGCCGACAGCAGGATGTACTTGAGCCCACCGGCATACAGCAACCACACCGCATACAACAGCGCGATCACTGCGACCAGCATGTCCTTGCGCCGCAGCCCCGCCTGCCCCTGGTAGCTCTCGCCACGCACGGTCAGCAACACCGCATAGGCTGCCGACCAGAAGTAAGGCACCAGGATCATCGACGACGCCAGGTAGATCAGGCTGGTATAGGTCCCGGCCGAGAACAGGGTGATCAGCAGGAAGCCCTGGATCATCACATTGGTCAGCCACAGTGCGTTGGCCGGCACATGGTTGGCGTTTTCCCGCGCCAGGAACCGCGGCATGGTCTTGTCGCGGGCGGTGGCGAAGAGGATCTCGGCACACAGCAGCGCCCACGACAGCAACGCCCCGATCAGCGACACCGCCAGGCCGATGCTGATCAGCAAGGCGCCCCAGGGCCCGACGATATGCTCCAGCACCGAGGCCAAAGAGGGGTTCTGCAAGCCGGCCAGCTCCGGCTGGGTCATCACCCCCAACGACAACACGTTGACCAGCACCAGCAGCGCCAGCACACCGAGAAAACCGATCACCGTGGCCTTGCCCACGTCCGAACGGTGCAGCGCTCGCCCCGAATAGACACTCGCCCCCTCGATGCCGATGAACACGAACACTGTGACCAGCATCATGTTGCGTACCTGCTCCAGCACGCTGCCAAACTGCGGGTTGCTCAGCCCCCAGATGTCGCGGGTGAAGATATCGGCGCGAAAGGCGAACGCGGCGATGACGATGAACATCAGCAACGGCACCACCTTGGCCACGGTGGTCACCTGGTTGATGAACGCCGCCTCCTTGATGCCGCGCAGCACCAGGAAGTGCACCGCCCACAGCAGCAACGAGGCGCAGCCGATGGCCACAGGCGTGTTGCCCTGGCCGAACACCGGGAAGTAGAAGCCAAGGGTACTGAACAGCAGCACGAAGTAGCCGACATTGCCCAACCAGGCACTGATCCAGTAGCCCCAGGCCGAGGAAAAGCCCATGTAGTCGCCGAAACCAGCCTTGGCGTAGGCATACACCCCCGAGTCCAGCTCCGGCTTGCGGTTGGCCAGGGTCTGGAACACGAAGGCCAGCGCCAGCATGCCCACTGCGGTGATGCCCCAGCCGATCAGCACCGCCCCGACATCGGCGCGCGCCGCCATGTTCTGCGGCAACGAAAAGATCCCCCCGCCGATCATCGAACCGACCACCAGTGCGATCAGCGCGCCAAGGCGCAGCTTCTGTCCCGGTTCGCTCATGGGGCTCCTCGTGCGCGCGTGCGCGTAAACGTATTTGGCAACATGAATGTTACAAGTTTCTTATTGAATCGAGCCATTAAAGCTATAGCACTCATAACCGGACTGTCTATAGCCCGCGACCGATAAAAGTGGCAGTTACGAACTATCTCAACCCTCACCTAAATGCGTCGCTATTTACTGTGAAAAATTTGCGAAACCCCCAAAAGAGACTAACTTCATGGTTCGCAGGCAGAACGGGGCGTTTGCTCCAGAAGGACATGGAGGTGCCAGCGCACAAGGCCTGCAACGAAGCTGTCGGCATCCTCCAGGAGACGCATGAGGGAATTTTCTTACCTTCATGCTGGCATGAACTGATCTAAGTCAGCGAATGATCCAGGCGTCAGATTTATTCTGAGGTCAACTTTCTCCTGGTACGGAGTCGATAAATGTCTGATTCTCCCGGAAAACTAAAACTGGGTGCGCTTGTTGCACTAGTAGTGGGTTCGATGATCGGTGGCGGGATCTTCTCGTTACCGCAAAACATGGCCGCCAGCGCCGGTGTCGGCGCCGTGCTGATCGGCTGGGCCATCACCGCGGTGGGCATGCTCACCCTCGCCTTCGTGTTCCAGACCCTGGCCAACCGCAAACCCGACCTCGACGGCGGTGTGTACGCCTACGCCAAGGCCGGTTTCGGTGACTACATGGGCTTTTCCTCGGCCTGGGGCTACTGGATCAGCGCCTGGCTGGGCAACGTCGGCTACTTCGTGCTGCTGTTCAGCACCCTGGGCTATTTCTTCCCAATCTTCGGCGAGGGCAACACCCCGGCGGCAGTGATCGGCGCCTCGGTCCTGCTGTGGGCCGTGCACTTCCTGGTGCTGCGCGGCATCAAGGAAGCCGCGTTCATCAACCTGGTCACCACCGTGGCCAAGGTCGTGCCGCTGGCCCTGTTCGCCCTGATCTGCCTTTTCGCCTTCAAGCTCGATGTGTTCACCGCGGATATCTGGGCCGTCGGCACGCCGGAGCTGGGCAGCGTGATGAACCAGGTGCGCAACATGATGCTGGTCACCGTGTGGGTGTTCATCGGCATCGAGGGCGCGAGCATCTTCTCGTCCCGTGCGGAAAAACGCTCCGACGTCGGCAAGGCCACGGTCATCGGCTTCGTCACCGTGCTGCTGTTCCTGGTGCTGGTCAACGTGCTGTCGCTGGGCGTGATGACCCAACCCGAGCTGGCCAAACTGCAGAACCCGTCGATGGCCGCCGTGCTTGAACATGTGGTGGGCCACTGGGGCGCGGTGCTGATCAGCGTCGGCCTGATCATCTCGCTGCTCGGTGCCCTGCTGTCGTGGGTGCTGCTGTGCGCCGAGATCATGTTCGCCGCCGCCAAGGACCACACCATGCCGGAGTTCCTGCGCCGCGAGAACGCCAACCATGTACCGGCCAACGCCCTGTGGCTGACCAACGCCATGGTGCAGATCTTCCTGGTCATCACCCTGTTCTCCAACAGCACCTACCTGTCGCTGATCTACCTCGCCACCTCGATGATCCTGGTGCCTTACCTGTGGTCGGCGGCCTATGCCTTCCTGCTCGCCTGGCGCAACGAAACCTACGAACAGGCCCTGGCCGAACGCAAGAAAGACCTGATCATCGGCGGCATCGCCCTGCTCTACGCGATCTGGCTGCTGTACGCCGGTGGCGTCAAGTACCTGCTGCTCTCGGCGCTGCTCTATGCCCCTGGCGCGATCCTGTTCGCCAAGGCCAAACGCGAGGTCGGCCAGCCAATCTTCACCAGCGTGGAAAAACTGATCTTCGCCGCCGTGGTCGCGGGCGCCCTGGTGGCTGCCTACGGCTTGTATGACGGTTTCCTGACGCTCTGAACCCATGTCTTCGCATTACAGGAGGATTCACCATGTCCACTGAGAAACAGAAATACGGCGTACATTCCGAAGCCGGCAAGCTGCGCAAAGTGATGGTCTGCAGCCCGGGCCTGGCGCACCAACGGCTGACCCCAAGCAATTGCGACGAGCTGCTGTTCGACGACGTCATCTGGGTCAACCAGGCCAAGCGCGACCATTTCGACTTCGTCACCAAGATGCGTGAACGCGGCATCGAGGTCCTGGAAATGCACAACCTGCTGACCGAGACCGTGCAGAACCCCGAAGCGCTGAAATGGATCCTCGACCGCAAGATCACCGACGACACTGTTGGCATCGGCCTGAAGAACGAAGTGCGCAGCTGGCTCGAAGGGCTTGAGCCACGCAAGCTGGCCGAGTATCTGATCGGCGGCGTGGCAGGCGAAGACCTGCCCGACAGCGAAGGCGCGAGCGTGATCAAGATGTACCGCGACTACCTCGGCCACTCCAGTTTCCTGCTCGATCCGCTGCCCAATACCCAGTTCACGCGTGACACCACTTGCTGGATCTATGGTGGCGTCACCCTCAACCCGATGTACTGGCCGGCGCGACGCCAGGAAACGCTGCTGACCAGCGCCATCTACAAGTTCCACCCAGAGTTCACCCATGCCGACTTCGAAGTCTGGTACGGCGACCCGGACAAGGACCATGGCAAGGCCACCCTTGAAGGTGGCGATGTGATGCCGATCGGCAACGGTGTCGTGCTGATCGGCATGGGTGAGCGCAGCTCGCGCCAGGCAATCGGCCAACTGGCGCAATCGCTGTTCGCCAAGGGCGCGGTGGAGAAGGTGGTGGTCGCCGGGCTGCCGAAATCCCGCGCCGCCATGCACCTGGACACCGTGTTCAGCTTCTGCGACCGCGACCTGGTCACCGTCTTCCCCGAAGTGGTCAAGGAAATCGTGCCGTTCGTGATTCGTCCGGATAGCAGCAAGCCTTACGGCATGGACGTGCGCCGCGAGAACAAATCGTTCATCGAAGTGGTGGCCGAATCGCTCAACCTCAAGAAACTGCGCGTGGTCGAGACCGGCGGCAACAGCTTCGCCGCCGAGCGCGAACAATGGGATGACGGCAACAACGTGGTGGCCGTGGAGCCCGGCGTGGTCATCGGCTATGACCGCAACACCTACACCAACACCCTGCTGCGCAAGGCCGGGGTCGAAGTCATAACCATCAGCGCCGGCGAACTGGGCCGGGGCCGCGGCGGCGGTCACTGCATGACCTGCCCGATCGTGCGCGACCCTATCGACTACTAAACGTCCATCACCCCGGCCGTGCTCACCCAGCGGCGGCCGGGGGATTACCGAACTCAAGGAGAATCATCATGGCGTTCAACATCCACAACCGTAACCTGCTCAGCCTCGAACACCACACCACCCGCGAGCTGCGTTACCTGCTGGACCTGTCCCGCGACCTCAAGCGCGCCAAGTACACCGGCACCGAGCAGCAGCACCTGAAGGGCAACAACATCGCCCTGATCTTCGAGAAGACCTCGACCCGCACCCGTTGCGCCTTCGAAGTCGCCGCCTACGACCAGGGCGCCAACGTTACCTACATCGACCCCAACTCCTCGCAGATCGGCCACAAGGAGAGCATGAAGGACACCGCCCGCGTGCTCGGGCGCATGTACGACGCCATCGAGTATCGCGGCTTCAAGCAGGAGATCGTCGAGGAACTGGCCAAGTTCGCCGGCGTGCCGGTATTCAACGGCCTGACCGACGAGTATCACCCGACCCAGATGATCGCCGACGTGCTGACCATGCGCGAAAACAGCGACAAGCCACTGCACGACATCAGCTACGCCTACCTGGGCGATGCCCGCAACAACATGGGCAACTCGCTGCTGCTGATCGGCGCCAAGCTCGGCATGGACGTGCGCATCGCCGCGCCCAAGGCGCTGTGGCCGCATGACGACCTGGTCGAGCGTTGCAAAAAGTACGCAGAAGAAAGCGGCGCGCGCATCACCCTGACTGAAGACCCGAAAGCCGCGGTCAAGGGTGTCGACTTTGTCCACACCGACGTGTGGGTATCGATGGGTGAGCCGGTCGAGGCCTGGGGCGAGCGTATCCAGCAACTGCTGCCCTACCAGGTGAACAAGGAGCTGATGAAGTCCACCGGCAACCCGCGCACCAAGTTCATGCACTGCCTGCCGGCGTTCCACAACTCCGACACCAAGGTCGGCAAGCAGATCGCCGAACAGTACCCGCACCTGGCCAACGGCATCGAAGTGACCGATGACGTGTTCGAGTCGCCGGCGTGCATCGCCTTCGAGCAGGCGGAAAACCGCATGCATACGATCAAGGCGATCCTGGTGTCGACCCTGGCTGATCTGTAACCCCCGACCAAGGGCTTTTGTGGGAGCGGCGGTGCGCCGCTCCCACGGGTCCGCCCCATAGTCTTTCTGAAGGACATTCCCCATGCGTATCGTTGTTGCATTGGGCGGCAACGCCCTGCTGCGCCGCGGCGAACCGATGACCGCCGACAACCAGCGCGCCAATATCCGCACCGCCACCGAACAGATCGCCAAGATCCATCCCGGCAACGAACTGGTCATTGCCCACGGCAACGGGCCGCAGGTCGGCCTGCTGTCGTTGCAAGGGCTGTCGTACAAGCCAGACGAAGCCTACCCGCTGGACGTCCTCGGTGCCGAGACCGAAGGCATGATCGGCTACATGATCGAACAGGAACTGGGCAACCTGCTGGACTTCGAGGTGCCGTTCGCCACGCTGCTCACCCAGGTTGAAGTGGACGCCAACGACCCGGCATTCAAGGACCCGACCAAGTTCATCGGCCCCGTGTACGCCAAGGACGAGGCCGAGCGCCTGGCCAAGGACAAAGGCTGGGTGGTCAAGCCCGACGGCGACAAGTACCGCCGGGTGGTGGCCAGTCCGAAACCCAAGCGCATCTTCGAGATCCGCCCGATCAAGTGGCTGCTGGAAAAAAGCAGCATCGTGATTTGCGCCGGCGGCGGCGGCATCCCCACCATGTACGACGAAAACCGCAAGCTCAAGGGCATCGAGGCGGTGATAGACAAGGACCTGTGCTCGGCGCTGCTGGCCGAACAGCTGGAAGCCGACCTGCTGATCATCGCCACCGACGTCGATGCGGCGTACATCGATTTCGGCAAGCCGACCCAGAAGGCCATCGCCCAGGCGCACCCCGACGAGCTCGAGAAGCTGGGCTTTGCCGCCGGCTCCATGGGGCCGAAGGTGCAGGCCGCCTGCGATTTCGCCCGGCATACCGGCAAGGTCGCGGTCATCAGCTCGCTGGAGAACATCGAGGACATCGTCAAAGGCACCGCCGGTACCCGCGTTTCCACCGCCAAGCCGGGAATCAGCTACCGTTGAACGCAGTTGGCCGGTGCCTGGCACCGGCCGTTTTCAACCTTCCGGAGGACCTCGCCATGGCCCAGTATCAACCCGGTCACGTGCATATCGAGCGCACCGCGCTGAACACCAACGACCACAGCTACGACCTGTGCATCGACTACGAGGCCGTGTCGGATCCCAGCGAAGGCCGCGGCATCCAGTTCCGCATGCATGGCCACATCGAGGGCAAGGCCGTCGATGAGAAGTTCTTCCTGGCCAAGGACCAGGTGCTGCCGAGCTTTCTGATGCAGTTGAGCCGCAAGGCCCAGTCGTACCTGCCAGCGCCGAAGAAGTTCGAGAGTCTCGGTTCGCCGCACAAGCTCTACGACTACATGTTCGAAGACATTCGCCAGAAGCTCGATGTGAAATCAGGCGATTCGATCAAGCCTGAGCATCTGGGCTGAGTCCAATCGCGGGGCTTCGTGGCAGCGGGCTTGCCCCGCGATTGGGTTTAGCGCCCTTCCCAAGGCATACTGGCGCACTCGCTTGGCCACTGCCCCGATCTCCCCATGCGCATCCACGTCAGCTTCATCGACCGCGTCGGCATCACCCAGGAAGTCCTGGCCCTGCTCGGCGCCCGCAACCTCAACCTCGATGCCGTGGAGATGGTCCCGCCGAACGTCTACATCGATGCCCCTACCCTGAGCCCCGCCGTGCTCGAAGAACTGCACGACGCGCTGTTCGAGGTACGCGGCGTGCAATCGGTGGAAGTGGTCGACATCCTCCCCGGCCAACGCCGGCACCTGCAACTCGACGCCCTGCTCGCCGCCATGAGCGACCCGGTGCTGGCGGTGGACAGTGCCGGCAAGGTGCTGCTGGCCAACCCGGCGCTGATCGCCCTGTGCGGACGTGAGTCCGCCGGGCGTTCGGTGGGCGAGCTGTTCGGCGACCCCGACCTGCTCCAGGCCCTGCTGGACAACAATTTCCACCTGCCCATGCGCGAAATGCAGTTGAACGGCCAGAGCCTGCTGCTCGACGCCACGCCAATCACCCATGCCGGCGGCCTACTGACGCTGTACCCGCCCAACCGTATGGGCGAGCGCCTGTCGGCCCTGCACCACGACCACGCCGAAGGCTTCGACGCCATGCTCGGCGACTCCCCGACGATTCGCACCCTCAAGGCCCGCGCCCTGCGCGTGGCGGCCCTCGACGCGCCGCTGCTGGTCAATGGCGAAACCGGCACTGGCAAAGAGCTGGTGGCGCGCGCCTGCCACGCCATCAGCAGCCGCCATGCCGCGCCGTTCCTCGCCCTCAACTGTGCGGCACTGCCCGAGAGCCTGGCCGAGAGCGAGCTGTTCGGCTACGCCCCGGGCGCCTTCACCGGCGCGCAGCGCGGCGGCAAGCCCGGGCTGATGGAGCTGGCCAACCAGGGCACGGTGTTCCTCGACGAGATCGGCGAGATGTCGCCGTACCTGCAGGCCAAACTGCTGCGTTTCCTCAGCGACGGCAGCTTCCGCCGCGTCGGCGGCGACCGCGAGGTGAAGGTGGATGTGCGCATCATCAGCGCCACCCACCGCGACCTCGAGCGCATGGTCGCCGAGGGCACCTTCCGTGAAGACCTGTTCTACCGCCTCAACGTGCTCAACCTGCAGGTGCCGCCACTGCGCGAGCGCGGCCAGGACATCCTGTCGCTGGCGCAATTTTTCATGCAGCAGGCCTGCACCCAGATCCAGCGCCCGCCCTGCCGGCTCGCACCCGCTACACACCCGGCATTACTGGCCAACCCTTGGCCTGGCAACGTGCGCCAGTTGCAGAACGTGATCTTCCGCGCCGCGGCCATCTGTGAAAGCAATGTGGTGGATATCGGCGATCTGGACATCGCCGGCACCTCGGTCGCGCGGGGGCAGGATGGCGAGGTAGCGAGCCTGGAACAGGCAGTGGGGGATTTCGAGCGGGAGTTGCTGCAACGCCTGTATGCCAGCTATCCCTCGACGCGGCAGTTGGCGGGGCGCTTGCAAACCTCGCATACCGCGATAGCCCAGCGCTTGCGCAAGTACGGTATTCCAAACAAGGCCTGATGCCGCTTCGCCGGACCAGTCTTGCCCCCGGAAGCAGGCCGTATTGAAATCATTACATCGTACCGAATTCGCTACACATCCATCTGGGTGCCTGTGCACAAGGGTTTGATCCCACAATGCTTTTGAATCACCCTCCTCCTGTATCGATTTCATTCCACAAAAATGACAAATCGATTGCATTCATAAACTAACTATTTGATTTGTAAGCCTTTTTAAGACTGGCCGCATTATTGCTAAGGGAATTCCAACCTTAAGAGCGCGGAGCCTACCGCGCCCAACGCCCCTGCTTCCCGAGGAATTCCCATGAGCGAGTTGCGTTTCACCGAAGATCACGAATGGCTGCGCGTCGAAGCCGATGGCAGCGTCACCGTGGGCATCACCGCCTATGCCCAGAACGCCTTGGGTGATGTGGTCTATGTGCAACTGCCGGAGCTGCAGCAGTACGACAAGGGCGCCGAAGCCTCCACCGTGGAGTCGGTCAAGGCCGCCAGCGGCGTGTACATGCCACTGACCGGTGAAGTGGTCGCGGTCAACGAAGATCTCAACGACAGCCCCGAACTGGTCAACGAAGACCCGCTGGGCGAAGGCTGGTTCTTCCGCTTCAAGCCTGCCGACATGGCTGAAGTCGAAGCCCTGCTCGACCAGAATGCCTACGACCGCCTGCTCAAAGCCAACGACGACGCCTGAGGAATCACCATGACCATCAACCTCGGCACCGCCAACGAATTCATCGCCCGCCACATCGGCCCACGCGCCGCTGACGAGCAGGCCATGCTCACGACCCTGGGCTTCGACTCGCTGGAAGCCATGACCGCCGCGGTCATCCCCGACAGCATCAAGGGCACCAGCGTGCTCGGCAGCCACGACGGGCAGAGCGAGGCCGATGCCCTCGCCGCATTGAAAGCCATCGCCGGCAAGAACCAGCTGTTCAAGAGCTACATCGGCCAGGGGTACTACAACACCCACACCCCGGCACCGATCCTGCGCAACCTGCTGGAGAACCCGGCCTGGTACACCGCCTACACCCCGTACCAACCGGAGATTTCCCAGGGCCGCCTGGAAGCGCTGCTGAACTTCCAGACCCTGATCAGCGACCTCACCGGCCTGCCGATCGCCAACGCCTCCCTGCTCGACGAGGCCACCGCCGCCGCAGAAGCCATGACCTTCTGCAAGCGCCTGTCGAAGAACAAGGCCAGCCATGCCTTCTTCGCCTCCGTGCACTGCCACCCGCAGACCCTCGACGTGCTGCGCACCCGCGCAGAACCCCTGGGCATCGAGGTGGTGGTGGGCGACGAGCGCGAACTGGGCGACGTCAGCGCCTTCTTTGGCGCCCTGCTGCAGTACCCGGCCAGCAACGGTGACGTGTTCGACTACCGCGAGGTGGTGCAGCGCTTGCACGGCGCAGGCGCCCTGGTGGCCGTGGCCGCCGACCTGCTGGCCCTGACCCTGCTCACCCCACCGGGCGAGTTCGACGCCGACGTGGCCATCGGCAGCGCTCAGCGCTTCGGCGTGCCCCTGGGCTTCGGTGGCCCGCACGCGGCCTACTTCGCCACCCGCGACGCCTTCAAGCGCGACATGCCGGGCCGTCTGGTCGGGGTATCGATCGACCGCTTCGGCAAGCCAGCCCTGCGCTTGGCCATGCAGACCCGCGAGCAGCACATCCGCCGCGAGAAGGCCACCAGCAACATCTGCACCGCCCAGGTGCTGTTGGCCAACATCGCCAGCATGTACGCCGTGTACCACGGCCCTGCCGGCCTCAAGCGCATTGCCGAGCGCACCCATGCGCTGACCGCGATCCTCGCTACCGGCCTGATCAAGCTGGGCATCAAGGTCGTCACCGGTGATTTCTTCGACACCCTGACCCTGGCCACCGGTGACAGCACCGGCGCGCTGCACGACAAGGCCCGCGCCCAGGGCATCAACCTGCGCCAGGTCGACGCCGCCCAGCTGGGCCTGTCGCTGGACGAAACCAGCACCCAGGCCGATGTCGAGGCCCTGTGGCAGCTGTTCGCCAACGGCCAGGCCAGCCCTGACTTCACCGCCCTGGCCAACACGGTCGCCGTGCGCCTGCCGGCCGGCCTGCTGCGCCAGTCGGCGATCCTCGAGCACCCGGTGTTCAACCGCTACCACAGCGAAACCGAGCTGATGCGCTACCTGCGCCGCCTGGCCGACAAGGACCTGGCCCTGGATCGCAGCATGATCCCGCTGGGCTCGTGCACCATGAAGCTCAACGCCGCCAGCGAGATGATCCCGGTGACCTGGGCCGAGTTCGGCAACCTGCACCCGTTCGCCCCGGCCGCGCAAAGCCAGGGCTACCTGCAGATGACCAGCGAGCTGGAAGCCATGCTCTGCGCCGCCACCGGCTATGACGCCGTGTCGCTGCAGCCCAACGCCGGTTCCCAAGGCGAGTACGCAGGCCTCCTGGCGATCCGCGCCTACCACCGCAGCCGTGGCGACAGCCACCGCGACATCTGCCTGATCCCGTCCTCGGCCCACGGCACCAACCCGGCCACCGCGCACATGGCCGGCATGCGCGTGGTGGTGACCGCCTGCGACGCACGCGGCAACGTCGATATCGACGACCTGCGCGCCAAGGCCATCGAACACCGCGAACGCCTGGCAGCGATCATGATCACCTACCCGTCGACCCACGGCGTGTTCGAGGAAGCCATCGGCGAGATCTGCGCGATCATCCACGACAACGGCGGCCAGGTGTACATCGACGGCGCCAACATGAACGCCATGGTCGGCCTGTGCGCCCCCGGCAAGTTCGGCGGCGACGTCTCGCACCTGAACCTGCACAAGACCTTCTGCATCCCCCACGGCGGTGGCGGCCCGGGCGTCGGCCCGATCGGCGTCAAGGCGCACCTGGCGCCGTTCCTGCCGGGCCATGCCCAGCTGGAAAACACCCAGGGCGCGGTATGCGCCGCACCGTTCGGCAGCGCCAGCATCCTGCCGATCACCTGGATGTACATTCGCATGATGGGTGGCGCAGGCCTCAAGCGCGCCTCGCAGATGGCGATTCTCAACGCCAACTACATCGCCCGTCGCCTGGAAGAGCACTATCCTGTGCTGTACACCGGCGGCAACGGCCTGGTGGCGCACGAGTGCATCCTCGACCTGCGTCCGCTCAAGGACACCAGCGGCATCAGTGTCGACGACGTCGCCAAGCGCCTGATCGACTTCGGCTTCCACGCCCCGACCATGTCCTTCCCGGTGGCCGGCACGCTGATGATCGAACCGACCGAAAGCGAGTCGAAAGAGGAACTGGATCGCTTCTGCAACGCCATGATCCAGATCCGTGAAGAGATTCGCGCGGTCGAGAACGGCAGCCTGGACAAGGACGACAACCCGCTGAAGAACGCCCCGCACACCGCGGCGGAGCTGGCCGGCGAATGGGTCCACGGCTACAGCCGCGAGCAGGCGGTGTACCCACTGCCGAGCCTGGTGGAAGGCAAGTACTGGCCGCCGGTCGGCCGGGTCGACAACGTGTTCGGCGACCGCAACCTGGTCTGCGCCTGCCCGTCGATCGAGAGCTATCAGGACGTCTGATCGGGTGGGGCCGCTGCGCGCCCCATCGCCAGCAAACCGGCTCCCACAGGTCCAGCGCTAATCTGTGGGAGCCGGCTTGCCGGCGATGGGCTGCGTAGCAGCCGCCAATGGGCTTACTGGCCATCATCAGGAGGAAGCAGCATGTCTTTGAGCGTCTTCGACCTGTTCAAGATCGGCATCGGCCCCTCCAGCTCGCACACGGTCGGGCCGATGCGCGCCGCCGCGCGTTTCGCTGAAGGCTTGCGCCGTGATGGCCTGCTGGCCAGCACAGCCACGGTCAAGGCCGAGCTGTACGGCTCGCTCGGTGCCACCGGCAAGGGCCATGGCAGCGACAAGGCCGTGCTGCTTGGCCTGGAAGGCGAGCATCCGGACACCGTCGATACCGAAGCCATCCCCGCCCGTTTGCAAGCCATTCGTGAAAGCGGTCGGCTCAGCCTGCTCGGTGAACACGATATCGCCTTCGTCGAAAAGCAGCACCTGGCGATGATCCGCAAACCGCTGGCCTACCACCCCAACGGCATGATCTTCCGCGCCTTCGATGCCGCCGGCCTGCAGATCCGCAGCCGCGAGTACTACTCGGTGGGCGGTGGCTTCGTGGTCGACGAGGATGCGGCGGGCCATGACCGCATCGTCGAGGACAGCACCGTGCTGCCCTACCCTTTCAAGACCGGCAAGGAACTGCTCGGCCACTGCACCGCGCAGCACCTGCCGTTCAGCCAGGTGATGCTGGCCAACGAGGCCGCCTGGCGCCCCGAAACCGAGACCCGTGCCGGCTTGCTGCGCATCTGGCAGGTGATGCAGGACTGTGTCGAGGCCGGTTGCCGGCACGAAGGCATCCTGCCTGGCGGGCTGAAGGTAAAGCGCCGGGCTCCGGCGTTGTACCGCCAGCTCAGCCGGCATCCGGAAGCCAGCCTGCGTGATGCGCTGTCGGTGCTCGACTGGGTCAACCTCTACGCCCTGGCGGTGAACGAGGAAAACGCCTACGGCGGTCGCGTGGTCACGGCACCGACCAATGGCGCGGCCGGCATTGTCCCCGCGGTGCTGCACTACTACATGCGCTTCGTGCCCGGCGCCAGCGAAGACGGGGTGGTGCGCTTCCTGCTCACTGCCGCGGCGATCGGCATTCTCTACAAGGAGAACGCGTCGATCTCCGGGGCCGAGGTAGGCTGCCAGGGCGAGGTCGGCGTGGCCTGCTCCATGGCCGCAGGCGCCTTGTGCGAAGTGATGGGCGGTACCCCGCAGCAAGTGGAGAACGCCGCCGAGATCGGCATGGAACACAACCTGGGCCTGACCTGCGACCCCATTGGCGGGCTGGTCCAGGTGCCCTGCATCGAGCGCAACGCCATGGGCTCGGTGAAAGCGATCAACGCGGTGCGCATGGCCCTGCGCGGCGACGGGCAGCACTACGTTTCCCTCGACAAGGTCATCCGCACCATGCGCCAGACCGGCGCCGACATGAAAAGCAAATACAAAGAGACCGCCCGCGGCGGTCTGGCCGTCAACATCATCGAATGTTGACCCGAATAAAAACCGAGGAGTCACCGATGTCCGAAACACTGCACAAGACCCCGCTGCACGCCCTGCACCTGGAACTGGGCGCGCGCATGGTGCCGTTCGCCGGCTACGACATGCCCGTGCAATACCCCTTGGGCGTGCTCAAGGAGCACCTGCACACCCGCGAGCAGGCCGGCCTGTTCGACGTTTCGCACATGGGCCAGATCATCCTGCGCGGCAACGACGCCGCCAAGGCCCTGGAAACCCTGGTGCCGGTGGACATCATCGACCTGCCGGTAGGCATGCAGCGCTATGCCATGTTCACCAATGCCGAGGGCGGCATTCTCGACGACCTGATGGTCGCCAACCTCGGCAACGACACCCTGTTCCTGGTGGTGAACGCCGCCTGCAAGGACCAAGACCTGGCCCACCTGCGCCAGCACATCGCTGGCCGTTGCGAGATTCAACCGCTGTTCGAGGAGCGCGCCCTGCTCGCCCTGCAAGGCCCGGCGGCGGTCAAGGTGCTGGAGCGCCTGGCACCTGAGGTGGCGAAGATGACGTTCATGCAGTTCCAACCTGTTCAACTGCTCGGCGCCGACTGCTATATCAGCCGCTCGGGCTACACCGGTGAGGACGGATTCGAGATCTCTGTGCCGGCCGACAAGGCCGAAGCGCTGGCGCGCAGTCTGCTGGCCGAGCCAGAGGTACAGCCAATCGGCCTTGGCGCACGCGACTCACTGCGCCTGGAAGCCGGCCTGTGCCTGTACGGTCACGACATGGACACCACCACCACGCCGATCGAGGCCAACCTGCTGTGGGCCATTTCCAAGGTGCGTCGGGCCGACGGCGCGCGTGCCGGTGGTTTCCCGGGCGCCGAGACCGTGTTTGCCCAGCAACAGGCAGGCGTGGCACGCAAGCGTGTCGGCCTGCTGCCCCAGGAGCGCACCCCGGTGCGTGAAGGCGCGCAGATCGTCGACGCGGCAGGCGAAGTGGTCGGTGAGGTGTGCAGCGGCGGCTTCGGCCCGACGCTCGGTGCGCCGGTCACAATGGGTTATGTCGATAACGAACACGCCACGCTGGACACCCCGCTGTTTGCAATGGTGCGCGGCAAGCAAGTTGCCATGAAAGTCAGCAAAATGCCTTTCGTGACACAACGTTACTACCGTGGCTGAATGAGTGGTTTGGGCAGGCTCGACATATTCGTTTTCGAACCTGCCCAATAACTTCTGAACATAGCGCCAGGCCAGGCGCCACGGCGTTTCCGACAAATCGTTCGGTGATCGGAAAAAGCCTGATTTTCGCTCGTCGCGAGGGCTTGTTTTTCGCTCGGCAGTTGGCGTAGAGTCACTGCACTGTGTTTGCATGGGTCGCAACAGTTCGTGACCTGGGCCAGTAGCCGCAATCTGCTACAACCCGTTCGACGTCTCTTACTTTCCTGCAACCCAGCCCAGTAATCTTTCACTTACAAAAAGTGTGAAAGAAACTGTCATCAATATTTAAGCTTCATAGGAAATAAGACAATGGCTGAGCGTCAGAACGGTACCGTCAAGTGGTTCAATGACGAAAAAGGTTACGGCTTCATCACCCCAGAAAGCGGTGCTGATCTGTTTGTTCACTTCCGTGCCATTCAAGGCAACGGCTTCAAGAGCCTCAAGGAAGGCCAGAAAGTGACCTTCATCGCTGTGCAAGGCCAGAAAGGCATGCAAGCTGACGAAGTCATTCCAGAAGCGTGACTTCCTGAAAAAAGCCCCTGTGTTGACGCACAGGGGCTTTTTTGTGCGCGCAATTCCATAGAATGGGCCTTTGCCATCTGGAGCTGTCATGCATGTCCAAGCCACTGCTCAACCCCCAGGGTGATTTCCCGCCGGTCGGCCTGGGCCGTCGCCTGGCCGCGATGTTCTACGACTTCCTGCTGTGCACTGCCCTGCTGATCGTGACTGCCGGCGCCTACAAGATGATCCAGATGGCGATCATCGGCGAGGCGCGCATGCGCGAGCTCACCGAGGCCGGTGCCCTGGACGGCGACCCGCTGCTGTCGACGATCCTGCTGTTCGCCCTGTTCGGCTTCTTCGCCAAGTTCTGGACCCACGGCGGCCAGACCCTCGGCATGCAGGTGTGGGGCATGCGCGTGCAGAACGCCGATGGCAGCGCCATCAGTCTCTGGCAGGCGTTGCTGCGTTTCGTGGTGTCGATCGCCTCATGGCTGTGCCTGGGGCTGGGTTTCATCTGGTCGTTGTTCGACAAACGTAAACGCAGCTGGCACGACATCTATTCCGAGACCCAGCTGGTACGCCTGCCCAAACGCAAGAAATGAGCTGCGCGGGCATCAGGCCTGCGAAAAGCACCCGCAAAAAAGCCGACCCAAGGGTCGGCTTCGTTGTGCAGCTCAGGCCATCAACCCGCCCGGCGCATCAACCACAAGCCCGCCAGCGCACAGATGCCGGCCGGGATCACCACCGCCAGCAGCGGCGGGAAGCCAAACACCTGGCTCGATGGGCCCAACAGCTCCCCGGCAATGCGGAACACGAAGCCCACCAGCACACCGGTGAACACGCGCTGGCCCAGGGTGACCGAACGCAGCGGACCGAAGATGAACGAAATCGCCATCAGCACCAGTGCCGCGGTGACCACCGGCTGCAGGACCTTGGTCCAGAACGCCAGCCAGTAGCGCGCGTTGTTCAGCCCCTGATCGGACAGGTAGTGGATGTAGTCCCACAGCCCGGTGATCGACAGCGACTCCGGTGCCAGCACCACGGTGTTGAGCAGCTCAGGGGTCACCGACACGTCCCACACCTCTTCGGGGCTCTTGACCACTTCGGTATGGTCACCGCGGAAGTAGGTGGTGGCCACGTCGTTGAGCATCCATTTGCCATCGACGTACTGCGCCCGGCGGGCGAAGCTGGAGGTTTGGATCTTGCGCTCGCTGTCGAACCGGTAGCGGGTCACACCCAGCAGCAGGCCATTGGGCTGCACCGAGTTGATGTGCACGAATTCCTCGCCCTGGCGGTGCCACATGCCGCGCTTGGAGCTTTGCGCCTCGCCTCCGCCCTGGGCCAGCGAACGGTCAGCCTGGGCCTTGTTCTCGGTCACCGGGGCCACGTATTCGCCGATCAGCAAGCCGACCAGCATCAGCACCAGCATCGGCTTCATCACCGCCCAGACGATGCGACCGATGGACACGCCGGCGGCGCGCATGATGGTCAGCTCGCTGCTGCTGGCCAGGCTGCCCAGGCCGATCAGGCAGCCGATCAGCGCCGCCATAGGCAGCATGTCGTAGAGCCGGCGCGGCGCGGTGAGCAGCACGAAGCTGCTGGCGTCCATGACCGTGTAGGTGTCGCTCAGGTCGCCCATCTCATCGATGAAGGCGAACAACGAGGCCAGGCCGAGGATGATGCCCAGCACGGCGAGAATGGCCAGCAGCACGCTCTGGCCGATGTAGCGATCGAGTTTAACCACGGGCCACCTCCGCACGGCGAGCGGCGCGCTTGAGACGCAGCGGCTCCCAGTACATCAGCGCCAGGCCGATGAGCAGGAACAGGCCATGGACCCACCAGATACCCAGCGAGAGAGGCAACTTGCCCTTCTCCAGGGCGCCACGCACGGAAATCAGCATTGTCAGATAGGCCATGTACAGGAGAATCGCCGGCAGCAGCTTGAGGAAGCGGCCCTGGCGCGGGTTGACGCGGGACAGCGGCACCGCCAGCAAGGTGACCACGAACACCAGCAGCGGCAACGACAGGCGCCATTGCAGCTCGGCACGCTCACGCAGCCCCTGATGCCCGAACAGGTCGGAGGTCGGGATGGCCTCGCGCTCGGTCACCTCCTCGGCGACCTCCGGCTTTGGCAGCAGCACGCCATAGGTGTCGTACTTGATCGCACGGTAGTCGGCCTGGCCGGGATTGCCGTCGTAGCGGTAACCGTTCTGCAGCACCAGGTAACGGTTGCCGTCGGCCTGCACTTCCTGGTGGCCCTTCTCGGCGACCAGGACCGAAGGCGCGCGGTCCTTGGTCTTGTCCTGGTTGAAGCGCTTCTCGGAGATGAACACGCCCGCCAGGTTGATACGGTCATCGGACAGCTGCTCGGTGTAGGTCACCCGCGAGCCATCGCGCAGGGTCTGGAAACGGCCCGGCACCAGGGTGTCGAACTCGGTCAGGGTGTCTTGCTGGGCGATGATCTTCTGCACCTGGGCAACCCCCAGGGGGGCCAGGCTCAGGCTCAGCCAGGCCACCAGCAAGGCGACCAGTGCCGCCGGCACCATGGTCACGGCCAGCAGGCGCTGCTGGCTCATGCCAGTGGCCGAGAGCACGGTCATCTCGCTTTCGAGATACAACCGGCCATAGGCAAGCAGAATACCGAGGAACAGCCCCAGCGGCAGGATCAGTTGCAGGAAGCCCGGCAGGCGGAACCCCATGATCATGAACAGCACGCCCGGGTCGAGCATGCCTTGGGCCGCCTGGGCCAGGTACTTGATGAAGCGCCCGCTCATGATGATCACCAGCAGCACAGCGCTGACGGCGCTCAAGGTCACAAGGACCTCGCGGGACAGATAACGAAAGACGATCAAACCAGACACTCCTGGGTTGTCAGGGGCTCAAAGCCAGACGAACGATTCGGACAGCCAAGACCAATGCCGGTTCGCCAAGGCGAACCTCCATGTAAAAGTGCGCGCATTATCCTGTGATTGACGGCGCCTGTCACTTGGCCGCGCAGCATGGCACATATCGGGGTTGTCATCGTGGTCGCGGCGGGCTCAAACTGGCAGCTTTTCCGCTGGCAGGCAGCGCCCGTCAGCCGCGAATTCCGAGCGCCTGCGAAAGACAGCGCCCACTGACAGACAGATCATTCGGGGACCCCAGACATGGAATTGGTTGTAAAAAGCGTAGCCGCTGTATCCGTCAAGACCGCGACGTTGGTCGTACCCGTCGGTGAAGGCCGCAAGCTCGGCGCCACCGCCAAGGCCGTCGACCAGGCCACCGAAGGCGCCATCAGCGCGCTGCTCAAGCGCGGCGACCTGGCCGGCAAGCCGGGCCAGACCCTGCTGCTGCACAGCCTGCCGGGCCTGAAGGCCGAGCGCGTGCTGCTGGTCGGCAGCGGCAAGGACGAAGCCCTCGGCGACCGCGCCTGGCGCAAGCTGGTGGCCAGCGTCGCCGGCGTGCTCAAAGGCCTGGGTGGCGGCGACGCCGTGCTGGCCCTGGACGACATCGCCGTTACCGGCCGCGATGGCCACTACGGCAAATACCGCCTGCTGGCCGAGACCCTGCTCGACGGCAACTACGTGTTCGACCGTTACAAGAGCCAGAAGGCCGAACCGCGCGCCCTGAAGAAAGTCACCCTGCTCACCGCCAAGGCCGGCCAGCCCGAGGCCGAGCGCGCCGTCAAGCATGCCAGCGCCATCGCCACCGGCATGGCCTTCACCCGCGACCTGGGCAACCTGCCACCGAATGTCTGCCACCCGAGCTTCCTCGCCGAACAGGCCAAGGACCTGGGCAAGGCGCACAAGGGCCTCAAGGTCGAGGTGCTGGACGAGAAGAAGATCAAGGACCTGGGCATGGGCGCGTTCTACGCCGTGGGCCAGGGCAGCGACCAGCCACCGCGGCTGATCGTGCTCAACTACCAGGGCGGCAAGAAGAGCGAAAAACCGTTCGTGCTGGTCGGCAAGGGCATCACCTTCGACACCGGCGGCATCAGCCTCAAGCCCGGTGCCGGCATGGACGAGATGAAGTACGACATGTGCGGCGCCGCCAGCGTGTTCGGCACCCTGCGCGCCGTACTCGAGCTGCAGTTGCCGATCAACCTGGTGTGCCTGCTGGCCTGCGCCGAGAACATGCCGAGCGGCGGCGCCACCCGCCCGGGCGACATCGTCACCACCATGAGCGGGCAGACCGTCGAGATCCTCAATACCGACGCCGAAGGCCGTCTGGTGCTGTGCGACACCCTCACCTACGCCGAACGCTTCAAGCCGCAGGCGGTGATCGACATCGCCACCCTGACCGGCGCCTGCATCGTCGCCCTGGGCAGCCACACCTCCGGCCTGATGGGCAATGACGACGCGCTGGTCGGCCAACTGCTCGATGCAGGCAAGCGCGCCGACGATCGCGCCTGGCAACTGCCGCTGTTCGATGAGTACCAGGAGCAGCTGGACAGCCCGTTCGCCGACATCGCCAACATCGGTGGCCCGAAGGCCGGCACCATCACCGCCGGCTGCTTCCTGTCGCGCTTCGCCAAGGCCTACCATTGGGCGCACCTGGACATCGCCGGCACCGCCTGGATCAGCGGCGGCAAGGACAAGGGCGCCTCGGGCCGCCCGGTACCGCTGCTCACCCAGTACCTGCTGGACCGCGCCGGCGCCTGATGGCGCGCAGCCGGTGGCGCCCACGCGCCACCGGCTGGCACTGAACAACCATGAGCAAAGTCGACTTCTACATCCTGCCCAGCGACTCGCTGTCGGTGCGCCTGGATTTCGCCTGCAAGCTGTGCGAAAAGGCCTGGCGCCTCGGCCACCGGGTCTATCTGCACTGCCAGGACGAGGCGCAGCGCAGCGAACTCGACCTGCGCCTGTGGCAGTTCAAGGGCGAGGCCTTCTTGCCCCACGACCATGCCGAACAGCACCCGGACGCCGTTGTCGCGCTGGGTGTCGGCAACGATGCTGGCCAACACCGCGACCTGCTGATCAACCTGGGAAGCGAGGTTCCGGCCTTCGTCGGCCAGTTCGAACGGGTCGCCGAAATCGTCGTCGAGGAGCCGGCCATCCGCCTGGCCGCTCGCGAGCGATTCCGTTTCTACCGCGAACAGGGCTATGCTCTGCAAGACCACCGCTTACAGCGACTCTGACGACGATGGACAAGCAGCTGAACTCCCTCACCCATTCCGCCCACCTGCTCGACGACCTCGAGTCGATCCGCGAGCTGCTGGGCGACGCCGACCTGCAACCGCCCCTGCTCACCGAAACCGTGGAGCAGATTCCCCTTTTGCTCGACGAGCCGAGCGCCGCAGCGCCTGCCGCAGCACCGGCACCGGCACCGACTCCGGCACCTGAAGAGGATGCCCAGACCCGCCGCCAGGACACCTTGCTGCACCTGGACGCCGAACTGCGCGCCGCGGCGCAGTCGATCATGCAAGACGTGATCAACGACTTCACCCCGCACATCGAGACCGAGATCAAGCGCCGCCTCGACGCGCGGCTGGAGCGGTTGCTCAAGCGTTCCGAGTAACCCTTCGTCCGCATCGCGGGGCAAGCCCGCTCCCACCAGCGGGCTTGCCCGCTACACCTGTCTTGAAACGCGCAGCTTGGTTATACTTCCCGGCTTTCCCGAATTAATGCCTAAGGGTCCCGCCGCGCATGGATAAGACCTACCAGCCGCACGCCATCGAAACTTCCTGGTACAACACCTGGGAGTCCGAGAACTATTTCGCCCCACAAGGTGCAGGCGAGTCCTACACCATCATGATCCCGCCGCCGAACGTGACCGGCAGCCTGCACATGGGCCACGGCTTCAACAACGCGATCATGGACGCCCTGATCCGTTTCCGCCGCATGCAAGGGCGCGACACCCTGTGGCAGCCGGGCACCGACCACGCCGGTATCGCCACCCAGATGCTGGTCGAGCGCCAGCTCGAGGCCAAGGGCCAGAACCGCCACGACCTGGGTCGTGAGCAATTCCTGGAGAAAGTCTGGGAGTGGAAGGACCAGTCGGGCGGCAACATCAGCCGCCAGATCCGCCGCCTGGGCTCGTCGGTGGACTGGAGCCGCGAGCGCTTCACCATGGACGACGGCCTGTCCGAGGCGGTCAAGGAAGCCTTCGTGCGCCTGCACGAAGACGGCCTGATCTACCGCGGCAAGCGCCTGGTCAACTGGGACACCAAGCTGCACACGGCGATCTCCGACCTCGAAGTGGAAAACCACGACGAGAAGGGCCACCTGTGGAACCTGCGCTATCCGCTGGCCGACGGCGCCAAGACCGCCGACGGCAAGGACCACCTGGTGGTCGCCACCACCCGTCCGGAAACCCTGCTCGGTGACGTCGCCGTTGCCGTCAACCCGACCGACGAGCGCTACAAGGCCCTGATCGGCAAGTTCGTCAAACTGCCGCTGGTCGGCCGTCTGATCCCGATCGTCGCCGACGACTACTGCGACCCCGAATTCGGCACCGGCTGTGTGAAGATCACCCCGGCCCACGATTTCAACGACTACGAAGTCGGCAAGCGCCACAACCTGCCGCTGCTGAACATCTTCGACAAGAACGCCACCGTGCTGGCCGCGGTGCAGGCGTTCAACCTCGACGGCAGCGTCAACGAGCAGCTCGACACCTCGCTGCCAGCCCAGTACGCCGGCCTCGACCGCTTCGTCGCGCGCAAGCAGATGGTTGCCGACCTGGACGCCCAAGGCCTGCTGGTCAGCATCGACGACCACGCCCTGAAGGTGCCGAAAGGCGACCGCTCCGGCACCGTCATCGAGCCATGGCTGACCGACCAGTGGTACGTCTCTACCAAGCCGCTGGCCGAGCCTGCCATCGCCGCCGTCGAAGACGGCCGCATCCAGTTCGTGCCCAAGCAGTACGAGAACATGTACTTCTCCTGGATGCGCGACATCCAGGACTGGTGCATCAGCCGCCAACTGTGGTGGGGCCACCGCATCCCAGCCTGGTACGACGAGGCCGGCCAGGTCTATGTCGGCCGCGACGAGGCCGAAGTGCGCGCCAAGCACAACCTGGGCAGCGATGTGAAGCTGCGCCAGGACGACGACGTGCTCGACACCTGGTTCAGCTCGGGCCTGTGGACCTTCTCCACCCTGGGCTGGCCGGAACAGACCGAGTTCCTGAAGAAGTTCCACTCCACCGACGTGCTGGTCACAGGCTTTGACATCATCTTCTTCTGGGTCGCCCGGATGATCATGCTGACCATGCACCTGATCAAGAACGAGGACGGCACCCCGCAGGTACCGTTCAAGACCGTCTATGTGCACGGCCTGGTGCGTGATGGCCAGGGCCAGAAGATGTCCAAGTCCAAGGGCAACGTCCTCGACCCGCTGGACATCGTCGACGGCATCACCCTCGACGCCCTGCTGGAAAAACGCACCAGCGGCATGATGCAGCCCAAGCTCGCCGAGAAGATCGCCAAGCAGACCAAGGCCGAGTTCCCCGAAGGCATCGCCAGCTACGGCACCGACGCCCTGCGCTTCACCTTCTGCTCGCTGGCCTCCACCGGCCGTGACATCAAGTTCGACATGGGCCGCGTCGAAGGCTACCGCAACTTCTGCAACAAGATCTGGAACGCCGCCCGCTACGTGCTGGACAAGGGCGAGGACTGCGGCCAGAACGGCGAGGCCTACGAGCTGTCGCTGGCTGACCGCTGGATCATCTCGCAGCTGCAGCGTACCGAAGCCGAGGTCACCCGCCAGCTCGAGCAGTTCCGCTTCGACCTGGCCAGCCAGGCCCTGTACGAGTTCATCTGGAACCAGTACTGCGACTGGTACCTGGAGCTGTCCAAGCCGGTATTGTGGGACGAGAACGCCCCGGTCGAGCGCGCCCGTGGCACCCGCCGCACCCTGGTGCGCGTGCTGGAAGTGGCGCTGCGCCTGGCCCACCCGTTCATGCCGTTCATCACCGAAGAGATCTGGCAGCGCATCGCGCCGCTGGCCGGCATCGACGGCAAGACCATCATGCTGCAGCCATGGCCTGAAGCGAACGAGAGCCGCATCGACGCCGCCGCCGAAGGCGACATCGAGTGGCTCAAGGAACTGATGGTCGGCCTGCGCAACATCCGCGCCGAGATGAACATCGGCCCGGGCAAGCCGCTGCCGCTGTTCCTGAAAAACGCCAACGCCGACGACCAGCGTCGCCTGCAGGAAAACGAAGCCCTGCTCAAGAAGCTGGCCAAGGTCGAGTCGTTCACCGTGCTCGGCGAGCAGGACGAAGCACCGCTGTCGGCCACCGCCCTGGTGGGTGACCTGCAAGTGCTGGTGCCGATGGCCGGCCTGATCGACAAAGACGCCGAGCTTGCGCGCCTGAGCAAGGAGATCCAGCGCTTGCAAGGTGAAGTCCAGCGCGTCGGCGGCAAGCTGTCCAACGCCGCCTTCGTCGACAAGGCCCCGCCTGCGGTGATCGAGAAGGAACGCGCCAAGCTGGCCGAATCGGAGCAGGCCCTGGCCAACTTCACCGAACAGCATGCGCGGATTGCTGCGCTGTAATTCAAACGTGAAGCCATAGGGGGCTGCTTCGCAGCCCATCGCCGGCAAGCCGGCTCCCACAGGTACTGCACTATCCTGTGGGAGCCGGCTTGCCGGCGATGCTTTTTCAGGACCCCACCATGACCCAGAAACCCACCCTGCACCCGCGCAACCGCCACCAGGGCCGCTACGACTTCCCCGCCCTGATCAAGGCGCATCCGGACCTGGCCCGCTTCACCATCACCAATCCCTACGGCAAACCCAGCATCGACTTCGCCAACCCTGAAGCCGTGCGGGTGTTCAACCGCGCCCTGCTCAAGGCCCAGTACGGCATCCAGCACTGGGACATCCCCGCCGACTACCTGTGCCCGCCGATTCCCGGCCGCGCCGACTACATCCATGTGCTGGCCGACCTGCTGGGCGAAGACAACGGCGGCGAAATCCCCCGCGGCGCCCAGGTGCACGCCCTGGATATCGGCGTCGGCGCCAACTGCATCTACCCCCTGCTCGGGCACAGCGACTACCGCTGGCGCTTCACCGGCTCCGACATCGACAGCGTGGCACTGGCCTCGGCCAAGGCCATCGTCCAGGCCAACAAGCTCGACAAGGCCATCGGCCTGCGCCTGCAAGCGGATCGCAAGCACATCCTCAGCGGCCTGCTGCAGGCCGACGAGCGCTTCGACCTGACCCTGTGCAACCCGCCCTTCCACGCCTCGCGCGAGGAAGCCACGCGCGGCAGCCAGCGCAAATGGAAGAACCTCGGCAAGCAGGACCCCAAGCGCAAGCTGCCGGTGCTGAATTTCGGCGGGCAGAACAATGAGCTGTGGTGCGAAGGTGGCGAGATCCGCTTCGTCTCCCAGTTGGTCGCCGAAAGCGCGCAGTACGCCGCCCAGGTGCTGTGGTTCACCAGCCTGGTGTCCAAGGCCAGCAACCTGCCGGGTATCGAGGCAGCCTTGAAAAAGGCCGGGGTGAAGGCCCTGCGCATCGTCGAGATGGGCCAGGGGCAGAAGCAGAGCCGCATGGTCGCCTGGAGCTTTCAGGACGATGGCACACGCCAGCAATGGCACGCCCTGCGCAAATCACGGGCATGAAAAAACCGCGCCCGGGCACGCCGGGCGCGGTTTCGTCAAATCAACAATTACTTGTTGATCGAGTCGGTCAGCACTTTGGCTGGAACGAACTTGACGACTTTCTTGGCAGCGATTTCGATGGCCGCGCCAGTCGAAGGGTTGCGGCCGGTACGGGCAGGACGCTCGGTGACTTTCAGTTTGCCGATGCCTGGCAGGGTGATTTCGGCGCCGTTTTCCAGTTGGTCGGCGACGATCTGGCCCAGTTGCTCCAGGGCGTTACGCGCGGTGGTTTTCGGCGCGTCGATGGCTTCAGCGATATCGGCAATCAGTTGGTCTTTGGTCAGTGCCATGGTGGTGTTCCTTCCCTATCAAATTCAGTGGTTGTGCAGCGTGCTTGGTCGGTGGTCGGGCCAGCCCGGGACAATCCAGAGGCCGCGTCGATCGCGTATGTAGATACGTAAATCGGCGTTTGGTTCGACACCGCGCAAGCGATCTGCCAGCAATGCGCCACCCAAGGGGCGCAAGACCGCGCAAAGCTACCACAGGAATCGATAAATATCCGCTGCCGACCGCGTTTTTGTTCAGGTTTTTCGGGGGTTTTCAGAAAAATCGCAAATATTTGAACAAAAAACGAACAACCGACATATACGCCAACATCTGGCCACTGCACCACCCTCGCCCTGGGTTAAACTGAACGCCTTTTGCAGCGCGGCTTTTCACCGCTCCTATCACCGAGAATTCCATGCCAATCCGTCATTGCATCGTTCACCTGATCGACAAGAAGCCCGATGGCAGCCCCGCCGTGCTCCATGCTCGCGACAGCGAACTGGCGGCCTCCGACGCCATCGAGAACCTGCTGGCCGACCTCAACGACAGCTACAACGCCAAGCAAGGCAAAGCCTGGGGCTTCTTCCACGGCGAGTCCGGGGCCTATCCGTTCAGCGGCTGGCTCAAGCAGTACCAGGACGAGGAGAAAGACTTCGCCACCTTCAGCCGCGTGGCCGTCAAGCACCTGCAGAAGCTGATGGAAGAGTCCAACCTGTCCACCGGCGGCCACGTGCTGTTCGCCCACTACCAGCAAGGCATGACCGAATACCTGGCCATCGCCCTGCTGCACCATAGTGAAGGCGTGGCGGTCAACGCCGAGCTCGACGTGACGCCCTCGCGCCACCTGGACCTGGGGCAGTTGCACCTGGCGGCGCGGGTCAACCTGTCCGAGTGGAAGAACAACCAGAACTCCAAGCAGTACATCTCGTTCATCAAGGGCAAGAACGGCAAGAAAGTCTCGGATTACTTCCGCGATTTCATCGGCTGCCAGGAAGGCGTGGATGGCCCGGGCGAGACCCGCACCCTGCTCAAGGCCTTCAGCGACTTTGTCGAGAAAGAGGACCTGCCGGAAGAATCCGCCCGCGAGAAGACCCAGACCCTGGTCGACTACGCCACCACCCAGACCAAGCTGGGCGAGCCGGTAACGCTGGAAGAGCTCTCCAGCCTGATCGACGAAGACCGCCCCGAGGCGTTCTTTGACCATATCCGCAACAGCGACTATGGGCTGTCGCCGGAGATCCCGGCCGACAAACGCACCCTCAACCAGTTCCGCCGCTTCACCGGGCGTGCCGAGGGGTTGTCGATCAGCTTCGAGGCGCACCTGCTCGGCTCGAAGGTCGAGTATGACGAAGAAGCCGGGACGCTGGTCATCAAAGGCCTGCCGACCCAGCTGATCGATCAGTTGAAACGGCGCAAGGACTGACAGGGTCGGGGGCGTATTGCGCCCTCCGGCGAGCTGGAACAGATCGCCTGTTTATAAGACTTTCCCCATTCCCTGTAGTCCATTTCCCAAACATACTTCCAACCCCTTTCAAGCCATTGCGGTGCCCTGGGTTGGCCTCTAGTCTCGGACGGTCGCTGCACATTCAGCGACCGGCTTTGACAGGCCGCTGAGAACCTTCCGCATGGCTCGCTCTATGGCGGTTGTGCGTGGGGCACTTCGTGTGCGCCGGGTCAGGTTCTCTCACCGGTCTGTCAACCCACGCATAGCTGCCACCCACTTGTTTGACAGCAGTTGGTGGTGGCCCTTCTGAGAGAGCCAAGCCAATGCTTAAGATTGTCCCCGATCCACCCCACAACCCTCATTCCCTTGAAGACACCCTCATCCAGGCCACCGAGTACGCCCTGTGCGCCTTGACCGTGGCCCATCATGCCGTGCAGCTCAAACCCAGGTCGCCGGCTGCCGTGCTGATGATGGCGTCGATGCATGAGATGGAGTCGCTGCGTGTGTTGCTCGAAGCGGCGTTGATCCAGGTGCAGATGCCGGCGCAAGCGCCAACGTTGCATTAAGCCCAATCGCTGCGACTTGCCCCGCGATGGCGCCCGCACAGGCACCGACCATTTCAGGGAGAACAACCATGACCACAGACAACACCCCGACCACCGCCGGCAAGACCAAGTTCTACCAGGGCGAAGGCATGACCGACCCGCTGTTCTGCATCGAGCCCGGCATCCCCTGCCAGCACGCCCGCGACCAGGCCTCGGAACTGATGCGCTGCGTACGCGACCTGACCATCACCGGGATCATGGAAGAAAAGCCCCAGCTGCTCTGGGCGTCGTATTACCTGAGCGCCCTGGCCAAGGCGCTGATGGATGATGCCGAACTCGGCATGAAGCACTAGAAAGATCGCGGGGCTATGCGGCGCCAGGGGATGCATGGCCAAGGCCCCGCAACGTGTCATGGGGCCGTGGCGACACCAATATAGGAGGCCACCAACGCCTCCTTCGCCGCCTTGCGCAGCTTCTTCACCAAACGCTCCTGGCGCAGCGCCTCGCCTTTGTCCGGCCACTGCTCCACATACACCAGCGCCTGCGCCGGGCTGGTCTTGAAATACCGCGCGCCCTGCCCTTTCTGGTGCTTGATGAAGCGCCGCTGCGGATCGTCGCTGATACCGCAGTACAGCGAGCCATTGGCGGCACGCACCAGATAGACGTACCAGGGTTTGCAGTCGGGGGAAGGCGCTGTTTCGCTCACGGCTCGGTTCGGTGCAACGGAAGAAGGCCGCCAGCTTAACGCCTCAGCGCGCCTGCTGGAATGCGCGAAGCCCCTTGAACGCCTGCTGGCGCACCTTGTTCTGCAACATCGGCGACCAGCCCAGCAGCACGCCCGGCATGCCCAGGGCCTGACGCGTCCAGCGCCACAGGTCGAAACTGTCGTCGTGCTGGCAGATCAGCCCGTCACGAATCACGAAGCGCGCCTGGATATCGTTGACCACCACCCGCCCGGTCTGGCTGAACAGATAGGTTGCCACCCAATGCGCGCCGCCGCCGCGTTCGTCACTGCGCACGTTGTCGAAGGTCAGGGTGAAATCCTTGGCGCGGCGGGTGAGCATGCGCCACATGTCCCCGGCATCCTGCCCGCGCAAGGTGCCGAAGACCGGATCGCTGAAAACGATGTCGTCGCTGTAGCAGGCCACCATGGCCTCGGCGTCCAGGCGCTGGAAGGCCTGGTAGAAACGGGTGATCAGGGCGCTGTTGGCATCGCTCATTGGCGGTTATCCATGCTTGGGCTCGAGAAGCGCAAGATAGTCCGGGCCCGGCTTTGGCGCCACAGCCATTTGCGCCATGAATGGTGCCGAAGCCCGAACCAGCTGCCAGCAGACCTCAGACCCGCTCGCTGACCACCCCCACATGCAACGCACGCCCGGCACCCAAGCCGAACACAATGGCACCGATCCCCAGTACCGCGAAGATCCAGCCCACCGCGCCCCAGCCCCCGGTCAGGTCATGCACCAGCCCCACCGCGAACGGCCCCATCGAGGCCAGGGTGTAGCCCACGCCCTGGGCCATGCTCGACAGGTTGGCCGCCACATGGGCGTCCTTGGAGCGCAGCACGATCAAGGTCAACGCCAGGGCAAAGGTGCCGCCCTGGCCCAGCCCCAACAGGATCGCCCAGCCCCACAGCCCTTCCAGCGGCGCGTACAGGCAGCCGAACAGCCCGCCCAGGGTCACCAGCATCACCACCACGATGGCCAGGCGCTGATCCTTGCCGCGCGTCGCCAGCCATGGCGCGCTCAGCGAACTGACCAGTTGCACGATCACCGAGCCGGACAGCACCAGCCCCGCCTCGGTCGGGCTCAGCCCACGGCCGATCAGGATCGACGGCAACCAGCCGAACACGATGTAGGCCAGCGACGACTGCAGGCCCATGTACAGGGTCACCTGCCATGCCAGCGGGTCACGCCACAGGCCCTGCACCCGGTAGGCCACCTTGTGCACGCCATGCCCCTGGTGGGATTGGGGTAGCCACACCAGCATCGCCAGCAACGCCGGCAGCACCCAGAAGCCCAGCCCCAGCGCCCAGCTGTCATCGAAGTGGCGGGTCAAGGGCACCGTGGCACCCGCGGCCATTGCCGCGCCCAGGCACAGCGCCATGGTGTAGACGCCGGTCAGGGTGCCTGCATGTTGTGGGAAATCGCGTTTGACGATGCCGGGCAACAGCACGCCGATGATGCCGATGCTCGCACCCGCCATCAGGCTGCCGAGGAACACGCCGGTGGCGCCCAGGGCACTGCGCACCAGGATGCCCAGCGCCAGGGTCAGCAAGATGCCGAGGATGACCCGTTCGCTGCCGAAGCGTCGTGCCAGGATCGGTGCCAGCGGCGCGAAAAGCCCCAGGCACAGCACCGGCAAGGTGGTCAGCAGCCCCGCCTGCGATGCGCTGAGCCCCAGCCCTTCGGACACCTGCCCGAGTACGGGCGACATGCTCGACAGCGCCGGGCGCAGGTTCAGCGCCACCAGTACCAGGCCCAGCAGCAACAGCCAGGGCCGGCGCAGCACCACGGGCTGTTGCTGGACTTGCTCATCGTCGGCCTCGGCGTCGATCAGCAGTTCTTCGAGGTCCGCCTCGCGGTGTGCGGTGTTGCGGGTCAGTTGTTCGGCCATGGCCTTCTCGTGGTCAGGATTCGATAAGGGTCCGGCTCAGGTGCTTGGCCCGCTCCGGATCGCGTTGTTCGAGGGCGTCGAGGATCTGCCCGTGCAGGTCGAACACGGCCTGGCAACGGGGGACGGTCGTCATGTTGTGCTGCAGGGCCGCGCCGACCACGCCGGAGAAATAGCGGTACAGCTCGCTCAAGGCCGGGTTGTGGGCGGCATCCACCAGGCGCTGGTGGAAGACCAGGTCGCATTCGACATAGGCATCCACATCGCCGTGGTAGTGCTGCGCACTGTGTTGCAGGGCTTCGCGCAGTGCCTGCAGGTCGGCTTCGGTGCGGCGCAACGCGGCCAGGCCGATGGCTTGTGTTTCAAGGATATGGCGGGTTTCGCGGGCGTGTTCGACGGCGCAGCGCGACATCACCTGCACGGCCTGCAGCGGGTCCACGGCGGTGCGCAGGTAGCTGCCGTCGCCCTGGCGGATTTCCACCAGGCCGCTGAAAGCCAGAACGCGCATGGCCTCACGCACGGTGTTGCGGCTTATGCCCAGGTCGCTGGCCAGCTCTGGTTCGGTGGGCAGGCGCTGGCCTACTGACCAGGTGCCCTGGGCGATGCGCGCGCGGAGCTGGTCTACGGCTTGTTCTACCAGGCTGCGTTTGATGAGCGGGGTCACGGGGGGTTTACGTCCAGTCATCGGATGAATTGCTTGACGATAGCGGGTTGGTAAACAGGGAGCAAGGTGCGGTTGTTGTCTTATTGGCTTCAGGGGGCCTTGTGACAGCACCTTGAAGCCCATCCCTTCCAAGGTCTTTCGGGCGCAAAGGTTGTTGAGCGCATCACGGCCGCCAGGTGCCCGCCGTAACTCTTGCAGCGCCTATGAGATCGAGCGCCGCCCGCGCGGCGCATCGCTGGCAAGCCAGCTCCCACATCTGTTTCGGGCCAGTCTGTCCTGTGAAGTCGTCGCTGCCCGCCTTGACGCGTGCCTTGAGACAGGTGGGACATCAATAGTGCCCACGCTGAAACCGCGTCGTACCCACAAGGCGTACAGCCGCGGCGGCGCAGGCATAACTGGCCCGAAACAAATGTGGGAGCTGGCTTGCCAGCGATGCGCCGCGCGGGCGGCGCTCGATCTCATAGGCACTGCAAAGCTCGCGGCGGACACCTGGTGGCCCTGATGCGGTCAACAATCCTCGCATCCAAGGCCGTAAAAGAGATGCCCCTGAAACCGCAACAGGCCAAATCAGGCCTGACGTGCCTTCTTCATCCGGAAGGCCACCCACAGCACGGCGATCCACGCTGGGATCAGCATCACCGAGATACGGATTGGCGGGGTGAGGTACATCACCACCAGGATCAGCACGATGAACGCCAGGCACAGGTAGTTGCTCAGCGGGTGCCACAGGCTCTTGTAGAATGGCGTGATGCCGGCCGCCAGCTTGGCCTTGCGGAACTTCAGGTGGGTGATGCTGATGCTCGCCCAGTTGATCACCAGCGCCGACACCGCCAGGGCCATCAGCAGGCCAAAGGCCTCGCCCGGCATCAGGTAGTTGATCAGCACACACAGGCCGGTGGCGAACGCCGATACACCCAGCGCGGTGAGCGGCACGCCACGGCGGCTGACCTTGAGCAGCTGGCGCGGCGCGTCACCCTGCGTGGCCAGGCCGAACAGCATGCGGCTGTTGGCGTACACGCAGCTGTTGTAGACCGACAGCGCGGCGGTCAGCACCACGATGTTGAGGATGGTCGCCACCAGGTCGCTGTCCAGTTCATGGAAGATCATCACGAACGGGCTGCCGCCCTGCACCACCTTCTGCCAGGGGTACAGCGACAACAGCACGGCCAGCGCGCCGATGTAGAAGATCAGGATGCGATAGACCACCTGGTTGGTCGCCTTCGGGATGCTCTCACGCGGGTTGGCCGCTTCGGCGGCGGTGATACCCACCAGCTCCAGCCCACCAAAGGAGAACATGATCACCGCCAGGGCCATGATCAGCCCGGTGACGCCATTGGGGAAGAAGCCGCCGTACTGCCACAGGTTGGCGACGCTGGCATCCGGCCCGCCGTGGCCGCTGCTCAGCAGCCAGGCGCCGAAGCCGATCATGCTGACGATGGCCACCACCTTGACCAGGGCGAACCAGAACTCCATTTCGCCATATACCTTCACCTGGGTCAGGTTGATGGCGTTGATCACCACGAAGAAGATCGCCGCAGTGGCCCAGGTCGGGAAGTCCGGCCACCAGTACTGCACATAGATCCCCACGGCGGTGAGCTCGGCCATGCCGACCAGCACATACACCACCCAGTAGTTCCAGCCCGAGACGAAACCGGCGAACTCGCTCCAGTACTGGTGCGCGAAGTGGCTGAAGCTACCGGCAACCGGCTCCTCGACCACCATCTCGCCCAGCTGGCGCATGATCAGGAAGGCCATCAGGCCGGCGATGGCGTAGCCCAGCAGCACCGACGGGCCGGCCAGCTGGATGGTCTGGGCGATGCCCAGGAACAGCCCGGTGCCGATGGCCCCGCCCAGCGCGATCAGCTGGATATGACGATTCTTCAGCCCGCGCTGCAAGCGCTCGGGCGTGCTCTGGTCTTGCATGAAGTGTCCTTTAGGTGAGGCAGTGTTATTGGTTTTGCTTGCAACTGAGCTGGTGTGGTGTTTTGCAAATACGACCAATAAAAAGCCTCGAGTTATGGTCGTTATTTGTGAAACACCACACTAGATCCATCCACCCCATTGCAAGAAGAAAATCCCGATGTTCGTGGTGACGGCGGCCATCAGTGTAGTGATCACGATGATTGACGCCGCCAGTTCATGGTTGCCGTTGGCCTCCCGCGCCATCACATAGCTGGCCGCCGCAGTGGGGCTGGCGATGTAGAGGAACAGGATGCCCAGTTCGGCACCACGGAACCCGCACAGCCAGGCACCCAGGGTGCCCAGCAGCGGCAGCCAGACCATCTTCACCAGGCTGACATCGACGGCCAGCCTGCCGCTGTCGCGCAGGGCCGCCAGCGACAGGGTGCCGCCGATGCAGATCAGCGCCAGCGGCAGGGTCATCTGGGCCAGGTAGTCACCGGAGGTCAGCAGCCAGTTGGGCAGCGGCACCTGGCCGTAGGCCATGGGTGTTGCCACCAGCACGCTGAGGATCAACGGGTTGCTGAAGATGCTCTTGCAGATGCTCCACGGGTCGGACTTCAGGTCCGGGCTGTACACCGCCAGTACCACCGCCGACAGCGAGTTGTACATGAGGATCACCAGCCCGGCCAGCACCGCGCCGAGGGATATACCGTAGTCGCCATACAGGCTGGCCGCCAGTGCCAGGCCGATCACGCCGTTGTTGCCGCGAAACGCGCCTTGCGTGTAGACGCCGCGGTCGGCCCGCGGGCAGCGCCAGATCGCCAGGCCCCAGGCCAGGCCGAAGCATGCCAGCGTCGCGCCGACGAAGTAGAGCATCACCCCTGGTTTTACCGCCGACGCCAGGTCGGCGTGGTAGATGCCGAGGAACAGCAGCGCCGGCATGCACACGTTGAACACCAGCTTGGAGGCGACCCGGTTGAAGTTGTCGTCGATCAAGCGGATGCGCTTGAGCAGCACGCCCATGAACAGCATGGCGAATACAGGTGCCGTGATGTTCAGTGTCTGGATGAGAAGGGCGAGCATGCAACGTGGTCCCGGGAAATGCGGTTAGGAGGGCAATCATACGTGAGAGCCGGGGGCTTGCGCCCGCCACAGCTGCCAGATGCCAGCACAAAGGGGGCTTGACGTAGGAAATTTCCTGCATATGATGCATATTACTGTATATGCATACAGTATAAAAATGGATTATCCAGACATTGCAAGGAGCAAATCATGTCAGGAATGCAAACAGCGCCTGCGGCCATGAAAGCCCAGGCCACGCTGGTGGTCGCTGACCTCGACCAGTTGTTCGATGAGCACGGCATCGCCCTGCCCGGCCCCGACAGCCATCTGGTGCTGGTCATGCACGGCCACCACACCCTCAAGTATCACCGCCCTGCGCCACCGTCGGCTGGCGGCAACGCTGCGCAGCGCGGCCCGGAGCTATTCTTCGAAGGCGCAGAACACACCGCCATCGGCGACAACACCCTGTTGCGTTACGAGACAGGCCAACCAGGCACCCCCGCCCATCAGTCACCATTGCCGCTGCCCAACGGCCTGAACCTGACCTATGGCCAGGTAATCGCCCTGGGCGGCGACTTCTATGGGGTGCCCGAGCGCCCGATTGCCGATGGCGGCAACGACGCCGAACGAGTCGAGCGCTTCATCCAGGCGTTCGACTCCCTGGCGCGCCTGCCGGCGGCCAAGGCGGAAGCCGAACAGATCCTCGCGGTCATGCAGGAAGAAATCCGCGCAGCCAACCAGGCCATCAAGGACGGCCGTCAGCCCCATGAAGCCTATGACGCACTGGGCGACAGCCTGTCGGCACGCTGGAACCGCATCACCGGCGGCGGCAGCTTCGCCTCCGACCTGTTCCCCTTGGGCCGCTACCTGAAGCTGGCCGCCAGCAACTGGGACCACTTCGGCCCCTGGGCGCTGCTGGCCTACCAGGCCGGCCACGCCGCGGCCTTGCAACAGGCGCTGAAAGCCCGCGCCAGCGGCGCCGAACGCGACCTGCAACTGGCCTATGCGATGAACGCCTTCGCCGACCACTTCCTCACCGACCTGTTCTCCGCCGGCCACCTGCGGGTACCGCGCAAGGCCCTGGCCGACACCGTCACGCCGAGCGACGTCGGCTCGCTGATCTCGCGCTTCATGCACGACGAGGACAGCAAGTACGGCCTGGCCGTGCGCAATGCCGAGGGCGAGCAATGGCGCGCCTACGGCGACAAGCGCTACTTCGACAGCGTCGATGTGGCCAACCGTCGTCAAGTGGCGCGCGCCGTGCAGCGCTCGGCCGATGAAGTGTTCCAGGCTTTCGCCGAGGGCCACGTACCCCAGGCCAAGGACTTTTCGGCCCTGCGCCTGGCGCCCGACCTGCACGCCGCCGAACAGGACCTGGTGCCCGGCAACTTCGCCCCGCTGTACTTCCAGGACGGCAAGGCGGTGCTGCGGCGCAAGGACGTCAACGACCTCAACGACCGCAACCGCATCGGCGACTGGTGGGGCTGGAGTACCTACCTGCTGCTCAAGGACTACAAGCCGAACAAGCCCACCGGCTTCATCGATGCCCCTGCCACCTCGCCGGTAATCACCGGCTGGGAGCGTCGTGAACCCGATGGCCTGAACTGGCAACGGGGCAATGCGGTGCGCTATGCCTTCAGCATCACCGACCACCTCAACGAGTCGTACATTGGCCCTTGGAGCGGCTATGCCGAGCTCACCGACCAGTTCCACCCGAGCGTGCAGGTGCCGGCGGACGGCAAGCAACGCGGGCGCAACCTGTTCCGCCAGTTCCGCGGAGGTTCACCGGAGCTGATTGCCAGCCTGGACGGCAAGACCACTCTCTATATCGATCGCAACGCGTGACAAGGAGGTCACCGATGAATATCAAGGTCAAACTGGAACTGGCTTCGGGCCAGTCGATGGAAGGCATGCCGCTGGAATTGCTGCGTGATGGCAAGGTGATTGGCCGGGCGAAAGTGCCGGCAGGCGGACAGGTGGCGTTCGAGGCACCATCGGGAGCAGGACAGCTGGCGGTACGGGTTGACCGCTCGGGAGAAAAAGCCTGACAAAACGCAGGGGGCCACTACGTGGCCCTTTCGTCGCGGTTCGTCGCCACGACAAGCCGGCTCCCACAGGGCATCGATGATCCTTGTGGGAGCCGGCTTGCCGGCGATGGGCGCGCAGCGCCCCCAGTGGACTTCAGCGTCGGACCGGACGTTTCTGCAGCTTGCGCTGCAAGGTGCGCCGGTGCATGCCCAGCGCCCGCGCCGTGGCGGAGATATTGCCCTCGTGCTCGCCCAGCACGCGCTGGATGTGCTCCCACTGCAGGCGGTCCACCGACATCGGGTTTTCCGGCACCAGCGTGTCCAGGTCGGTATGCTCCGAGAGCAGCGCCGCCAGCACATCGTCGGCGTCGGCCGGTTTGCACAGGTAGTTGCAGGCCCCGCGCTTGACTGCCTCGACCGCCGTGGCGATGCTCGAGTAACCGGTCAGGATCACCACGCGCATCTCCGGGTCCAGCTCCAGCAGCTTGGGCAACAGCACCAGGCCCGAGTCGCCCTCCATCTTCAGGTCCAGCGTGGCGTAGTCGGGCAGGTCCTGCTCGGCCAGTTTCAAGCCTTCCTCGGCGGAACCCGCGGTGCTCACACGGAACCCACGACGCGACATCGCCCGGGCCATCACCCGGGTGAAGGTGGCGTCGTCATCCACCAGCAGCAGGTGCGGCAGCTCTTCGCCTTCGACCTGGTTTTCTTCGCTCATCATGCATCTCCTCGCTTGCCATGGGGCAGGCGCAATTCGGTCAGGGTGCCACCCTGCTCATGACTATAGAGTTTCACCGAACCGCCCGCACGCGTCACGCTGGCCTTGCTCAAGAACAGGCCCAGGCCGAAGCCTTTGCCCTTGGTGGTAATGAAAGGTTTGCCGATCGCTTCGGCGATGGCCGGCGGCACGCCGGGGCCATGGTCGCGGATGCTGATGACGATGTCCTGGGCGTCCCAATCCAGGCGCACCTCCAGGTCGTCCGGGCAGGCATCGGCGGCATTGTTCAACAGGTTCAGCAGGGCTTGGGTCAGGTCCGGCGGCGGCGTCAGCCGCGGCACCACGCCGTCGCGCAGGCGCTGGAAGCGGTAGCTGGCTTCCGGGCGCATCAGGTGCCAGCGGTTGAGCGCCTCGTCGAGCCAGGCGGTGACATCCTGCTCAACGATCGCCAGGCGCCGGTTGGCCTCGGCAGCGCGCACCAGTTGCTGCAAGGTTTCCTTGCACAGCTTGACCTGGTCCTGAAGGATCTGCAGGTCTTCCTGCAACAGCGGGTCGGCGTGGTCCTGGCGCATTTCGTTGAGCAGCACGCTCATGGTCGCCAGCGGCGTGCCCAGTTCGTGGGCGGCGCCGGCGGCCTGGGTGGCCACGGCCAGCAACTGCTCGTCGCGCAGGCTTTCTTCCCGACGCTCGGCGCGCAGGTTCTCTTGCTGGCGCAACTCCTCGGCCATGCGCGCGGCGAAGAAGGTGATCACCCCGGCGGCCAGGGCGATGCTCAGCCACATGCCGTAGACCTGCATGGTATCGCGCGCCAGCGGCAGCGTTTCCAGCGGGTAGTACTGCACCAGCAACAGGCTGTAGGCGACCAGGGCGATACCCGAGAGCACCAACGAGTAGATCCACGGCAGGGTGACCGCGGCGATGGCCAACGGCACCAGGTAATAGGAGACGAAGGGGTTGGTCGAACCGCCCGAGTAATAAAGCAGGGCACTGTGGATCAGCAGGTCGCAGGCCAGTTGCAGGGCGTACTCGAGTTCGGTGACCGGCAGCGACAGGCGCAGGCGCAGGGCGGTGAACGCGCACAGGAGCGACGACAGGGCCAGCGTGACTGCCAGCGAGAACCACGGCAGCGGCAGCAGCTCGGTCCAGTAGGCCACGCCTACCGAGCCGGCCTGGGCCGCCAGGACGAGAATGCGGATGAAGGTCAGGCGCCAGAGGTTCTGGCGTGTGGCGGACAACGGATGTGCGACGGCGAGCATGAGCTCTCCCAATTGAGTGCTCCAGGAAAATCGGCTGGAGTATACCGAAGCCGGGCGCTCCACTGCAGCGATGCGGCAAAGCGCCACACTTTGTCATAGATTCATGATGGCACTTTTGAACCCTCTACACTGTCACCGGTCTGATCGGCCATGCGTGGAACGGATCTGCTCACCCACGCCTTACCCTGCCAAGGAGTTCCACATGCACATTACCCGTCGCGGCGCCGCCGCCGTTGCCCTGTCCTGCGGCATGCTCGCCAGCCTGCCGACCCTGGCGGCCGACGAGCCACGCTACAACCAGGTGTCGCTGCGTGCCGAAGTCAGCAAGGAAGTGGCGCGTGACCTGATGGTCGTGACGCTGTACAGCGAAGCGCAGAACACCGACCCGGGCAAGTTGGCCAAGGAGATCACCGAAACCATGAACAAGGCCGTGCAGCAGGCCCGCCAGGTCAAGGACGTGAAGATCAGCCAGGGCAGCCGCAACAGCTACCCGATCTACGACACCAAGGGCCAGAAGATCACCGGCTGGCGCGAACGCGCCGAACTGCGCCTGGAAAGCGCCGACTTCCCGGCCCTGTCCAAGCTCACCGGTGACCTGCTGCAAGACCTGAAGATGGGCGGCATGGACTTCTCCATTGCCCCGGCCACACGCAAGTCCAATGAAGACGAGTTGCTCAAGGATGCCGTCGCCGCCTTCAAGGCGCGTGCCCAACTGGCCACCGATGCCCTGGGCGGCAAAGGCTACAAGGTGGTCAGCCTGAACCTCAACAGCAGCGGTTACCCGCGCCCTTACCTGCGTAACGCGCCAATGGCGATGATGGCCAAGGGCGCCGCCGATGAATCCGCGCCGGCGCCGGATATCGAAGCCGGAACCAGCGAAGTGAGCATGAGTGCCGATGGCCTGATCGAAGTCCAGGTGCCCTGACCCACTCAACCGGATGTCAGAGGCGGTCAAAACCGTCTCTGACAGCAGTTTCAGACCTTTCCTACGCACCAAACGGGTGCGTCTGCTTGTCACATAAAGTGCGAAATATCCTGAAATTTTCGCCCTTTTCCCCCTCGCAAACGATCAACATTCGCCAAAGTTATATGGATGCGACATCCATGTACGTCCGTACCACGTTTTTGCCGTCAACCATCCTGCTGAGTGTTGCATTGGGAATACCCCCTGCATAAGTATCCGCAGGTCGGCTCACGAGGCCGCCTCAATTCGAAAAATGACAACAATGAGGCCACCATGCTCAAACACGCAGTCATTCCGTTCCTGGTAGGTGCAGGCTTGCTAGCCGGCGCTCCCTCCGCCCTCGCCGCATCCAACCTGGTGTTCTGCTCCGAAGGCAGCCCGGCCGGGTTCGACCCGGGGCAATACACTACCGGAACCGACTTTGACGCCTCCGCCGAGACCATCTTCAACCGCCTGACGCAATTCGAACGCGGCGGCACCAAGGTCATTCCGGGCTTGGCCACCAGCTGGGACGTCTCCGATGACGGCAAGACCTACACCTTCCACCTGCGTGAAGGCGTCAAGTTCCATACCACCGATTACTTCAAGCCGACCCGCGACTTCAACGCCGACGACGTGCTGTTCACCTTCAACCGCATGCTCGACAAGGACCAGCCCTTCCGCAAGGCCTACCCCACCGAGTTCCCGTACTTCACCGACATGGGCATGGACAAGAACATCGCCAAGGTGGAAAAACTCGACGACCACACGGTGAAGTTCACCCTCGCCCAGGTCGACGCCGCGTTCATCCAGAACATGGCCATGCACTTCGCCTCGATCCAGTCAGCCGAATACGCCGACCAGTTGCTCAAGCAGGGCAAGCCCGCCGACATCAACCAGAAGCCCATCGGCACCGGGCCGTTCGTGTTCAAGAGCTACCAGAAAGACTCGAACATTCGCTTCACTGGCAACAAGAGCTACTGGAATCCTGAAGAAGTGAAGATCGACAACCTGATCTTCGCCATCAGCACCGACGCCTCGGTGCGCATGCAGAAACTCAAGAAGAACGAGTGCCAGGTGACGCTGTTCCCGCGTCCGGCCGATATCAAGCCGCTGCAGGAAGACAAGAAGCTGCAGATGCCCGACCAGGCCGGCTTCAACCTCGGCTATATCGCCTACAACGTGATGGACAAGATCAAGGGCAGCAACGAAGCGAATCCCCTGTCCCAACTCAAGGTCCGCCAAGCCCTGGACATGGCGGTCAACAAGCAGCAGATCATCGAATCGGTGTATCAGGGTGCCGGCCAGCTGGCGGTCAACGCCATGCCGCCGACCCAATGGTCCTATGACGACACCATCAAGGACGCCGCGTACGACCCAGAGAAGGCCAAGCAACTGCTCAAGGAAGCCGGCATCAAGGAGGGTACCGAGATCACCCTGTGGGCCATGCCGGTGCAGCGCCCCTACAACCCCAACGCCAAGCTGATGGCCGAGATGCTCCAGTCCGACTGGGCCAAGATCGGCATCAAGGCCAAGATCGTCAGCTACGAATGGGGCGAGTACATCAAGCGTTCCAAGGGCGGCGAGCAGGGCGCCATGCTGATTGGCTGGAGCGGCGACAATGGTGACCCGGACAACTGGCTGGGCACGCTCTATGGCTGCGATGCCATGGACGGCAACAACTTCTCCAAGTGGTGCTACAAGCCCTACGACGACCTGATCAAGCAAGCCAAGGCGACCTCGGACCAGGCCAAGCGCACCGAGCTGTACAAGCAGGCGCAACATATCCTCAAGGAGCAGGTGCCGATCACCCCGATCGCCCACTCCACCGTGTATCAGCCCATGAGCGCGAAAGTGAAGGACTTCAAGATCAGCCCCTTCGGCCTGAACTCCTTCTACGGGGTCAGCGTGGACAAGTAACGGTCGTGACCGCCCCGCCAGCGTTTGGCGGCGGGGCGGTGACATGATCGGGCGATACGCAGGGCAATTCCCTAGTGTTCGCCGGAACGCTCCCGCACCCAAATCAGTAGCGAACCCTGGTTCCCGCATTCTGGCGCATCTATCGTCAGGACCGGGATGCAGCAGCCGCGTTTTGCCTGCCGCTGCCTGAAAACACGGACAAAGGACCTGCCATGCGCCTGACCACACTGAGCTCCACCCTGCTTGCCCTCGGCCTGCTGAGCCAGGCTCCCGCGAGCCTCGCCAACAACCTGGTGTTCTGCTCCGAAGGCAGCCCGGCGGGCTTCGACACCGCCCAGTACACCGCGGCCACCGACAACGACGCCGCCGAACCGATCTACAACCGCCTGGTCGAGTTCGAGCGTGGCGGCACCGCCGTGCAGCCGGGCCTGGCCACCGACTGGCAGGTGTCCGAGGACGGCCTGAAGTACACCTTCCACCTGCGACCCGGGGTGAAGTTCCATGGCAACAAGGACTTCAAGCCCAGCCGCGACTTCAACGCCGACGACGTGCTGTTCACCTTCAACCGCATGCTCGACAAGGACCACCCCTTCCGCAAGGCCTACCCCACCGAATTCCCGTACTTCATCAGCATGGGGCTGGACAAGAACATCGCCAAGGTCGAGAAGACCGATCCGCTCACCGTGGTCTTCACCCTCAACAAGGTCGACGCCGCGTTCCTGCAGAACATCGCCATGGCCTTCGCCTCGATTCTCTCCGCCGAGTACGCCGACCACCTGCTGGCCGGCGGCAAGGCCAGCGATATCAACCAGAAGCCGATCGGCACCGGCCCCTTCGTGTTCCAGCGCTACCAGAAGGATTCGCAGATCCGCTTCAAGGGCAACAAGGACTACTGGGCACCTGACCGGGTGAAGATCGACAACCTGGTGTTCTCGATCAACGTCGACCCGTCGGTGCGCATCCAGAAGCTGCGCCGCAACGAGTGCCAGATCACCCTGCATCCACGCCCGGCCGACCTGCCCGCGCTCAAGGAAGACGGCAAGCTGCAGGTAATGACGCAACCCGGTTTCAACCTTGGCTACATCGCCTACAACACCCAGCACCCCCCCTTCGACCGGCTGGAAGTGCGCCAGGCCATGGACATGGCGGTGAACAAGCAGGCGATCATCCAGGCGGTCTACCAGGATGCCGGCCAGACAGCCGTCAACGCCATGCCGCCAACCCAGTGGTCCTACGACAAATCGATCAAGGACGCCCCCTTCGACCCGGAAAAAGCCAAGCAGCTGCTCAAGCAGGCCGGGGTCAAGGAAGACACAGAGATCACCCTGTGGGCCATGCCGGTACAGCGCCCCTACAACCCCAACGCCAAGTTGATGGCCGAAATGCTCCAGTCCGACTGGAGCAAGCTCGGTTTCAAGGTGCGCATCGTCAGCTACGAATGGGGCGAATACCTCAAGCGCATGAAGAGCGGCGAGCATGACATCGCCCTGATCGGCTGGACCGGCGACAACGGTGACCCGGACAACTGGCTCGGCACCCTGTTCAGCTGCGACGCCATCGGCAGCAACAACTACTCCTTGTGGTGCGATTCGCAATACGACGCGCTGGTGAAAAAAGCCAAGCAGGTCACCGACCGAGACCAGCGCACCAGCCTCTACGAACAAGCCCAGCAACGTCTCAAGCAACAGGTGCCGATCACCCCGGTCGCGCACTCCACGGTCAACCAGCCGCTGAGCATCAGCGTGAAAGACTTCAAGGTCAGCCCCTTCGGACGCAACGTTTTCTCCGGCGTCAGCATCGATTGACCCTGCAACGTCCGGACGGGAGTGCGACCCACTCCCGCGCCAGCGTGCAGCCCGGATTTGCCTGGCAACCCCCAGGCAGACACTGCAGTACCGCGTCACCGTGACAAGCCCGGCTCACAAGGCCGGGTGATAACTAGAAAAATATCAGGGAGCTTTCATGTTGATTCGTACCACAACCACCGCACTGGCCTTGTCCGTCGGCGCCTTCTGCGCCCTCGCCCAGGCCGAACCCGCAAGCCAGGACTTCGTGCCGTTCGCGCTCAAGTCCAGCAGCGAACAGGCCGAAGCCAAAGGCTTCATCGATGGCCAGAGCCTGTCCGGCAGCACCCGCAACTGGTATGCCCGCGAACGCGCCACCCGCGCGCCGCTGTGGAAGTACACCAAGGGCGACGGCACCCGCCACGACACCCACAGCCGCGACAACTGGCTGCAGGGCACCATCCTCAACTACAGCTCGGGCTTCACCGAAGGCACCGTCGGCTTTGCGGTGGAGGCCGCCGCCTACAATGCCATCGCCCTCGAGCAGGGCCGCGCCGCCGTGGCCGGCCCGAACAACCGTACCCTGACCCACAGCGACGGCGACCCGATCGGCCAGTGGAGCAAGATGGGCCTGGGCAACGTCAAGGCGCGCATCTCCAACACCACGCTGACCGTCGGTCGCCAGTCGGTCGACACGCCGATGATCGCCTACATCGGTAACCGTGCCTTGCCATCGAGCTTCCAGGGCGCGTTCCTGCACAGCGCCGAGTTCGAGAACCTGTCGTTCGACGTGGGTACCTTCGACCGCGTTTCGCCACGTACCGAGCAGAGCCTGAGCAAGTTCCGCAGCGAGTACGGCGCCGCCGGGGTCGAGACCGACCGAGCCAGCACCGTCGGCATCAACTACCAGCCGCTCAAGAGCCTGACCACCAGCCTCTACGCGACCAAGGTCGACGACTTCTGGAACCAGTACTACTTCGGCGCCAACCACGTGCTGGGCGACAGCGCGGTGCTGAGCCTGACCACCGGTCTGAACTACTACAAGACCGTGGACGAAGGCAGCAAGAAGATGGGCGAGATCGACAACGACACCTACAGCCTGTCGTTCGGCCTGACCCACCAGGCCCACACCCTCACCGCCTCCTGGCAGCAGGTCAACGGCAACGAGTACTTCGACTACCTGCATGAGACCAACGGCATCTACCTGGCCAACTCCCTGCTGTCGGACTTCAACGGCCCGAACGAGAAATCGCTGCAGATCAGCTATGTGCTGAACATGGCGCCCTATGGCGTGCCAGGCCTGAAGTTCAACGTCTACAACGCCCGCGGCTGGGATATCGACGGTACCCACTACAAGGGCACCGCCTATGACGTCCGGGGCCAGGACGGCGAGAACCACTACGAGTGGGGCATCGGCACCAGCTACGCGGTGCAGAGCGGCATGCTGAAGGACACCACCATCCGCGCCACCTATACCGCCCACCGTGCCAGCAAGGCGCAGAGCGACGGCAGTCTCGACGAGTTCCGTGTCGTCACCACCATTCCGTTCAACATCCTCTGACCGTTGGCGCCACGGCCCGCCTCCCCACGGGCCGTGGCGGCTACGCTGGAACTAGCACTGCAGGGAGGTTCCATGAAATCGCTACCGCTACGCGCTGCCCTGGCAGCCGTCATCCTGGGCGCCGCATCGAATCTGGCGGCCAAGCCGCTGGTGGTGTGCACCGAAGCCAGCCCGGAAGGCTTCGACATCGTCCAGTACACCACCGCCGTCACCGCCGACGCCACGGCCGAGGCCATCTTCAACCGCCTGGTCGACTTCAAGCCCGGCACCACCGAGATCCAGCCGGCCCTGGCCACCAGTTGGGACGTCAGCCCCGACGGCCTGGTCTACACCTTCCACCTGCGCGAAGGCGTCAAGTTCCACACCACCGACTACTTCAAGCCCACCCGCGACTTCAATGCCGATGACGTGCTGTGGAGCCTGAACCGTCAGCTGAAGAAAGACCATCCGTGGCACGACAAGACCAGCGTCGGCTACCCCTACTTCGAGAGCATGGCCTTCAAGGACCTGCTCAAGTCGGTCGAGAAGACCGACGATCACACCGTGGTGATCACCCTGACCCGCCCGGAAGCGCCTTTCCTGCGGGACCTGGCCATGGCCTTCACCTCGATCTACTCCGCCGAGTACGGCGACCAGCTGCTCAAGGCCGGCAAGACCGGCGACCTCAACAGCAAGCCGGTCGGCACCGGCCCGTTCGTGTTCCAGCGCTACAACAAGGACGCCAACGTCCGCTACAAGGCCAACCCGGACTACTTCCGTGGCAAGCCGCCCGCCGACGCGCTGATCTTCGCCATCGCCACCGACAGCAACGTGCGCCTGCAGAAACTGCGCGCCAACGAATGCCAGATCGCCTTGTATCCCAAGCCTGACGACGTGCCGGGGATCAAGACCGACCCGAAACTCAAGGTCGCCGAGATCGAGGCGCTGGTTACCGGCTACATCTCGATGAACACCCAGCACAAGTACCTGAGCGATGTGCGCGTGCGCAAGGCGATCGACATGGCCTTCGACCGCCAGACCCACGTCGACCAGCTGTTCGGCAAGGGCAACGCCCTGGTTGGGGTCAACCCGTATCCGCCGACCATGATCGGCTACAACACCGACAACAAGAACCCGCCCCACGACCTCGACAAGGCCCGCGCCCTGCTCAAGGAAGCCGGTGTGCCGGAGGGCACGGTGATCACCCTGTTCACCCGCAACGGCGGCGGCCCGACCAACCCCAACCCGCGCCTGTCCGCCGAAATGCTGCAGTCGGACCTGGCCAAGATCGGCATCAAGCTCGACATCCGTGTGATGGAGTGGGCCGAGATGCTGCGGCGCGCCAAGAAGGGCGAGGCCGACCTGGTGTCGGCGGGCTGGGCCGGCGACAACGGCGACCCGGACAACTTCCTCACGCCGATGCTCAGCTGTGACGCGGTGAAAAGCGGCGAGAACTATGCCCGCTGGTGCAACCAGAAGTTCCAGGACCTGATCACCCGCGCCCGCGAAGTGATCGACAACGATGAACGCGCCAGGCTCTATAACGAGGCCTTGGCGGTGTACGATGAAGACCAGCCGTGGATCAGCATGGCCCACCCGAAAATGTTCACCGCCATGCGCGAGAACGTCGAAGGCTATGTGATCAACCCACTGACCAACAACAACTTCGCCACCACCAAGGTGAAGTAGAACAACAACAGCCGCCGGACCTTGTGCAAGAGGCCCCGGCGGCGCGCCGTTTCCGGCTGATGAGGTACCCCTGACAATGTTGAGTTTTATTGCCCGACGCCTGGGTCTGCTGATTCCGACCTTCTTCGGTATCACCCTGCTGACCTTCGCGCTCATACGCCTGATCCCCGGCGACCCCGTCGAAGTGATGATGGGCGAACGCCGGGTCGACCCCGAAATGCATGCCCAGGCCATGGAACGCCTGGGCCTGAACAAGCCGCTGCCGGCCCAGTACCTGGACTATGTCGGCAAGCTCGCCCAGGGCGATCTGGGCGAATCCCTGCGCACCCGTGAAAGCGTATGGAACGAATTCCTCACCCTGTTCCCGGCCACCCTGGAGCTGGCCATGGCCGCCCTGCTGTTCGCCGGGGTCATCGGCCTGCTGGCCGGGGTGATCGCCGCGCTCAAGCGCGGCTCGCTGTTCGACCACGGGGTGATGGGCATCTCCCTGGCCGGCTACTCGATGCCGATCTTCTGGTGGGGCCTGATCCTGATCATGTTCTTCTCGGTGAGCCTGGGCTGGACGCCAGTCTCCGGGCGCATCGACCTGCTCTACGACATCGAGCCGAAGACCGGCTTCATGCTCATCGACACCCTGCTCAGCGACGAGGAAGGCGCGTTCAAGGACGCGGTGATGCACCTGATCCTGCCGGCCATCGTGCTGGGCACCATTCCGCTGGCGGTAATCGCCCGCATGACCCGTTCGTCGATGCTTGAGGTGCTGCGTGAGGACTACATCCGTACCGCCCGCGCCAAGGGCCTGTCGCCGTCGCGCGTGGTGTTCATCCACGGCCTGCGCAACGCGCTGATCCCGGTACTCACCGTGTTCGGCCTGCAGGTCGGCACACTGCTGGCCGGCGCCGTGCTCACCGAAACCATCTTTTCCTGGCCGGGCATCGGCAAATGGCTGATCGAGGCCATCGGTGCCCGTGACTACCCCGTGGTCCAGAACGGCATCCTGTTGATCGCCTGCCTGGTGATTCTGGTCAACTTCGTCGTGGATATCCTCTACGGCCTGGCCAACCCACGCATCCGTCATCAGCGCTGAGGACTACGCCATGACCAGCCCGATTCCAAAATCCGTCACCCCGCCCAGCGTGGTCGACCAAAGCTTGCTCTACCCCTCGCCGTACAAAGAATTCTGGCAGGCCTTCTCGCGCAACAAGGGCGCGGTGGCCGGCCTGGCGTTCATGTGCCTGGTGGTGTTCTGCGCCCTGTTCGCCCCCTGGGTGGCGCCGCACAACCCCAGCGAGCAATACCGCGACTTCCTGCTCACACCGCCGGTATGGCTCGAAGGCGGTACCTGGCAGTTCATCCTCGGTACCGACGAACTGGGCCGCGACCTGCTCTCGCGGCTGATCCAGGGCGCCCGACTGTCGCTGTTGATCGGCCTGTCGTCGGTGGTGATGTCGCTGATCCCAGGCATCCTGCTGGGCCTGCTGGCCGGATTCTTCCCGCAGATCCTCGGCCCCTCGATCATGCGCCTGATGGACGTGATGCTGGCGCTGCCCTCGCTGCTGCTGGCCGTGGCCATCGTCGCCATCCTCGGCCCAGGCCTGATCAACACCGTGATCGCCATCGCCATCGTCTCGCTGCCGTCCTACGTGCGCCTGACCCGCGCCGCGGTGATGGGCGAACTGAACCGCGACTACGTCACCGCCGCGCGCCTGGCCGGTGCCGGGCTGCCGCGGCTGATGTTCGTCACCGTGCTGCCCAACTGCATGGCGCCGCTGATCGTGCAGGCCACCCTGAGCTTCTCCTCGGCAATCCTCGACGCTGCGGCCCTGGGCTTCCTCGGCCTCGGCGTGCAGCCGCCAACCCCCGAGTGGGGCACCATGCTGGCCTCGGCCCGCGACTACATCGAACGCGCCTGGTGGGTGGTGAGCCTGCCCGGCCTGACCATTTTGCTCAGTGTGCTGGCAATCAACCTGATGGGCGACGGCCTGCGCGACGCGCTGGACCCGAAACTCAAGAACGCCGCCTGAGGAGATCGCCATGTCACTGTTGCAGATCAACAACCTGAACGTGCGCTTCGGCGACGCCAATGCCGTGCCCGTGGTGGACGGCCTCGACCTGAGCGTGGATGCCGGCGAGATCCTCGCCATCGTCGGCGAGTCGGGCTCGGGCAAGTCGGTGACCATGATGGCCCTGATGGGGCTGATCGAAGCCCCCGGGCGCATCACCGCGGACGTGCTCGACTTCGCCGGCACCAACATGCTCAAGCTCAGCGGCCGCCAGCGCCGCAAGGTGGTGGGCAAGGACATCGCCATGGTCTTCCAGGACCCGATGACCGCGCTCAACCCCAGCTATACCGTGGGCTACCAGATCGAGGAAGTGCTGCGCCAGCACCTGGGCCTCAAGGGCAAGGCAGCGCGTCAGCGTGCGCTGGAGCTGCTGAAGAAGGTCGAGATCCCGGCCGCCGAAAGCCGCCTCGACGCCTACCCGCACCAGCTGTCCGGCGGCATGAGCCAGCGCGTGGCCATCGCCATGGCCATCGCCGGCGAGCCAAAACTGCTGATCGCCGACGAACCGACCACCGCGCTGGACGTGACCATCCAGGCGCAGATCATGGAGCTGCTGGTCAACCTGCAAAAAGAGCGCAACATGGCGCTCATTCTCATCACCCACGACCTGGCCGTGGTCGCCGAAACCGCCAAGCGCGTGTGCGTGATGTACGCAGGGCAAGCAGTCGAAGTCGGCCAGGTGCCGGAGCTGTTCGACATCCCCGCCCACCCGTACAGCGAAGCGCTGCTGGCGGCCATTCCCGAGCACAGCATCGGCGCCGAACGCCTGGCCACCCTGCCCGGCATCGTCCCGGGGCGCTATGACCGCCCGCAGGGTTGCCTGCTGTCGCCACGCTGCCCCTATGTGCAGGAAAACTGCCGCCGGCAGCGCCCGGCCCTTGATCCCCAGGCCCACAGCCTGGTGCGTTGCTTCTATCCGCTGAACCAGGAGGTGGCGTGATGGCCGTCGTACTTTCCGCTCGTGAGCTGACCCGCCACTACGAAGTCTCCCGCGGCCTGTTCAAGGGCCATGCGCTGGTGCGGGCGCTCAACGGCGTGTCGTTCGAACTGGAGGCCGGCAAGACCCTGGCCGTGGTCGGTGAATCCGGCTGCGGCAAGTCGACCCTGGCGCGTGCCCTGACCCTGATCGAGGAGCCGTCCTCAGGTTCGCTGCAAATCGCCGGCCACGAGGTCAAGGGCGCCAGCAAGGACCAGCGCAAACAGCTGCGCCGTGACGTGCAGATGGTGTTCCAGAGCCCCTACGCCTCGCTCAACCCGCGGCAGAAGATCGGCGACCAGCTCGCCGAACCGCTGTTGATCAACACCTCGCTGAGCAAGACCGAACGCCGCGAGAAAGTGCAGAAGATGATGGAGCAGGTGGGCCTGCGCCCCGAGCACTACCAGCGTTATCCGCACATGTTCTCCGGCGGCCAGCGCCAGCGTATCGCCCTGGCCCGGGCGATGATGCTGCAACCCAAGGTACTGGTGGCCGACGAACCCACCTCTGCGCTGGACGTGTCGATCCAGGCCCAGGTGCTGAACCTGTTCATGGACCTGCAGAAGGAATTCAACACCGCCTACGTGTTCATCTCCCACAACCTGGCGGTAGTGCGCCATGTGGCGGACCAGGTGCTGGTGATGTACCTCGGCCGGCCGGCGGAAATGGGGCCCAAGCAGGACATCTACGACAAGCCGCTGCACCCGTATACCCAGGCGCTGCTATCGGCCACCCCGGCGATCCACCCGGACCCGCTGAAGCCGAAGATCCGCATTGCCGGTGAGTTGCCCAACCCGTTGAATCCGCCGGACGGTTGCGCGTTCCACAAACGTTGCCCGTACGCGACCGAGCGATGCGCCAAGGAAGTACCGGCGTTGCGCCAAGTGAGTACGCGGCAGGTGGCGTGCCACTACGCCGAGCAGTTCCTGTAGCTGTATGCGCCAATGAAAACGCCGCCCTTTCGGGCGGCGTTTTCATTTCTCAGTGCATGAACAATGCAATCAGGATGATCACCGGAATAGGGACCCCGAGCATCCACAGCAATAATGAGCGCATGACAATTCTCCTTGTTCCTGTGCGGGTTATCGGATCGGTGCAGAGGCGTGGCGCGGGTTGTAGTCCGCCGGACTGGCTTCGAGCCACTGCACCCGATCACGCTGCCGGCCGCCGAACAGTGCCGCCAGGCTGGCGAAGAAGGCGCCGCAAAGCAGGGCGACGAAAGTCCACAACGCCGTCCAGGCGGCGGCCTTGGTCGCAGCGTCCGCGGCTTGCTTGGCCTCGACCTTGGCCTGCTGCAGTTGTGCATAGACCTGATCAACGCGTGCTTCGGCCTCGGGCTGTGTCAGGCGAGTGCGCTGGGCCACTACCTGGGCCAGGTAGGTCCGGTCCTCCGGCGAGAGCGCGCCGCCCTGGGCCAGCGAGCGGGTCAGAATGCGGGCTGCCACACCATTTGCCGCATCGTCACTTACTGCCACCGGGCCTTGACCACGGAACAGGCTATCGACGAAGTAACCCATCGGGTCTTTGCCCTGTCTGTCGCTGCCAGCCACGCCCGCAGCGGCAGTTGTAGCCACCCCGGACACAGCGGTAGCGCCGGCACCCAGCAAGTTGCCAGCGGTACCCAGCACCAGCATGGCGGCCACTAGCGTGGCAACCGCCCAGGCCAGGAAGCCATGGGCAGTGTCCCGGAAATACACTTCGTCACCGTGCAGGTTGGCCCATTTCACCCGCAGGCGACCGGCGATGTAACCACCTAGGCCCGAGGCCAATATTTGTGTGATCAATAGCCAGATGATGGTCGAAATCCCAAGCGCCTTGGCGCTGGCGCCTTCGTCGGCCCAAGGCGAGGTAGCGGCCAGGCCCAATCCTGTCCCCAGTACCACCAGGATCAGGGACAAGGCCGCCGCCGCTGCTGCGCCTGCGAAGATCGCGGCCCAGGAAACTCCGGAGCGATTGGGGTCGTTGGTGGGGTAGTCGGCAGGTGTAATCATGATTCGACGCCTTTATCTGAGGAGGAGGTCCGTTCTCAGGTAAGGCCGTGCAGGGGCTGTGCCACTTTGTGTCAAAACATGACTTCCTTAAAAATCAGGCGGTTGGCTTGTAGGCAACGTCTGAGCATCATGCAAAATGCCAGATCGGTGCGGAAACGGCAGGGCCTTCTGCAACCCGGGATGCGGCCTGTGCGCACGGGCGGGTTCTTGTCAGACCGGGACATGACGAGGCACCATCCACGGCATGTCTATCGCCACCGTCCCCGACGGCCCCGGGCAAACCCCGCTCACCGCCGCCACCGTCATGCGCTACCACCTGTGCTGGAAGCATCGCGACCTGGACGGGGTGATGGCCCTGTACCACCCGGATATCCAGTACCACGACTTCTTCCAGAACCGCGTGCTCGGTTTCGACGAGCTGCGCGACTACGTGCGCGCAAGCTTGCCCCATGAAGCCGGCGAGGACATCGTCCACAGCGACCGCATCCGCGTCGATGGCTGCACCGCGTTCATCCAGTACCAGGTCACGGTGCAGGGTGGCGACGGGCTGGTGGCGTTCCAGTCCAGCGAGGCGATCACCGTGCTGGACGGACTGATCTGGCGGGTCAACGAGTACGCCACGCTGGTCCATGGCAACGGAAAGGGCCTGCGCTCCAGCGGGCCGCGCCCAGCCACCAGTCGGCTCGGCCTGTCTCCCCGCCAGCTATCGACCATGGCCCAGGACCTGGAGCATTATTTCCAGGCCCAGCGCCCGTACCTGGACCCCGAGCTGGACCTGCAACGGGTCGCCGACGAAAGCGGCTACAGCCGCAACCAGATTTCCTACCTGCTTAACCAGGTGCTTGGCCAAAGCTTCTACCGCTACGTCAACCAGGCACGCCTGCAACACCTGATGAGCAGCCTGGACAATAGCTGCGTCGCGGCGCCCGTCGATGAACTGGCGTTCAACGCCGGCTTCAATTCGCTGTCGGCGTTCTACAAGTGCTTTCGCGAGCATACCGGCCTGTCGCCCAAGGCTTACCTCAAGCAAATTTCCCTGCGTGCACGCACGTAAGACAGCCCACGCCACGCTTCACTAGGATCGCCACAGACCCTCAGTGGATGTGGAGCACGACCCGATGCAACCTTTGCGCACGATCAGCCTGTGGATGGACCAGCTCGACGAGCCGTTGTGCGCGCGCCCGGCCCTGCGCCAGGACCTGGACCTCGACGTGTGCATCATCGGTGCCGGCTATACCGGGCTGTGGACGGCCTACTACCTCAAGCGCCAGGCGCCGCAGCTGAACATCGCGGTGATCGAGGCCAACATCGCCGGCTTCGGCGCCTCCGGACGCAATGGCGGCTGGCTGATGGGCAACCTGCTGGGCGAGGACCGCCTGCTGGCCACGCTCTCGCCGCAGCAACGGCGTGAAAGCATCGACCTGCTGCACGGCATCCCCGACGAAGTCCACGACGTACTCCTGCGCGAAGGCATCGCCTGCGACTACCGCAAAGGCGGAGTGCTCTACTGCGCCGCCCGCTACCCGGAACAGGAACGCAGCCTGCGCGCCTGGCTCGACGACCTCTACCGCCAGGGCATGAATGAAGACGATTACCGCTGGCTGCGCCCCGAACAACTGGATGCCCAGCTGAAGGTAAGCAACCCCTACGGCGCCCTCTACAGCCCGCACGTCGCCACGATTCAACCGGCCAGGCTGGTGCGTGGCCTGGCACGGACGGTCGAGGCCATGGGCGTGCCGATCTACGAGAACACGCCAGCCATTGACTGGCAGACCGGCGAAGTGCGCACCCCGTTGGCACGTATCCGCAGCCACTGGGTGGTGCCGGCCGTGGAAGGCTACGCCGCCAGCCTGCCACCGCTCGGGCGGCACCAGCTGCCGGTACAGAGCCTGCTGGTGGCCACCGAGCCGCTGCCGGAGTCGACATGGGAGCAGATCGGCCTGAGCCAGGGCCAGGCCTTCAGCGAAAACAGCCGCCAGGTCACCTATGGCCAGCGCAGCGCCGACAACCGCCTGGTGTTCGGTGCCCGCGGCGGCTACCGCTTCGGTGGCCGCCTGCGCGAGGACTTCACCCTGACCACCGACGAGGTGGAGCTGCGCCGCTACCTGTTCGGCGAACTGTTCCCACAGCTCAAGCACGTACGCATCACCCACTCCTGGGGCGGCAACCTCGGCATGGCCCGGCGCTTCCGCCCGCACATGCTCTGCGACCGCCAGCGCGGTATCGCCCTGGCCGGCGGTTATGGCGGCGAGGGCGTCGGCGCCACCAACCTCGGTGGACGTACCCTGGCCGCGCTGATCCTCGGCCAGCACAACGAACTGACCGCGCAGCCCTGGGTGCACGACAACCGCCCGCTGTCGAGCTTGGCCAGCTGGCCGCCCGAGCCGTGCCGCTGGCTGGGCTACAACGCGATCATCCAGAGTTTCGTCCACGAGGACCGGACCCTCGCCAACCCGACCAGCGCCCCCTGGCGGCGGCGCCTGGCCAGTGGGTTGGCCGATTTCATGGAAGGCTTCATGCACTGACTTCCCCTCACCACCACACAGGATCCACCGGTCATGAGCATCACCCAGTTCAAACACACCGACAGCGTCATCCTGGACATCAGCACTCCGGTCGCCGTGCCCCTTGGCGAGCCGGTCGCAGTCACCTCGGTCACCTGCGTCGAGCGCAGCGACGGCGTCGAGACCGGCATCTGGGAATGCACCCCGGGGCGCTGGCGGCGGCAGATCGTGCAGCAGGAGTTCTGCCATTTCATCAAGGGCCGCTGCACCTTCACTCCCGACGGCGGCGAGCCCCTGGTCATAGAAGCCGGAGACGCCCTGATGCTACCGGCCAACAGCCTCGGCACCTGGGATATCCAGGAGACCGTGCGCAAGACCTACGTCCTCATTTTCTGATCCGCTGATCGCCTGCCTTCGATAACAACAGACAAAGCAAGGTAACCCCGACATGCGCACCCTCCTTCTCGCTCCTCTGATGCTGGCCACCAGCGTTGCCAGTGCCGCCGACTCGGTGAAGATCTACAACTGGTCGAGCTACATCGCCCCGGACACGCTGAAGCACTTCCAGCAGACCACCGGCATCAATCCCACCTACGACGTGTTCGACAGCAACGAGACCCTCGACGGCAAGCTGATGACCGGCAACTCCGGCTACGATGTGGTGTTCCCCTCCAACCACTTCATGGCCCGGCAGATCCAGGGCAAAGCCCTGAAGCAGCTGGACAAGTCGCAGTTGCCCAACTGGAAGAACCTCAACCCGGTGTTGCTCAAGGCCCTGGAGGTCAACGACCCGGGCAACCAGTACGGCTTCCCGTACCTGTGGGGCAGCACCGGCATCGGCTACAACATCGACAAGGTCAAGGCGGTGCTCGGCGACAATGCGCCCATCGATTCGTGGGACCTGTTCTTCAAGCCCGAATACCTCGCCAAGCTCAAGAGTTGCGGCGTGGCGGTGCTGGACAACGGCCCCGAGCTGCTGCCGATCGCCCTGCACTACCTGGGCCTGCCGCACCATAGCCAGAACACGGCGGACTACGACAAGGCCAAGGCGTTGCTGATGAAGGTGCGCCCGTACATCAGCTACTTCCACTCCTCGAAGTACACCGGCGACCTGGCCAATGGCGACGTGTGCCTGGTGGTGGGTTTCTCGGGCGACGTGCTGCAGGCGAAGAACCGTGCCGAGGAGGCGAAGAACGGGGTGAAGGTGGGCTACTCGATCCCGAAGGAAGGCGCGCCGATGTGGTTCGACATGGTGGCCATGCCGGCCGATGCGCCTGACGAGAAAGCCGGATATGCGTACATGAACTACCTGTTGCAGCCGGAGGTGATGGCCAACATCAGCAACTTCGTGCAGTACGCCAATGGCAACCAGCAGGCGGATGCGCTGGTGGACCCGGCGCTGAAGGGCAACACGATGATCTACCCGAGTGACGACGTGATGGGCAAGTTGTACGCGCTGGAAGCGATGCCGGCGAAGATCGACCGCATCAGAACGCGGATCTGGACCAGCATAAAAGCCGGCAACTGACATTCGTCAGTTACACGCTTGAAGCTGCAAGCGACAAGAAAAAGGCGGGCCTTTCCAGGCCCGCCTCTTCTTGAAGCTCGCAGCTTGCAGCTGCTCTTAGTGGTGCTCGCGAGTCGCGCGGAATTTCACATCCGGCCAGCGCTCTTCCATCAGCGCCAGGTTGACCCGGGTCGGGGCCAGGTAGGTCAGGTGACCACCGCCGTCGATGGCCAGGTTCTCCACCGCCTTGTTCTGGAATTCCTCGAGCTTCTTCTTGTCGTCGCAGCTGATCCAGCGCGCCGACCAGACGGTGATCGGCTCATAGGCGCACTCGACCTTGTACTCTTCCTTCAGGCGGCTGGCGACCACGTCGAACTGCAGCACACCGACCGCGCCGAGGATGATGTCGTTGCTGCGCTCGGGGAAGAACACCTGGGTCGCGCCCTCTTCGGCCAGCTGCTGCAGGCCCTGGCGCAGCTGCTTGGATTTCAGCGGGTCCTTCAGACGCACGCGGCGGAACAGCTCCGGGGCGAAGTGCGGAATACCGGTGAAGCCCAGCGCCTCGCCTTCGGTGAAGGTGTCGCCGATCTGGATGGTGCCGTGGTTGTGCAGGCCGATGATGTCGCCGGCATAGGCCTCCTCCAGTTGCTCGCGCTCGGAGGAGAAGAAGGTCAGGGCATCACCGATGCGCACGTCCTTGCCAGTGCGCACGTGGCGCATCTTCATGCCCTTCTCGTACTTGCCCGAGCAGATACGCATGAAGGCGATACGGTCACGGTGTTTCGGGTCCATGTTCGCCTGGATCTTGAACACGAAGCCGGTGAATTTCTCTTCCACCGGTTCCACGGTGCGCTCGTGGGCGACACGGGCCAGTGGGCGCGGCGCCCAGTCGACAACCGCGTCGAGCACATGGTCGACACCGAAGTTGCCCAATGCGGTACCGAAGAACACCGGGGTCAGCTGGCCATTGATGAACGCGTCCTGGTCGAACTCGTGGCAGGCGCCCTGCACCAACTCGAGTTGTTCGAGGAAACGGTCGTATTCATCACCCAGGTGGGCGCGGGCTTCATCGGAGTCGAGCTTCTCGATGATCTTCGCTTCGGTGCGCTCGTGGCCATGCCCCGGCGTGTAGACGATGATGTAGTCGCCGGCCAGGTGATACACGCCCTTGAAATCACGGTAGCAACCGATCGGCCAGGTGATCGGCGCGGCCTTGATCTTCAGCACCGCCTCGATTTCGTCGAGCAGTTCGATCGGGTCGCGGATGTCCCGGTCGAGTTTGTTGATGAAGCTGACGATCGGCGTATCGCGCAGGCGGCACACGTCCATCAGGGCAATGGTGCGCGGCTCGACGCCTTTACCGCCGTCGAGCACCATCAGCGCCGAGTCCACCGCGGTCAGGGTGCGATAGGTGTCTTCCGAGAAGTCTTCGTGGCCGGGGGTGTCGAGCAGGTTGATCATATGCTCGCGGTAGGGGAACTGCATCACCGAGGTAGTGATGGAGATGCCGCGCTGCTTCTCCATTTCCATCCAGTCGGAGGTGGCGTGGCGGTCGGACTTGCGCGACTTCACGGTACCGGCGACGGCAATGGCCTTGCCCATCAGCAGGAGCTTCTCGGTGATGGTGGTCTTACCGGCGTCGGGGTGGGAAATGATTGCGAAAGTGCGGCGCTTCGCGACTTCGGCGGCCTGGTTGGTCATGGGAAATCGCCTGACTGGGGATTCAAAAAGGGGCGATATCATACCTGAAGTCGGGGCAGGGGCCAAAATCTGCTGGTGCATGGCGGAAATCTTGTGGCGCCTTTGAGATCGAGCGCCGCCCGCGCGGCGCATCGCTGGCAAGCCAGCTCCCACATCTGTTTCGGGCCAATTATTCCTGTGAAGGTACCGCTGCCCGCCTTGGTGCATGCCTCAAGTCTTGCGAGAGGTCAGCAATGCCCACCTCGAAACCGCGTCATGCCAACAAGGCGGACAGTGGAGATAGGCCAGGAGCGACTGGCCCGAAACAGATGTGGGAGCTGGCTTGCCAGCGATGCGCCGCGCGGGCGGCGCTCGATCTTGAGAACACCGCTAATTTCTCGCCCTACACCTGGCCGTCCGTACTCAATATCAAAAATGCACCTTGCGGCCATCACACACTTGCGAGCGTGTCGAAGCTGAAATCACGATTTGATTACTCAAAATCTCCTCCTGTATCAGCTCGCGGCCTCGCGCTTCCGCTTTCGCTCTGCGTTCCGGCGACAGACTGGCCATGACTTCTTCGAGTGTCTTCACGATTTTCTCCTCTTTGAACGAATTTCCCTGCGCGATCTTGATCGTGCCGACAAACGCCTCGATAGCAGGAATTTCAACGCCTCCACGTAATATTTACGCTGTTTTATCGCGCGAAATTTCCTACACCCCAGTGATTAACACTGGCCAAATGCCGCCCCAGATGGGAACCTTTACGCCCACGGAGACGTCCACTCCCCTGCAAGCCGCTTCGCTTCAGGGCTGGTTTCACCTGCTTCACGAGCCCGACGGGGTTCGGCTCATGGCCTGATGCCGCGCATCGGGCTGCTACTCGCGACCACGCTGCCCGCCGCCAGGAATGGCCGGCCGCACGGGGGTGTGATCGCCGACTATAAAAAAGGAGTCCGCCTGTGGCTGCACGCTACGGAAAAGGGCTGTTGGGATGGGCCGCCGTGCTCGTCATCCTGGCCCTGCTGATCCACTGGATCGGCATCGACACGATCGCCCGCTACCGCGACGATCTTGGGTTCTACCTGCAAGCGCACCTGGTCCTGGTGCTGGCTTCGATGGCGGCGGCGCTGGCCGTGGGCATCCCCGCCGGCATTGCCTTGAGTCGACCGCACCGGGTCGACAAGGCCGAGCGCTTCATGCAGTTGTTCAACGTTGGCAACACCATTCCTCCCCTGGCCGTTCTGGCCATCGCCCTGAGTATCCTGGGCATCGGCGCAGGTCCTGCGATCTTCGCACTGTTCCTCGCCTCCCTCCTGCCCATCGTGCGCAACACCTACGAGGGCCTGAAAAACGTCCCCGCCTCGCTCAAGGAAGCCGCCACCGGTATCGGCATGACCCCGCGCCAGCAACTCTGGCAGGTAGAGCTGCCAAACGCCGTGCCGATCATCGTCGGCGGCGTGCGCGTGGCCCTGGCACTGAACGTGGGCACCGCGCCCCTGGCGTTCCTGATCGGCGCCAACAGCCTGGGCAGCCTGATCTTCCCCGGCATCGCCCTGAACAACCAGCCGCAGCTGCTGCTCGGCGCCGCCTGCACGGCGTTGCTGGCCCTGGCGCTCGATGCGTTGGTGAGTTTCTCCAGCAAGCGCTGGCTGGAACGTGGCCTGGCCCAATAAGAAGAGGCAAAGCATGAAGAAGACAATCGCCTTGTTCCTGGGCGCGGCCCTGCTTTGCGCAGGCGTTGCCCAGGCCGCGGAAAAACCACAGATCCGCATCGGCGCCCGGGTGTTCACCGAACAGACCGTGCTCGCCGAGATCACCGCCCAGCACCTGCGCGCCAACGGCTTCGAGGTGCGGGTGACCACCGGCCTGGGCAGCAACATCGCCCGCCAGGCCCAGGAAACCGGCCAGCTCGACCTGATGTGGGAATACACCGGCGTATCGCTGGTCTCGTACAACCATATCGACGAGCGCATGCCCGACGCCGCAACCACCTATGCGCGAGTGAAAGAGCTCGACGCGAAAAAGGGCCTGGTCTGGCTGACTCCGTCGAAGTTCAGCAACACCTACGCCCTGGGCCTGCCAAAGGCAGTCGCCGCGGCCTACCCGCAGATCAACTCGATCAGCGACCTCAACCAGGTGCTGCATGACGAAGCCGACCGCAACCACCTGGTGGCGCTGGACACCGAGTTCGCCAACCGCCCGGATGGCCTGGTCGGCCTGCGCGAGCTGTACGAGCTGCCGCTGGACCGGCGCAACATCCGCCAGATGGACGGTGGCCTGGTGTACACCGCCATGCGCAACAACCAGGTGTTCGCCGGCCTGGTCTACACCACCGACGGGCGCCTGAACGCGTTCGACCTCAAGCTGCTGGAAGACGACAAGCACTATTTCCCCGACTACACCGCCGCCCCGGTGCTGCGCCAGGCCGTGCTCGACGCACATCCTCAGCTGGCCACCCTGCTCAAGCCGCTGGCCGAACAGCTGGACGACGAGACCATGCGCCAGCTCAACGCCAAGGTCGATGTCGAGCACCAGAGCCCGACGGTGGTGGCCGCCGCGTTCCTGCGTGAGCACCCACTCAGCGAGGTACAGCCATGAACCTGCTCGACACCTTCGTCCACCTCGACTGGGCACAGGTCCTGCAACTGACCTGGCAGCACATCATGCTGGTCGGCATCGCGGTGGGCCTGGCGATCCTTGTCGGCGTGCCGCTGGGCATCCTGATGACCCGCTTCCCGGTGTTCGCCGGCCCGCTGCAGGCCAGCGCCACCGTGCTGCTGACCATCCCCTCGATCGCCCTGTTCGGCTTGCTGCTGCCGTTCTACTCGAAGTTCGGCCAGGGCCTGGGGCCACTGCCGGCGATCACTGCAGTGTTCCTTTATTCACTGCTGCCGATCCTGCGCAACACCTACCTGGCCCTGACCAACGTCGAGCCCGGTATCCGTGAAGCCGCACGCGGCATCGGCATGACCTTCGGCCAGCGCCTGCGCATGGTCGAGTTGCCCATCGCCGTGCCGGTGATCCTCGCCGGCGTGCGCACCGCCGTGGTGATGAACATCGGCGTGATGACCATCGCCGCGACCATCGGCGCCGGCGGCCTGGGCGTGCTCATTCTTACCTCCATCAGCCGCAGCGACATGTCGATGCTGCTGGTCGGCGCGGTGCTGGTCAGCCTGCTGGCGATCATCGCCGACCTGATCCTGCAAGCCCTGCAACGTGCCCTGACTCCAGAAGGACTGCGCTCATGATCGAACTGAAGAACCTCAGCAAGACCTTCAACGTCAACGGCAAGGACGTCAAAGCCGTAGACGCGGTAAGCCTCACCGTCAACGAAGGCGAAATCTGCGTGTTCCTCGGCCCCTCCGGCTGCGGCAAGAGCACCACGCTGAAGATGATCAACCGCCTGATCACCCCGACCTCAGGGCAAGTGTTCATCAATGGCGAGGACACCACCGGCCTGGACGAGGTGACCCTGCGCCGGCACATCGGCTACGTGATCCAGCAGATCGGCCTGTTCCCCAACATGACCATCGAGGAGAACATCACCGTGGTCCCGCGCTTGCTCGGCTGGGACAAGCAGCGCTGCCACGATCGCGCCCGCGAGCTGATGAGCATGATCAAGCTCGAGCCCAAGCAGTACCTGCAGCGCTACCCGCGTGAACTGTCCGGTGGCCAGCAGCAACGCATCGGCGTGATCCGCGCCCTGGCCGCCGAGGCCCCGGTGCTGCTGATGGACGAGCCGTTCGGCGCGGTCGACCCGATCAACCGCGAGATGATCCAGAACGAGTTCTTCGAGATGCAGCGGGCCCTGAACAAGACGGTGATCATGGTCAGCCATGACATCGACGAGGCCATCAAGCTGGGCGACAAGATCGCCATCTTCCGCGCCGGCAAGCTGTTGCAGCTGGATCACCCGGACACCCTGCTGGCACACCCGGTGGACGATTTCGTCAGCAACTTCGTCGGTCAGGACAGCACGCTCAAGCGCCTGCTGCTGGTGCGTGCCGAGGATGCCGCGGACAACGCACCATCGGTGAGTCCGGAAACACCGGTGAGCGATGCGCTGGAACTGCTGGACGAGCATGACCGCCGTTACGTGGTGGTGACCGATGCGCAGAATCGCGCGCTGGGCTATGTGCGCCGCCGCGACATGCACCGCCAGCAGGGGACGTGCGCGGATTTCCTGCGTCCGTTCAATGCCACGGCGGCGCACGATGAGCACCTGCGCATCCTGCTGTCGCGCATGTACGAGTTCAATCGGGCGTGGTTGCCGGTGCTGGATGCCGAACAGGTGTTCCTGGGAGAGGTGACACAGGAGTCGATTGCGGCGTACCTGAGTTCTGGGCGCTCGCGCGGGGCGAAGACCTCGATCGTGTCGCCGGCGCAGGCAGTGACCTCCTGATAGAAAGCCGGGGGCGCTTTGCGCCCCTTTTCGCCGGCAAGCCGGCTCCCACAAGGTATTGGCCGCAGCTACTACTGTGGGAGCCGGCTTGTCGTGGCGACGAACTGCGGCGAAAAGGCTGCAAAGCAGCCCCCGCAATCTTGGATCAGAACCCTACACTGGCCTGCACATAGAACGTGCGCGGCTCACCCACATAGATCCCCGCGTTGTTGTCGCTGGAGCGGGTGAAATACTGCTTGTCGAACAGGTTCTTCACCCCGGCGGCCAGCTTCAGGTTCGACAGCTGCGGCCCGAACGCATAGCCACCCCGGGCATGCCAGGTGACGTAGCCCGGAATGTCGCCATACTGCCCGTCGGCGCTCGGCTGGGTGATGTAGTTGCCGTTGAAGCTGCCATCGGCGTTCATCCCGGTACCCGGCGCGCGCTGCTTCGACTGGGCGTAGGCATCCAGGTTCCAGGTCCAGCGGTTGACCTCGTAGCGCACGCCGGCGGTGGCCACCTGGCGCGAATAGAACGGCAGGTCACGCCCCTTGAAACCAGGGATCTCGCCCTCGTAGGTGGCACGGGTGTAGGTGTAGCCAGCATTCACCGACAGCCCCTGCAGGCGTGGGTCCAGGCCGGACAGGTCGTAGCGCGCCGAGGCCTCGATGCCCTGGTGCTTGGTCGCCCCCAGGTTGGTCCAGCCGACATCGTTGCTGATGTACTGCAGCTCATCGTCGAAGTCGATGTAGAAGGCTGTCAGCTCACCGGCCCAGTTGCCGTTGTCATAGCGCGTACCAATTTCGTAGGTCTTGGCCTTCTCCGGCTCCAGGCCGTTTGCCGTGCTGTCGCCGACGCCGCCCTGGCCCAGCTGGAAGTACTGCAGGCTGCCGAACGAGGTCTCGTAGTTGGCGAACAGCTTCCACGCATCGGACAGGTGGTACATCACGCTCAGCGCTGGCAGCGGTTCGTTGCTGGTGATGCTGCGGTTCTTCTCCGGCACTGGGCGATAGTTGGCGTCCATAACCGGGCGGTCGCGCCAGTCGGTGTTGATGTGCTCGAAGCGGATGCCCGGGGTGATGGTCCAGTTGCCGACGTCGATCTTGTCGTCGATGTAGTAGGCGCTGGCCTCGGTGCCACCGCTGCGGTCCTGGAACACATGGCCGTCGGAGGTCGGGGTCACGGTCGGCACGTTGTCGACCAGCGCCAGGCGGGTGGACTGCTCGCGCATCGCTTCCTTCAGATAGCGATAGCCGACGCTGACTTCCTGGGTGGTCGGGCCGACGAAGAAGATCCGCGACAGACGTGGCTCGATGGCGAAGGTGTGGTAGTTGCGCGGGTACGACGACAGGGTCTTCTGGTCGCGGGCGGCGATGGCGCTGCCACGGAAGCTGTCGGTGTAGTAGGTCAGCACCTCGAACTGGGTGGCGTCGTCGATCTGCCGCTGCCACTTGAACGAGACGTCCTTGCGGCGGCCGCTGAAGTAGTCGTAGTCGCGCACCGACTGGTAGGGGTTGTGATCGTACTGCGCCTGGGTCAGGCCACCCGGCATGTCGGCGCGGCCGTCGTAGTAGTGGAAATTGAGCCAGAACTCGTCGACATCGGTCGGTGCCCAGTGGGTCTTGAGCATCACGTCGTCGATATCGTTGTCGTTGTTGCTTTCGCGATAGCCATCGCCATTCACGCCGGTATACAGCAACGCCACGCCCATGCCGTTGTCGGCAGTGCCGCCGACGAAGGCCGACTCGGTGTGCTTCCAGCCGCCATCGCGCGAGGTCTCGAGGGTGGTGGACAGCTCGCCGCTGGCCTTCTCGGGTATCGCCCGGGTGACGAAGTTGATTACCCCACCGACGTTCTGCGGGCCATAGCGGACCGAGCCTGCACCGCGGACCACATCGATGCTGTCGAGGTTGCCCGAGGAGATCGGCGCCATCGACAGCTGTGGCTGGCCGTAGGGGGCGAAGGCCGCCGGGATGCCATCGATCAGCACGGTCGAGCGCGGTGACAGGCGCGACGTCAGGCCACGCACGCCGACGTTCAGCGACAGGTCGCTGCCACCGGTGCCGTTGGAATCCTGCACCTGCACGCCCGGGATACCGCGCAGGGCGTCACGCACGTTCATCGTGCCCTTCTCCACCATCGCTTCACGGCGTACCACGGTGCGCGCGCCCGGGTGGTTCTGCACCACGCTCTGGTCGGCGTCACCCAGCCAGTCCCCGACCACCTTGATATCGGTGGGCGCCAGCTCCAGGCTGCCGGTGGTCAGGGTACCGGCGGCCTGGGCCGGCTTGACCACCACGGTGTCCGCGGACTGCTCGAAGGTCAGCCCGCTACCTTGCAGCAGTTGCTGCAGGGCCTGCTCCGGCGCCAGGTTGCCGGACACCGCCGGGGCCTGCTTGCCGTCCACCAGCTCGGGGCTGAAGAACAGTTGCAGGTTGGTCTGCTGGCCCAACTGCTTGAGTGCGCCCGCCAATGGCTGGGCCTGGATCTGGATGGTATCGGCGTAGCTGTTGCCGGCGGCGGCGCTGACCGCCAGGGCCAGCGCCAGGCGGCGCAGCTGGAGAAGGGGATTATTGTTGTTCACGTCTTCGATGGGTCCTGAGAGTCGGGATAAACGCCAACCGCATGCAAATGGAAATGCTTGGCAGTTGCAGCTGGCGGGGAAGACGAACGAACGGAAAAAAACCTGAATCTATTTCAGAACAATTTCGCTGGAGCCGTCTGCAAGGTTCTTCACGCGCACCGGCAGTATGCTCGGCAAGGCCCGCAACAGGGCGTCCGGGTCGTCGGTGCTGAAGGTGCTCGACAGGCGCAGAGCAGCGGCCTTGCCGGACGCCACATGCAAAGGTCGGGCGCGGTAGCGCGAAACCTCCGCCACTACGTCGCTCAGCGGCGCGTTGTCGAAGACCAGCTTGCCCTGGCGCCAGGCGGTCAGCGCCTTGGCATCGATGGCATAGGGCGCGGCGACCTTGCCCTGCGCATCGATATGCGAACCCTGGCCGGCAGTGAGCAGCGCCAGCGACTCGGCTGCGCCCTGTACCTTCACCGCCCCCTGCTCCACCGCCACGCGAGTCCGGTTCGGATCCTGGCGTACATCGAAGCGGGTGCCGGTGACGGTGACATTGCCCTGGGCAGTGCTGACCACAAAGGGTCGGCCACTGTCGTGGGCGACGATGAACATCGCCTCGCCCGCGTCCAGGCGCACATGGCGCTGCCCCGGGGAAAACATCACCTGGACCTGTGTGGCACTGTTGAGCTCCAACCGTGAACCGTCCGGCAACTCGACCTGACGTCGCTCACCCAAGCCCGTGCCCAGCATGTCCTGGTGATTGAGCTGTTGATACTGCCAGCCCGTCCAGCCAAGCCCGAGCGCCACCATCGCCACCCCGGCCGCCAATGCCTGGCGCAGCAGGCGTCGGCGCGGCAACTGACGTACCGGCTCGGGCTGGCAAAGCGCCTCGAGGCGCTGCCGGGGGATGAAGTCGGCGGCGCGCCACAGTTGCGCCAGGCGCTCGTACTCTTGCCGGTGCCGCGGGTGCTGCGTCAGCCACGCCTGCAACGCCGACTGCACGGCATTGTCGTGCGGCGCGTCCTGGGCCCGGGCGAACCAGCTGGCCGCCTGCTCGCCCACGGGATCGGGCGCGTGCTGTTTCATCGAAGGGGTCTCCTGACTCATCTGGCCGACACATCCAGGTGCTCACGCAGATGCCGGAGCGTGCGGATCATATACTTTTCGACCATGTTCTTGGTCAAACCCATGCGCTCGGCGATCTCGGCCTGGGTCAGGCCTTCGAGCTTCTGCCAGATGAACACCCTGCGGCAATTCAGCGGCAGCTCGGCCAGCGCACGCTCGACGCTGTCGGCCAGTTCCAGGGCGTGCACATACGCTTCCGGGTCGTCCCCTGCGGCCATATCACCTGTGAAGGCCTCAAGCTCCAGGGCCTGGCGCCGGTCCTCGCGGCGAAAGCCGTCGACGGCGATGTTGCGGGCGGTCTGGTGCAGATAGGCGCGTGGCTGTTCGACCTGCTCGCGCGGGTTTTCCAGCACCCGCACAAAGGCATCGTGGGTGAGGTCCTCGGCCTGCTGTCGACTGCGCAGTTTGCGCGTCCAGGTGCCGATCAGCTCTTGGTAATGGTCGAGGAAGCCTTTGGGTCCGGACACGGTCGGGGTCGTCAGGGAGGCAGATGAGGTCGCGAATAGTAATATTTCTCATCAAGGACGGCAATCGACATGTCCCTTGCACGACCAATGGCCCAGATAGGCTCTGCGTAACAAAAAATTTATGGCCAATTTCGCGGTAAAGACCAGGCTGAGCATGTGGCCATAAATTTGAACACCCTGTGTTCATTCGCCCTCCTGCCTCAGCCACCGACAAACGGTCACCAACAGGTTCCTCCGCCCTTTCGCAGCGAAACCAGAGCCATCATGCAAAGAATGAAGCTATCAACCGATCGCAGCCAGATCGCCACCTATTCCACAATTTTTTACGCTCATGGTCATTTCCTGAACCTACCTGGTTCACATCGGTCGGTTATCGCAACGGCAGGCCGCCGGCACACGACGAATGCCCTCGGATTGCCTGTTGATATTGGCGTTTTCACACCCTAAAGTGCGCGCCGAACGTCCATGCTGGAAACGATCCATCCGGCTCAAGTACTGACGACGAGACAGCAAGGTCACCCGCCTTTTCCCGGCACGGCTGACCTTTTTGCTTTCGGCGACATGCCTTGGGAAGTAGGCGAACCAAAGTGGGGATACGGAGGACGTTCAGTTGCTGCCACTTATCTTTTCAGTTTGCCCATGGAGCCCCTGAGCATGTCGATCCAGGTCGAAGACTACTTTGCGCGTGACACCTTCCAGAAAATGAAGGCGTTCGCCGACAAGCAGGAAACCCCGTTCGTTCTCATCGATACCCAGATGATCAGCCAGGCCTATGACGACCTGCGCGCCGGGTTCGAATTCGCCAAGGTCTACTACGCGGTCAAGGCCAACCCGGCGGTCGAGATCATCGACCTGCTGAAGGAAAAGGGCTCGAGCTTCGACATCGCCTCGATCTATGAACTGGACAAGGTGCTCGGCCGCGGCGTCAGCGCCGACCGTATCAGCTACGGCAACACCATCAAGAAGTCCAAGGACATCCGCTACTTCTACGAGAAAGGCGTGCGCCTGTACGCCACCGACTCCGAGGCCGACCTGCGCAACATCGCCAAGGCCGCGCCGGGCTCGAAAGTCTATGTGCGTATTCTCACCGAAGGCTCCACCACCGCCGACTGGCCACTGTCGCGCAAGTTCGGCTGCCAGACCGACATGGCCATGGACCTGCTGATCCTCGCCCGCGACCTGGGCCTGGTGCCCTACGGCATCTCCTTCCACGTCGGCTCGCAACAGCGCGACATCAGCGTGTGGGACGCAGCCATCGCCAAGGTCAAGGTGATCTTCGAGCGCCTCAAGGAAGAAGACGGCATCGAGCTGAAGCTGATCAACATGGGCGGCGGCTTCCCGGCCAACTACATCACCCGCACCAACAGCCTCGAGACCTACGCCGAAGAGATCATCCGCTTCCTCAAGGAAGACTTCGGTGACGACCTGCCGGAAATCATCCTCGAGCCTGGCCGTTCGCTGATCGCCAACGCCGGCATCCTGGTCAGTGAAGTGGTGCTGGTGGCGCGCAAGTCTCGTACTGCCGTCGAGCGCTGGATCTACACCGACGTGGGCAAGTTCTCCGGCCTGATCGAAACCATGGACGAAGCCATCAAGTTCCCGATCTGGACCGAAAAGAAAGGCGAAACCGAAGAAGTCGTCATCGCCGGCCCGACCTGCGACAGCGCCGACATCATGTACGAAAACTACAAGTACGGCCTGCCGCTGAACCTGGCCATCGGTGACCGCCTGTACTGGCTGTCGACCGGTGCCTACACCACCAGCTACAGCGCGGTGGAGTTCAACGGCTTCCCGCCGCTGAAGGCTTACTACCTGTAACTCGAGGCGTCACTTGCGGCTGCTACGCAGCCCATCGCCGGCAAGCCGGCTCCCACAGGGATCGCGCAGTTCTGAGACCTGCGCTGAACCTGTGGGAGCCGGCTTGCCGGCGATGGGCCGCAAGGCGGCCCCTACTTGCTCGTGGCAGCGGTCTCGCGCAGAGGCCCGCACGATCAGGCTCAGTCTTCCCGCCGTTCGATCTCCTCGGCATAACGCGCCGCAAAGGCCATCAATGCTGGCCCCGCCCCCTGCAACGTCACCAGCGCACTGCGCAGGAAATTCAGGTTGCCTTCGACCCTGGCCCGGTCCAGCCAGGGCCCGGCCTCGGCTATCTGCCCCCGCTCGACCAGCACCAGCGCCAGGCTGAACATCCCGCGGAAATCCCCCGCCTCGGCTGAACGGCGATACCAGCGCATGGCCCGCACCGGGCTCGCAGCGGTGGCAATGCCCTGCTCCAGATACCGCCCATACAGGTTCATCGACTTGGCATGCCCCAGCTGCGCGGCTTTCTCGTAGCACATCAACGCCTGGGACTGGTTGGCCGCCACCCCACGACCGGTGGCCAGCAGATTGGCCAGGTTGTACATCCCCCAGTCCAGCCCGGCGTCGGCCGCCCGGGCATAGTGAATGGCCGCCTGGGCGAGATCCACCTCGCCACCCCAGCCGTGCTCGAGGCAACGGCCAAGCATGTTGTGGGCCATGGCACTGCCACCCTGGGCGGCAATGGCGAACCAACGCCGGGCCACGTTGGCATCCTCTTCGATACCGCGCCCATCGAGCAGGATCTGCCCAAGCAACAGCTGCGCCTCGACCGCCCCTTGCCCCGCCGCCGTCAGGATCGCCTGCGCGGCCTGTCCCGGGCTGTGCTTGAGCATCGCCTTCAGCCCGGCCACATCCACCACTTCCTCACGACGCAATTGATAAGACACGGCTCAGACCTCGGCCCAGCGGCGCAGCAGGTTGTGGTAGGTGCCCGTCAGTTGCAGCAGCGACGGGTGCTCCGGCACATCGGCGCCGAGCTGACGGATGGCATTGTCCATCTCGAACAGCAAGGTGCGCTGGCTGTCCTCGCGCACCAGGCTCTGGGTCCAGAAGAACGCCGCATAGCGCGCCCCGCGGGTGACCGGGTTGACCTTGTGCAGGCTGGTGCCGGGGTACAGAACCAGGTCGCCGGCGGCCAGCTTGACCTGCCGCACGCCATAGGTGTCCTGGATCACCAGCTCGCCGCCGTCATAGCTGTCCGGGTCGCTGAGAAACAGCGTCGAGGACAGGTCGGTACGCACGCGCTCCGGGCTGCCCTTGGGCTGGCGCAAGGCATTGTCGATATGGAAATCGAAACTGCCGCCCTCGCGATAGCAGTTGATCAGTGGCGGGAACACCTTGTGCGGCAGCGCCGCGGACATGAACAACGGGTTGCGCCACAGCCGCTCGATCAACGCACTGCCGATTTCCTTGGCCAGCGCATGCCCCTCGGGCAACTGCAGGTTGTGCTTGGCCTTGGCCGACTGGTATCCGGCGGTGATTTTGCCGTCGGCCCAGTCGGCCTGCTCCAGGGCTTCGCGAATGCGCAGGATTTCGTCGGCCTCGAACAGGCCTGGGATGTGAAGCAGCATGGCGACGGCACCGAGAGCGAAAGGGGCGTCAATGATATTGATTACCTTTTACCTACCACAAGCCCCTTTCTCCAGAGCGCGACGGATGAGACCGTAAAAACCGTAAGGCAAAATTGTAAAGAATGTAAATTCCTGGCGAATGGTAACGCTTCTCAATTGTTCCTTACATTCGCTTACATTAACATCCGCGGCCTTCATACCTTGGGGAAGGTCTACAACAATGCGTCACGTGCCATCTGCTGTGAGTTCACCACGTCTGCTCGCCTCCGCCATCGGCATGGCGATCACCGCCACCTCGGCCTATGCCGCCGACCCGGCCGCCAGCAACGCCATCACCCTCGACGCCACCAGCGTCAATGGCAAGGCCGAACAGGCAAGCACCGAGTACAAGGTCGACAAGGCCTCGTCGCAGAAGTACACCGCGCCATTGGTGGACACGCCGCGCTCGATCACGGTGATTCCCCAGCAGGTGATCAAGGACACCAACGCCATGTCCCTGCAGGACGCCCTGCGCACGGTACCCGGGATCACCTTCGGTGCCGGCGAAGGCGGCAACCCGCAAGGCGATCGCCCATTCATCCGTGGCTTCGACGCCCAGGGCGACACCTACCTGGACGGCGTGCGTGACACCGGCGCCCAGACCCGCGAAATCTTCGCCATCGAGTCTGTCGAAGTGGCCAAGGGACCGAACTCGGCCATTGGTGGTCGCGGTGCGGCCGGCGGCACCATCAACCTGGTGAGCAAGCGCGCGCACCTGGGCAACTCGCTGGACGGCGCCTGGACCTGGGGCAGCGACCAGACCCAGCGTTACACCTTCGATGGCAACTACCAGTTCAGCGACAGCGTCGCCGGGCGCCTGAACCTGATGACCCACGAGAGTAACGTCGCCGGCCGCGACAAGGTCAACTACGACCGCTGGGGCATCGCCCCGTCGCTGGCGTTCGGCCTGGGCACGCCGACCCGCGTCAACCTCGACTACTACCACCTGGAAAGCGACGACCTGCCGGACTCCGGCATCCCCTACAGCGTGCCATTGGCAGGCAGCGGAGCCCGTACCTCTGCCCATCCGGACAAACCGGTGGACGGCGGCGACAGCGACAACTTCTACGGCCTGACCGGCCGCGACTTCCGCAAGACCCGTGTCGATATCGCGACCTTCGCCATCGAGCACGACCTGTCCGACACGCTGACCCTCAAGAACACCCTGCGCCACGGCAACAGCATGCAGGACTACGTGCTGACCCAGCCCGACGACAGTGCCGGCAACGTCAACAACAACGGCGTCTGGCGTCGCGCCAACACCCGTGTGGGCAACACCGCCACCACCACCAACCAGACCGACCTGTTCGGCGAATTCTACCTGGGCGGCCTGAAGAACAGCTTCTCCACCGGCGTCGAGTTCACCAAGGAAGAGTCCGACCGCCAGAGCTACACCGTCACCCCCAACAGCAAGCTCACCTGCACCGGGCCGGGCAGCGGCGGCAGCTGCACCTCGCTGGACAACCCGAACCCGGACGATGCCTGGGTCGGCACCGTCGCGCGCAACTACGCCGGCACCAAGACCAGCAGCAAGACCCGCGCACTCTATGTGTTCGACACCCTGGAGCTGACCCCGCAGTGGCTGCTCAACATGGGCCTGCGCTATGACCACTTCGACACCGACTACCGTGGCTACAATGCCGACGGCAGTACCGCAGTGAGCACCAAAGGCGTACCCGCCAAGGGCCAGGACACCAGCGAATTCATCACCGGCCAGCTGGGCCTGGTGTGGAAGCCGGCCGACAACGGCAGCATCTATGTGTCCTACGCCACCTCAGCCACACCGCCTGGCGCCATGCTCGGCGAGGGCACCGAAGGCAACCCGCTGGGCAACACCACCGACCGCTCCGGCAACCTGCTCAACAGTGACATGGAGCCGGAAGAAACCACCAACTACGAAATCGGCACCAAGTGGGACCTGCTCGACCAGCGCCTGTCCCTGGCAGCGGCGCTGTTCCGCACCGAGAAGGAAAACGCCCGGGTGCAGGTCAACACCAACACCTACGAGAACGTCGGTGAAACCCGTGTGCAAGGCATCGAGCTGTCGGCCAGCGGCAAGCTGACCGACAAGTGGCAGGTGTTCGCCGGCTACACCTACATGCAGGCCCGCCAGATCGACGGTGGCCCGCTGGGCAAGGCGAACGACGGCAACCAGCTGCCCAACACGCCGAACAACAGCGCCAGCCTGTGGACCACCTACCAGCTGACGCCGAAGTTGACGGTCGGTGGCGGCGCCTTCTATGTAGACGACGTGTACGGCAGCGTGGCCAACACCACCATGGTCGACAGCTACGTGCGCTACGACGCCATGGCGGCCTACAAGCTGACCAAGAACATCGACCTGCAGTTGAACGTGCAGAACCTCACCAACGAGGTCTACTACGACAAGGCCTACTCCACCCACTTCGCCAACCAGGCGGCGGGACGCACGGCATTGCTGACCACCAGCGTCCACTTCTAAAAGCCGCACCCCAGGCCCCGTTCAATCGATTGAACGGGGCTTTTGCGTATCAAGGCATAATGCACGCCGCGCAGTTGCTGGCGGCAAGACAAGGTGATCGATGTGGTGAAGAAGACGCTGTTCCAATTGCACTGGTTCTTTGGCATCAGCGCCGGCCTGGTGCTGGCGCTGATGGGCATCACCGGCGCAATCTGGTCGTTCCAGGAAGAACTGCTGCGCGCGTTCAACGCCGAGGTGCTCAAGGTCGAGGTACGCCAGGAAGGCGTGTTGCCGCCGGCCGAGCTGGTGCGCCGGGTCGAGGCCGCGCAAGGCGACCAGGTCTCCATGCTCTGGGTCGATACCCGCGACGGCAACGCGGCGCGGATCTTCTTCACCCCGGCCCCCGGCGAGCGGCGCGGCGCGCTGCGCTACGCCGATCCGTACACCGGCGAGCTCAAGGGTGAAGTCGCAGGCCTTGGCTTCTTCAACCTCATGCTCAACCTGCACCGGTTCCTGGCCATGGGCGACACTGGCCGGCAGATCACCGGCGCCTGCACCCTGATGCTGATCTTCTTCTGCCTCTCGGGGCTGTACCTGCGCTGGCCGCGCAAGGCCCTGAACTGGCGGACCTGGCTGACCCTCGACTGGGCCAGGAAAGGCCGTGCCTTCAACTGGGACCTGCATGCGGTGTTCGGCACCTGGTGCCTGCTGTTCTACCTGCTGTTCGCCCTGACCGGGCTGTTCTGGTCCTACGAGTGGTACCGCGAAGGCCTCAACCGCCTGCTGGCCGACCAGCCCGCGGCGGGCGAGCAGAAACGCGGCGAAGGCCGTGGCGGTCGTCATGGTCCGCCCAAAGTGGACAAGAACGCCCCGCCACGGGTGGTGGACTATGACGCCATCTGGGCCAACCTCAAGACAGCCGCAGGCCCGGACCTGGCCACCTACAACCTGCGCCTGCCGCCGGCCGGCGGCCAGCCCGCGACGCTGTTCTACCTGCTGCAAGGCGCCGAGCACGAGCGGGCCTTCAACACCCTGACCCTCGACCCGGCCAGCGGCCAGGTCAAGCGTCACGAACGCTATGCCGACAAGTCGTTCAAGGCGCAACTGCTGCAAAGCGTCTATGCCCTGCACGTCGGCGAGTACTTCGGTCTGCCGGGGCGCATCATCGTCACCCTCGCCAGCCTGACCATGCCACTGTTCTTCGTCACCGGCTGGCTGCTGTACCTCGACCGTCGGCGCAAGAAACGCCAGGTACGCGCTGCCCGTGGCGCAGTGGCCGACCGGGGCAACGCTGGCGACAGCTGGCTGATCGGCTTCGCCAGCCAGAGCGGTTTCGCCGAACAACTGGCCTGGCAGAGCGCCGGCCAGCTGCAAGCCGCCGGCTTGCCGGTGCAGGTACGCCCGCTGGCCGAGCTGGGCGAAGCCCAATTGCGCCAGGCCAGCCGTGCCCTGTTCGTGGTCAGCACCTTCGGCGACGGCGAAGCCCCGGACAGCGCCCGCGGCTTCGAGCGCAAGGTGCTCGGCCAACCTTGGGCACTCGAGCATCTGGACTACGCCCTGCTGGCCCTGGGTGACCGCCAGTATCCGCACTTTTGCAGCTTCGCCCGCCGCCTCCAGGCCTGGCTTGGCGAGCGTGGCGCCACCTGCGCCTTCAGCCCGGTGGAAGTGGACAATGCCGACCCCACCGCGCTTCAACTGTGGCAACAGGAACTGACGCAACTGACCGGCGCCCGACCGATCGCCGCCTGGCAGCCGCCGAGCTTCGGCAACTGGCGTCTGCTGCGCCGTGAACTGCTCAACCCAGGTAGCCAGGGCGCGCCGGTCTACCTGCTGGGACTGCAGGCGCAAATGCCCGCAACCTGGGAAGCAGGCGACCTGATCGAGATCGTGCCGCGCAATGGCCAGCCCCGTGTCGATGCCTTCCTGGCAGGCCTGGGCCTCGACCCTGGCTGCCCGGTGCAGCTCGACGGCCTGCAGGAAAGCCTGGCGCAGGCCCTGGCCAGCCGCCAACTGCCGGTCGGCCGCGAACACCTGGTCGGCCTGCATGCCCAGGCGCTGGTCGATGCCCTGATCCCGCTGGCCGCTCGCGAATACTCGATTGCCTCCATCGCCAGCGACGGCGTGCTGGAGCTGATCGTGCGCCAGGAGCGCCACGCCGATGGCAGCCTGGGCCTGGGTTCCGGCTGGCTGACCGAGTATCTGCCACTCGATGGCAGCGTCAGCGCACGCCTGCGTCGCAACAGCGGCTTCCACCTGCCCGGCGGATCGGCCCCTCTGGTGCTGATCGGTAACGGCACCGGCCTGGCTGGCCTGCGCAGCCTGCTCAAGGCGCGCATCGCGGCGGGAGAGCAGCGCAACTGGCTGCTGTTCGGTGAGCGCAACCGGGCGCACGATCTGCTGTGCGGTGAGGAACTGCAAGGCTGGGTGGCAAGCGGCGACCTGCAACGGCTGGACCTGGCTTTCTCGCGGGACCAGGCGCAGAAGATCTACGTGCAGGATGTGCTGTTGCAGCAGGCCGCCGAGTTCAAGCGCTGGGTCGAGGATGGCGCTTGCGTGTATGTCTGCGGCAGCCTGCAAGGGATGGCAGCCGGGGTGGATTCGGCGTTGCAGGGAATCCTGGGCGAGGAGCGGGTGCAGCGGCTGATCGAGGATGGGCGCTATCGCCGGGATGTGTACTGATCAGACAGTCAGGTCAGCAATGCCGGCCTCATCGCCGGCAAGCCGGCTCCCACTCCGACCGCGCCGCCCTCAAGCCAAGCGCCGTCCCTGTGGGAGCTGCGGTTCGCCGCCGCGACTTGCCAGCGATGAGGCCCGCGCAGCAATCAATGCAGTTCGAAGGTATCGGCATCCATATTGGCCGGGAACCGCGCCCGATACGCGGCCAGCTCCGCCGCCCGCAACACCACGGTGAACACACCGTCGGCCTCGCCCGCGCTGAGCAGGCTCTCACCCTGGAAGTCCAGCACCTGGCTGTCGCCGGAGTAGGCGAAGCCCTTGCCATCGGTGCCGATCCGGTTCACCGCTGCCACGAAGCACAGGTTCTCGATGCCCCGTGCCGGCAGCAGCCGGTTCCAGTGCAAGCGCCGCGCCGCTGGCCAGTTGGCGGTGTACAGCAGCAGGTCGGTGTCCTGCGCATCGCGGCTCCACACCGGGAAACGCAGGTCGTAGCAGATCAGCGGGCGAATCCGCCAGCCCTTGAGCTCGAACTGCACCTGGCGCTCGCCCGGGGTGTAGTGCTTGTGCTCGCCGGCCATGCGGAACAGGTGGCGCTTGTCGTAATGCAGGATCTCGCCATCGGGCCGCGCCCACAGCAACCGGTTGCGATGGCTGCCGTCGGCGGCCTGGATGATCACGCTGCCAGTGATCACGGCGTTGGCTTTCTTCGCCTGGGCCTTGAGCCATTTGTAGGTAGGACCGTTTTCCGGCTCGGCCAGGCTTTCGGACTCCATCGAAAAGCCGGTGGTGAACATTTCCGGCAGGACCACCAGGTCCACCTCGCCGGCCTGGGTGATCAGCTCCTCGAAGTGCGCGTAGTTCGCCTCGCGGTCGTGCCAGGCCAGGGTGGTCTGCACCAAGGCGATTTTAAGGTTCGGCAGTTGGCTCAGATCGCGCATAGTCTTTCCGCTGCCTGGCGCAGCGTCTCCTCGCGTTTGGCAAAGCACAGGCGTACCAGGCGTTGCTCGGGGATGGGTTGCTGGTAGAACACCGACACCGGAATGCTGGCCACGCCATGCTCCTGGGTCAGCCACAGAGCCATGTCGACGTCGTTCAGGTCGGGGCGGATCTGCGAGTAGTCCACCAGTTGGAAATAGGTGCCTGGGGTACGGGTGAAGCTGAAGCGCGAGCCTTGCAGCAGGTCGCAGAACAGGTCGCGCTTGGCCTGGTAGAAGCCCGGCAGTTCGTCGATATGCTCAGGGTGCTCGGCCATGAAGTCGGCCAGGGCGCACTGCAAGGGCGTGACGCCACAGAAGTTGACGTACTGGTGCACCTTGCGCAATTCGGCGCTGAGCGCCGGTGGCGCGACCACGTAGCCGGTTTTCCAGCCGGTGACGTGATAGGTCTTGCCAAACGAGCTGATGACGAAGGCTTTGCTGTACAGCTGCGCGTGGGCCAGCACGCTGGCGTGGCGCACGCCGTCGTAAATCAGGTGCTCGTAGACTTCGTCGCTGACCAGGTAGATATCGCGGTCGCCGATCAACGCAGCCAACTGGTCCAGGTCGTCGCGGCTGATCAAGGCGCCGCTTGGGTTGTGCGGCGAATTGAGGATGACCATGCGCGTGCGCGGGCTCAGGGCGTCGCTGAACTTCTGCCAGTCGATGCTGAAGCTGCCGTCGCGCAGCGGCACATGCACGCAGCGGCCACCGGCCAGCTCCACCGACGGCTCGTAGCTGTCGTAGCTGGGGTCGAAGACGATCACCTCGTCACCGGGATGGATCACCGCCTGGATCGCGCAGAAGATCGCCTCTGTGGCGCCCGGGGTGATGGTCACTTCCTGGTCGGCATCCACTGCCACGCCATACAGCCGGGCGATCTTGGCTGCAACCTGCTGGCGCAGGGCTGGCAGGCCGGTCATCGGCGAATACTGGTTATGCCCGGCTGCCACATGGCGGCCAACGGCATCGAGCAAGGCCGGGGGGCCGTTGAAGTCAGGGAAGCCCTGGGACAGGTTGAGCGCACCGGTCTGCATGGCCAGTTGCGACATGGTGGTAAAGATGGTCGTGCCGACGTTCGGCAGTTTGCTGCGGATCATGGAGCCCTCTTTCCTGGGGTTTGTCCGGCACGGGGGTGGATCCGAGCATAGCGGAACGAGCGGTCAGGAAAAAGGTTGAAACAATAGGGGGATTGCGATGGATCAAAGGGCCCTATCGCCGGCAAGCCGGCTCCCACAGGTATTGTGGCTTGTGCATACGCTGTGGGAGCCGGCCTGCCGGCGATGAAGCCAGCACGGAATCAGCGCTTGTCGCGGCGCTTCTTCTCGGCCTTCTTGTGGTGCGACATCAGGCGGCGCTTCTTGTTGACCTGGCGATCGGTGAGGGTGTTCTTGTTGCCCTCGTACGGGTTCTCACCGCCCTTGTACTCGATGCGGATCGGCGTGCCGACCAGCTTGAGCACGCGGCGGTAGGTGTTCTCCAGGTAACGCGAGTAGGACTTGGGCACCTTCTCGGTCTGGTTGCCGTGGATCACGATCAGCGGCGGGTTGGCGCCACCAAGGTGGGCATAGCGCAGCTTGATGCGGCGGCCGTTGACCAGCGGCGGTTGGTGCTCGCTGATGGCGTCTTCGAGGATCTGCGTCAGGCGGCTGGTCGGCCAGCGGGTAACCGCCGACTTGAACGCGGCCTGCACCGACTTGTACAGGTGGCCAACGCCGGTGCCGTGCAAGGCGGAGATGAAGTGGATGTCGCAGAAGTCGACGAAGAACAGCCGGCGCTCAAGCTCGGTTTTCACATAGTCGCGCTCGCCCGGCTCCATGCCGTCCCACTTGTTCAGTGCGATGACGATTGCCCGGCCTGCGTCGAGGGCAAAGCCCAGCAGGTTGAGGTCGTGGTCGACCACGCCTTCGCGAGCGTCCATGACGAAGATCACCACGTTGGCGTCCTTGATCGCCTGCAGGGTCTTCACCACCGAGAACTTTTCGACTTCCTCGTGGATCTTGCCGCGCTTGCGCACGCCGGCGGTGTCGATGAAGGTGTACTTCTCGCCATCGCGCTCGAACGGGATGTAGATACTGTCGCGGGTGGTGCCAGGTTCGTCGTACACCACCACACGCTCTTCACCAAGCATGCGGTTGACCAGCGTCGACTTGCCCACGTTCGGGCGGCCGATGATGGCAATCTTGATACCGTCCTTTTCGCTCGGGCCGGGAATGCGCACGGCCTCTTCGCCTTCGGCGACGTCCTGGTCGAGGGCTTCTTCTTCGGCGTCACGCGGAATGTGGCCGAGCACCGACTCCATCAGGGCGTTGATACCACGGCCCTGGGAGCCGGCCACCGGGATGGCGTTGCCCATGCCCAGCGGCGAGAACTCGGCGCGGGCGATGTCGGGGTCGATGTTGTCGATCTTGTTCGCCACCAGCACAGCCGACTTGTTCCGCTTGCGCAGGTGGTCGGCAATCATCTGGTCGGCGGCGGTCATGCCGGCACGGGCGTCGACCAGGAACAAGACGTAGTCGGCTTCCTCGATGGCCATCAGCGACTGCTCGGCCATCTTCTCGTCCATGCCTACTTCGTCGCCGGTGATACCACCGGTGTCGATCAGGATGAACGAGCGACCCTGCCAGCTGGCATCACCATACTGGCGGTCACGGGTCAGGCCCGACAGGTCACCGACGATGGCATCGCGGGTCTTGGTCAGGCGGTTGAACATGGTGGATTTGCCGACGTTGGGGCGGCCCACCAGGGCGATTACGGGAACCATGCGGCTCTCCACTCTTGAATTCTTGAAAATGCAAAGGCCGCTGCAAGGCAGCGGCCGGAGTTCGGGCGGCGTTTCCTACGCCGCAACCTGAGCCCGCGAACGGGCTCAAGCATAGCTTCAGCGGATGGTCAGTGCCTCGAGCTTGCCGCTGTTGCCAAAGACGTAGATGGTGTCGCCGACCACGAGTGGGCGGGCGCGCAGGCCATCGCTGTCGATACGCTCACGGCCGACGAAACGGCCATCGACCTGGCTGAGCAGGTGCAGGTAACCTTCGAAGTCACCGACAGCCACATAGCTGGAGAACACTTCCGGCGCCGACAACTGACGACGGGCCATGGAGTCGTTGCTCCACAGCGAGCTGGAGGAACGCTCGTCGACGCTCTGCACGGTGCCCGACGCTTCGCTCACGTAGACGTTGCCGAAGCCCTGGGCGACACCCACGTAGCTGGAAGCATCGCGTTGCCACAGCACGCGGCCGCTTTCCAGGTCCAGGCCGGCGACGCGGCCCTGGTAGGTGCTGACGTACAGGGTGCCACCGGACAGCAGCAGGCCGCCGTCGATGTCCACCACGCGGTCCAGCTCGGAACGGCCCTGCGGAACGGCCACGCGGCTTTCCCACACTGGAACGCCGTTGCTGATGTCGACCGCCACCACCTTGCCGGTTGAGAGGCCGGCAACGGCCAGGCGGTTGGTCACCACCGGCGCGCCGGTACCGCGCAGGGTCAGCACGGCCGGGCTGTTCTCGTAGATCCAGCGACGGTCGCCCGTGGCGGCGTCGAAGCCGACCAGGCGGTCGTCCTGGGTCTGCACCACCACCACATCGCCATTGTTGGCGGGCGGAGCCAGCACTTCACTGGAGACGCGGGAGCGCCAGCGCTCCTCGCCGGTGCTGGAGTCCAGGGCAATGACCTCGCCCTTGAGGGTACCCAGCATGACCAGGCCATAGCCCACGCCCACGGCGCCGGAAACCGGCAGCTCGAGGTCCTTCTTCCACACCACGTCACCGGTGATGCGGTTCAGCGCGAAGACCTCGCCGTTGACATCGGAAGCGTAGATGCGGTCGTTCTCGATGGCTGGCACCAGGGTGTTGTAGGTCTCACCCTGGCCGTCACCGATCGAACGGCTCCACTGCTTCTTCAGCACCACTTCCTCGGTGAACTTGGTCAGCTCGGCCGGGGGCAGTTCCTTCTTGCTGTTGCTGCTGCAACCCGCCGCCAGGACGGCGAGGGTGAGCACTGCTGCTTGTTTCCAACCCTTCACTTCAGGCGTCCCCTTTGGCCAGGTCATCCAGCTTCAGTTGCAGGCCACCGATCGCGGCGTCGTCGGACAGCGCGGCCTTGGCTTTTTCGTAGGCGCCGTGCGCGTCGTCGGCGCGGCCCAGCTGCACCAGCAGGTCGCCCTTGAGTTCTTCACGGCTGGCCAGGAAGGCCTTGTCGGTGTCGCCGTCGAGTAGCTTGAGGGCGTCCTCGGCCTTGTCCTGGGCCGCGAGCACGCGGGCCAGGCGCTGGCGCGAAATCTCGCTCAGGGTGGCGTCGGCCGGCTTGTCCATCACGCTTTTGAGTTCGCTCGCCGCGTCGTCCAGCTTGCCGCTCTCGACCGCCACCTTGGCGACGAACAGGCTGCCGTACTGGGCGTAGGCGGTGCCGCCGAACTCGCTCTTGAGCTTGCCGGAAAGCTCCGCCACCTTGCTCGCGTCAGGCTTGCCATCTGGCGTCAGCGAAGTTTCCAGCAGGGCCTGATACAGCGCCGAAGCGCCTTGCGACTGGTTGGCCTGGTACTTGTGCCAGGTCTGCCAGCCCATCACCACCACACCGGCCAGCAGGGCGCCGGTCAGCAGTGGCTTGCCGTTGCGGTTCCACCAGTCCTTGGCCGCTGCCAGGCCTTCATCATCGGTACTCGACACCCCAATACTCCTATTCGCCTATTCGTTGTCGGACCGCGTCACGCCTGGGCGATCGCGGTTTCCAGGTGCGCAGCAAGCGCATCCCAGGCAATGTTCTGTTGTTCGCCCTGGCCGCGCAGGGGCTTCACGCCAATCTCTTGCTTGGCCAGCTCGTCGTCGCCGAGGATCAGGGCGAACAGCGCGCCGCTCTTGTCGGCCTTCTTGAACTGGCTCTTGAAGCTGCCGCCACCGGCATTGACCGCCAGGCGCAGGTTCGGCTGGAGGTCGCGCAGGCTTTCGCTCAGGCGCAGGCCGGCCAACTCCGCCTGTTCGCCAAAGGCGCACAGGTAGACGTCGATGGTACGGCTGATCGACTCGGGCACCTTGCCCAGGGTCTCCAGCAGCAGGATCAGACGCTCGATGCCCATGGCAAAACCGACGCCCGGGGTGGGCTTGCCGCCCATCTGCTCGACCAGGCCGTCATAACGGCCACCGGCGCAGACGGTGCCCTGGGCGCCGAGCTTGTCGGTGACCCACTCGAACACGGTCTTGCTGTAGTAGTCCAAGCCGCGGACCAGCTTGGTGTTGATCACGAACGGAATGCCGGCGGCGTCCAGGCGGGCCTTCAGGCCCTCGAAGTGCACGCGGGACTCTTCGTCCAGGTAGTCTTCGAGCTTCGGTGCGCCAACCAGTACCGCCTGGGTGTTCTGGTCCTTGCTGTCGAGGATGCGCAGCGGGTTGCTCTTCAGGCGGCGCTGGCTGTCTTCGTCCAGTTGTTCGAGGCGGGCCGACAGGTACTCGACCAGCGCATCGCGGTAACGCGCGCGGGCTGCGCTGGTGCCCAGGCTGTTGAGCTGCAGTTCGACCGCATCCTGGATACCCAGCAAGCCCCACAGGCGCCACGTCAGCATGATGAGTTCGGCGTCGACGTCCGGGCCGTCGAGGTTGAACACCTCCACGCCGATCTGGTGGAACTGGCGGTAGCGGCCCTTCTGCGGCCGCTCGTGGCGGAACATCTGGCCGATGTACCAGAGCTTCTGCACCTGGCCGTTGCCGGTAATGCCGTGCTCGAGCACGGCACGCACGCAGGCGGCGGTGCCTTCGGGGCGCAGGGTGAGCGAGTCGCCGTTGCGGTCCTCGAAGGTGTACATCTCCTTCTCGACGATATCGGTGACTTCACCGATAGAGCGCTTGAACAGCTCGGTGAACTCGACGATCGGCGTGCGGATCTGGCTGTAGCCGTAGCTGTCCAGCAAGCCGGCCACGGTGCCCTCGAAGTAGCGCCACAGCGGCGACTGGTCGGGCAGGATGTCGTTCATGCCACGGATGGCTTGCAGCGATTTGCTCACGAATAGTCCTTACGAATCTGTGTATCAGCCGCGGGCGATCAGCGCCGCGTCGGCCTCGGCCTTCTCGGCCGCTTTCTGGCGGATGAGCTTTTCCAGCTCGTCGACCAGGTTGTCGTTGTTCAGCTTCTGCGATGGCTTGCCGTCGATATACACCAGGTTCGGCGTGCCGCCGGTCAGGCCCACGTGCGACTCCTTGGCCTCGCCCGGGCCGTTGACCACGCAACCGATCACCGCCACGTCCAGCGGCACCAGCAGGTCCTCCAGGCGCCCTTCCAGTTCGTTCATGGTCTTGACCACATCGAAGTTCTGCCGCGAGCAGCTCGGGCAGGCGATGAAGTTGATGCCACGGGAACGCAGGTGCAGCGACTTGAGGATGTCGTAGCCGACCTTCACTTCCTCGACCGGATCGGCCGCCAGGGAAATGCGGATGGTGTCACCGATGCCTTCGGCCAGCAGCATACCTAGGCCGACGGCGGATTTCACCGTCCCCGAGCGCAGGCCGCCGGCTTCGGTGATGCCTAAGTGCAGCGGCTGGATGATCTGCCTGGCCAGCAGGCGGTAGGCTTCGACGGCCATGAACACGTCGGAGGCCTTGACGCTGACCTTGAAGTCCTGGAAATCCAGGCGGTCAAGGTGCTCGACATGGCGCAGGGCCGACTCGACCAGCGCCGCCGGGGTCGGCTCGCCGTACTTCTTCTGCAGGTCCTTTTCCAGGGAGCCTGCGTTGACGCCAATGCGGATCGGGATGCCACGGTCGCGGGCGGCATCGACCACGGCGCGCACACGGTCTTCACGGCCGATATTGCCCGGGTTGATGCGCAGGCAGTCGACGCCCAGTTCGGCCACGCGCAGAGCGATCTTGTAGTCGAAATGGATGTCGGCGACCAATGGCACGCTGACCAGTTTCTTGATTTTGCCGAACGCCTCGGCGGCGTCCATGTCCGGTACCGAGACACGGACGATGTCCACGCCGGCATCGACCAGGCGCTGGATCTGCGCCACGGTGGCGGCGACATCGTTGGTGTCGGTGTTGGTCATGCTCTGCACCGCGATGGGCGCATCACCACCCACCGGCACATTGCCGACCCAGATCTTGCGGGATTCGCGACGTTTGATCGGAGATTCGCCGTGCATGACTTACTGTCCCAACTTCAGGCGAGCGGTTTCGCCACTGGTGAACGGGGCGACATCGACCGCCTGGCCGTTGTAGCTCACCTGGGCGCCACGGGCGAAGCCCAGGCGCACCGCGAACGGTGGCTTGCCGGTCAGTTCCAGGCTGTCGCCCTTGCGCTTGATGGCGCTGAACAGCACCTTGCCGTTGCCGTCGGTGACCTGGGTCCAGCAATCGGCGGTGAATTGGATACGAACCTTGGCGCTGCCGGCCGGGGCCGGCGTGGCTTCAGCGGGCGCAGCCGGTGCGACCGCAGCGGTGGCCGCGACGGCTGTGGTTGGCGCGGCGGCGGCAGGCGCGGCGGGGATGACCACGGCAGGCGCGGCTGGCGCGACAACCGGTGCCACAGGCGCGGCGGCAGTCGGCGCGGCGCTGGTGGCTGGCGTTGCAGGTGCCACGGAGGCGACTGGCGCCTGGGCCTCGGCGACCGGTGTCTGCTCGGCGCTGTTCGGTTCCAGCGGCAGGGCCTGGCCTTCGGCCTGCTGGCCCTCGCTCACGGCCTGGTCTTCCGGCTCGTCCAGCGGGTGAATCTGCGTGGTACCGTCGGCGCTCTCGACCTCGACGTGCTCCAGGGCGATCTTGGCCAGGTCCTTGCCGCGCAGGTTGCTCTGGTCCTGCCACCAGAAGAAACCGCCGCCGACCACGGCGACCAGCAGCAACAGGCTGACCACGCGCAGGATGTTGTGCGACAGGCGCACCGGCTCTTCGATACGGCCGAGCGCGTGCACCTCACTGCCTTTGGCATGGGTCCCGGTGATCTGGTCGAAGGCCTCGACCAGGGGCGCCTGGTCCATGTCCATCAGCTTGGCGTAGGCGCGGATGTAGCCACGGGCGAAGGTATGCCCGGGCAGCTTGTCGAAGGCGCCGTTTTCCAGGTTGTTCAGCGAAGATACCGTGAGGTTGAGCTTGCGAGCGACCTCGGCCTGGCTCCATTCGCGTTTTTCGCGGGCCTGGCGCAAGACGTCACCGGGGTTCTGGCGAGTCGCTGCTGCTACTTCAGTGTGCGCGGCTTTCATCGTTGCTCCGACAGGTATTGCTGATATTCCGGCGTACCGGGATAAAGTCGTTGTAATTGCTGGCCCAAGCGGGCCGCGGTGCCCTGCTCGTCAAGGGCAAGTGCCAGGCGATGGCCCAGCAGCAAGCTGCGGGCATTCTGGTCGCTCAGCTGGCTGAATCGATCGTAGTAATTCCGGGCCGGCACATAATGCCTGTTTTCGTAGGACAACTCAGCCATTTCGAGCAAAGCCTTCGGTTGCCGCTGATTCAGCCGAAGGGCCTTTTCCAGGTATTCGCGGGCCTGATCGCCCTGCCCCCGCTTCAAGGCGGTGAGCCCGAGGTTCTCGTAGACGCGCGAACGCTCAGGATACAGGGTATCGGCGGCGGCCTGGAGGAACATCGCGTGGGCTTCGTCGAAACGGCCCTGAGCATATAGGAAACTGCCGTAGTTGTTACGGATTCGCGAGTCATCCGGGCGGATGGCCAGGGCTTTGTCGAAATGTTCGCCGGCCAGGGCGGGCTCATCCTCGGCCTGGAACACCAGGGCGAGCGCGGCATGGGCATCGGCGTCGCGGGCGTCGAGGGCCAGGGCCTTGGCCAGAGGGGCCTTGGCGCGTTCGGTCAAACCTTGTTGCAAATAACCCAAGCCCAACTGTACATAGGCCTGCCCCGCCGCCTCGCGCCCCTGGCGGTTGGCCAGGGGGTCGCCCGCGCCTCCGGACACGCAGCCGGCCAGCAGCGAAAGCGTCAGGATCGACAGCGCGATGCGCAGGCTCATGGGGCAGATGCTCGTCAGGGGCGCGCGGCGCTGTCTTGCGGCTCGTCGGCGGCCAACTGGCGCACCGCGATGTAGCGCTCGCTGCGGCGAGTGCGGTCGTTGACCTGGCCCACCAGCTGACCGCACGCGGCGTCGATGTCGTCACCGCGGGTAGTGCGCGTGGTCACGTTGAAGCCGCCGTGGTGCAACAGGTCCTGGAAGCGGCGGATGGCATTGTTGCTCGGCCGCTCATAGCCGGAATGCGGGAACGGGTTGAACGGGATCAGGTTGATCTTGCACGGCACATCGCGCAGCAGTTCGATCATCTGCGCGGCGTGCTCGGGCTGGTCGTTGACGTCCTTGAGCAGGGTGTACTCGATGGTGAGCACGCGCTTGCCGCCGAGGGTGGACATATAGCCCATGCACGACTCCAGCAGCATCTTCAGCGGGTACTTCTTGTTGATCGGCACCAGCTTGTTGCGCAGCTCATCATTCGGCGCGTGCAGCGACAGGGCCAGGGACACATCGATGTGCTTGGCCAGCTCGTCGATCATCGGCACCACGCCCGAGGTGGACAGGGTGACGCGCCGCTTGGAAATGCCATAGCCCAGATCTTCCATCATGATCTTCATGGCGGCGATGACATTGTCGAAATTCAGCAAGGGCTCGCCCATGCCCATCATGACCACGTTGGTAATCGCGCGGTCGATCTTGGCCGGGACGGTCCCGAAGGATTTGTTCGCAAGCCACACCTGGCCGATCACTTCGGCGGCGGTGAGGTTGCTGTTGAAGCCTTGCTTGCCGGTGGAGCAGAAACTGCAGTCCAGGGCGCAGCCGGCTTGCGACGACACGCACAGCGTGCCGCGATCGTCGGTGGGGATGTAGACGGTCTCGACGCAGCTGCCGGAGGCAACGCGGATCACCCACTTGCGGGTGCCGTCGGCGGAAATGTCTTCGCTGACCACTTCCGGGCCCCGAATTTCGGCAACGGCCTCGAGCTTTTCGCGCAAGACCTTGCCGACGTTCGTCATGGCGGCGAAATCATCGACGCCAAAGTGGTGAATCCATTTCATCACCTGACCGGCACGGAAGCGCTTCTCCCCGATTGAGTCGAAGAACTGTTCCATTTCCGCCAGGGTAAGCCCCAGCAGGTTGATCTTGTCAGTCGATGTCGTCATGGATTCACCCTCACTCGTAAGCCTTCGCTTAGCGAGTGGTTACCTCGGTAGCAGCGAAGAAGTAAGCGATTTCGCGAGCGGCAGCGGCTTCGGAGTCCGAACCGTGAACAGCGTTGGCGTCGATCGACTCGGCGAAGTCAGCACGGATGGTGCCGGCAGCAGCTTCTTTAGGGTTGGTGGCGCCCATCAGCTCACGGTTGGCCAGAATGGCGTTTTCGCCTTCCAGAACCTGCACAACAACAGGGCCCGAAGTCATGAAGGCAACCAGGTCACCGAAGAAGCCGCGCTCTTTGTGCTCAGCGTAGAAGCCTTCGGCTTCGGCTTTGGACAGCTGCTTCATTTTCGAAGCGACGACGCGCAGGCCGGCTTTCTCGAAGCGAGTGGTGATCTCGCCGATGACGTTCTTGGCAACGGCGTCAGGCTTGATGATGGAGAAAGTACGTTGAACAGCCATGGAAAACTCCAGAATATTGAGTGTTGCGAAAAATTAAACCCGCGAATTATACGCGGGTTCCAGGGGATTGCCTAACCTGCAGCGTGCGCTCAGTCGGCTTCTTCGATCCAGGCCGCCTGGATGGCCTCGAGAACCTTCTCACCGCAACGCGATGGATCGTCATCGAATTCAGGTAGCGCCATTACCCAGGCACGCAGATCGACGAAATTCACGTAATGAGGATCGACCTCGGGCTTGCTTTCCGCAAGCTGGATGGCGATCTCAAGTACATCAACCCATTTCAGACTCATGTACAAAACCTCAGTGCGGCGCTTCTGCGGCGTGGTTGAGCGAATACTTGGGGATCTCGATGGCGAGGTCCTCATCGCCGACGACCACCTGGCAACCCAGGCGCGACTGCGCCTCCAGGCCCCAGGCCTTGTCCAGCATGTCTTCCTCCAGCTCATCGGCCTCCTCAAGGGAGTCGAAGCCCTTGCGGATGATGCAATGGCAGGTGGTGCAGGCCTTGACGCCGCCGCAGGCGCTTTCCATCTCGATGTGATGGTCGTGGGCCAGTTCCAGGATATTGGTCCCGGACGGCACTTCCACGGTCAGCCCTTCGGGGCAGAACTTCTCATGCGGCAGGAATGTCACCAGCGGCATCGATTACTCCTCGATCTCATTCAGGTTGCGCCCGGCCAGTGCGGCTTTGACCGTCGAATCAAGGCGACGGGCGGCAAATGCATCGGTCACCTGCGACAGACGCTTGGTCTGTTGCTCGATGGCAGCGCCATCGGTGCCGCTCAGCAAATCACGTAGTTCCTGCATCTGGAATTCGATCGCTTCGCGCTCGTCGCTGCTGAGCAAGCGTTCGCCATCGGCGTCCAGGGCGCCCTGCACCGCCTCGAGCAGGCGCTCGGCGTCGACCTGGTGCTCGCGCAGTTGGCGCGCGTGCTTGTCGGAGCCGGCATGCTCGAACGAGTCCTTGAGCATGCGGGCGATCTCGCCGTCGGTCAGGCCATACGATGGCTTGACCTGAATGCTCGATTCCACGCCCGAACCCAGCTCGCGGGCCGCGACGCTGAGCAGGCCGTCGGCGTCGACCTGGAAGGTCACACGGATCTTCGCCGCACCGGCCACCATCGCCGGGATGCCGCGCAGCTCGAAGCGTGCCAGCGAGCGGCAATCGCTGATCAGCTCGCGCTCACCCTGCAGCACGTGGATCATCATGGCCGACTGGCCATCCTTGTAGGTGGTGAACTCCTGGGCGCGGGCCACCGGGATGGTGGTGTTGCGCGGGATCACCTTCTCCATCAGCCCGCCCATGGTCTCGAGGCCGAGCGACAGCGGAATGACGTCCAGCAGCAACAGCTCGCCGCCTTCGCGACGGTTGCCAGCCAGGGTATCAGCTTGGATCGCGGCACCAATGGCCACCACCTGGTCCGGGTCGATCGAGGTCAGCGGGGTACGGCCAAACAGTGCGCCGACCGCCTCGCGCACACGTGGCACGCGGGTCGAACCGCCGACCATGACCACCGCGCCGACTTCTTCGAGCTCGACGCCGCTGTCACGCACGGCACGACGGCAGGCCTTGAGGCTGCGGGCGACCAATGGCTCGATCATGGCGTCGAAAGCCACCCGGCTCAGCTCGCCCTGCCAGGCGCCGTGGCTGACACCGACCACATCGGCGTCGGTCAGGGCTTCCTTGGCCGCGCAGGCAGCCTGCAGCAGCTGGCGCTGGGTGGCCGGGTCGAGGTCGGAGGAGAGTCCCGCCTGCTCGATGATCCAGCCGGCGATGGCGTGGTCGAAATCATCGCCGCCCAGGGCGGTATCGCCACCGGTGGCCAGCACCTCGAAGACACCGCCGGTCAGGCGCAGGATGGAAATATCGAAGGTACCGCCGCCCAGGTCGTAGATCGCCACCAGGCCTTCGGCATTCTGGTCCAGGCCATAGGCCACGGCCGCCGCAGTGGGCTCGTTGAGCAGGCGCAGGACGTTGAGGCCGGCCAGCTTGGCGGCATCCTTGGTCGCCTGGCGCTGGGCATCGTCGAAGTATGCCGGCACGGTGATCACCGCACCCACCAGCTCGCCGCCAAGGGTTTCCTCGGCGCGCTGGCGCAACACCTTGAGGATATCGGCGGACACTTCCACCGGGCTCTTCGGGCCCTGGACGGTGTCGATGAATGGCATGTGCGACTCGCCACCGACGAAACGGTACGGCAGTTGCTCGCCCAGCTGCTTGACGTCGGCCAGGCCGCGCCCCATCAGGCGCTTGACCGACAGGATGGTGTTCAATGGGTCGCTGGAGGCGGCATCGCGGGCAGCCTGGCCCACTTCATTGCGGCCTTCGAGATAACGCACGGCCGAGGGCAGGATCACCTGGCCCTGGTCATCGGGCAGCGGCTCGCTGCGCCCGCTGCGCACGGCGGCGACGAGAGAATTGGTGGTGCCCAGGTCAATGCCCACCGCCAGGCGGCGCTGGTGCGGTTGAGGGCTCTGACCGGGTTCGGCGATCTGCAGTAGGGCCATGCTTATCTGAGTACCTTAGGCGTCATCACGGGCGACGCCGGGGTTAATCGTCGAGGCGCTCTTCGAGTTGGCGCACTTCTTGGGCGAGCTTGTCGAGGAACTGCATGCGGCGCATCAGGCGCTCGGCCTTGTCGCGCTGGGCTGCATCGTCCCAACAGTCGGCGAAGTCATTATTCAGTGCGTCCTGGGCACCCTTGAGGCGCTTCTTGAACACACCAACACCGTCAAGATCGGCTTCGTCCTGCAACTCTTCGAGCTCTTCGCGCCACTGCATCTGCTGCAACAGGAAGTCCGGGTCATGCACCGTGACTTCCTGAGGCACTTCGTGGCCACCGATGGCCAGCAGGTAACGGGCGCGACGCGGCGCGCTGCGCAAGGTCTGGTAGGCGTCGTTCAATGCTGCGGACTTTTCCAGGGCGACACGCTGCTCACGCTCGGAAGCGTCGGCGAAGCGGTCAGGGTGGACCTCACGGGCCAACTCGCGATAGCGAACGGCCAGTTTGTCGAGGTCCAGGCAGAAAGCCGGTTGCAGGTCGAACAGGGCGAAATGGCAAAGAGTACCCACAGCCAGCCTCAAACGTTGAAGCTTTCGCCGCAGCCACACTCACCGCGCACGTTGGGGTTGTTGAACTTGAAACCTTCGTTCAACCCTTCCTTGACGAAGTCCAGCTCGGTGCCATCGAGGTACACCAGGCTTTTCGGGTCGATGATGACCTTCACGCCATGGTTCTCGAACACCTGGTCTTCGGCGGCGAGCTCGTCGACGAACTCCAGCACGTAGGCCAGGCCCGAGCAGCCGGTGGTGCGCACGCCCAGGCGAATGCCCTCACCCTTGCCGCGCCCGTCGAGGGAGCGGCGAATGTGGTTGGCGGCGGCTTCTGTCATGCTGATAGCCATCGGAACTCCTTACCTCGCAGTCGACTTAGACCAAGCCTTTCTTCTGCTTGTAATCGCGAACAGCGGCCTTGATGGCATCTTCGGCGAGCACGGAGCAGTGGATCTTGACCGGCGGCAATGCCAGCTCTTCAGCCAGCTGGGTGTTCTTGATGGTCTCGGCCTCGTCCAGGGTCTTGCCCTTCATCCACTCGGTGGCGAGGGAGCTGGAGGCGATGGCCGAACCGCAACCGTAGGTCTTGAACTTGGCGTCTTCGATGACGCCCTGCTCGTTGACCTTGATCTGCAGGCGCATCACGTCACCGCAGGCCGGGGCGCCGACCATGCCGGTACCGACATCCGGATCGTCGGCGTTCATCTTGCCGACGTTGCGCGGGTTTTCGTAGTGGTCGATGACCTTTTCACTGTATGCCATGGTGCAATTCCTTCCTCATCAGGGAGCCGCTCTTGCCGGCGACTGCTTAGTGGGCGGCCCACTCGATCTTGGAGATGTCGACGCCGTCTTTGTACATGTCCCACAGCGGCGACAATTCGCGCAGCTTGTTCACGGCCTCGCAGACTTTCTGCGCGGCGTAGTCGACTTCTTCCTCGGTGGTGAAGCGACCGAAGGAGAAGCGGATCGAGCTGTGCGCCAGCTCGTCGTTGCGGCCCAGGGCGCGCAGGACGTAGGACGGCTCGAGCGAAGCGGAGGTGCAGGCCGAACCGGACGAAACAGCGATGTCCTTAAGCGACATCAGCAGCGACTCGCCTTCGACGTAGTTGAAGCTCAGGTTCAGGTTGTGCGGCACGCGCTGGGTCTGGCTGCCGTTGACGTACAGCTCTTCGAGGTCCGAGACCTGCTTGAAGAAGCGGTCGCTCAGGGCCTTGATGCGCACGTTTTCAGCGGCCATTTCCTGCTTGGCGATGGCGAAGGCTTCGCCCATGCCGACGATCTGGTGGGTCGGCAGGGTGCCCGAACGCATGCCGCGCTCATGGCCACCGCCGTGGATGATGGCTTCCAGGCGCACACGCGGCTTGCGGCTGACGTACAGCGCGCCGATGCCTTTGGGGCCGTAGACCTTGTGCGCGGAGAACGACATCAGGTCGACCTTGAGCTTTTGCACGTCGATCTCGACCTTGCCGGCCGACTGCGCGGCGTCGACATGGAACAGTACACCGCGCGAACGGGTCAGTTCGCCGATGGCGGCGATGTCGTTGATCGAGCCGACTTCGTTGTTCACGTGCATCAGCGAGACCAGGATGGTGTCGTCGCGCAGGACGGCTTCGACCATCGCCGGGGTGACGATGCCGTCTTCACCCGGCTCGAGGTAGGTGACCTCGAAACCTTCACGCTCGAGCTGGCGAGCAGTATCCAGGACCGCCTTGTGCTCGATCTTGGAGGTGATGATGTGTTTGCCCTTGGTCTGATAGAAGTGCGCCACGCCTTTGAGGGCGAGGTTGTCGGACTCGGTGGCACCGCTGGTCCAGACGATCTCGCGCGGATCGGCGTTGATCAGCTCGGCGACCTGGCGGCGGCCGTTCTCGACTGCTTCCTCGGCTTTCCAGCCGAACACGTGGGAGCGCGAGGCCGGGTTACCGAAGTTCCCGTCAACCAGCAGGCACTCGGCCATCTTCTGGGCGACACGGGGATCGACCGGCGTGGTCGCGGAGTAATCGAGGTAGATCGGCAACTTCATTGAGTATCTCCTATCAGGCGGTGGCGTCGCTCGTCGCTGCAATTTCAGTCGACGGCGGACGTCTCAATCTTGTCCAGCTGGGCAGTTCGGCCTGCGACACGGCGCAGGTCCTGGCGCTGGGCGACTTCCTGCACCTCGCGGCGCATGACGAGGTCGGCCAGGCTGATGCCACTGAGGAATTCATGGATCTGCTGGCTCAGGTCACACCACAGGTGGTGAGTCAGGCAGGTATCACCGGCGTGGCAGTCCCCCAGGCCCTGGCAACGGGTGGCATCGACCGATTCGTTGACCGCGTCGATGACCTGGGCCACCTGGATGGTTTCCATGCCTCGTGACAGCTGGTAGCCGCCGCCTGGGCCGCGAACGCTGGATACCAGGCTGCTGCGGCGCAGCTTGGCGAACAGCTGCTCCAGATAAGAGAGGGAAATGCCCTGGCGCTCGGAAATATCGGCCAAAGACACCGGCCCCTGCTGCGCGTGCAACGCCAGGTCAAGCATGGCGGTCACGGCGTATCGGCCTTTGGTAGTCAGTCGCATGGCGTATGGGTACCACGGGAGTTACAGGATGTGTGCGAGTATGCGATTCCCGAGCATTTAAGTCAACTATAAGACCTAGTGCTTTAGTCGGGTATGCATGCGGGAGGCGGCCGCGAGTGTAGCAGACAAGGGGCGCGAGCACACGCCCCTTGTATCGGGCCGGCGCAATCAATGCGACCGAGTGTCGCCCTGCTTCAGCTCGACGCAGGCCTCGGCGAAGTCGTCGTCGGGCAGTGCCGGCAGCTCCTTGGCGCAGTAGTCACTGCCCATCCGGGTCAGCGCGCCACACATGCCCTCCAGGCGCTCGTCGACGGCCTGCAGGTGGTCGAGCATCTGGCCGATGGCGCGCGCCACCGGGTCCGGCATGTCGCCACTGACGCCATAGGCGTCGAAGCCGATCTTCTCGGCCATGGCCTTGCGCTTGGCCTCGACGGCGTCATCCTCGGTCTTGACGATGATCCGCCCCGGGATGCCTACCGCCGTGGCGCCGGCCGGCACCGCCTTGGTAACCACCGCGTTGGAGCCGATCTTGGCCCCGGCGCCCACGGTGAACGGGCCCAGCACCTTGGCCCCGGCACCGACCACGACGCCGTTTTCCAGGGTCGGGTGACGCTTGCCCTTGTTCCAGCTGGTGCCACCGAGGGTGACACCCTGGTAGAGGGTCACGTCGTCGCCGATCTCGGCGGTTTCGCCAATGACGATGCCCATGCCATGGTCGATGAAGAAGCGCCGGCCGATGGTCGCGCCCGGGTGGATTTCGATACCGGTCAGCCAGCGGCCGAAGTTCGACACCAGGCGCGCCAGCCACTTGAAATCGCGCTTCCACAGGGCATTGCCCAGGCGGTGCAGCCAGATGGCGTGCATGCCCGGGTAGCAGGTCAACACCTCGAAGGCATTGCGCGCGGCGGGGTCACGATGGAAAACACTTTGAATATCTTCACGCAGACGCTCGAACATCGTTCAGTCCTTCCGTTTATGCGGCTCGCCCCGGACAACTTTCTGGGTCTCGGTGAGGATGCCGCGCAAAATGCTCATTTCCGTACGCTCGACCGAGCTGCGCCCATACAGCCGACGCATGCGCGGCATCAGGTGCTTGGGCTTGGCAGGGTCGAGGAAGCCGATGTCCACCAGGGTTTTTTCCAGGTGGTCATAAAACAGCTCCATTTCGTCCATGGTCGCCAGTTCATTGGCGTCCGCCTTCTCGACCTTGGGCGCCGCGTCCGGCACCGCCAACGAGGCCATGCGCACCTCGTAGGCGAGCACCTGGACCGCGGCGGCCAGATTCAGCGAGCTGAAGTCGGGATTGGAGGGAATGTGCACGTGGAAGTGACATCGCTGCAGTTCTTCGTTGGTCAGGCCGGCGTGTTCGCGACCGAACACCAAGGCGATTTCTTCGCCGGCCAGGGCGTGCTCCACCGCCTTGGTGCCGCACTCACGGGGACCGATCAGCGGCCAGGGAATGCTGCGCTCGCGCGCGCTGGTGCCCATGACCAGGCTGCAGCCGACCAGCGCCTGCTCGAGGCTGTCGACCACCTGGGCGCCGGCCAGCACGTCGTCGGCACCCGAGGCGCGCGCCGAGGCATCGGCGGCCGGGAATTCTTTCGGCTGCACCAGCACCAGGCGCGACAAGCCCATGTTCTTCATGGCACGCGCAGCGCCGCCGATGTTGCCGGGGTGGCTGGTATTGACCAGGACAACACGAATATTTTGCAGCAAGGTGTCGTGCTCTCGGATGCAGAAAAAGGAGGGTTCGATCTTACAGAACCGACCAGCGTAACGCCATGAAAGCAAATGTGACACTTCTGTCGTCAAAGATTTCTGCTAGAATGGCCGGCTTTCCTCTTTAACATCTCCAGGTGACCTTCCCATGCAGCCTATGCTGAATATCGCCCTGCGCGCCGCTCGCAGCGCCAGTGAACTGATTTTCCGCTCCATCGAACGCCTGGACAGCATCAAAGTCGACGAAAAGCAGGCCAAGGACTACGTGTCCGAGGTTGATCGCGCCGCCGAGAAGGTCATCGTCGAAGCCCTGCGCAAGGCCTACCCGAACCACTCCATCCAGGGCGAAGAAACTGGCCTGCACGCCGGCACTGGCGAGGAAGGCAAGGACTATCTGTGGATCATCGATCCGCTGGACGGCACCACCAACTTCCTGCGTGGCGTGCCGCACTTCGCTGTCAGCATCGCCTGCAAATACCGCGGCCGCCTCGAGCACGCCGTGATCGTCGATCCGGTTCGCCAGGAAGAATTCACCGCCAGCCGTGGCCGTGGCGCCCAGATCAATGGCCGTCGCCTGCGCGTCAGCTCGCGCACCAGCCTGGAAGGCGCCCTGCTGGGTACCGGTTTCCCGTTCCGTGACAGCCAGATGGCCGACCTGGACAACTACCTGGGCATGTTCCGCGCCCTGACTGGCCAGACCGCCGGCATCCGCCGCGCCGGTTCCGCCAGCCTGGACCTGGCCTATGTCGCCGCCGGCCGCTTCGACGCCTTCTGGGAGTCGGGCCTGTCCGAGTGGGACATGGCCGCAGGCGTGCTGCTGATCCAGGAAGCGGGCGGCCTGGTCAGCGACTTCAACGGTGGCCACGAATTCCTCGAGAAAGGCCACATCGTCGCGGGCAACATCAAGTGCTTCAAGGCCGTGCTGACTGCCATCCAGCCGCACCTGCCGGAACACATGAAGCGCTAAGCGCCGATTGCGAGCACAAAAAAAGCACCTCTCGAGGTGCTTTTTTTGTGCCGCCGTTTTTAGTAAATCACCAGCGTGGGAGCGGGCTTGACCCGCGATCACCGGCAAAGCCGGTGCCATACACCGCATCGCGGGGCAAGCCCGCTCCCACGCTGTTCCTGCTAAATCAGCACAGTGCGAACAGTTCCATGAGATGAATCCGCAAAAGGCTCACTGCCCCGGCTGGTTCTGACTCAGGATCAGCTTGCCGTTCTTGTCCAGCGGGATGGTCGAGCCCGGCTCATGATCCATCTTCACCTTGCCGACCTGATCACCGATGGAATAGGTCACGTTGTAGCCCACGACCTTGTCGCTGATGTCATTGACCGTGTTGCAACGGGTTTGCGTGGTGGTGTAGGTGTCACGCTCTTGCATGCCTTCCTGCACCTTGTTGCCGGCATAGCCGCCGCCGACCGCACCGGCCACGGTGGCAATCTTCTTGCCAGTACCGCCGCCGATCTGGTTACCCAACAGGCCACCAGCGATGGCGCCGACCACCGTACCGGCGATCTGGTGCTGGTCCTTGACCGGCGCCTGGCGCGTCACGGTGACATCCTTGCAGACCTCGCGCGGCGTCTTCACCTGCTGCTTGATCGGCTGCACGTCGGTGACCTGGGCGTACTCAGGCCCCTTGTTCACCAAGCTGTAGGTCGCCACAGCACCTCCGGCAGTCACACCGACAGCACCCAGAACCGCACCCACCAGCATTGATTTGTTCACGTGAACCTCCTGATCGTACCCGCGGGCATAGGGCCCGCCTTCTCCCAGCCTTGGAGCAAAAAAAAAGGCGCGAGTTCAACACTCGCGCCTCTCTTTACGCCAGACGGCGTGGGGCGAAGCCCTACGGGCGCTCGTCCACACCCTCGGCCTTGACCGGCGGGATCAGGTCTTCGCTGCTCAGGTTCAGCCAGATCAGCACCACGTTGGCGATGTAGATCGACGAGTAGGTACCCGCCATGACGCCGATGAACAGCGCCAGGGAGAAGCCGAACAGGTTGTCACCGCCGAAGAACAGCAGCGCGGCGATGGCCAGCAAGGTCGATACCGAGGTGGCGACGGTCCGCAGCAGGGTCTGGGTAGTCGAGATGTTGATGTTCTCGATCAGCGAGGCCTTGCGCATCACGCGGAAGTTCTCGCGCACCCGGTCGAACACGACGATGGTGTCGTTGAGCGAATAGCCGATGATCGCCAGCACTGCCGCCAGCACCGTCAGGTCGAAGGTGATCTGGAAGAACGACAGGATACCCAGGGTCACCACCACGTCGTGGATCAGCGAGACGATCGCACCGACCGCGAACTTCCACTGGAAGCGGAAGGCCAGGTAGATGAGGATGCCGCCCAGGGCCAGGAGCATGCCGAGGCCGCCCTGGTCACGCAGCTCTTCGCCCACCTGAGGGCCGACGAACTCGACGCGCTTGACCGTGGCCGGGTTATCGCCACCGATCTTCTGCAACGCCTCGGCCACACGGTTGCCCAACTGTGGGTCATCGCCCGGCATGCGCACCAGCAGGTCGGTGGTGGCGCCGAAGCTCTGCACCACGGCATCGTGGAAGCCGGAGCCAACCAGCTCGGCACGCACCTTCTCCAGGTCCGCCGGGCGCTCGTAGGTGAGCTCGATCAGCGTGCCGCCGGTGAAGTCCAGGCCGAAGTTCAGGCCCTTTTGCCACCAGCTGAACAGCGCCAGCACGGTAAGGAGGACGGTGATGGCGAACGCGACATTGCGCACGCCCATGAAGTTGATGGTTTTCATCGCAGCTCCCTCAAACCCACAGCTTCTTGATGTCACGCCCGCCACAGGTCAGGTTGACCAGTGCGCGGGTCACCATGACGGCGGTGAACATCGAGGTGAAAATCCCGAGGGACATGGTGACCGCGAAGCCCTTGACCGGGCCGGTGCCCATGGCGAACAGGATGCCGCCGACCAGCAAGGTGGTCAGGTTGGCGTCGACGATCGCCGAGTAGGCCCGGTTGAAGCCTTCGTGGATGGCGCGCTGCACCGACATGCCGGCGGCGATCTCTTCACGGATACGCGAGAAGATCAGCACGTTGGCGTCCACCGCCATACCCATGGTCAACACGATACCGGCGATGCCCGGCAGGGTCAGCGTGGCACCCAGCAGCGACATCAGCGCCAGCAGCAGGACCATGTTGCCCGCCAGAGCGATGGTCGCCAGCACGCCGAAGGCACGGTAGATGGCGATGATGAACAGCGAGACGAACAGCATGCCCCACAGCGAGGCATCGATACCCTTGGTGATGTTGTCGGCACCCAGGCTCGGGCCGATGGTGCGTTCTTCGGCGAAGTACATCGGCGCGGCCAGACCACCGGCCCGCAGCAGCAGGGCCAGCTCGGAGGACTCGCCCTGGCCGTTCAGCCCGGTGATGCGGAACTGGCTGCCCAGCGGCGACTGGATGGTCGCCAGGCTGATGATCTTCTTCTCTTCCTGGAAGGTCTGCACCGCGACTTCTTTCTCGACGCCGTCGACCACCTGCTTCTGGTAGCGGGTCACCGGCTTCTGCTCGATGAAGATCACCGCCATGCTGCGGCCGACGTTGCTGCGCGTGGCGCGGCTCATCAGCTCGCCGCCGTGGCCGTCGAGGCGAATGTTCACCTGCGGGCGACCGTGCTCGTCGAAGCTGGCCTGGGCGTCGGTGACCTGGTCACCGGTGATGATCAGGCCGCGCTCGACCGGAGCGGAGCGGCCGCCTTCGCGGAACTCGAACACCTCGGTGGTGGCCTTGGAGGCGCCCGGCTCGGCACCGAAGCGGAACTCCAGGTTGGCGGTCTTGCCGAGGATACGCTTGGCTTCGGCAGTGTCCTGCACGCCTGGCAGCTCGACCACGATGCGGTTGGCGCCCTGGCGCTGCACCAGCGGCTCGGCCACGCCCAGCTCGTTCACACGGTTGCGGACGGTGGTCAGGTTCTGCTTGATGGAGTATTCGCGGATCTCGGCGACCTTGGCCTGGGTCAGTGCCAGGCGCAGCACGGCGAGTTCGTTGCGCTCGGTGGTGGTCAGGTCGAAATCATTGAAATTCTTGCGGATCAGGCTGCGGGCCTGTTCGCGGGTGGCATCGTCGGCGAAGCCCAGCATGATGCCGCCGTCCTGCTGCGGCAGGCTGCGGTAGCGGACGCGCTCTTTGCGCAGCAAGGTCTTGACCTCGCCTTCGTAGACTTTCATGCGCGCGGTCATGGCCTTGTCCATGTCCACTTCCAGCAGGAAGTGCACACCACCGGACAGGTCCAGGCCGAGCTTCATCGGGCTGGCACCCAGGTTGCGCAGCCACTGCGGAGTGGTCTGGGCCAGGTTCAGGGCCACGACATAGTCATCGCCGAGGGCCTTGCGCGCCACATCCTTGGCCGGCAGTTGGTCTTCCTGGTTGGTCAGGCGCACCAGGGCACTGCCCTTCTCGCCCAGGCTGCCGCCTTTGACGGTGATGCCGGCATTGGTCAGCGCCTTGGTGACGCGATCGAGGTCGGCCTGGCTGACATGCAGGGCGGAACTGGCGCCGCTGATCTGCACCGCCGGATCATCCGGGTAGAGGTTGGGTGCGGAATAAATGAAGCCGACCGCCAGTACCATCACGATCAGCAGGTATTTCCACAAAGGGTATTTGTTCAGCATCACGCCGCCCGTTCAAGACGCGGGGCGCTTTGCGCGCCCCGACTGGAAAAATGAAACCGGTAACTCAGATAGCCTTGAGCGTACCTTTTGGCAGGGTCGCGGCAATGGCGCCCTTCTGGAACTTCAGCTCGACATTGTCGGACACTTCCAGGACCACGAAGTCATCGGCAACCTTTACGATCTTGCCGGCGATGCCGCCGTTGGTGACAACTTCGTCACCTTTTTGCAGGTTGCTCAGCAGGTTCTTCTGCTCTTTGGCACGCTTGGCCTGCGGGCGCCAGATCATCAGGTAGAAGATGACCAGGAAACCGACCAGGAAGATCCACTCGAAGCCGGTACCGGCTGGGCCGGCGGCGGGGGCTGCTGCGTCCGCGTAGGCGGCGGGGATAAAGAAGCTCATTGGGCTCTCCTAATGGAATTTTCTAATAATGATTGCAAACAGTCAGTCCAAAGGCGGAACGGGAAGCCCGCGCTTGGCGTAGAAGGCGTCGACAAAGGCGGCCAATTTACCCTGTTGAATAGCCTCGCGTAAACCGGCCATCAAGCGCTGGTAATGGCGCAAGTTGTGGATGGTATTCAGCATGCTGCTCAACATTTCGCCGCACTTGTCCAGGTGGTGCAGGTAGGCGCGGGAGAAGTTGGTGCAGGTGTAGCAATCGCAGGTCGGATCCAGCGGCGATTCATCGTGGCGATGGAACGCGTTGCGGATCTTGATCACCCCGGTATCGACGAACAGATGGCCGTTGCGCGCGTTGCGCGTGGGCATCACGCAGTCGAACATGTCGACGCCGCGGCGCACACCCTCTACAAGATCTTCCGGCTTGCCTACCCCCATAAGGTAACGAGGTTTGTCAGCCGGCATCTGCGCGGGCAGGTAGTCCAGCACCTTGATCATCTCGTGCTTGGGTTCGCCCACCGACAGGCCGCCGATGGCCAGGCCGTCGAAGTCGATGTTGACCAGTGCTTCCAGCGAGCGCATGCGCAGGTCCTGGTACATCCCACCCTGGACGATACCGAACAGCGCAGCGGTGTTGTCGCCATGGGCGTTCTTCGAGCGCTGGGCCCAGCGCAGCGACAGCTCCATCGAGGTGCGCGCCACGTCGTGCTCGGCCGGGTACGGCGTGCACTCGTCGAAGATCATCACGATGTCCGAGCCCAGGTCGCGCTGGACCTGCATGGACTCTTCCGGCCCCATGAACACCTTGGAACCGTCCACTGGCGATGCGAAGGTCACGCCTTCCTCCTTGATCTTGCGCATGGCGCCCAGGCTGAACACCTGGAAACCACCGGAATCAGTGAGGATAGGGCCTTTCCATTGCATGAAATCGTGCAGGCCGTTGTGTTTCTTGATGACCTCGGTGCCCGGGCGCAGCCACAGGTGGAAGGTGTTGCCAAGGATGATCTCGGCGCCGATGGCCTCGATGTCACGCGGCAGCATGCCCTTGACCGTGCCATAGGTGCCCACCGGCATGAAGGCCGGGGTTTCGACCGTGCCACGGGGGAAGGTGAGCCGGCCGCGACGGGCCTTGCCGTCGGTGGCCAGCAGTTCGAACGACATTCGACAGGTGCGACTCATGCTTGATCCTCTGGGCCGCGTGGCGCCGGATTGCGGGTGATGAACATGGCATCACCGTAACTGAAGAAGCGGTAACCGTTCGCGACCGCCGCCGCGTAGGCGGCCATGGTCTCGGGGTAACCGGCGAAGGCCGAGACCAGCATCAGCAGCGTGGACTCCGGCAGGTGGAAGTTGGTGACCAGGCAATCGACGACATGGAACGGCCGGCCCGGGAAGATGAAGATGTCGGTGTCGCCGCTGAACGCCTTGAGCTCGCCATCGCGCGCCGCGCTCTCCAGCGAACGCACGCTGGTGGTGCCCACGGCGATCACCCGCCCGCCACGGGCGCGGCAGGCCTGCACGGCATCGACCACATCCTGGCCCACTTCGAGCCACTCTTTATGCATGGTGTGGTCTTCGATCTTGTCGACCCGCACCGGCTGGAAGGTGCCCGCCCCTACGTGCAGGGTGACGAAGGCGCGTTCAACGCCTTTGGCGGCGATCTTTTCCAGCAGCGCCTCGTCGAAGTGCAGGCCGGCGGTGGGCGCGGCCACGGCGCCGGCGCGCTGAGCGTAGACGGTCTGGTAGCGCTCGCGGTCGGCGCCCTCGTCGGGGCGGTCAATGTACGGCGGCAGCGGCATATGGCCGACGCGCTCGAGCAGCGGCAGCACCTCTTCGCTGAAACGCAGCTCGAACAGCGTGTCGTGGCGGGCGACCATCTCGGCCTCGCCACCGCCGTCGATGAGGATCTGCGCGCCTTCTTTAGGCGCCTTGCTGGCACGCACATGGGCCAGCACGCGGTGGCTGTCGAGCACGCGCTCGACCAGCACTTCCAGCTTGCCGCCGGAGGCTTTCTGGCCGAACAGCCGCGCCGGGATCACCCGGGTGTTGTTGAACACCATCAGGTCGCCGGGGCGCAGATAGTCGAGCAGATCGGTGAACTGCTTGTGGGCCAGCTCGCCGCTGGGGCCATCGAGCACCAGCAGGCGGCTGCCATGACGCTCGGCCAGTGGATGGCGGGCAATCAGGGAATCGGGGAGTTCGAAGGAAAAATCGGCGACGCGCATGATGATGTTCGGGTTCGACAGGGCCGGGAAGTTTAGCCCAATGCGTGAAAATTGACCATGAAAGCCGATTGACCGCCTTGGGCGACCTCTCTATACTGCGGCGCCACAAGCCCTGATGGCGGAATTGGTAGACGCGGCGGATTCAAAATCCGTTTTCGAAAGGAGTGGGAGTTCGAGTCTCCCTCGGGGCACCAAGATCCAGAAAAAACCGACCTTATGGTCGGTTTTTTTGTGTCTGTCGTTTTGCTGCCCGTCACACGCATGGGAGCTGGCTTGCCCCGCGCTGAAGTAAACCAGCACCTCATCCAGAAATTTCGGTTAACTCGTGCCAGGTTTCTTCAATCTGCCTTTAGGGTCATCCCTTTCAGGGGCTTTTTGGCGCGTTTTTTTTGACCGACCGAGCGCCCGACGAAGGTGTCCAAAATCATTAGGCCAGTTCAGAGTGGGCCTGCCCGTTAGTAGTTGCGTTTATGTCTTTCGAGCCAAGCTGGTGACTGCACAGAAAATCACACATAGTGCAACTTACTGTATAGCCACAGCCGCCGTTCTACACTAAGTTTCACAAATCGTGACTTTCTGTTGATCAATCCCATGCCTGCCCAGCCGCTCCAGCGCCTCTACCGAGGCCTGCATCACCTAGCCACACCCCAGCGCTATCTGTTCACGCCTGCGGATATGCGTGCCCTGGTGCCTGGCTTGTCCGGCGGTGCCTATCGCTCACTGCTGAGCAGGGCGTCCAGCGACAGCATCCTGATAAGGGTATGCAGGGGGCTTTATCTCTTCACTCCGGCCAAGCCCAACCCTGGGCTCGTGCTCTATCACACTGCAGCCCGCCTGCGAGCTGACAACCTCAACTACATCAGCCTCGAGTGCGCTCTCAGCGATATCGGAGTGATCTCTCAAGTACCACAGAACTGGCTGACTATCATGTCGTCAGGGCGAAGCCAGACCATAAGTTGTGCAGCCTTCGGCACGGTCGAGTTCGTCCATACCACCCGAACCGCTCTCGAACTCAACGGCCAACTCGACTACGACGACCGCTGCCGCCTATGGCGCGCCAAAGCCTCGCTGGCCTTGGCCGACATGAAGCGGACCAGACGCAATCTGGAGCTGATCGACTGGAAAACGGCCAATGAACTTGTTTGATCAACTTGTCCAGCACGCCCTGGGCAACACACCTGAGCTCGCTTCACTGCAAGTGGTGGTGGAGAAGGAGCTGCTGCATCATGACATCATGCGGATACTCAGCGAGTCTGGCTTGCTGCAGAGGCTCTGCTTCATCGGCGGCACCTGCCTGCGAACCTGCTACGGTTCGAGGCACCTGAGTGAAGATCTCGACTTCACCGGTGGCGCGGATTTCAAACGGGAAGACTTTTCGGCACTTAAGGAAAGCCTGATCGCAAGGCTGAGTGAAAAATACGGATTGCAGGTCGATGTGAGCGAGCCGCTGCACACACCTGGCAATGTGGACACCTGGAAGCTGTGCGTGCAGACCCGACCCGAAGCTCGCAACCTGCCCGCGCAGAGAATCCATATCGATATCTGCGCGGTCCCGTCCTATCAATGCAAACCCATGACCTTGCTGAACCCCTACGGGGTCGATATGGGAACCGAAGGGTTGATCGTCAACGCACAGAGTCTCGAAGAGATCTTCATCGACAAGCTGCTGGCTTTCGCCCTGCGCCGGGGACGCATCAAGAATCGCGACCTCTGGGACCTGGCCTGGCTCAAGCAGCGCGCCGTGATACCGGCTTTCTCACTGGCCAGGCGCAAGCTTGGGGACCACGCGATTACTGTCGACTGGCTATTGCAGCAAGGCACGGCACGGGTCGCCTGTTTGACGCAGGCGCAGACGCAGCGCGACTTCCAGGCGGAGATGCGCCGCTTTCTTCCCTTGCAAGTGGTGTCGCAGACTATCGAGAACCCAGCATTCTGGAGCTATGTGGTGGAGGCCGTCGAGCAGTTGTTCGGTGAGCTTTGCTTATCCCTGGACCCCACGGATGCTGGCGCTGGCGATCAGAGGTTCCTGATGTAAGGTAGTGAATTGCCGGTTCCACATTGACACAGCACTTCCGAGCCACACAGGGTTGCTAACCTCTCTACACAGCGGAACATCATCTATGCCACTGAGCCATCGCTCCGTCCTCCCTGCCGACATCGCCACGCTCTGCAACTTCCCTCAGAGCGCGGACGAACTTTTCTATATGTTCCCCAAAGCCAGCTACCCGCTTACCCCCGCACAGTTGAGCGAAGCCATCGCCCAGCGCAGCGGTTCGACGGTGGTCGAAATTGACGGGGGGATCGTTGGCTTCGCCAATTTCTACAAGGCTGATCACGGCGGTGTCTGCGCGCTGGGTAATGTGGTGGTGGCGCCGGCTGCTCGGGGTCAGGGGGTGGCGCGCTACCTTGTGCAATACATGATCGCCCTGGCCCGCGAAGAGTTCGCCGCGCGGGAGGTCTGGGTGTCGTGTTTCAATCACAACACCGCAGGGTTGCTGCTGTATCCACAGCTGGGTTTTGTACCGTTCGGGATCGAGGAGCGGCGGGCGCCGGATGGAGGCCGGGTGGCGCTGGTGCAGATGAAGCAGGTGTTGGGCTGAGACTGATATGGTTTACGGGTGTGCGGAGTGGCCTGGATTGAGGCTGCGTTGCAGCCATCGCGGGGCAAGCCCGCTCCCACGCTGACGATGCTCGCAACTCTGCGCACCCGTGCGACAGTGCAGTACAAAGGACCGGGTGCAGGGAGTCTGGCTGGACTAGCCACCTGTATTGCGCAAGCGTGCAGCCTGGACATGGGACTGGGCTCGCATGATTTCATCTGCGTCACCTTCGGCCAGTACCTGTGACAGGTATTCCTGAATCGCTGCCTCTGAATCCAGTAGATCTGCAATCTTGAATGACGTCAGTTCACTGGTCATGCTCGACTTCCTCAAAGTGAATGGGTCATGAGCCTAAACCATCGCCGCGAGAGAAGCCTTACCACTTGATGTAGGCCTCTTCTTAAGTGCTGAACAGAAAAGCCACGTTACACCCTGCCCACGAATCCCAGCGAACCTTATCCCCTCCCGAGACGTCGGAACCTGCATCCCCCGTCTCGAGGTTCCCCCAACGTGAAAGCCCTCCTCGCCCGCAAGTACCGCCTGGTGGTCAAGACCTTCGGCTACATCGGCTGGTCGCTGTTCTGGCTGCTGATCTGGGACGTGCTGGTCACCATCGACTTCATGCTGTTCTTCAACAGCAAGTTCAGCCTGCCGCTGATCCCGCTCACCCTGCTGGGCTCGGCGCTGGTGGTGCTGGTGAGCTTTCGCAACAGCAGTGCCTACAACCGCTGGTGGGAGGCACGCACCTTGTGGGGGGCGCTGGTGAACAGTTCACGCAGTTTCGCCCGGCAGGTGCTGACCCTGGTCGACGACCCGGCTGACGGGCCGAACCCGGTGAAGGCGACCTTGCTGCGCCGGCACATCGCCTATGTGAACTGCCTGGCCGCCCACCTCAAGAACGAGAAATGCCCGGACGAGCTGATGGCCTTCATACCGCCCGGCGAGTTCGAGCGGCGCAATCGCTCCAACAACTTTGCCAACGACATCCTCAGCGGTTCGGCGGCACTGCTGGCCCAGGAATACCAGGCCGGGCGGCTGGACAGCATTCGTCTGGCGCGCCTGGAGTCGACGCTGGTGGACCTGTCCAACGCCCAGGGCGGGATGGAGCGGATCGCCAATACGCCGCTGCCCTACCCTTATGTGTACTTCCCACGGCTGTTCATCACGCTGTTCTGCCTGATCGTGCCGGTGGGGCTGGTGGAATCGCTGGGCTGGTTCACGCCGCTGGCCTCGACCGTGGTCGGCTTCATGCTGCTGGCGATCGAACGGATCGGCACGGACCTGCAGAGCCCGTTCCGCATCAGCGAGCATCAGATCCCGATGGACACGATCTGCGAGACCATCGAACGCAACCTGGAGTCGATGCAGCGTGAGGCGCAGTGTACAGCCAGCGTGCCTTGAGCGCCCGGCCCCTGCCTACCCCCGCCGTGCATACTCCCGACACCCTTCCCAACCGATCCCGCTCTGGGCCGTGTGCTGCAACAACCACTCCAGCGCCGGCTGGGCCTTGGGCAAGCCGTCACGGAACTGGATAACCCCCTTGCGCCACAACAGCATCAGCGTCAGCACCCGCTGCGCCGAGGCCTCGGCGGTCAGCGGCCCGTCATCCTGGGCATCGATGTCCCACAGAGAAACCCGCAGTTGCTGGCTGTCCAGGAACGCTTCGCCATCGGCGCGTCGCTGGCCATAGGGCGGACGGAACAACGGTACATACTGTTCGGCCAAGTCGGCCTGCACCCGCGCCTGGCTGCGTCGCAGTGAGTCCTGCCAATCCTGCCACTGGGCATGAGAGCGGTATTCCCAGCCCTGGATACCCACGCACTGGCCGGCATACAGATCGCCCAGCGGGCCGGCATCGCGGCGTTGCTGCAGGCGATTGCCGAGCACGAAGAAAATCCCGTCGAGCTTCTGCCGACGCAGGTAGTCAGCCAGCGCATCGGTGCTACCGCCCTGAGGGGCAGGGCCGCTGACGAAGGTCAGCAGGAACATCCGGTCATTGAGTTCCTCGCCATTGCGCTCACGATCGGAGAGCTTCGCCACTTCACTAGTGGTCTGCGGGAACAGCGCGGCCTTGCGCAGTTGCTCATCCAGGTAACGGGTATGGAACTGATGACTGGGCTCTACCCACTCGGTGTAGAACGAGCCGACATCATCGGCGAAAACGGCCGCCTGCGTGCGTAGATCCGCCATGGACTCAACCGGGTAGCAGAACGAGGCATCCTGCTCGCAGCTCTGCTGCGCCTGTTGATAACTGGTCCACAGGCGCTGCCACAGACGAGCGCGCACGGCCCGCACGACGCTCAGGTTGACCTGGCGCAGGCCAAGGCGGCTCTTCAACGCCGGCTCGTCGAGCATCTCGCTTTCGTGCAGCACCCGGGCAAACGACAGGATTTCCGCCCGCGACGCAACATCGAACAACGTCGGGCTGTTCAGCTGCTCGGGCCACAGGTCACGGTCGAAACTGACGAAATTCGCCGGGGCCGCCTGCGCACCCAGGCTCAGCAGCCCAGCGAACAGGGCAAACGCGATACGCACGATGTGCATTCTCCTTGAAGGCATGCCGCGCACTATAACGCGACGCCCGCCGCTTGCCTGTGGCGATGTTCGCTGACTATCGTCGCCATAGTTTGGCGTTGCGCCGGCAGCCCCGTAGAATTCGCCCGACGATTCCAGGAGCCGACCCGATGCTGACGGTGATTTCCCCCGCCAAGACCCTCGACTACGACACCCCGCCGGTGACCCAGCGCCACACCCTGCCCCAGTACCTGGACGATTCCCAGGAACTGATCGTGCAACTGCGCGAGCTGTCGCCGGCGCAGATCGCCGAGCTGATGCACCTCTCCGACAAGCTCGCCGGCCTCAACGCCGCGCGTTTCGGCAGCTGGACCCCCGACTTCACCCCGGCCAACGCCAAGCAGGCGCTGCTGGCGTTCAAGGGCGACGTCTACACCGGGCTCGATGCCGAAAGCCTGGGCGAGGACGATTTCAGCTATGCCCAGGATCACCTGCGCATGCTCTCGGGCCTGTACGGCCTGCTGCGCCCGCTGGACCTGATGCAACCCTACCGCCTGGAAATGGGTACCAAGCTGGCCAACGCCCGCGGCAAGGACCTGTATGCCTTCTGGGGCACGCGCATCAGCGAGTGGCTGAACCAGGCGCTGGCCGACCAGGGCGACGACGTGCTGCTGAACCTGGCCAGCAACGAGTACTTCAGCGCGGTGAAGAAAAGCGCCCTGAAGGCACGGGTGATCGACGTCGACTTCAAGGACCTGAAGAACGGCCAGTACAAGATCATCAGTTTCTATGCCAAGAAAGCCCGCGGGATGATGAGCCGCTTCGTGATCCAGGAGCGGGTCAACGACCCGGAGCAGCTCAAGCGCTTCGATGCGCAGGGCTACTACTACAGCGCGGAGCAGTCCAAACCCGACCACCTGGTATTCCTGCGCGATCACGCTGAGGGCTGATTTTTTCAGCGCCGCTTTGCAGCTCATCGCGGGGCAAGCCCGCGATGAGCCCATCAGCCCTGCAACAGGGCACGCTGCAAAACGCCATCAGCCAAAATTCCAGCGTCAATAAATCATCAGCCACATCCTTATCGCAAAACGCCATAAGACCGTTCGTAGTTTTTTGACGATTTTTGAAAAATATTTTCGCATGCTGGCATATAACCATCCCCCTGCGATTTCGCCCTTTATATACGGGGATGAAACTGTGGCGTGCCATCACATTGAAAGTATTTCCCTCTGAAAAAATATTTAGAAATCTTTCACCGTGGCGGAACCGCCCCAGGAACTTCTGCTACGCCCAATGGCTCATAGCACCCGTAACGAGTTTCAAGCGCTGAGCGTGAGAAATGACTTACAGATGACAAAGGGCCGCTATTCACAATCGGCCCCACAACTTCAACGGCGGTACAGGAAGTGCCTGAAGCCATTATCCATGCAGGAGAGAAGCGCCCCTAAAATTCGTCCTAGTGGTTGATTTCAAAGGATTTATCCACTTGAAAGAACAAGCACAGCAATTCGCGAATGGCGATTTGCAATAAAGACGGCTGCATTTCAGGGCACGCCTTTTAAATATTGGCCTTTGACTGCCAACTTTGAGTGCATAACTTTTTGCGCTCCGGATTTATTCATGCCTGCGTTCGGTGAAGTGTCAATTCGCCACGGATCCGTACGCCCGAATACTGCTGGTCAATCAACCCGGTCGGCTCTTCGCTGAAGGGCTGGCGTGATAAACACACGAGGTGAATGCGATGCGTATCAGCATCTTTGGTTTGGGTTATGTGGGTGCAGTCTGTGCCGGTTGCCTGTCGGCACGAGGCCATGACGTGATTGGGGTGGACGTGTCCAGCACCAAGATCGACCTGATCAACCAGGGCAAGTCGCCCATTGTCGAGCCGGGCCTGGAAGCTTTGCTGCAGCAAGGCATCGCCAAAGGCCGCCTGCGTGGCACCACCGACTTCGCCGAAGCCATCCGCGCCAGCGATGTGTCGATGATCTGCGTCGGCACGCCGAGCAAGAAGAACGGCGACCTGGGCCTGGAGTATATCGAGTCGGTGTGCCGCGAGATCGGCTACGTGCTGCGCGACACCGACCGCCGTCACACCATCGTGGTACGCAGCACCGTGCTGCCGGGCACCGTCAAGAACGTGGTGATCCCGATCCTCGAGGACTGCTCGGGCAAGAAGGCCGGTGTCGATTTCGGCGTGGCGGTCAACCCCGAGTTCCTGCGCGAAAGCACCGCGATCAAGGACTACGACCACCCACCAATGACCGTCATCGGCGAACTGGACAGCGCCAGCGGCGACGTCCTGCAAGCCCTGTACGAAGAACTCGATGCCCCGGTGATCCGCAAGCCGATCGAAGTGGCCGAGATGATCAAGTACACCTGCAACGTCTGGCACGCGACCAAGGTCACCTTCGCCAACGAGATCGGCAACATCGCCAAGGCGGTCGGCGTCGATGGTCGCGATGTGATGGACGTGGTCTGCCAGGACAAGGTGCTCAACCTGTCGCAGTACTACATGCGCCCCGGCTTCGCCTTCGGTGGCTCGTGCCTGCCCAAGGACGTGCGCGCCCTCACCTACCGCGCCTCGAGCCTGGACGTGAAGGCGCCGCTGCTCGACTCGCTGATGCGCAGCAACGAGTCCCAGGTGCAGAACGCCTTCGACATCATCGAAAGCCACGACAAGCGCAAGGTCGCCCTGCTCGGCCTGTCGTTCAAGGCCGGTACCGACGACCTGCGCGAAAGCCCACTGGTGGAGCTGGCCGAACGCCTGATCGGCAAGGGCTACCAGCTGGACATCTACGACCAGAACGTCGAGTACGCCCGGGTGCACGGCGCCAACAAGGAATACATCGAATCGAAGATTCCGCATGTGTCCTCCTTGCTCAACGCCAACTTCGAGCAGGTGGTGAACGACGCCGACATCATCGTGCTGGGCAACCGTGATGAGAAGTTCCGCGCCCTGGCCCAACAGGCACCGGCCGGCAAGCAAGTGATCGACCTGGTCGGCTTCATGAGCAAGCCGACCTGCACCACCAGCCGCACCGAAGGCATCTGCTGGTAAACCCGGTCGGGCGGCGCGTCCCTCCCCAGCGCGCCGCCCTCCCCACCCCGAATTCTCGACGGATGCCGAACATGCAAAGGTTCCAGACAGTGCTGTTGCAGTGCGCCGGCTGGCTGCTCTACATGAGCCTGCTCATGCTGATCGCCCTGGCCCTGCCCAGCGATATCTTCGATTCGCAGTCGAAGCACTTCATCTTCCTGGTCGGCGCTGTCGGCATCTGGCGCTACTCCATGGGCGCCACCCATTTCATCCGCGGCATGATCTTCCTCTACCTGGTCTACCCATACCTGCGCCGCAAGGTGCAGAAGCTCGGCAAGGCCGCCGACCCGTCGCATGTGTACCTGATGGTCACCAGCTTTCGCATCGATGCACTGACCACTGCCCAGGTGTACAGCTCAGTGATCCGCGAGGCGATCGACTGCGGCTTCCCCACCACGGTGGTCTGCTCGCTGGTGGAGAAGTCCGACGAGTTGCTGGTCAAGAGTCTGTGGGCCAAGTACAACCCGCCCGGACACGTCACCCTGGACATCGTGCGCATCGCCGGCACTGGCAAGCGCGATGGCCTGGCCTATGGCTTTCGCGCCATCTCGCGGATGCTCCCGGACGACAACGCCGTGGTGGCGGTGATCGACGGCGACACCGTGCTGGCCGAAGGCGTGGTACGCAAGACCGTGCCGTGGTTCAAGCTCTACCCCAACGTCGGCGGCCTGACCACCAACGAGTTCTGCGAAGTGCGCGGCGGCTACATCATGAGCGAATGGCACAAGCTGCGCTTCGCCCAGCGCCACATCAACATGTGCTCCATGGCCCTGAGCAAGCGCGTGCTGACCATGACCGGACGCATGTCGATGTTCCGCGCCAGCGTGGTGACCAACCCCGAGTTCATCGCCGACGTCGAAAGCGACTCGCTGATGCACTGGCGCCTGGGCCGCTTCAAGTTCCTTACCGGCGACGACAAGTCCAGCTGGTTCAGCCTGATGCGCCTGGGCTACGACACCTTCTACGTGCCTGACGCGGCGATCAACACGGTGGAGCACCCGCCGGAGAAAAGCTTCGTCAAGGCCAGCCGCAAGCTGATGTACCGCTGGTACGGCAACAACCTGCGGCAGAACTCCCGCGCCCTGGGCCTGGGCCTCAAGCGCCTGGGGCTGTTCACCAGCATCGTCCTGCTCGACCAGCGCGTGTCGATGTGGACCAGCCTGCTGGGCCTGACCGTGGCGGTGATCGCCAGCTTCAAGTTCGGCCTGCAGTTCCTGCTGGTGTACCTGCTGTGGATCGGCATCACCCGCCTGATCCTCACCATCATGCTGCTGTGCTCGGGGCACAACGTAGGCCCCGCCTACCCGCTGATTCTCTATTACAACCAGATCGTCGGCGCGGTGATGAAGATCTACGTGTTCTTCCGCCTCGACAAGCAGTCCTGGACCCGCCAGCCCACTGCCCTCAAGCGCGACCTCGCAAGTTTTCAACAATGGTTCAACACCTGGTCCTCGCGGACCATGACCTTCTCGGCCGCGAGCATCTTCGTCGCCGTGCTGTTCATGGTCGTGTGAGCCCCCGGATCGGATAACAGGAACGAATATCGCCATGAATACCGCCGTGAACGTCAACGTCGTGCATGAATCCGAAGCGCAGCGCCAGCATGCCCGGGTGCGCATTCCCGCCAAACTGCGCTACCTGGATGGCAACCGCGAGCCGCACGAGGTGAAGGTTGACGACCTGTCCGCCGGGGGCCTGTCCTTCCATGCGCCAAAGCCCCTGGCCGAAGGCGAAGTGCTGCGCGGCCGCCTGCAGTTCGTGGTCGACAACCTCGGCCTGTCGATGGACGTCGAGCTGCTGGTACGCACCAGCAGCCGCGACACCGGCCGCACCGGCACCGAGTTCCAGAACCTGGAGCCACGCGACATCGCCACCCTGCGCCATATCATCACCAGCCACCTGTCCGGCGAGCTGATCAGCGTCGGCGACGTGCTCAGCACCCTGCAGCGCGACAATTTCACCAAGGCGCGCAAGCAGAAGGACGGGGGCTCGGGCTTGTCCGCCTTCGGCCGCCTGCGCGCGGTCACCGTCACCGCCGGGGTGTTCGTGGTCGGCCTGGTGGCCTTCGGCTTCGTCGCCAAGTCGCTGTATGGCCTGTACTTCGTCAGCCATGCCGAGGCCGGCGTGGTCGCGGTGCCCACCACCAATGTCACCATGCCCCGCGATGGCAGCGTGCAGAGCCTGGTGGAAAACGGCGCGAGCGTGGCCAAGGGCGCGCCATTGGCAACCTTCAACACCAGCATGCTCGATTTGCTCAAGGGCCACCTGGACGACTCGCAACTGGAGCCGGCCAAGGTCGAGGAGCTGTTCGGCAAGCAACTCTCCGGAACCCTTACCAGCCCGTGCGACTGTGTGGTCTCGCGCCAGCTGGTGGATGACGGCCAGTACGCCAGCAAGGGCCAGCCGGTGTTCGCGCTGATCCCGCGTACCAGCACCCCGACCATCGAGGCGCGCTTCAGCTATCGCCAGTTCGATGAAGTGAAGCCGGGCACCCGGGTCAACTTCCAGATCGCCGGCGAGGATGAAGTACGCAGCGGCCGGATCACCGGCAGCTCGAGCCTGGACACCGACAACCTGGCCTCCGATATCCGCGTGCAGATCAAGCCCGACGGCGGCCTGCCGGCCGAACTCGCCGGCCGCCCGGCCTCGGTCAACAGCGACCGTGGCCCGTCGCTGAACTGGCTGATCGACAAGGCCGTGGCCCGCGGGCTGTAAGAGGATCGGATAATGACCAGCAGACACCCCGATATCTGTGGGAACCGGCTTGCCGGCGATCGAGTGCGCAGCACTCGCCCAGCGGATGCAGCGCCTGCACTGGCCTCTCGCCGGCAAGCCGGCTCCCACAGGGACAGCTTGCGCCTGGGGGCATGCGCCCTGGCCGCCGCCATTACCCTGGCCGGCTGCGCCGGCCTGCCCGACCAGCGCCTGGCCAACGAAGCGCTCAAGCGCGGCGACACCGCCACCGCCGAACGCAACTACAAGGCCCTCGCCGACCTCGGCTACAGCGACGCCCAGGTCGGCCTGGCCGATATCCAGGTCGGCACCCGCGACCCGGCCATGCTCAAGCAAGCCGAGGCCACCTACCGCGCCGCCGCCGCCACCTCGCCCCGTGCCCAGGCGCGCCTCGGCCGCCTGCTGGTGGCCAAGCCCGACAGCACCCAGGCCGAGCGCGAAGAGGCCGAGACCCTGCTCAAGCTCGCGGCGCGACAAGGTGAGACGAACACCCTGATCCCGCTGGCGATGCTCTACCTGCAATACCCGCAGAGCTTCCCCAAGGTCAACGCCCAGCAACAGATCGACCAGTGGCGCGCCGCCGGCAATCCCGAAGCCGGCCTGGCCCAGGTGCTGCTGTACCGCACCCAGGGCACCTACGACCAGCACCTGGGCGAGGTGGAGAAGATCTGCAAGGCCGCGCTGTCGACTACCGACATCTGCTACGTGGAACTGGCCACCGTCTACCAGAAACGCGCCCAGCCCGAGCAGCAGGCCGCCCTGCTTGAGCAGCTCAAGGCCGCCCATGCCCGCGGCACCGTGCCGGCCACCCGGGTCGACAGCGTCGCCCGCGTGCTGGCCGACCGCAGCCTGGGCCAGACCGACGAGAAGACCGCCAAGGACCTGCTCGAGCAGGTCGCACCGGCCAACCCGGCATCCTGGGTGAGCCTGGCGCAGCTGCTCTACGACTTCCCCGAACTGGGCGACACCGACCAGTTGCTGGCCTACATCGACAAGGGCCGCGAAGCCGAGCAGCCACGCGCCGAACTGCTGCTGGGCCGCCTGTACTACGAAGGCAAGACCGTGCCGGCCGATGCGGCCAAGGCACAGGAGCACCTGCAGGCTGCCGCCGACGCCGGCGAGGTCAGCGCCGACTACTACCTCGGCCAGCTGTACCGCCGTGGCTACCTGGGCCAGGTCGAGCCACAAAAGGCCGTCGACCACCTGCTCGCCGCCGCCCGTGGTGGCCAGAACAGCGCCGACTACGCCCTGGCCCAGCTGTTCAGCGAAGGCCACGGTATCCGCCCGGCGCCGACCAATGCCTGGGTGTTCGCGCAGCTCTCCCAGGCCAACCCGACCCCACAGTCGGCCGAACTGCTGCAACAGCTCGACCAGCAGCTCACGCCCGACCAGCGCAGCCAGGCGCAAACCCTGCTGGCGCAGGAAAAGCAGGCGCGCGGCAGCATGGCCCAGGGCGCCAACAGCACCCTGGCCATCGAAGCGCTGCAGGACGAGAAAGAAGAAGTAGACGCCGAGGACTCGCTATGACGCTCAACCCCTTCGTGAAAGCCGGCATCGGCCTGGGCTTCGCCCTGCTGTGGTCGATGCCGACCCTGGCCGCCGAGACCGCGCAGAAGAACTTCGGCCTCGACGTGAAGATCACCGGCCAGTCCGAGGACGACCGCGACCTCGGCACCCGCTCCGGCGGCGATGTCAACGGCCTCGGCCTTGACCTGCGTCCCTGGGTGTACGGCGAGCGCGGCAACTGGAGCGCCTTCGCCATGGGCCAGGCGGTGGCCGCCACCGACATCATCGAGACCGACACCCTGCGCCAGAACGACGACGGCACCACCAGCGACAACGGCGACGACAGCCGCAAGCCGGACAAGAGCTACCTGGCCATGCGCGAATTCTGGATCGGCTACAGCGGCCTGACCCCCTACCCCGGCGAGCAGCTGCGCTTCGGCCGCCAGCGCCTGCGCAGCGACGACGGCATGTGGCGCGACACCAATATCGAGGCGCTGAACTGGACCTTCGACACCACCCTGCTCAAGGCCGACCTCGGCGTTGCCCAGCGCTTCAGCGAATACCGCACCGACCTCACCGAGCTGGCCCCCGAAGACAAGGACCGCACCCATGTCTACGGCAACGTTGCCACGCAATGGACACCCGGCCACTGGGTTGGCCTGCGTGCCCACCACAGCCATGACGGCGGCAGCCTGAAGCGCCCCGGCGAAACCGTCGACGCCCTCGACAAGACCCGCACCGGCGACCTCACCTGGCTGGGTCTGGAGGCCAACAGCGACGCCTACAACTGGCGCAACGACCACACCGTCAACTACTGGGGCAGCGTCACCTGGCTGACCGGCGACCGCGACACCCTCAGCAGCCAGGCAGTCGGCAACGATCAGGTCGCCACCGGCAAGCAGAGCGGCGACGTCAACGCCTGGGCCACCGACCTCGGCATCCGCCTGCGCCTCGACCCGCAGTGGCAGGTCGGCGCGGCCTACGCCCGGGGCAGCGGCGGCGGTGGCAGCGACGGCTCGAACAACTTCGAGCAGACCGGCCTTGAGAGCAACCGCTCCAACTTCACCGGCACCCGCTCGCGCGTGCACCGCTTCGGCGAGGCGTTCCGCGGCGAGTTGGGCAACCTGCAGGCGGCCACCCTGTTCGCCTCCTGGCAGCTGCGCGACGACTACGACGCCAGCTTCATCTACCACAAGTTCTGGCGCGTCGACGGCAAGCAGAACATCGGCTCCAGCGGCATCAACGCGGTGGTCGACGACGGTGGCATCAGCCGCCCGCTGGTGCAGGGCGAAAAAGACCTCGGCCAGGAAATGGACGTGGTCGTGACCAAGTACTTCAAGCAGGGCCTGCTGCCGGCCTCGATCAGCCAGTCGATCGACGAACCGTCGGCCCTGGTGCGCCTGCGCGCCGGTGTGTTCAAGCCGGGCGACGCCTACGGCAAAGAAGCCGACTCGTACATGCACCGCGCCTTCGTCGACGTGATCTGGCGCTACTGAGGCCGGGAGAGGATAGCCATGAACCTGCACCCGAACCTTCGCCACAGCCTGCTCGCCAGCGCCCTGCTGCTGGCCGGCGGCCTTGCCCAGGCCGCCGAGCCCGAAATGGCCAAAGGGCTGCAACAGGCCAAGACCTATACCGTCTCCAGCGCGCCGATCGAGCCGCTGAAGATGGACCCGCCCAAGCTGCCCGACCTGTCCGGCTACACCGCACAGGCCGTGCAGCAGAAGATCGACCGCCGGCACAAGGGCAAGGTCAGCGTGCGCCGCATGCTCCAGGAGGACACCCTCAAGGAGTTCATCGGCGGCGACAACAAGGGCGCCGAATGGGTCCGCCGCCAGCACGGCATTCCCCAGGCGATCTTCGTCGATGACGGCCACGTCGACCTGGTGGAGCTGAGCAAGAAAGTCCCCAGCCAGTACCTGCGTGAAACCGCGCCGGGCGTATACCTGGCGCGCCTGCCGATCGTGGTCGGGCGCAAGGGCGTGCTGGAGATCGACGGCAAGGTCAAGGAACTGCGCCTGTCCGAAGAAGGCGGTTCGTTCATCGTCAACGACGGCAAGCTGTTCGTCAGCGATACCCAGGTCACTGGATGGCGCGAGCAGGCCAATGGCCCGGCGACCTTCCGCAAGCCCGACGAATTCCGCCCATTCCTGCTCAGCTGGGGCGGCACCGAGACCTACATCGTCAACAGCAAGATGGCCAGCTTCGGCTACGCCAAATCCAAGTCCTATGGCGTGAGCATCTCGCAGTACACGCCGAACATGGCCAAGCAGATGGGCCGCCCGGAACCCACCGGCTGGATCATCGGTTCCGAGTTCAGCGACATGTGGTACGGCTTCTACTGCTACGAGACCAGCGACTTCGTGGTCAAGGACAGCACCTACCGCGACAACATCGTCTACGGCATCGACCCCCACGACCGCTCGCACCGCCTGATCATCGCCGGCAACACCGTGTACGGCACCAAGAAGAAGCACGGGATCATCGTCTCCCGTGAGGTCAACGACAGCTGGATCATCAACAACAAGAGCTACGACAACAAGCTCTCGGGGGTGGTGATCGACCGTAACAGCGTCAACAACCTGATCGCCTACAACGAGATCTACCGCAACCACACCGACGGCATCACCCTGTACGAGAGCGGTGACAACCTGATCTGGGGCAACAAGCTGATCAACAACCGCCGCCACGGCATCCGCGTGCGCAACAGCGTGAACATCCGCCTGTACGAGAACGTCGCCATGGCCAACGGCCTGGTGGGCGTGTACGGCCACATCAAGGACCTGTCCGACACCGACCGCGACATCGCCCTCGACCCGTTCGACACCAAGGTGTCGCTGATCGTGGTCGGCGGCGAGCTGGCGGCCAACGGCTCGGGCCCGCTGTCGATCGATTCGCCGCTGTCGGTGGAGCTGTACAAGGTGTCGATGCTGATGCCGCGCAAGGCCAACGGCATCAGCTTCAACGGCGTGCTTGGCGAGCGCCAGGACGAAATCCTCGACCTGCTGGTGCGCCAGCAGAAGGCCGTGCTGATCGACCCGGTCGAACGCCAGACCGAAATGATCGACTAAGGAAGCCCAGACCATGACTCCACACCTGATGAAACTGCTGGGCCTGTCCGCCGCCCTCCTGGCCATCAGCCAGGGCGTGCGCGCCGAAGACGTCAAGGCACCGACCTTCAGCGCCGAACCGTGCTGCCAGCTATGCCCCGAGGCTCACGACGCCAGCCGCTACACCACGCGCTACCAGCAGAACTTCACCACCCTGGTGCAAGCCCAGGGCGACTGGCTGTTCCGTACCCGTGAGGACCTGCGCACCGAGTTCGACACCACCCCAGGCGGCTACAAGCGCCTGCAGCAGGTGCACGACGCCTTCAAGAAGCGTGGTGTCGAGCTGGTGGTGGTGTACCAGCCGACCCGCGGCCTGGTGAACCGCAACATGCTCAACCCCGAGGAAAAGGCCGCCTTCGATTACCAGAAGGCGCTGCGCAACTACCAGGCCATGCTGCAGCGCTTCGCCAGGATGGGCTACAACGTGCCCGACCTGTCGCCGCTGACCAACGAGCAACTGGCCGCCGCCGACCAGGGCAAGGACTTCTACTTCCGCGGCGACCAGCACTGGACGCCCTACGGCGCCGAGCGCGCGGCGAAGATCGTGGCCGACACGGTGCACAAGATGCCGGCCTTCGAAGGCATCCCGCGCAAGGAGTTCGAGACCAGGAAGTCCGGGCGCATGGGCAAGACCGGCACCCTGCACAACGTCGCCGGCCAGCTGTGCGGCACCAGCTATGCGGTGCAGTACATGGACCAGTTCGCCACCGAACCAAAGGGCGCCGCCGGCGGCGACGACCTGTTCGGCGATTCGGGCAACGCGCAGATCACCCTGGTGGGCACCAGCCACAGCGGCAAGAACTACAACTTCTCGGGCTTCCTCGAGCAGTACATCGGCGCCGATGTGCTCAACGTCGCCTTCCCCGGGGGCGGCCTGGAAGGCTCGATGATCCAGTACCTGGGCAGCGAGGAATTCCAGAACAACCCGCCGAAGATCCTGGTCTGGGAGTTCTCCCCGCTCTACCGCCTCGACCAGGAAACCATCTGGCGGCAGATCCTCGGCCTGCTCGACGACGGCTGCGACGACCGTCCCGCGCAGATGAGCGCCAGCGCCACCCTCAAGCCCGGCAAGAACGAGCTGATGGTCAATGGCAAGAACGGCGTGATCAAGGACCTGGTCAACCGCAACCACCAGCTCGACATCAAGTTCGAGGACACCTCGGTGAAGGTGTTGCAGGCCACCCTGTGGTACCTCAACGGCCGCCACGAGGACATCAAGATCGAGAAGCCCGAGACCTCCGACACCGACGGGCGCTTTGTCTTCCAGATGCGCGAGGACGAAGACTGGGCAGGCCAGAACCTGCTCGCCCTGGAGGTACAAGGGCCAGAAAGCGGTACGCAGAAAGTCGAAGCCAAACTCTGCAAACGCAACAACTTCGCCAGCCCCGCGCAGCACACCGCGCAAGCTGGCCAGTGAGGCGACCATGACCACCATAAGCAGCAAGACCGCACCCGCCCTGCTCGCCCTCGCCCTGTTCGGCGGCGGGGCGCAGGCCGCGCTGGTGCCGCCCCAGGGTTACTACGAGGGCATCGAGAAGCTCAAGACCGGCGACGGCAATTTCCGCTGCGAAGCGGCGCCCAAGCCCTATACCGGCGCGCTGCAGTTCCGCAGCAAGTACGAAGGTTCGGACAAGGCCCGGGCGACGCTCAATGTCGCCTCGGAAAAAGCCTTCCGCAAATCCACCGAGGACATCACCACCCTCGAGAAAGGTGTCAGCAAGATGGTCGGCCAGTACATGCGCGATGGCCGCCCGGCGCAACTGGACTGCGCCCTGACCTGGCTCGACACCTGGGCACGGGCCGATGCGTTGATGTCCACCGATTACAACCATACCGGCAAGTCCATGCGCAAATGGGCCTTGGGCAGCATGAGCGGCTCGTGGCTGCGCCTGAAGTTCTCCAACTCGCAGCCACTGGCGGCGCACCGCGCCGAGGCCGAGCAGATCGAGAAATGGTTTGTGCGCCTGGCACGCCAGACCGTGCGCGACTGGAGCGACCTGCCGCTGGACAAGATCAACAACCACAGCTACTGGGCGGCCTGGTCGGTGATGGCCACCGCCGTCGCCACCGACCAGCAAGAGCTGTTCGACTGGGCGGTGAAGGAATACAAGGTCGGCGTCAACCAGGTCGACGAGCAGGGCTTTCTGCCCAACGAGGTCAAGCGCAAGCAACGCGCCCTGGCCTACCACAACTACGCCCTGCCGCCGCTGGCGATGATCGCCAGCTTCGCCCAGGCCAACGGCGTGGACCTGCGTAAGGAAAACAACTTCGCTCTGCAGCGTCTCGGCGAAGGCGTGCTGGCCGGTGCCCGCGACCCTGTTCATTTCAACACTCGCGCCGGCGTGAAACAGGACCTCAAGGACCTGAAGATCGACAGCAAGTACGCCTGGCTCGAACCGTGGTGCGCGCTGTACCAGTGCGTCGGCGACACCCTCGAGCGCAAGCATGACATGCAACCGTTCAACAGTTTCCGGCTGGGGGGCGATGTGACGCGGGTCTACGACCCGAGCGCGGAACAGAAAAAGTAACGCAATCCCTGTGGGAGCCGGCTTGCCGGCGATGCAAGGCAAAGCCTTGCCCTGCGATGGCCGGGGCCGCCATGCGGCCCATCGCCGGCAAGCCGGCTCCCACAGGGGACTAGGTTGCCTTCCAGCTTTTTGTTGGGGGGTTTGGGGGGCGCTGTGCCCCAGGTGCTGTGCATAACTAGGAGAACCGGGATGGTCTTCTCGTCCAACGTGTTCCTGTTCCTGTTCCTGCCGGTTTTCCTCGGCTTGTACTACGTGAGCGGGAATCGCTATCGCAACCTGCTGCTGCTGGTTGCCAGCTACATCTTCTACGCCTGGTGGCGGGTGGACTTCCTCGCCCTGTTCGCCGGGGTCACCCTGTGGAACTACTGGATCGGCCTGAAAGTCGGCGCCGCCGGCGTGCGCACCAAGCCCGCGCAGCGCTGGCTGCTGCTCGGCGTGGGCGTCGACCTGTGCATCCTCGGCTACTTCAAGTACGCCAATTTCGGGGTCGACAGCCTCAACGCGATCATGACCTCGATGGGGCTGGAGCCGTTCATCCTCACCCACGTGCTGCTGCCGATCGGCATCTCGTTCTACATCTTCGAGTCGATCAGCTACATCATCGACGTGTACCGCGGCGACACCCCGGCCACGCGCAACCTGATCGACTTCGCGGCATTCGTGGCGATCTTCCCGCACCTGATCGCCGGCCCCGTGCTGCGCTTCAAGGACCTGGTCGACCAGTTCAACAACCGCACCCACACCCTGGACAAGTTCTCCGAAGGCTGCACCCGCTTCATGCAGGGTTTCATCAAGAAGGTGTTCATCGCCGACACCCTGGCGGTGGTCGCCGACCACTGCTTCGCCCTGCAGAACCCCACCACCGGTGATGCCTGGCTCGGCGCCCTGGCCTACACCGCGCAGCTGTACTTCGACTTTTCCGGCTACAGCGACATGGCCATCGGCCTGGGCCTGATGATGGGCTTCCGCTTCATGGAAAACTTCAAGCAGCCCTACATCAGCCAGTCGATCACCGAATTCTGGCGGCGCTGGCACATCAGCCTGTCGACCTGGCTGCGCGACTACCTTTACATCACCCTGGGCGGCAACCGCAAAGGCACCTTCAACACCTACCGCAACCTGTTCCTGACCATGCTGCTGGGCGGGCTGTGGCACGGCGCCAACTTCACCTACATCATCTGGGGCGCCTGGCACGGCCTGTGGCTGGCCATCGAGCGCGCGCTGGGTCTGGACACCAATCCACAGCGTTTCAACCCGGTGAAATGGGCCTTCACCTTCCTGCTGGTGGTGGTCGGCTGGGTGATCTTCCGCGCCGAGAACCTGCACGTGGCCGCCCGCATGTACGGCGCCATGTTCAGCTTCGGCGACTGGCAGCTGTCGGAAATCAACAGCGCCCAGCTCACCGGCCTGCAGGTCGCGACGCTGGTCGTCGCCTACCTCAGCCTGGCGTTCTTCGGCCTGCGTGATTTCTACCGCAACGCCAAGCCAACGCCAAAGGCAACGCCCGTGCAAATCAACGCCGACGGGTCGGTGGGGCTGGACTGGACGCGGATCATGACCCGCGCCCTGGTCCTGCTGCTGTTCGTCGCCTCGGTGCTCAAGCTCTCGGCGCAGAGCTACTCGCCTTTCCTCTACTTCCAGTTCTGAGGCCCCGATCATGAACCGGACACTTCGTATCACCTATTCGCTGTCGTTCATGGGCCTGCTGGTCGGGTTGGGCGCATGGTCGGTCGGCGGGCTGGAAAGTTTCAACCGCACCGGGCAGATGACCCTGCTCGACGGCAAGCTGGCCAAGGCCGCCGAAACCCACTACGACGAGCAGTTCCCGATCAAGCGCGTCGGCACCAACCTGTGGGCCGCGCTGGACTTCAAGCTGTTCAACGAAGGCCGCCCCGGCGTGGTGCTGGGCCGCGACCAGTGGCTGTTCACCGACGAGGAATTCAACCCCACCGTCGGCGCGCAGCAACAGATGCAGGACAACCTGGCCCTGGTGCGTGGGGTGCGCGACGCACTGCAACGCCAGGGCGTGCAACTGGTACTGGCGATCGTCCCGGCCAAGGCCCGCCTCTATTCCGAATACATCGGCAAGGAGACGCCGGCCAGCCTGCACGACGACCTGTTCAACCAGTTCCACGCCCAGGCGCGCCAGGCCAATGTGTTCGCCCCCGACCTGCTGGCGCCGCTGGAGCAGGCCAAGGCCCGCGGCCAGGTATTCCTGCGCACCGACACCCACTGGACGCCGATGGGCGCCGAAGTGGTTGCGCAATCGTTGGCTGAAGCCGTCGACCGCCAGCAGTTGCTCACCGGCGAGCCACAGGCGTACATCACCGAGGCCGGCGCCAGCGCGCCGTACAAGGGTGACCTGACCAACTTCCTGCCGTTGGACCCACTGTTCAGCAACCTGCTGCCCACTCCCGACACCCTGCAACAACGCAAGACCCACCCGGTGCAGGCCGAGGGCGTCGAAGGTGGCGACGCGCTGTTCGACGACAGTCGTATCCCGGTGGCGCTGGTAGGCACCAGCTACAGCGCCAACCCGCACTGGAACTTCCTCGGCGCCTTGCAACAGGCCCTGCGCAGCGACGTCGCCAACTACGCCGAAGACGGCCACGGGCCGTTGCTGCCAATGCTCAAGTACCTGCAAAGCGATGCTTTCAAAAACGCCCCGCCACAGGTCGTGGTGTGGGAATTCCCCGAACGGTATCTGCCAATGAAGAACGACCTCAGCGCTTTCGATCCGCAGTGGATCGCGCAGCTGAAGAACTCCCGCAAATCCGAAGAAAACCTGGCCCTGTCGTCCAACCGGACGGACCACTGAAGATAGAGAGGAACACGCACATGACCACCAAGACTTCCATTGCCAAAGCCCTCACCCTCGCCGCCGGCCTGACCCTGGCCTCGATGCAGGCCTTCGCTGGCGCCGACGCCGCCCTCTATGGCCCGAGCGCGCCGAAAGGCTCGACCTTCGTGCGCCTGTACAACGCCGCCAGCAGCCCCACCGCCGCCAGCGTCGGCAACACCCAGATCAAGCAGGTCGGCGCCCAGGCCAGCAGCGACTTCAGCTTCCTGCCCGGCGGCGACTACACCGCCCAGGTCGGCGGCAAGAGCGTGCCGGTCAAGCTGGCCGCCGACAAGTACTACACCCTGGTCAACAACAGCGGCGGCAACCCGCAGCTGATCGAGGAGCCACCGTTCAAGAACAAGCAGAAAGCCCTGGTGCGGGTGCAGAACCTCAGCGACCAGCAACTGACCCTGAAGACCGCCGACGGCAAGACCGAAGTGGTCAAGCCGGTGGCGGCCAAGGGCCGTGGCGAACGTGAAATCAATCCGGTCAAGGTCAACCTTGCCCTGTATGCAGGCGACAAGAAAGTCGGCGACGTCAAGCCCGTCGCCCTGGAGCGCGGCGAAGCGGCCGTGCTGTATGTCACCGGTTCCGGCAACAGCCTGTCGCCGGTGTGGGTAACTCGCCCCGTGGCTAGCAACTGATCCCCCTGCCTCTAAACGACTATTGGAGAAACATGATGATCCCGGTAATTCTTTCTGGTGGTAGCGGTTCGCGTCTGTGGCCTCTGTCGCGCAAGCAGTTCCCCAAGCAGTTCCTGGCCCTGACCGGCGAACACACGCTGTTCCAGCAGACCATCGAGCGCCTGGTATTCGATGGCATGGACACCCCCATCGTGGTCTGCAACAAGGACCACAAGTTCATCGTCCAGGAGCAGCTAGGTGCGCTGAAGCTGGAAACCCAGGCCATCCTCATGGAGCCGTTCGGCCGCAACACCGCGCCGGCAGTGGCCATGACCGCGATGAAGCTGGTCAACGAAGGGCGTGACGAACTGATGCTGGTGCTCCCGGCCGACCACGTGATCGAGGACCAGAAGGCCCTGCAGCGGGCCCTGGCCCTGGCCACCGTGGCCGCCGAGCGCGGCGAGATGGTGCTGTTCGGCGTGCCGGCGACCAAGCCCGAGACCGGCTACGGCTATATCCGCTCCAGCCAGGACGCGCTGCTGCCCGAGGGCGTGGCACGGGTCGCGCAGTTCGTCGAGAAACCCGACGAGAAGCGCGCCAACGAGTTCGTCCGCGCCGGCGGCTACTTCTGGAACAGCGGCATGTTCCTGTTCCGCGCCAGCCGCTTCCTCGAGGAGCTGAAAAAGCACGATCCGGATATCTACGACACCTGCCTGCTGGCGCTGGAGCGCAGCGACGAAGACGCCGATGTGCTGAGCATCGACGAAGCCACCTTTGCCTGCTGCCCGGACAACTCCATCGACTACGCGGTGATGGAGAAGACCCAGCGCGCCTGCGTGGTGCCGCTGTCGGCCGGCTGGAGCGACGTAGGCTGCTGGTCGTCGCTGTGGGATGTGCACGAGAAGGACGACAACGGCAACGTGACGAAGGGCGACGTGGTGGTGCAGGACAGCCACAACTGCATGATTCACGGCAATGGCAAGCTGGTGTCGGTGATTGGCCTGGAGAACATCGTGGTGGTCGAAACCAAGGACGCCATGATGATCGCCCACAAGGACAAGGTTCAGGGGGTCAAGCAACTGGTCAACACGCTGGACGCCCAGGGCCGCAGCGAAACCCAGAACCACCTGGAAGTCTACCGCCCCTGGGGCTCGTACGACTCGGTGGACATGGGCGGGCGGTTCCAGGTCAAGCACATCACCGTCAAGCCGGGCGCCAGCCTGTCGCTGCAGATGCACCACCACCGCGCCGAGCACTGGATCGTGGTGTCCGGCACCGCTGAGGTGACCTGCGACGAGAACGTGTTCCTGCTGACCGAGAACCAGTCCACCTATATCCCCATCGCCTCGGTGCACCGCCTGCGCAACCCAGGCAAGATCCCGCTGGAGATCATCGAGGTGCAGTCCGGCAGCTACCTGGGCGAGGATGACATCGAGCGCTTCGAGGATGTGTATGGGCGCACCTCGACGCCGGTGGAGCGTGGGGTTTCGGTGAAGACCATCGCGCAGTAAGCCCCGGGGCCGCTTTGCGGCCCATCGCCGGCAAGCCGGCTCCCACAGGCTTTGTACATTCCTGTGGGAGCCGGCTTGCCGGCGATGGGCAGCGGCGAAAGGAGGGCGAGGCCCTCCCGCTTTTGAGCCAATACCCATTTCCCGCTACGATGATCAAACCCCCGCCACCAAGGCCTGCCCCACCATGATCATCGGCGCCCTGCTCATCCTCACCTGGCTGGTCCTGCTGCTGCGTTACCCGGCCAAGGCCCTGCCGATTTCCCTGGCCGCCGTGTGCGGCCTGGGCCTGGTGGCGCTAGCGGTGGTCTGGCAGGACACCCGCGAGGCCTCGCAGCTGGCGCGCCTGGACATTCGCCTGACCTACGCCCCCGACCAGTGCCCCGCCGACCGCGCCCTGCAGGTGCGCATGAAGAACGGCAACAAGGCGCCGCTGACCGAACTGCGCTGGCGCGTGGCCGCCTATGCCCCCGGCGATACCGTGAACCTTGCCGAGAATACCTATGCAGCACCCCGCTATCGCGGTCCCGGCGAATTGCAGCCGGGCGTCGAGTGGAGTGATTGCCTGCCGGTGCCGCCGCTGCGCTCGGGGTATCGGCCGCAGACCCTGGAGTTTCGTGCCGAGCATCTGCAAGGTACATTCGCCAATTGATTCATTGCCTGTACCGGCCCTATCGCTGGCAAGCCAGCTCCCACAGGGGCTTCGGTGATCCCTGTGGGAGCTGGCTTGCCAGCGATAGGGCCGGGGCAGGCATTACGACCCTCCCACACCTAAGGCCTACCCCATGCCCACCGTCCTCATCACCGGTTGTTCCAGCGGCATCGGCCGCGCCCTGGCCGACGCCTTTCGCGATGCCGGCCACGAAGTCTGGGCCACCGCCCGCAAGCCCGACGACGTCGACGCCCTGCTCGCCGCCGGCTTTGCCGCACGCCAACTGGATGTAAATGACGGCGAGGCACTGACCCGCCTGGCCGACGAGCTGGAAGACCGCCACGGCGGCCTTGATATCCTCATCAACAACGCCGGCTACGGCGCCATGGGCCCGCTGCTCGACGGCGGTGTCGAGGCCATGCGCCAACAGTTCGAAACCAATGTCTTCGCCCTGGTCGGCGTGACCCGCGCGCTGTTCCCGCTGCTGCGCCGCTCGCGTGGGCTGGTGGTGAACATCGGCAGTGTCTCGGGCGTGCTGGTCACCCCATTCGCCGGTGCGTACTGCGCGTCGAAGGCCGCCGTGCACGGGCTGACCGATACCTTGCGCCTGGAGCTGGCGCCGTTCGGCATTCGGGTGATGGAAGTGCAGCCGGGGGCGATCGCCTCGCAGTTCGCCAGCAATGCCCAGCAACAGGCCGAGCAGGTACTGGCGAGCGATTCCCCATGGTGGCCGTTGCGCGAACAGGTACAGGCCCGGGCGCGAGCCTCGCAGGACCGACCGACTTCGGCGGCGGTGTTTGCCCAGCGCCTGCTGGCCGCCACGCGCAAGTCGCCAGTGCCGGCGCTGGTGCGTATCGGCAATGGCAGCACAGCGTTGCCGTTGATGGCCCGGGTCCTGCCGCAGAGGCTGTTGGATTGGGTGTTGCGCAAGCGTTTCGGGCTGTTGCGACCGCTCTGAGGTCATCGCGGGGCAAGCCCACTCCCACGCTGACGACACAAGGCATCGTGGGAGCGGGCTTGCCCCGCGATGCGTTTCAAACCTGATCGAACGCCTGCCAGCCGCCGCCCAGCGCCTTGTATAGCCCGACCAGCGCCTGCGACACCGCCGCCGAGCTGTCGATCCACTGTTCCTCGCTGGCCAGCAGCGCCGACTGCACCGTCAGCACGTTGAGAAAGTCCACCGCCCCTTCCACGTACTGGCGCTGCGCGGTCTCCAGGGCGATGCGGTTCTGCCGCACCGCCTCGGCCAGGTGATCACGACGTAGCTGGCTGGCGTTGTACAGGCGCAGCACGTCGTCGATCTCGTGCCAGGCACCGAGCACCACCTTGCGGTAGTTCAGCGCCGCCTCCTGCTGCTGGGCCTCGCGCAGCTCCAGGGCGCCCTTGAGCCGCCCGCCCTCGAAGATCGGCAGCGACAGCTGCGGGCCGAAGGCGAACCGGCGCGAATCCCAGCCGCCGAAATCGGACAGTTGCATGGCCTGGAAACCGACACTCCCGGACAAGCGGATGCTCGGGTAGAAGTCCGCCTTGGCCACGCCGATGCTGGCGGTGGCGGCATGCAGGCGGGCCTCGGCCTGGCGAATGTCCGGCCGGCGCTCGGCCAGCTCCGAAGGCACGCCGATGGCGAAGCGCTGCTGCGGCGCGGGCAGCTCGCCACCTTGCAGCAGCTCACGCTGCAGGCTGCGTGGTGGTTCGGCAGCGAGCAAGCCGAGGGCATTGATCAGGTCGTCGCGACGGGCTTGCAGGGTCGGCAGGCGCGCCTCGATCGAAGCAACCAGGGCGCTGGCCTGGGCTACGTCGAGACGGGTAGCGACCCCTTCAGCCTGACGACCTTCGGACAACTTCAGGCTGTGGCGGGCAACCTTGAGGTTGTCCTGGGTGATGTCCAGGGTGTGCTGCACGGCACGCAACTGGATGTAGTTGCCGGCGGTTTCCGCAAGCAAGGCCAGCAGCACGCCCCGGCGGTCGTTCTCCGCCACCGCCACGCTCGCGTCGGCGGCCTCGACCTGGCGGCGCACACGCCCCCACAAGTCAAGCTCCCAGCCGGCCACCAGGTCGCCTTGCCAGAGGTTGTACGCCGACTTGCCGGACTTGCCGGACGGGTCGTTCAGCCCCTCGGCGCTGTTGCGCGCACGGCTGTACCCGGCGTTCACGTCCACCGCCGGCAGCTCGTCCGCCGCCACGCTGCTGCGCAAGGCGCGGCTTTGCAACAGGCGGGCACTGGCCATGCGCAGGTCGAGGTTGCGTTCGGTGACCTTCTGGATCAGCGCGCTCAGGCGCGGGTCATGGAAGCTGTCCCACCAGCGCAGTTCCAGCGGTTCGGCCACCGGCTGGCTGGGCGCGGCAGCGCCTTGCAGCTGGGCCCAGTCCTTGGGCGCCTCGCTGTCCGGGCGCCGGAAGTCCGGGCCGAGGGTGCAGCCGGCCAGCAGCATGGCCAGCAGCAGAGGGCTCAGGCGTCTCATCGCGCAGTCACCTCTTTGCCGGCCAGCGTGTCGCCGTGGGTATCGATGGTCGCTTCCACCGACATGCCCACGCGCAGGCGCGCCAACAGCGGCTGGCCGTCATCGAAGACGATCTTCACCGGAATGCGCTGCACCACCTTGGTGAAGTTGCCGGTGGCGTTGTCCGGCTTCACGGCAGCGAAGGTCACCCCGGTGGCCGGGGCGATGCTCTCGACACGGCCGTGGAGTTGTTCACCGGAGAAGGTATCGACGCTGATACTCACCGGTTGCCCCGGTTGCACATGGGTCAGTTGGGTCTCCTGGAAGTTGCCGACAATATAGGCGCGCTCCAGCGGCACCACCGACAGCAGCCGCGCCCCCGGATTGACGTAGGCCCCGATGCGCAGGGCGCGCTCACCGACCATGCCGTCGACCGGCGCGGTGATGCGGGTGTAGGACAGGTCCAGCCGGGCTTTTTCCAGCCCGGCTTCGGCACGCTTGAGCTGGCCATCGGCGCTGGCCACCTGGGCGCTGAGGATGTCCACCTGCTTGCGCGTGGCCAGCAGCGCCGCCTGGCTGTTGGCCAACCGCGCACGGGCCTGGTCGACGCCGCTGCGCGCCTGCTGGGCATTCTGCACGGTGCCGGCGCCCTGCTCGGCCAAGCGGCTGTAGCGGGTCACCTCGTGGTCGGCGAAGGCCGCCTCGGCCTGGGCCGCCTTCACCGCCGCCTCGGCCTGGGCGATCAACGAGGCCTGGCGTTCGAGGGTGGCGCGGGCATCCAGGCTCTGCGCCCTGGCCACCAACAGCTGGGCCTGCGCGGCGTCGAGCGCGGCCTGGTAGTCGCGCGGGTCGATGGTCGCCAGCAACTGGCCGGCACTCACCTGCTGGTTGTCCTCCACCAGCACCTCCTTGATGAAGCCCGCCACCTTCGGCGCCACTACCGTGTAGTCGGCGGTCACGTAGGCGTCGTTGGTGCGCTGGCGATGATCGCTGCCGAACATCCAGGGGCCGACCAGGGCGGCGAGCACGGCCACGGCGAGTGCCGAGCCGATGAAGAGCGTCTTGCGGTTGTTGGTCATCTTTCTATCTCGAATTCAGCCCCGGCTTCAGGCCACCGCACGCGGCGGGAAGATCCGGGTAGGCACGAAGGGGATCAGGCAGATCATGGCGACGGCGATACCCGCCATCACCAGGTACAGGTCGGCCGAGGTCAGCACCAGGGCCTGTTCATGGATGCGCTTGGCCAGGCCAGCGGCGTTGTCGTCGATCAGCGGCGCGTTGCCCAGGCTGTCGACCAGGTGGTTGGAATGAAAATGCCGGCGCAGGGTGCCAAGGGCGTCGAGCAGGCCGCCGGCGATCACCGCGGACAATCCTTTGACCGTGTTGAACCAGGCGGAAGCGAACGGCCCTTCCTGCGGGGTCATGCCATTGGTGGAGAGCATCAGCAAGGGCAGCACCGCCATCGGCTGGCCGAACACCTGCAGCAGGTAGAAGGGGTAGAAGTCGCCGCGAATCCACTGCGAGGTCAGCAGGCTGCTACCCACACACGACGCCGCCAGCATCGCCAGGCCCACGGCCAGCACCCAACGGCAGTCCACCGCGCGGATGTTGCACAGCGCTGCGGTGAGCGGCAGGGCGAGCAACTGCGGCATGGCCACCAGCAGCATCAGCGGGCTGGTTTGCGCCGGGCGGTAGCCCTGGATCTGCGCCAGGTACGCCGAAGGAATGCTGCCCACCCCGGACAACACCACCAGCACACCGGCCAGGGTCACCAGGGCGAAGCTCAGGTTGCGCCGCGAGAGCATGCGCAACTGGAAGAACGGCAATGGCTCGGACCACTCGTTGTACATGAACAGCACCAGCAACAGCAGGCCGCCACCGAGCAGCCAGCAGATCAGCGGCGAGTCGAACCAGCCCCAGCGGTCGCCCAGCGACAGGCCAAGGACGATGCAACTGATCGCCGGCAGGCCAAGCAGCACCCCGCGCCAGTCCAATTGCCTGAAGCGCTCCAGGCGCAGCGGATCCTGGGGCAGGCCCCAGCCGACACAGGCGATTGCCAGCAGCGACGGCAGGATGATCTGCCAGAACGCCCACTGCCAACCGACGTACTCGGTCCACAGCCCGGCCAGCGGCGTGCCGAGGTTGGGCCCGAAGGTGGCGGTCAGGGCATAGCAGGCCAGGCCATATATCTTGATGCCCGGTGGCAGGAAGCGCAGCGCCACGCTCATCAGCATCGGCGGCAAGGCGCCCGAGGCGAAGCCCTGCAGCACACGCAGCAACATCAGGCTGTGCAGGTTGGGAGCGAAGGGTTGGATCAGGCCGAGCACGGCAAACAGGCCGACGGCGGTCATGGTGAAGCGGCGCAGCGAGAAGGTGGTCGCCAGCCAAGGCGCGAAGGCCATGGCCGAGACCGAGGCGGCGCTGTACACCGCCAGCAACCAGGCGCCTTCGTCGGCACCGATGCCCATGGCGCCACGGATGTCGCTCAGGGAAATCTTGGTCACCGCCTCGTTGAGCCCGGCGCACAGCACCGCCAGCAACACGCCGAACAGCCCGACCACCACCCGCAGGCCGAACGCCGTCTGCGCAGGGGCGGCCGGCGCAGGGGCGGCGGCCAGCGCGGCGGAAGGCGCGGTCAGGGAACTCATGGATAGACATCTCCAGCAACATTTTAAGGGCTGGGGGAAGTCTAAGAAGGTCGAATGCTGACGAAAACTGACTTGTCGGCAGCTTTATGTTGCGCCAGACGCAATCCAGGCTAAATGCTGCAAGCTAGCATCTCCTCCTTTGGGAGCAACTGTCTTGTGTTGCTTGTAATGGCCTCATCGCTGGCAAGCCAGCTCCCACAAGGATCGCGCTTGGCCTGAGGGCGGCGCGGTCGGGGTGGGAGCCGGCTTGCCGGCGATGGACCGCGCAGCGGTCCTCATCAAGGATCGATGCTGCCGCAGGCCTTCAACGTCTGCCGCAACCAGCGGTGCGCCGGGTCATTGTCGAAGCGCGGATGCCAGGCCTGCATCACGTTGACCTTCTCCAGCGGCACCGGGATCTCGAACGAACGCAAGGGCAGCTTCAAGCGCTGCACGCTGTTGAGGATATTGGCCGGTATCGGCAGGATCAGGTCCGAATCCGGCAGCGAAAACATCGCCGAATGGAAGCTGGTGGTGATCAGCGCCACTCGCCGCTCCACCTTGCAGTTGGCCAGCGACACGTCGATCGGCCCGTTGGCGCGACCACGCCGGGACACGCTGATCTGCGGGTAGGCGGCAAAACGCTCGGGAGTGATCACGGCATCGAAGATCGGGTGATCCTCACGGGCCAGACCGACAAAGTAGGTGTTGAACAGGCTCTGCACCTTGATCTCCGGCCCCAGCTCGATGGCCGAGCTGATGATCAGGTCGATCTGCCCGTTGCGCAGCACCGCATCGTCATCGCCACTGCCCTCGGGCACGAAACGCAGCACCGTGCGCGGCGCCTGGGCCAGCATCATGCGCAGCAACTGTGCGCCATACAGGGCAATGAACAAGTCGTTGGTGCGGATGTTGAAGGCGCGGTCGAGGTTGACCAGGTCGACGGCATCGCGGCTGCGAAACACCAGGCCAGCCTGCTCCACCAAGCCATGCACCTGTTCGCGCAGGGCCAACGCTCGCGGGGTCGGCACCAGGCCACGGCCGGCACGCACCAGGATCGGGTCGCCCATGGCCTCGCGGATTCGCCCGAGGGTCCGGCTCATCGCCGCCGGGCTCAGGTTCATGCGCTGGGCGGCGCCCACCACACTGCCTTCGTCGAGCAGCACATCGAGGGCGACGAGCAGGTTCATGTCCGGGAGTTGCATGGCCGTTTTCCGTGACAGCTGTGGGAAACGCGATGGTAACAGGTTGGCCGATTGCGTCTGACGCAATGGCGCCGTGCGTGGGGGACCATTTATCCGTAGAGGTTATTGAATCGACAATGGTGTGGCCTCACCGCCGGTAAGCCGCGGCAGCGAACCGCAGCGCCTACAGGCAGCGCATCTCCCTGTGGGCGCCGCGGTTCGCCGTTGCCACTTGCCGGCGATGAGCGCAGCACTGCCATCCATTCTCCAAAGGATTGCCCATGCCCCACCCGGTTCTGATCGCCATCGACGCCTCCCCGGCAGCCACCAGCCTGCTCACCCTCGCCCAGCGCTACTGCCGCCCCGGCGAGCACACCCTGCATGTGCTGCTGGCCATCGACTCGACCTTCGCCGTGCACGACAACCGCACGGCCTACACCGAGCAGGAGCTGGAGGAATACCCCGCCGCCTGCGACGAACAGCAACTGGCCGAGCACGCCGTGAACAGCGCCGTAAGCATGCTGCGCGAAGCCGGCTTCGACAGCCTGGGCTGCATGGTCGCCGGCCAGCCGGTGGAGGCGATCGTCGCCAAAGCCCGGGAGCTGGAGTGCGAACTGGTCATCATCGGCCACCGCCACCTGACACGGCTAGGCAGGCTGCTGGATCCGTCGATCAGCGCCAAGGTGATCGACCGGGTGAAGGTGCCCGTGCTGGTCGGGGCAGCTTGAGCCAGGAAAACCGTTGATCAGCCAGTACACACGAGGTAATGCAACTGCATTGGCCAGGTAATGCACTCGCATTACCGTGGCCGATATTACCCCTCGCGGACTGACGACCATGGCTACTACCTTCGAAGCGGAATCGACTCTGACCGAGCGCTACCAGACAACGGTCCCCGAAACCGTTCGCCGCGCGTTGGGCCTGAAAAAGCGTGACAAGATTCACTACTCGATCCGCCCTGACGGAGCAGTGATACTCACCCGCGCAGAGACAGCCGAGGAAGACCCTGCCGTGGGGCAGTTCCTCGAATTCCTGGAGCGGGAAATCGCCACGAACCCGCAACGTTTGAAGGTTGTCGATGCAGAGTTTTTCGCTCGCCTGGATGCACTGGTTGGCGACGTTGAAATCGATCTCGATCAACCTCTATCGGCGGACGATGAATGACTGAAACGAGGCGCAAACCTCTATGCGTGCATGGCTGGAGTGTGTTCGCCCACCCCCTCTTTCTCGACAAGCTCGAGGCGCTCATCGATAAAGTCGAAGTGCTTCAGAGGAAGGACCCGGTCGGGTACGTGAAGAAAAATGCGGCGAAACGATTGAAGGCCATCAGAGGCTTGGCCTTCGACGTCATTGCCCAGGCACCCGGCAACCCGGACCATCGCATGGGTGGCACACTGGGCGCGGAACACAAGCACTGGTTCCGTGCCAAGTTCTTCCAGCAATATCGCTTGTTTTTCCGTTATCACGCATCCAGCAAGATCATCGTGCTGGCGTGGGTGGACGATGACGACAGCAAACGCGCTTACGAGAGCAGCGACGACGCCTATCGAGTGTTCCGCCGAATGCTGGGTAACGGACACCCGCCTGACGACTGGGATCAGCTGTTGCAGGAAGCTGCTGCGGCAACAGCCCGATTCAACGCCACCCTCAAGCGCTGACACCTGCCTGCCAATGCATCGATGGCGTCAATGCGAGAACGGGATCAGCCCTCGTTCGGCTTGACCACCACGGTACACGTGGTCCCCGCCGCCAGCAGGAACCCTTCCGGCACTTCATCGATATGGATCCGCACCGGCACCCGCTGCGCCAGGCGCACCCAGTTGAAGGTCGGGTTCACATCGGCGATCAGCTCGCGGCTTTGTGGGTTGTCACGGTCGTAGATCCCCCGGGCGATGCTCTCCACATGCCCTTTGATGCGCTCGCCGCTCATCATCTGCAGTTCGGCCACATCTCCTACCTTGACGTGGGGCAGCTTGGTTTCCTCGAAGAAGCCGTACACCCAGAACGACTGCTCATCCACCACCGCCATCACTGCCTCGCCGGTGCGGGCGTAATCGCCCTTGTGGATGTTCAGGTTGGTCACATAGCCATCGACGGTGGCAACGATCTGCGTGCGCTTGAGGTTCAGTTCGGCGGCGGCCAACTGAGCCTGGGCGTGCTGGTAGTCGGCCAGGGCGGAGCTGGCGATGTTGCTGGCGTCGTCGCGGTTCTCTTTCGAGATGACCAGGTTGTCCATGTCGGCGCGGCGCCTGGCGTTGACCTTGCGCATTTCCCAGGTGGCCTTGCGCGAGGCCACCAGCGCCTTGGCCTGGTCCAGCGCCAACTGATAGTGCTCGGGATCGATGCGGATCAGCACGTCGCCCTTCTTCACCCGCTGGTTATCCTTGACCGGCACATCCACCACATAGCCCGGCACGTCGGCGGCAACGTTGATGATATCCGCGCGCACCCGGCCGTCGCGGGTCCACGGCGTGGTCATGTAGTGCAGCCACAACTGGCGGCCGATCACCACGGCAGCGGTCAGCACCAGCAGGGTGGCGATCAGGCTGAAGAACTTTTTCATTGCAGGATTCTCACCAGTAGAGCGACAGCGCAAGGGCGCCGAACAGGCAGACGAACAGGCTCAGGCGCAGCAGCGCCGGGTGCCAGAAGAAGCGGTAGCCATCATGGCTGGCGATGAACCGGTCCAGGCCCCAGGCCAGGCCCAGGGCGAACAGGAACATCAAGGTCATGGTGGGCATGTACACGCCATGGAAGGCGATCTCGCGGGGCATGGTTTCACGGAGCATCGTGCAGTCCTTTCGCCGGTGCCAGCGGCGACTGTGGGTCGAGCAGGGAAGAACGGATGAAATGCAGGTAGCTCTGCGCCCGGCGCAGCACCGAGGTGTCGAAGTGCCGGGCGAAAGGTTCATCGGTGGCCTGCACGCGGCTGATGGCATGGTCCACCGCCACCAGGGCGCGTTCGTGGTTGCTGGCGCTGGGTTGCAGGAACAACCGCGCCAGGGCCCGGCCCATGACGCGGATGGCCTGGCGCCACGGCTGCGAGTCGGCGTAGGCCGGGTGCACCGGGGCGCGAGCCTGCTCCTTGCGCAGCTCGATAATGGCGTGGCCGATCTCCAGCACCGTGAACATCCAGCCCATCAGCTGGCTCTGCACCTGCGGCTTGCCGGCGGCCAGGCCGTAGGCCTGGTGCAGCAGGTCGCGGGTACGGCTCTCGAAAGCCGAGCCCAGCCCGCGCAGGCGCCCGCTGATGGCGAACAGCACCTGCTCGCGCAGCTCCTGCTCCAGGCGGCTCCACAACCAGCGGCTGTTGGGCGGCAGGATGATCGCCCCGGCCGCGGCGCAGACGAACATGCCGATGACCATGCCGATGTAGTCGTTGATGAAGGTGTAGGGGTTGTAGATCGTCAGGTTGTTGGGCACCGAACCGATGGCAAAGAACACCAGCAGGCCCAGGCCGTAACCGGCATAGGCCGGGCGCGAGGCAAGGAACGCGCCGAACACGAACACCGGCGCCAGGACCATGCACAGCAGCGCGAAGCCGTCGATCCAGGGAAACACGAAGAAGGTTTCGAAGAAGCCGACGAAGGCGCCGATCGCCGTGCCGCAGGCCATCTGGAACGCCATGCGCTTGGGATTCGGCGAAGCCGCCGACAGGCCCACCGTGACCGTGGCGATCAGCGTCATCATGCCGCCACTGGGCCAATCGCTGAGCAGCCAGTAGCTGCCCAGCAGCAACAGCACCGCCGAAGCGCGCACCCCAGCGGCGAGCGATACCAGCCAGCTGGTCTGGGCCACATAGGGTTCGTCCCACTGTTCGCGTTCGTGCTTGTGCACGGCCAGCGAGGCGTGGGTCTCGGCGTAGCTGTACATCTCGTCGACGAAGCGGTACAGCAGCTCGAAGGCGGTATGGAAGTCGAGCAGGTCGGCCTCGCTGGGACGGGTCTGCAGATACTCGGCGCGCAGACCACGCACCTGGGCCTGCAGGCCTTCCTTGTAGGTGCCCAGCTCCAGGGCCAGGCGCAAGGCGTCGGCGTCGGTCAGTGCCCGGCCGACGTAGGGCTGCAGCAGCTCGGCCAGGGTGGCCAGCCCGGGTTCGATGGCGCCGACGATCTGCAACGGGCCACGGGCGCGCAGGCGCTCGAGCAACCGGTGCAGGGCGTTGAAACGCGTGGTGATGGCCATGAACTCGCTGTTCATGCGTACCAGCCGACCTGAGCGCCGGCGCATGTGCGGGTCTTCGAAGGCGGTGACGTTGCGCAGGCTCTCCAGGCCCACCGCCTCGGCGACAAAGCGCACGTTGCTGGTCTCGAAGCGGTCGCGCTGGCTGTCGCCGCGCAGGGCCTCGACCACCACCCCGGCGAATACACCGAAGCGCTGGTAGAGGGCGTTGCGCATGGCGGCACTGGCCGATTGCGGCAGGATCGCAGCGCTGACGAAAGTCGAAACCAGAATCCCCAGGGCAATCTCCAGCACCCGCCACACCGCCGCCATGAACGCCTGGTCGGGGTGCTGCAGCACCGGCAGGCCGATCATCGCCGCGGTGTAGCCGGCCAGCACGAAACCATAGGCGCGGAAGGTGCGATAGCGCATGGCGCCCGCCGAGCACAGGCCGACCCACAGGGCCAGGCTGGGCAGGAACAGCTCGGTGTTCTGCGGGAAGATCGCGATCAGCGCGACCATCATCGCCGAGCCGGCCAGGGTGCCGAGCACCCGGTAGAAACTCTTGGCGAACACATGGCCGCTCTGCGGCTGCATGACGATGAACACAGTGATCATCGCCGTGCGCGGCTGCGGCAGCTCCAGGCGCATGGCCAGCCACAAGGTGATGAAGGCGGCGGCCAGGACTTTGAAGATGTAGACCCAGGTGACGCCGTCGGTCCGCGCCCAGGCAAAGAAACCCCGGCGCCATTCCAGGCTCCGCAGCCAGCGCAAGGGCAAGCTCGATGTGCTCATTCGGCGTAATCCGGCGTGTCGAAGATGGCCAGGGTGGCCGGCGTTTTCGGTGCGGTCTGGCGCTCTTCGTCCGGCACGTCCTTGCCCGCCTCCAGCCCGCCGCCCAGGGCCGTGACCAGTTCGGCATGGGCCACCAAACGCGCGGCCTGTACCTGCTGCTGCACCTGCTGCTGGCGGAACAGCAAGGTCTGGGCGTTGAGCACGTTGAGGTAGTCGGTGAGCCCGCGCTGGAAGGCGACGGTGGCGATGTCGTAGGTCTTCTGCGCGGCGGCCACGGATTCGGCGGCGAAATGCGCCTGCTCCTTCATCGACTCACGTCGGATCAGTTGGTCGGAGATGTTCTTCAACGCGCCGATCACCGTCTGGTTGTAGTGCGCCACGGCCACGTCATAGCCCGCCGAGGCCACGCCCAGCTGCGAGCGCAGGCGCCCACCATCGAAGATCGGCAGGCTGATGGCCGGCCCGACGTTGTAGTTGAATTTACGCCCGGTGATAAATTCCAGCGGGCCGCCCCCGGTGGCCATGAAGCCCAGGCCGCCGACCAGGTCGACATTGGGGAAGAACCCGGCGTGGGCCACGTCGATGCCACGGGCCTGGGCCGCCACCTGCCAGCGGCTGGCGACCACGTCGGGGCGCTGGCCGACCAGCTCGGCGGGCAGGTTCGAGGGCAGTTTCAGCGGCGCGCCGAGGGTCAGGGTCGGGCGTTGCAGTGCCGCGCCCTCCCCCGGCCCCTTGCCGGCCAGGGCTGCCAGCTGGTTGCGGGTCAGGGCGATCTCTTCGTTGAGGCTGTCGATCTGGCGGTGGGTTTCCGGCAGCGGCGCCTCGGCCTGGCTGACTTCGAAATGGGTACCGATGCCACCGTCCAGGCGGCGCTTGGCCAGGGCGACGATCTGCTCCTGCTGCGCAAGCTCGGCCAGCACGATATCGCGCCGGGCGTAATGCAGGCTGAGCTGGATGTAGGCGCGCACCACGTTGTTCTCCAGCTCCAGCTGGGCCTGGCGCGCCTCGGCGACGCTCATGTGCGCCTGGTCCACGGCCTGCTCGCTGGCATTGCGTTCACGGCCCCACAGGTCCAGCGCGTAGCTCAAGCCGATGCCGGCGTTGTTGTCCCAGGTGTTGGCGCCGGACAACGCGCCAGGGCCGTAGAACTGATCCTCCGGCCAGTTATGGCGCTTGAGCGTGGCAGTGCCGTTGACCTGCAGCTTTTCCGCCGACTCGACCACGCCCGCCATGGCCTTGGCTTGGCGCACGCGTGCAGCGGCCATCGCCAGGCTCGGGCTGCCGGCCACGGCCTGGATGATCCAGGCGTCGAGTTGCGGGTCGCCATAGGCGCGCCACCATTGCTGGGCCGGCCAGTGGGCGTCACGCGCAGCCTCACGGATGGCGTCGTCAGTGGTCAGTTGGTTGGCTTGGAGTGTCTTGCTTTGCGGGGCGATGCCCCAGGTTCCGATACAGCCGCTCAAGGTGAGACAAAGGGCACAGGCACTGAGCGCGCTAAGCGCTCTGATGTTGCGACGCGGCACAGCTGCGATTTCCCGAGGAAGAGGTGGAGGGGCCGGGCAATTCTAGGGGCGGGTTTCATTGGCGATAAGCGTATATTCCTGCGAATCTTTGTTACCAAAACAGCGATAATCCGGCTTTAGTCGGAAGCGAAATAGCGTTACTTCATGTCACAATTTTGTCCTCTAAACCGAGAGTGACCCATGGACACCCTGCAAAACATGCGTGCTTTCAGTTGCGTGGCCCAGCTCGGCAGCTTCACCGCTGCCGCGGCGCAACTGGACACGACCACCGCGAACGTGTCGCGGGCGGTCTCCAACCTGGAAGCCCATCTGCAAACCCGCCTGCTCAACCGCACCACCCGGCGCATCGCGCTGACCGAGGCCGGCAAGCGCTACCTGATGCGCTGTGAACAGATTCTTACCTACGTGGAAGAAGCCGAGGCCGAGGCCAGCGATGCCCATGCCCGTCCCGCCGGGCAGCTGAAGGTGCATTCGATGACCGGTGTCGGCCAGCATTTCGTGGTCGACGCCATCGCCCGCTACCGCGAGTCGCACCCGGACGTGACCTTCGACCTGACCATGGCCAACCGCGTGCCCGACCTGCTTGATGAGGGCTACGACGTGTCGATCGTGCTGGCCAGCGAGCTGCCCGACTCGGGGTTCGTCTCCCAGCGCCTGGGCATCACCTACAGCATCGTCTGCGCATCGCCCGACTACGTGGCGCGCCACGGGTTCGCGCACAAGCCCGCCGACCTGCTCAAGCATGCCTGCCTGCGCATGGTCAGCCCGGTGATCCCGCTGGAGAAATGGCTGTTCGACGGCCCCGAGGGACAGGAGGTGGTCAATATCACCACCTCACCGTTCCAGGTGAACTCCGCCGATGCGATGAAGACCGCGATCCGCAGCGGCATGGGCGTGGGCGTGCTGCCGATCTACACCGCCATCGATGGCCTGCGTGACGGCAGCCTGGTGCGGATCCTGCCGCAGTACCGCCTGCAGGAGCTGAACCTGTATGCGATCTACCCGTCGCGCCAGTACCTCGATGCGAAGATCAAGACCTGGGTCGAGTACCTGCGCAACTCGCTGCCGGAAATCCTCGCCGCCCACGAGGCCGACCTGAAAACCCACGAGCTGCTGATCGCCAACTGAAAAAGCCGGTGCATTCGGGCGGGGGACAATGGTAGGTTGCTAACCATTGATTTCAGCGTCTGGCAGAGAGGTTCATGAGAGGGCTTGGCCCTCTATCGCGGATAAATCCGCTCCTACAGGGTCATGAGTTTCCTGTAGGAGCGGATTTATCCGCGATGGGCCGCAACGCGGCCCCCTCTGCGCAGACCCCGTCCTTGCACCTTGCAGAGAAGCAGCCCGATGAAAAAGACCGTCCTGGCCTTCAGCCGCATCACCCCGGCCATGGCCGAGCGCCTGCAACACGACTTCAACGTGATCGTGCCCAACCCCAAGCTGGGCGACATCGCCGCCCAGTTCAACGAAGCGCTGCCCGAGGCCCACGGCCTGATCGGCGTTGGCCGCAAGCTGGGCCGGGCGCAGCTCGAAGGCGCGGGCAAGCTGGAGGTGGTGTCCAGCGTCTCGGTCGGCTACGACAACTACGACCTGGACTACTTCAACGAGCGCGGCATCGCCCTGACCAACACCCCCGACGTGCTCACCGAAAGCACCGCCGACCTGGGCTTCGCCCTGATCATGGGTTGTGCCCGGCGCACCGCCGAGCTGGACGCCTGGACCAAGGCGGGCCACTGGCAGGCCACCGTCGGCCCGGCGCAGTTCGGCAGCGATGTGCACGGCAAGAAACTGGGCATCGTCGGCCTGGGCAACATCGGCGCGGCCATCGCCCGGCGTGGCCGTTTCGGTTTCAACATGCAGGTGCTGTACACCGGCAACAGCCGCAAGGCCGCGCTGGAACAGGAGTTGGGCGCGCAGTTCCGCAGCCTGGATGAGCTGTTGGCAGAAGCCGATTTCGTCTGCCTGGTGGTGCCGCTGTCCGACGCCACCCGCAAGCTGATCGGCGCCCGCGAGCTGAAGCTGATGAAACCCAGCGCGTTCCTGGTCAACATCGCCCGTGGCCCGGTGGTGGACGAAGCGGCACTGGTCGAGGCACTGCAGGAAGGGACCATTCGCGGCGCCGGCCTGGACGTGTACGAGAAAGAACCGCTCGGCGATTCGCCGCTGTTCAAGCTGCCCAACGCCCTGACCCTGCCGCACATCGGCTCGGCCACTGCCGAGACTCGCGAAGCCATGGCCAACCGGGCCATCGACAACCTGCGCTCGGCCTTGCTGGGCGAGCGACCGCAGGACCTGGTGAATCCGCAGGTGTGGCAAAGCTGAAAGCCCAATCACGAGGTTTGTGCAAGCGGGTTTGCCCCGCGATAGAGCCTACTGGGGTTGGCTACGCCGCCCCAGTACCTTGCGTACAACATAGCGGGGCCGGTGCTTGGTTTCCTGGTAGATCCGCCCGATGTACTCGCCCAGGATGCCAATCCCGATCAACTGCACCCCGCCAAGGAACAGAATCGCCGTCATCAGTGACGGGTACCCCGGCAAGTCGTTGCCGAACAGCAACTTGTCCAGCACCAGAAATGCCGCGTACAGCAGGGCGAACAACGACACACCGCCACCGATGTAGGTCCATAGCCGCAGCGGCACCGTGCTGAACGAGGTAATACCGTCCAGTGCCAGGTTCCACAGGCGCCAGAAGCCAAACTTGCTATTGCCCGCCGCCCGCTCCTGGCGGTCGTACTCGATGATCTCGGTACGGAACCCCACCCACGACAGCACGCCCTTCATGAACAACTGCTGCTCCGGCATCTGCCGGATGGCAGCGACCACCTTGCGGTCGAGCAGGCGGAAATCGCCGACGTTCTCTTCGATCGGCAACGCAGCGATGGCGTTGTGCAGACGATAGTAGAGCCCCGCCGTCCACCGTTTGAACCGCGTATCGGCCAGCCGGCTGCGGCGCTTGGCCAGCACCACGTCGGCGCCGCCCTGCCAGCGCTCGATCATCTGCGCGACAACCTCAATGGGGTCTTGCAGGTCGACATCGATTGGCACCACCGCGTCGCCTTCGGCATGCTCCAGCCCCGCGAACAACGCCGACTCCTTGCCGAAGTTGCGCGAGAAGGTGATCGACGTGACCCACTCGTCCCTAGCCGCCAGCTCGGCGCAGATGGCTTCGGTGTCGTCGGTGCTGCCGTCGTTGACGAAGACGATCTCCACGGTCTTACCCTGCAACGAAGGTTCGCTCCGCACCGTCTGGTAGAAGCGCTCCAGGGTTTCCTGTTCGTTGAACAACGGCACCACCAAGGTAATGTTCACAGGTCCCTCCTCTTGAACACCACGGTGTGTGAAAAGGCATACCCGACAATAAGGCTGACCATCGAAAAGGTCACCAAGGTCAACCATGGAGACAGACGGGCAAAGTCAGAAAACGCACCCAGAGCCAGGCTCAGGCAGCTCATGCCAGAAAGGAACATCAGGTAGCGTCTCGTGCGAGCTCTGACGGCAAAGGTGTAGTGGGCATTCATGAAGTAGGACACGCTCGCCGCCAACAGAAACGCCAGCAGGTTGCTCGCCCCTTGCGACAAGCCCACAAGCAGGTGGAGGAGCAGGAAGGTCAGCCAATGGATCAGCGTGTTGCCGACGCCAATCAGCGCGTAACGGTTGAAACGTACCAGGCTCATTTATGGAAGGCCTCTGCGTCGAGAATCGGCTTCATCAACACGTAGCCGACGTCCTCTACCCGATGAATGGCAAAGAACTTTCCATCCACTTGGGGCTGAGGGCTGGACACCAATACTTGCGCTCTTTGCAGGGGCGGGTGGCTGCCGAAAGTCGTCATGCCCACTCTCGGCATCATTTCGGGAAGCACCTGGTAACCAATGGCGAACACATACCTCAAGGCCGGCATGGCCTGGAACGAACCACTGCCGGCGGGCAACCACACTTGACGGCTGTCATGGCCAAGGATGTAGAAACGCTTGGCGCCATACAACGCGGGGTTGGACTGGATGGCTTGCGCGATACTGAAGGTCATCACCCGCTCCACTTCCTTTTGCGCCACCAGCAGCCGCCCATAGGCATAAGAAAAAGACAGCATGAACACCAGGGGCATGGCGGTGACCCAGGCCAGTCGTGCATGCAGGCCAGCAAGCCGCTCATGTGCCAGCAACATCACCAGCACCATGGCGGGCCCCACCCCCATCAACAATCGCGCGCCTTGGTTGTAATGGTCGAACAGCAGCGACATGCCCGGCACCAGTAGCATAAGCGCCACGACAGAGAACCAAATCAACGTCAACAGCGCCACCCTCGACATCACCGGGCGCGCACTGCGTAGCACCTGACAGGAGCACAGCACCAGCGTCGCGCCAGCCAGGCCGCCGAGCATGAGGAACAGCCAGGCCGTGCCGGCCGTTGCCAACAACCCCACATGCTCGAAGGCCATCTGCAGGCGACGCGCCAGGGTTCCCGGCCATGCGTGGTCCAGGGGGAGCAGCGCCGAGCGAGGAACATCAATGAGTCGATATCCCGTGAGCAAGTACAGCAGGACGCCACCCAGCAACTGAACCGTACGCTGCGCCAACTGCCGTACCACCTGCTTCAGGGGTGCATGCGCGGCGACCTGACGAATGACTTCGATGCAACACAACCCCGCGAAGACATTGACACTGACCTGATAAAGGCTGGCCGCCGCCGCAATCAGCACCATCGCCAGGCCTGCGCCCCACCGGTGCCGTGTCCCTTGCGTGATGGCCATGACACTCGCGGCAAGGGCCAGCGCCATCACGGCCCCGTCGTACTGGTAGGACAGGTTCTGCAGGAAGAAGGGGTTGTACCAAAGGGGCAAGACCACTAGCAGTGCCGTACCTGTGGGTGCCTCGAAGTAGTGGAATGCCAAATCCGACAATGCCTTGGCGGCCACCACCATTGCCAGCAGCAACGGCAGTGGGTAAAGGTTCGGCGTCGCATTGCCGAACCCCAGCCCACCATGCAGCACGTCAGCCAACACCCGGCCCTGACCCGTCCAGGAATCACCCGGGTCTTGCAACTGCCCCGCCAATTGAGATCGCCAGACATCGTCGATGTAGGCCAGGTCTGCCAGCACCAGGGGCAGGACGTGCAGCCCGATCGCCATGAGACACAACAGCCAAACGTCCCTGCGAGACAGTCGATGATCCAAGATTGCCGAAACGGCCATTGCGCTCCCCAGTCTGTCGCCCCTGGGCTAGTCTAGTCACCCGCTGGCTGGCCGCACCTGCTAAAAATATCAGTTGTGCCGGACTAGCTTCTGGCCAGGGCACTCTGCGTACGTTGCGACGGCTTGCGAAACACCAGCACATTTCCCGCCATCACCGCGACCAGTCCCAGCAGGGCTGGTGCAGTCCACTCATAGCCTTCTGCAAACGCCGACACGTTCAGCGCCACCAGCGGGAACAGCACAGTGCAGTAGGCGGCCCGCTCCGGCCCCATGCGCCCGACCAGGGTGAGGTAGGCGGTAAAACCGATCACCGAGCCCGGGATCACCAGATACAGCAGCGAGCCTATGTAACGCGTGTTCCACTCCATATCGAAGGGGATCCCCCTGAGCAGGCAATACCCCGCCAGCATTGACGCGCCGTAAACCATGCCCCAGGCATTGGTGGTCATGGGTTTGAGCCCGGCCTTCTGCTGCACGCTGGAAAGCATGTTGCCTGCGGAGAAACACAACGTGCCAAGCAGCGCCAAGCCCAGGCCATAAAGGGTTTCGCGGCTGGCGGCATGATGGGAAAGCTCCGGCCAGAACAGCAGCCCCAAGCCCAGCAGCCCCATGGCCCCGCCGCCAAGCACATTGGCGGCGATCCTCTGGCCGAAGAAGATCCGTGCATTGATCGCGTTCCACAGGGTGGCGGTGGAGAACACCACGGCGATCAGGCCGCTGGCGACCCACTGGCTGGCGGTGAGGAAACACATGAAGTTGACGCAGAACAGGCACAGGCCCTGGGCCAGGCACACCAGATGGCCCCGGCGGTTCATCGGCTGCAGGCGGCGGGTGAGCAGCAGCAAGACGAACAGGATCAACCCGGCCAGGGCGAAGCGGTAGACAATCGACACCGGGATGGCGACTACCCCCAGTTGCAATTTCAGGGCGATCCAGGTGGTGCCCCAGATCAGGACGGTGAGCAGGTAGAGCGACAGGTTCACGGGCATTCCTCCAGACAGTCGACTTGGGGCCGCTTCGCGGCCCATCGCTGGCAAGCCAGCTCCCACAGGAACAGCACATGCCTTTACCTTGTGGGAGCTGGCTTGCCAGCGATTCGAGGGCGCAGCCCTCGCCAGGACTACGAGTGTTTACCGCGCCCTGATTCCCACGCTTGCATAAACTTGCGCTTTTCCTCTTCGGCCAGCTGCCTTCCCGCCCGCGCCGCAGTACGATGGCCTTCAGAGGAGTCTCCCATGCCCGCACTCGACCACCTGCAAGTCTTCAACGCCATGCATGCCTCGCCCCACGCCCGGCTGGAGCTGAGCGCGCACCTGGGCGACGGGCTGGCGGCGGCGTTGTGGAGCAACCGCGACGACGCCCGCGACTACCAGGCGCCCAGCCACCACACGTTGTCGTGCTACATCGCCGACGGCACCGGTACCTTCCGCCGCCAGCGCCCGGCCGACAAGGGCGCGCCGGGCAAGCTATGCATCATGCCGGCCGGCCATGAGTCCAACTGGGTGGTCAACGGCACGATCCGCCTGGCCCACCTGTACATCAGCGAACAGCAGTTCGCCCTTGGCTGCACCCGCCTGCTGGACCGCGAGCCGCGTGAAATGCAGCTGCACGAGGCGACCTTCCTCGACGACCCGCAACAGGCCGCACGCTTTCGCCAGCTGATCGGCCTGGACTGGGCCGAACCCGGCGAGCGCCTGCTGGCCAGCAGCCTGGCCCATGACATCATCGACCACGCCGTGCTCAATCAGGCCGGCCTGCGCCAAGGGCTCAAACTCAAGGGCGGCTTGGCGCCGCACCAGCGCCGACAACTGGTGGACTTTATCGAGGCCCACCTGGACCAGGCGCTGACGCTGGGCGAGCTGGCGCTGCGCTGCAACCTGTCCGAATACCACTTCGCGCGGATGTTCCGCGCAAGCTTCGGTCTGCCGCCGCATCAGTACCTGCTGGCCCGACGGCTGCAAAAGGCGTGTCACCTGCTGCGCATGGGCACGCTGCCCCTGGGCGAAGTGGCGCTGCTGTGCGGGTTTGCCAGTGCCAGTCACTTCAGCAACCGGTTTCGCCAGGCGTTGGGAGCGACGCCGGGGGAGTATCGGGCGGCGTTCTGCGCCTGACTGCCGGGCGCTATCGCGGGGCCAGCCCGCTCCCACGCCGCCCATCATCGGTTGGCGTCAGAACTCGAAGGTGCTCGACAGGCTGACTTGCCGCGCATCCCCCACGGCGACGAAGTAACGGTTCACCGCCGAGCTGTAGTACACCTTGTCGAACAGGTTCTTCACGTTCAACTGCAAGCGCACCTTGTGCTCGTCCAGCTTGGTTTCGTAGCTGGCGAAGGCATCGGCCACGGTGTAGGCCGGCATGTCGAAGTCGTTTGTCGCGTTGCCCGCACGCTCACCCACGTAGCGCGCACCTGCCCCCAGGCGCAGGCGATCACCGCCGAACAGGCTGCCGTAGTCGTATACCGCCGAAAGCGAGCCACTGTGACGCGCGACGTTCTGCAGGCGGTTGCCCTTGAGCTGTGGGTCCTTGGTGACCTCGGCGTCGGTGAAGGCATAGGCGCCGATCAGGCTCCAGCGCTCGCTGAGTTGGCCGGTCAGGTCCAGCTCGACACCCCGTGAGCGGACTTCCCCTGCGTTGCTGTAGAGAATGGTCCCCGGCTGGGTGTCGCCATCGGCCACCAGCACGTTGCGCTTGGTGATGTCGAACAGCGCCAGGGTACCGCTCACCGCGCCCGGCACGTCGAGCTTGGCCCCCAGCTCCCAGGACTTGCCCTTCTCCGGCGCGATCCCAGAGTCCAGGGTCAGGGTGCGGCCACCGCCGATGCTCAGCGGTGCGATGGTCGAGTTGGGCTTGAACGACTCGCTGTAGCTGCCATAGAACGACAGCTGGTCATCGACCTTGTACACCACGCCCGCATGGGGCACCCAGGTCTGGTCGCGGGTGTCGGTGTTGACATTGAACGGCCGGCCACGGCCGGCGTACTGGTCGTACTGCTGGAAACGCCCGCCGGCCACCAGGATCCAGTGCTCGTCCAGGTGCCAGGCGTCCTGCAGGAACAGCGAATCGGTGCGCAGCTTGTCGGTCTGGTCGCTGTCGCTGGCGCGCACGCTGGTGCCTTCCACTTCGCGGCCATAGACCGGGTTCAGGTAGCTGAAGGTCGAGCGGCTGTTCTGGCGGATCAGGTCGGCGCGGTAGACCTTGCGGTCCTCGTGATCGACACCGACCACCAGGTCGTGGCGCATGCCCGCCAGCTCGACGCTGCCGTTGAGGCTGAAGGTGGCGAACTGGTCGCGGCTCAGGGCGCCCCGGGTGCCGTCGATGCTGCGCGACAACGTGCCCTGGCTTTCATCCACGCCGGTCACGCGCACCTGGCTGGCGTCGTAGGTCTCGCGGTTGAAGCTGTAGCCGACGTGCAGCTTCCACGCATCGTCCAACTGATGATCGACCTCCAGGCGGTACAGGTCGGAGCGCCCTTCCATATCGTTGAACGGCTCGTCCAGGCGGCGGGTGGCAGGAATATTCAGTGGATGGCCGTCGCTGCCGAAGGCGGTACCGCGGTCGAACGGGTAGCGAAACTCGCGGTGCTCATAGGCCAGCACCACCTGGGTGTCCTCGCCATACCAGGCCAGCGACGGCGCCACCAGCGATTCGCGGTGCACGCCGAAGTTGCGCCAGTAGTCCTCATCCTCGTGATCGACGATCAGGCGATAGGCCAGGTTGCTCTCCCCCAGCGCACCGGTGCTGTCCAGGCCGCCGCCGCTGCCGTTCTTGCCGCTGCCGTAGGTCGAGCCGCGCAGGGTCAGGGTGTTGTACTGCGCAAGTTGCGGGCGCTTGCTGACCACGTTGATCACCCCGCCCGGGTCCTGGATGCCGTACAACAGCGAGGCCGGGCCCTTGAGCACCTCGACCCGTTCGGTACTGGCATTGAGCGCGCGGCCCTGCACGATCGGCATGCCGTCGCGCATGATCGAGCCGTCACGGTTGTCGCCGAAGCCACGCTTCATCACGGTGTCGGCGGTACCGCCGAAGTTGTTGCCCTGGGTGATGCCGCTGACGTTGTACAACGCATCGTCCAGGTTGCGCGGTGCCTGGTCGCGGATCACCTGGGCCGGAACCACGTTCACGGCCTGCGGGATATCCAGGGTCGCGCCCTGGCCGCGCATGATCGAGGCGCTGGCCGGCGGCTGGTAGCTGTAGTCGTCCAGTTGCGAGTTGATGGTGGTGGCCTGCAGGTTCAGCGCGCCGGAGGTGTCGACCGGCTCCAGGGTCAGGGTGCGGGCGTCGAGGCGGCGCCAGGCCAGGCCCGAGTTGCCGAGCAACTGCTGCAGCGCCTGGTCGGCGTCGAAGGTGCCGTTCAGCGCCGGGGCCCGCAGGTCCGGTAGCGTCAGGGTATAGACCACGCTCTGCCCGGTGGTACGGCTGAAGGCGTTGAGTGCCTGGGCCAGCGGCTGGCTGGGCTGGGCGAAGGCATAGACCTGGCTCTGCTGGGCGGCCACGGCAGGGGGCGCGACGGCCACGGCGGACAAGCTGCAGAGGCCGAACCAGAGCGAGACGCAACGCGGGGTGAACTTCATGGACGCGGACCTGTGGGCGGGATGATCGTATGCGAATGAATCGCACTTCCACTCACTACACGGATGCCGGCGTGGGGTACCTCATCACCTGATGGAAATATTTTGCTGTTCCGACGCTATCGCGGGGCAAGCCCGCTCCCACGCAATGGCTCATGGGAACGGACTCGTGGGAGCGGGCTTGCCCCGCGATGACGTCGGCTCAGGTCAACGCAAAACGGTCAACCGGCCCAGCAGCGTCTGCCGCTCGAACCCCATCACCTTGCCCAGCGAATCCAGCGCGGCCAGCGGTTCCGCCACCGGGAAACTGCCACTGACCTTGCGCTGCGCCAGCTCACCGTCGAGCAGCAGGATCCGCCCCGGGTAGTAACGCCCCAGGTCCTCGATCACCTGCGCCAACGGCACCTGGTAGTAGTTCAGCCAACCCTGGCGCCAAGCCAGGCGGCTGTCGCTGTCCACCGCCTCGACCCCAGCGGCCACACCACCGGCATAGGCCAGCTGCTGGTTGGCTGTCAGTTCGCGGGCCGGTTGCCCTTCGGCCGCCGTCACCGCCACCCGCCCGCTGCGCACCGTGACCTGCGCGCCGTCACCCTGCCCGCGCACCTCGAACTGGGTCCCCAGCACCCGCACTTCGCCGCCCTGCGCATCCACCAGGAACGGTTCGCCGGTATGGGTCACCTCGAAGAATGCGGCGCCGCGCAGCAACCGCACACGCCGCTGCCCATGGGCGAAGTCCACCGCCACGGCGGTGCCGGCATCCAGGGTCAGTTGCGAACGATCGGCCAGGGTCACCTGCCGCACCTGCGCCCCGCTGGTGTAGTCGGCACGCAGGTCCTGCAGCCAGAACTGTGGCTGCCAGCCTGCCGCGAATCCCAGCGCCAGTACCAGGCTCGCCGCCACCGCCAGGCCGCGCCACGGTCGCTTGCGCTCGGGCCGGCGCATGGCCTCCAGGTACGCTTGCAGACCTTGGTGTTCCTCGGCCGCCAGCCGCGCCGCCGGCGCCCCGCTCAGGCGCCAAAGCGCCTGGGCCTCGGCATAGGCCTGGCGGTGGGCGGGGCTCTCCAGCAACCAGCGCTTGAACGCCGCGCCCTCGGCCTGCGCCGGCTGCTGCTGGATGCGCCCCAGCCAACGCAGGGCGGCCTGGGACTGGGCGGCAGTGATCGGCTGTTCAACACTCATCGACGGGCGCTCCCTGGCCGGCGCAATGGGGACGCGGGTTCGGCAACACTCGCCTTGCACGCTTCGAGGGCGCGCATCATATGCTTTTCCACCGCGCTCTGGGACAGTTGCATGGCCTTGGCGATCTCGCCGTAGGTGCAGCCATGGATGCGGCTGAGCAGGAAGATCTGCCGGGTGCGTTCGGGCAATGCCCGCAGGGCAGCCTCGATGCGTTGCAGGTCGTGGTCGACCTCCAGGGCCTGCTCGGGCGCCTGGGCGCAGTGGGCTTCGTCGGGGTCGTGCAAACCCTCGGCAGCGCGGTCGCGGCTGCCCTCGCTGCGCAGGTAGTCAATGGCCAGGTTGCTGGCGCTGCGCAGCAGGTAGGTGTCGAGCGCCTCGACCTTCACCTCGGGGCGCCGCCAGAAGCGCAGGAACAAGTCCTGCACCAGGTCCGACGCCGTGGCGCGGCAGCCGACGCGGCGGCTGACCAGCGCCTCCATGCGCGCACGCTGGGCGAGGAACACCTGGAGGAAGCGTGCCCGCCCGCCGCCGGCCTCGGAGTCGCTCAAGGGCCTAGACCGCCAGCACGGCCAGCAGTGGCCCGAGCACCAGGCTGGCGGCGGCCAGGCCGAGCAGCAGGCGCGGCACGTAGGGCAAGCCGAATACCCACAGCGTCACGCCGGCCATCAGCACGGCGATCCACTCCACCAGGCCCAAGGCCCAACCGCGCAGTTGCACGGCGAGGGCCAACGACAACAGCAGCAATGCCCAGCCCCCGACGCGCATGGCACGCTGCTGGCTGGCCGTGGGCTTGCGCCCGAGCAGCTCGTTGAAGTGCTTGTCCATGGCCAGGCACAGGCCGGCAAAACCGGCGAAGCCCATCAGCGCAACTGCCAGCATCAGCTCGCCTCCACGGTCTTGGCGGCGCGGGGCGCACGCTTGGCGGCCGGCTTGGGCGCGCGCAGCATCTTGCCGGCGGCCCAGGCCAGGAACAGGCCGGTGGCCAGGGCCGTCAGGTCGAAACCGGCCATGGCCCAGTCACCGGCGGCGATGGAGTGATCCAGCCCCTTGTCGGAGGTCAGCGCGTTGAGCAACGGCAGCAAGGCGAACGCAAGCGCGCCCAGCGTCAGTTGCTCGCCCCAGGCGCGGCGCCCGCTCCTCAGCATGGCGTGGAGCAATGACGCGCCCCAGGCCAGGAAGAAACCGTTGATTTCCCAGTCGGCCCGCCCTTCCAGCGTTGCCGGCAGCAGGCGATTGGCCCAGAAGAACGCCGCCACGCCCAGCAACAGGCCGCTCATGCTGGCGATGTTCAGCACTTCGACCAGGCGCAGCTCGCCGGGCATGCGTGCGCTCTTGGCATGCTTGAGCTGGCGCTTGCCCAGCCACATCACCAGCCCGGTGCCGATCACCGCGGTGCCGGCCACGCCGAAGGCGAAGTACAGCCAGCGCAGCCAAGGCCCGGCGAAGTTGCCCATGTGCAGGCCGACGAAGGTGAACGAGGTGGTCATCGCCGCGCTTTCCGGCGCGCCGCGGCGCAGCAGCTCGCCACTGACGCCATCGAAGGTCCAGATGGCGCTGCGCTGGTAGGCGACACTGTCGGCCGAGGCGCGGGTAAAGGTGACCCGGGCGTTGCGGTCACCGGGGTTGTGCACCTGGATGTAGCCCATGCGCGCCCCCGGCGCCTGTTCCTGGACCTTGGCATACAGATCGGTCAACGGCGCCAGCGGCGCGGCCTGGGCAACCGCCTCGGGCACCTCGTCGCGGCCGAACACATCGTTGAAGTAGCCGCTGCTGTCGCCGTAGCTGGCCAGGATGCTGGCCGGCATGACCATGTACATGAAGATCACCAGGCTGCTGTAGCTGATCATCAGGTGGAACGGCAGCACCAGCACACCGATGGCGTTGTGGCCGTCGAGCCAGGACCGCTGGCCCTTGCCCGGGCGGAAGGTGAAGAACTCCTTGAAGATCTTCTTGTGGGTGATGATCCCGGTGACCAACCCCAGCAACATGATGAAGGCGCAGAAGGTCGACAGCCAGCGCCCCCAGGGGTGCGGCATCTGCAGTTGGAAGTGGAAGCGGTAGAAGAACTCGCCACCACGGCTGTCGCGGGCCTCGACCGCCTCGCCGGTGCGCGCATCGAGCTCCTTGTCGGTGAAGCCACGACGCCCACCACCGTTCGGGTCGCGCCAGCTGACGCTCAGCGCCGCCTCGCGCTCGCTGGGCAAACGGATGAACCAGGTGCTGGCATGGCCGGCATTGCTTTCGAGGTAACGCTGGGCCAGGCCGAGACTGGTTACCGGGTCGAGCGGATGGCTCTGCACCTCGGGCTGGGTCCAGTGGCTGATCTCGTCCTTGAAGTACGACAGCGTCCCGGTGAGGAAGATGGCGAACAGCAGCCAACCGAAGATCAGGCCGGTCCAGGTGTGCAGCCAGGCCATGGCCTGGCGGAAGCCTTCTTTCATGGCAGGTTCATCCAGTAGGCCAGTGCGTTGATCAGCCCCAGCACCAGGCTTGGCAGCAGCATGCCCAGCCAGGCGCGCCAGGCGCTGCGGCAGGCGAAGCACCAGATGAAGGCGATCAGGTAGAAGACGAATGACAGCATCATCCCGGTCATCGTCGCGTCGGCCTGGGTCATCGGCGCAAGCAGGGTGATGCAGACACTGGCCATCGACGCCAGCAGGTAGCCACCCAGCAGCGCGGCCAGGCTGCGTGAGGTCACGGCCAGGCGGTAGCTCAGGGGAAGGCCGGCGGCTTTACTCTTCATGGCGAGGGTCCGGGAATTGGGGCTGCAATACTAATGATTTCAATTCTCATAAGCAAAACATGGCGGTGCGAGCGGTCGCATGCCTTGCGTCGGCAGCGATTGCCGAACACCAGCGGCATGAATACAATGCGAACAATTCTTACTTCCAGTTGCGCTATCCGGCGCCGGAGTCGCATCGGTGCCCAGCGCCCTCTCTTCCACCGTCGAAGGCCTCTACCTCGCCCACCACAGTTGGCTGACCGGTTGGCTGCGACGGCGCCTGGGCTGCCCGCAGAGTGCCGCCGACCTGGCACAGGACACCTACGTACGCTTGCTCCAGGCCCGCGAAGCGCCGCAACTGATCGAGCCTCGTGCGTTCCTCACCACCGTGGCCAAGCGTGTGCTGTGCAACCATTTCCGCCGCCAGGAACTGGAGCGCGCCTACCTTGAGGCCCTGGCCCAGGTGCCCGAACAGGTGGCACCGAGCGAGGAAGACAAAGCCCTTATCTTCGATACCCTGCTGGAGCTCGACCGCCTGCTGGACGGCCTGCCGGCACTGGTCAAGCGCGCCTTCCTGCTGGCCCAGGTCGATGGCCTGGGCCAGGGCGAGATCGCCCGTGAGCTGGGCATCTCCCTGGCCACGGTCAAGCGCTACCTGCACAAGGCAGCCCTGCGCTGCTACTTCGCCCTGTGAACGGCACGTTCTCGGCGCAGATCGCCGAACAGGCGGTGCACTGGCTGATCGAGTCGCAGAGTGCCGATTTCGACCAGCACCAGGCCCTGCAGCATTGGCTGCAGGCAGACAGCGAGCATCAGCGCGCCTGGGCGCATATCCAGCAGGTCAACCAGCGCCTGCGCGTCGTGACCGCGCCAGTGGTCCACGCCACCCTGCAGGCACCACCCTCACCCGCCCGGCGCCGCGCCCTCAAGGTCTTGCTGCTGGCCGGCGTGGCCAGTGCCGCCGGGCTGGGCCTGCAGCAGCACAATCCGCTGCCCGGGCTGATGGCCGACTACCGCAGCCCGGTCGGCCAGCGCCGCCGCCTGACCCTCGACGACGGCAGCCAGTTGCACCTGAACACCCGCAGCGCCGCCGATGTGCGTTTCGACGGCCAGCAGCGCCGGGTGCGATTGCAGGAGGGCGAGTTGTTGCTCGAGGTGCAAAACGATCCCCGTCCACTGCGCCTGGCCACGGCCCAGGGCGAGCTGCGTCTGGAAAGCGGGCGCTTCGATGTGCGCCAGTTCGATGGTTTCAGCCTGGTCTCGGTGTTCAGCGGCAGCGCCAGCGTAGCCGGCACACCGTTGCTGGCCGGCCACCAGGCGCGGTTTGCCGTGGGCGGCTGGCAGGCGATCGCACCGCTCGACCCCAACCGCGCGGCCTGGGTAGACGGCATGCTGGTGGTGTCGCAGATGCGCCTGGGCGACTTTCTCGCCGAGCTTGGGCGTTATCGGCTCGGCCAGCTGGGTTGCAGCGAAAGCGTCGCCGACCTGCGGATTTCCGGGTCGTATCCACTGGCCGACAGTGAACGGATTCTGGAAATGCTGGAGGTGACACTCCCGGTGAAGGTGCGGCGGTTCACCCGGTACTGGGTGTCGCTGGAGGCTGCGAAAACCGGCTGAGAGGCAAGCGAGGGCAACACATGGCCATCGCGGGGCAAGCCCGCTCCCACGAAGAGCGGCTCCAGCGCACATTTATTTCATATCCGTTGAGCCATTTCCCGAACCTCGCGTGACAGAGAAGGCAGAACCCCTTGTCACAGGACCTCCGTCACATGCCCCTGCGCCTCAGTCCCCTCGCCTACGCCCTGATCCTCGCCGCCCCGTTCGCCCTGGCCGGCGAGCCCCGCGACTACCACATCGCGCCCGGCACACTGGAACAGGCCCTGAACCAGTTCGGTCGCGAAAGCGGCGCGCTGATCTCGTTCAACCCCGGCCTCACCCAAGGTCTGAACAGCCCCGGCCTGGATGGCCAGTACGAGGTCGGCCAGGGCCTCGACGCCCTGCTGCGTGGCAGTGGCCTGCAGGCTCGCCAGGAGACCGACAACGCCTACAGCCTGCAACCGCAGCCAGCCAGCACCGGCAGCGCGGCCGTGGAGCTGGGCGCCTCGACCGTGGTCGGCGATTGGCTGGCCGAGGCCCGCCAGGACAACGTCTTCGAGCACCCTGGTGCCCGCGACGTGGTGCGTCGCGATGAATTCGAACGCAGCGGCGCCAGCAGTGCCCGCGAAGTGCTCAACCGCATCCCCGGCGTCAACGCCCCGGAAAACAACGGCACCGGCAGCCACGACCTGGCGCTGAACTTCGGCATCCGCGGCCTCAATCCGCGCCTGGCCTCGCGCTCCACCGTGCTGATGGACGGCATCCCGGTGCCCTTCGCCCCCTACGGCCAGCCGCAGCTGTCGCTGGCGCCGATCAGCCTGGGCAACATGGACGCCGTGGACGTGGTGCGCGGCGGCGGCGCGGTACGCTACGGGCCGCAGAACGTCGGCGGCATCGTCAACTTCGTCACCCGCGCCATTCCCGAAGAGGCCACCTTCAAGGCGGCGATGCAGAACCAGCTCAGCCCGTCGTCCAGCCAGGATGGCCTGAAGAACAGCGCCAACCTGCTGATCGGCGGCACCAACGCCAACGGCCTGGGCGGCGCCCTGCTCTACTCCGGCACCCGTGGCAGTGACTGGCGCGAGCACAGTGACACGCAGATCGACGACCTGATGCTCAAGGGCAAGCTGCAACTGGACGACGCCAACAGCCTGCACGCCATGGCCCAGTACTACGAGGGCGAGGCCGAGATGCCCGGCGGCCTCAGCACGGCGGACTTCGACGCCGATCCGTACCAGTCGACGCGCCTGAAGGACAAGTTCTGGGGCCGTCGCACCCTGTTCAACTTCGGTTACGACTACAAGCAGGACGACCGTCAGTTCAGCGTCAACAGCTTCTTCACCAAGACCCTGCGCAGCGGCTACCTGGACCAGGGCAGCTTCGTCTCGCTGTCGCCGCGCGAGTACTGGGTGCGCGGTATCGAAACGCGTTTCTCGCAGGGCCTGGCCCTGGGCGACAGCTGGCACGAGCTGGGCGTCGGCTACCGCTACGTCAACGAAGCCGGCCATGAACTGCGTTACCGCGAGCCGGTCAACGGCGCCCTGCCGACCACGGCCAGCCGCAATGACCGCGACACCCGCGGCAGTACCGAAGCCCACGCGATCTACCTGGACGACCGCATCGACATCGGCCGCTGGACCATCACCCCGGGCATCCGCTACGAGATGATCGACTCGCGGCAGAGCAACAAGCTCAACGGCCAGCAGTACCAGGGCAGCTACAACACCGCCTTGCCCGCACTGAACGTGATGTACCACCTCACCGACGACTGGAACCTGTACGCCAACACAGAAGGTTCGTTCGGCAGCGTGCAGTACAGCCAGATGCCCAACCGGGTCAGCAGTGGCGAGGTGAAACCGGAGAAGGCGCGCACCTGGGAAGTCGGCACCCGCTACGACAATGGCGACCTGCAGGCAGAGATCGGCGCGTTCCTGATCAATTTCGACAACCAGTACGAAAGCAACCAGACCAACGACTCGGTGATCGCCCGTGGCGAAACCCGCCACCAGGGCATCGAGACCAGCGTGCGCTACGCCCTCGACGGCCTGAGCCCGGCCCTGGCCGGTTTCGATGTGCATGCCGGCTACGCCTTCGTCGACGCCACCATCCGTGAAGACGGCCCGAACAAGGGCAACCAGGTGCCGTTCTCGTCGCGCCACAAGGGCACGCTGGGCATCGGCTATACCGAAGGCCCGTGGCAGTTGAACCTGGACAGCAGCTTCCAGAGCAGCCAGTACGCCGACAACGCCAACACCGCCAGCGAGAGTGCCGACGGCAGCACCGGGCGGATCCCCGGCTACATGCTGGTCAGCACCCGCGCCGGCTATGACTTCGGCCCTGCGCTTTCGAACCTGAAGGTGGCGGTGGGGGTGAAGAACCTGTTCAACCGCGAGTACTACACCCGTTCGTTCGACGACAACAACAAGGGCAAGTACGTGGGTGAACCGCGCACGCTGTACGTGCAGACTTCCGTGGCGTTCTAGGTTGCCCGGGGCTGTGTTGCCCAGCGCCGGCGAGCCGGCGCTGGGCAACCCGTGATCAGGCCAGCGCTTTCTCGATCGCCTGCAACACGGTCGGATCGTCTGGCGCGGTACGCGGGGCGAAGCGTGCCAGCACCCGGCCATCCTTGCCGACCAGGAACTTCTCGAAGTTCCAGGTGATGTCACCGGGGAACTCGGCGCCTTCGCCCGCCAGCAGGCGGTACAGCGAATGACGTTGCGCGCCGTTGACCTCGAGCTTGGCCCCCAGCGGGAAGCTCACGCCGTAGTTGAGGCTGCAGAAGTCCTGGATTTCCTTCTCGCTGCCAGGCTCCTGGCCCGCGAACTGGTTGCACGGCAGGCCGAGCACGTTGAAACCCTGGCCCTTGTACTGCTGGTGCAGCTTTTCCAGCGAAGCGTATTGCGGCGTCAGGCCGCACTTGGAGGCGACATTGACAACCAGCACCACCTGGCCCTTGAACGGTGCAAGGGGCAGGTCCTCGCCGTTCAGCGCCTTCAACGTCAGGTCGTGAAATGCACTCATGATGAAATCCCCTCTCAGGTTCCGATTGCCGCAGGGGCGAATCCCGCCCACGAAAAAGGCGCGCGGCCAAACCGTCCACCCTCCCGAGGAGGGCAAGTCCGGCTTGCCCGAGCGCCTGGCGACTCTCTGAGCTTAGCGCAGAAAATCAGTGGTGATGGCCACCTTCACCGTGGATGTGACGGTGAGCGATTTCTTCTTCGCTGGCGTCACGCACGTCGACAACCTTGACCTTGAAGTTCAGGCGCTGGCCAGCCAGCGGGTGGTTGCCGTCGACGGTCACGTCGTCGCCGTCGATGTCGCGGATGGTGACGATCTGCATCTGGCCGTCCGGCGCCGAGGCGTGGAACTGCATGCCGACTTCCAGTTGGTCGACGCCTTCGAACATCTTGCTGCTCAGGGTGCTGACCAGCTCGGCGGAGTACTCGCCGTAGGCTTCTTCGGGTTCGATGGCAACGGTCAGTTCCTCACCAGCCTGCTTGCCTTCCAGGGCTTTTTCCAGGCCCGGGATGATGTTGCCGGCACCGTGCAGGTAGACCAGCGGCGCACCACCGGCGGAGCTGTCGATGACCTCACCTGCGTCGTTGGTGAGGGTATAGTCGATGGAGACAGCCTTGTTGGCGGCGATCAGCATGGGGCAAGACCTTTTGCAAAAGAATATAGAACGAACAAGTGTAACCAACGCATCGGCCGATTGCGAACCCGGCGCGGACCAACAGCAGCCCATCAGTCGGATCACCGGCTTCCACCTCGACGAAGAGCGGCACTGGGTGGTCGAGCTGTCCTGCGGCCACACCCAGCATCTGCGCCACCAGCCGCCGTGGCAGGCCCGGCCCTGGGTGCTCGATGCCAACGAACGCGCCCGGCGCATCGGCCAGGCATTCGCCTGCGGCTGGTGCGCTCAAGGTGCCGTTAGCGCTACCCTTGGCCGCTGAACTCCTTGCACCGCTTATTCCGAGAAGCACGCATGCAGACATTTTTCATCGCGCCGACCGACTTCGGTGTCGGCCTGACCTCCATCAGCCTGGGCCTGGTGCGCACCCTGGAGCGCGCCGGGCTGAAAGTCGGCTTCTTCAAGCCGATCGCCCAGCCGCACCCCGGCGACACCGGCCCGGAGCGCTCCAGCGAACTGGTCGCCCGCACCCATGGCATCAAGCCGCCGACGCCCCTGAGCCTGGGCCATGTCGAACGCATGCTCGGTGACGGCCAGCTCGACGAACTGCTCGAACAGATCATCCGCCTGTACCAGCAGGCCTGCGTCGGCAAGGACGTGGTGGTGGTCGAGGGCATGGTGCCAACCCGTCACGCCAGCTATGCCGCCCGGGTCAACCTGCACCTGGCCAAGAGCCTGGACGCCGAGGTGATCCTGGTGTCGGCGCCGGAAAACGAAGTGCTCAGCGAGCTGTCCGGCCGCGTCGAGCTGCAGGCCCAGCTGTTCGGCGGCCCGCGCGACCCGAAGGTGCTGGGGGTGATCCTCAACAAGGTGCGCACCGACGAAAGCATGGCCGATTTCGCCATGCGCCTGCGCGAGCATTCGCCGCTGCTGCGCGGCAACGACTTCCGCCTGCTCGGCTGCATCCCCTACCAGGCCGAGCTCAACGCCCCGCGCACCCGCGACGTGGCCGAGCTGCTCGGCGCCCAGGTGCTCAACCCCGGCGACTATGACCAGCGGCGCATGAGCAAGATCATCATCTGCGCGCGCACCGTGGCCAACACCGTGCCGCTGCTGACCTCCGGCACCCTGGTGGTGACACCGGGCGACCGCGACGACATCATCCTCGCCGTGTGCATGGCGGCGATCAACGGCGTGCCCCTGGCCGGCCTGCTGCTGACCAGCGACAGCAAGCCCGACCCGCGCATCCTCGAGTTGTGCCGCGGCGCCCTGCAGGCCGGCCTGCCGATCCTGTCGGTGAGCAGCGGCTCCTACGACACCGCCAACCAGCTCAACTCGCTGAACCGCGAGATCCCGGTGGACGACCGCGAGCGCGCCGAGTTCATCACCGACTTCGTCGCCAGCCACCTGGACGCCGCCTGGCTGCACCAGCGCTGCGGCACGCCACGCGAGCTGCGCCTGTCACCGGCGGTGTTCCGCTACCAGTTGATCCAGCGTGCCCAGCAGGCCAACAAGCGCATCGTCCTGCCCGAGGGCGCCGAGCCCTTGCTGGTGCAGGCCGCGGCCTTGTGCCAGGCCCGGGGCATCGCCCGTTGCGTGCTGCTGGCCAAGCCCGAGGAAGTGCAGGCCGTGGCCCGCGCCCAGGGCATCAGCCTGCCGCCGGACCTGGAGGTGCTCGACCCCGAGGTGATCCGTGGCCGCTATGTCGAACCCATGGTGAACCTGCGCAAGAGCAAGAACCTCAATGCGCCGATGGCCGAGCAGCAGCTGGAAGACCCGGTGGTGATCGGCACCATGATGCTGGCACTCGGTGAAGTCGACGGCCTGGTCTCGGGCCTGGTGCATTCCACCGCCAACACCATCCGGCCGGCCTTGCAACTGATCAAGACCGCGCCGGGCAGCAGCCTGGTGTCCTCGGTGTTCTTCATGCTGTTCCCCGACCAGGTGCTGGTCTATGGCGACTGCGTGATGAACCCGCACCCCAGCGCCGCCGAGCTGGCCGAGATCGCCCGGCAGAGCGCAGAGTCGGCCGAATCGTTTGGCATCGCGCCACGGGTGGCGATGCTCAGCTACTCCAGCGACTCGGCGGCCAGCGACGAGGAGGTGGAGAAGGTCCGCGAAGCCACGCGCCTGGCGCAGCAGGCCGAGCACGACCTGCTGATCGACGGCCCGTTGCAGTACGACGCCGCCGCCAACCCCGAGATCGCCCGACAGCTGGCGCCCGCCAGCCCGGTGGCCGGGCGGGCCACAGTGTTCGTGTTCCCCGACCTGAACACCGGCAACACCACGCACAAGGCGGTGCAGCGCAGCGCCGACTGCGTCAGCCTCGGGCCGATGCTGCAAGGGCTGCGCAAGCCGGTCAACGACCTGCCGCGCGGGGCGCAGGTGGACGACATCGTGCACACCATCGCCTTGACCGCGATCCAGGCCAGCACCGTGCGCTGAACGGCAAAGGGCCGCCATGCGGCCCCAGGCTCACGGGAGCGGCCAAACCTGGCCCTGACCGAATGAAGGCATGCCGCGACCCAGATCATTCATTTGAATTTCGGATCAATGGCAAAGAAAAACAAACTTCTCAAATAAGCCCCGGGCGCGGATGCTGTGACGATCACGCTCGTATCCTGGAGAACAACAATGAACGAAGTCGTCATCGTCGCCGCCACCCGCACTGCCATCGGCAGCTTCCAGGGGGCCCTGGCCAACGTGTCCGCCGTGGAACTGGGCGCCGCGGTGATCCGCCAGCTGCTGGCCCAGACCAAGCTGGACCCGGCCCAGGTCGACGAAGTGATCCTCGGCCAGGTGCTCACCGCCGGCGCCGGGCAGAACCCCGCCCGCCAGGCCGCCGTCAAGGCCGGCCTGCCTTACGAAGTACCTGCCCTGACCCTGAACAAGGTCTGCGGCTCGGGCCTCAAGGCCCTGCACCTGGCCGCCCAGGCCATCCGCTGCGGCGACACCGAGGTGGTGATCGCCGGTGGCCAGGAGAGCATGAGCCTGGCGCCCTATGTGATGCCCTCGGCACGCACTGGCCAGCGCATGGGCCACGGCCAGTTGGTCGACAGCATGATCAGCGACGGCCTGTGGGATGCCTTCAACGATTACCACATGGGCATCACCGCCGAGAACCTGGTGGACAAGTACGGCCTGACCCGCGAGCAGCAGGACGCCTTCGCCGCCGAGTCGCAGCGCAAGGCCGTGGCCGCCATCGAGGCCGGCCGCTTCAAGGACGAGATCACCCCGATCCACATCCCGCAGAAAAAAGGCGAGCCGCTGGTGTTCGACACCGACGAGCAGCCACGCCCCGGCACCACCGCCGAGTCCCTGGGCAAACTGCGCGCCGCGTTCAAGAAGGACGGCAGTGTCACCGCCGGCAACGCCTCCAGCCTCAACGACGGCGCCGCCGCCGTGCTGCTGATGAGCGCCGCCAAGGCCAAGGCCCTGGGCCTGCCGGTGCTGGCGAAGATCGCGGCCTACGCCAGCGCGGGCGTGGACCCGGCGATCATGGGCATCGGCCCGGTGTCGGCAACCCAGCGCTGCCTGGACAAGGCCGGCTGGCAACTCGCCGACCTGGACCTGATCGAAGCCAACGAGGCCTTCGCCGCCCAGGCGCTGGCGGTGGGCAAGCAGCTGGAATGGGATGCGGCGAAGGTCAACGTCAATGGCGGCGCCATTGCCCTGGGCCACCCGATCGGCGCGTCGGGCTGCCGGGTGCTGGTGACCCTGCTGCACGAGATGATCAAGCGCGATGCGAAGAAAGGGTTGGCGACGCTATGCATCGGCGGCGGCCAAGGCGTGGCCCTGGCAATCGAGCGCTGACCTGACGGCTTTTGGGGCTGCTTTGCAGCCCATCGTCGGCAAGCCGACTCCCACCCCTTTCGCACTGCCCGATAGCCATGCGCTGTTTCGGTGGGAGCCGGCCCGCTGGCGATGGATCGCAGAAGCGGCCCCGAAGACCTGTTGCCCACCCTGAACAATCGCCATCCAGAAGCACTAGTTGTAATTAATAGTGCAGCTTTAAAGAGCTCATGAAAGAAACAAACATATTCAAATGAACACTTAACGTCTCATCAACTTAACCCCTCACGATAAGCAGCTGCGCCATTAATTCGAATACTCTCACCAGCGCCCCCTACTTTCCGACTGCCACCAAAACAACTCTTTGACACTTTCAAGGCGCCCTCTAACCTGTGACAGGCACTCCCTGAACTGCTTAAGTTCAAACGCAATCGACCCTATAAATAAATCTGCTAAAGGGATTTGACATGCACGCTCCAGGAGCAATTCCATCGGAAAAAGAAAGTGCCCACGCCTGGCTGACGGAAACCAAGGCGAATGCAAAATCCACTGCGCTGCGCGGCAACATTTTCGCGCAGGATTACAACCGCCAACTGCTCACGGCGACTGGCCAATCCATGCGCAGCGGCGCGGATGCCATCAACCCCTTCTTCAGCCCGGCCAAGGGCACGGCGACCGGCAGCTATGCCAAGGATGCGGACGCCAACGTCAGCCCCGGCAGCGCACCAGTGAGCATCTACGAAGGCCTGCAGACGGCCATCGACATTGCCCGCCGACGCTCCGGCTACAACCCACTGGACCAGCCGACCGACCAGAAGCCGAAGTCCGCCGGTGACCGTGAGCACTTCATCGCCTTCACCCAGCAGATCGCGGAAATCCCGTTCCTTTCCCTGCTGGCAGCGCAAGTCACGCAGATCCAGCAAAAAAGCCATGACGCCAACGCGCTGGTCGACTCATTCGTCAAAGGCTTCATCGGCCTGAAGAACCAGGATGTCGAGCAGATCAAACAGTCCCTGAGCAGCCTGGTGAATGCGGCACTGTCCTATTCCGAGCAGACCGAGCGCCAGTCGAACTTCAACCAGAACATCCTGCAAACCGGCGACAGCGGCTCGGTGAACTTCATGCTGTACGCCAGCGAATTCACCATCAAGGCGTCCAGTCACAAGGGCACCATCACCTTCCAATCGTCTTATACCTTGTCCCAGGCGATCTACCAGCTGTCGGTGGAAAGCTGGAACAACGTCAAAGACGTGTTCTCCAAACAGCAGAAGACCGATACCCAGCAATGGCTCGGCGATACCACCACGCAAGTGCGCGAAGGCTCAAAACTGCGGGCGATCTGCCTGGTCAGCTGAGACCTTCGCCCAGGCCCGACGGGTTCTCCTGTCGGGCCTTTTCAGCATCAGTGCGCGCCCTCGCAGCTCAGAAGCGCTCGTCGCGCAGCGCCGGCAAGGTGATGTCGCGCACATAGCTGGCCGAGGACAGATTCAACATCATCCGGCACACCTGCACCACATCATGCAGCGGGATCAGCGCGCCCTCGCCCCGCCGTTCGGCCTCGGCCAGCGGCACGTCCAGGCCATCCTCGGTGTTCAGGTAGCCCAGGTTCAGGCAACTCACCCCCAGGCCCTGTTCGCGAAAACCTTCGCGCAGGCTTTCGGCGATGCCGCGCAAGCCGAACTTGCTGGCACCAAAGGTCACCTCCGGACGACCACTGCCCGGCAGGCCGGAGGTGGAACCGGTGAGGATGATCCGTGGTCGGGCACTCTGCAGCAGCAGCGGCAACAGGCGCTTGATCAGCAGCAATGGCGCGGTGATGTTGGTGTCGACCATGCGCTCGATCTGCGCCTCGTCATCATCGAGGAAGCTGTAGCCTTCCTCGAAGGCCCGCGCCTCCCAGATGCCGACGTTGTACACCAGCACGTCCAGCCCACCGTCGGCCACCGCCTCATGGATGATCGCCGCGGCCTGGCGCGGCTGGCCGAGGTCGGCTTCGATCCACTGCGCCGCGCCCGGCAACGCCACCGGCCTGCTGCGCGACACACCGATCAGCGTATCGCCATGCCCACCCAGGCCCTGCACCAGCGCCTGGCCCAATCCCTTGCTTGCACCGACCACCAGAATTCTCATCGAATCACTCCCTATGGACTGCGCCGGATAGTACCCTGCCTGCCCCAGTAATCCAGTCGGAAATGCCAGGCCGCCCGTGGACAGAGCGCAACTCGAGCAAAACCAGATCCCCCTGTACTTCATCGCCGTAGCGCTGGCCGCCGTGCTCGGCCTGCTCGCACCCGGCGCCGCCGGCGCGCTCGAAGCGCTGGTGACCCCGGCCATTGCCGTGCTGATGTACGCGATGTTCCTGCAGATCCCGTTCCTCGACCTGCGCGCGGGGCTTGGCAATCGGCGCTTCATGGGCGCGCTGCTGCTGGCCAACTTCGTGCTGGTGCCGCTGCTGGTCTGGGCTGGAACCCGCGGGCTGGTCGAACACCCCGCCGTGCTGGTCGGCGCCCTGCTGGTGCTGCTGACGCCGTGCATCGACTATGTGGTGGTGTTCACCCACCTCGGCAAGGGCGACGCGCGCCTGACCCTGGCCGCCACGCCGGTGCTGTTGCTGGTGCAACTGGCGCTGCTGCCGCTGTACCTGGCGTTGATGCTGGGTGGCGCCGGCCATGTGGAGATTTCCGTGGCGCCATTCGTCGAAGCCTTCGTGCTGCTGATCGCGCTGCCCCTGCTGCTGGCCGTCGCCACCAGCGCCGGGGCCCGGCGCTCTGCGCTGGTTTCGAAGTGGAACGATGCCTGGACCTGGCTGCCGGTGCCGGCCATGGCCCTGGTGCTGATCGCGGTGATCGGCTCGCAGATCGGCGTGGTCGCCAGCCGGCTGGACGACCTGCTGCCGGTAGTGCCGGTGTATGTCGGCTTCGCTTTGCTGGCGCCGCTGCTCGGATGGTTTGCGGCGCGGCTGTTCAAGTTGTCCACAGGCGAGGCCCGGGCGGTGACCTTCAGCGCCGCCACGCGTAATTCGTTGGTGGTGCTGCCGTTGGCGTTGGCGCTGCCTGAGTCGATCCGGGCGTTGGCGGCAGCGGCGGTGATTACCCAGACGCTGGTGGAGCTGGTCAGCGAACTGGTCTACGTTCGTGTTGTGCCGAGTTTGGTACGAGCCGATCATTCAAGCTGATGTCGTCGGGGCCGCTTCGCGCCCCTTTCGCCGGCAAGCCGGCTCCCACCCCGACCGCTCTGCTCTCAAGCCAAGTGCCATCCCTGTGGGAGCCGGCTTGCCGGCGAATGGGGCGCGGAGCGGCCCCACAATGCTCAGCCCAGTCGCACCCGCCACTGACCGTAATGGCTGAAACGCACATTGGCCAGGGGCTGCACATCTATGCGGTGGAAGGATTGCACAGGCGCGCCCAGCGCATGCAGCATTGCGGCGCGGATGACGAAGGGGTGGGTCACGGCGATCCATTCACCCTCGCCCAGGGCGCTGTCCATCCAACGGGCAACACGCTCGCACAGGGCGGCCAGCGATTCGCCGCCGTGAGGCGTGGCATGGGGGTCGCTCAGCCACGCCTGCAACGCGGCCTCATCCAGTTGCTTGAGCGGCTGACCTTTCCAGGTGCCCAGGTCGCAGTCGCGCAGCCCCTCATCAACCGTCGCCCTCAGGCCCTCGGCCGTCTGCCGGGCGCGCAGCTCCGGTGCGCTGAGGTAGCGCACCGCCGGTTCAGGCACAAGCGAGGGCATATCCAGTAATGACTCGCCATCCAGGGCGAAGCGCCCCACCCTTTGCGCCGCGGTGCGGGCGTGGCAGATCAGGGTGAGGTGGATGGGCTTCATGGCAGGGCTTCGGCAGGGATGTCCGGGCACTCTAGCCGAAGTCCGGGGAACATGCCCCGCGATGGGATCAGGCCGAAGCGCGCAACTCGCGGGCAGCGGCGACCATGTTCACCAACGCCGCCTCGGTTTCCGGCCAACCACGGGTCTTCAAGCCGCAATCAGGGTTCACCCACAGCCGCCCGGCCGGAATCCGCTGGGCGGCCTTGCGCAGCAGCTTGACCATCTCCTCCTTGCTCGGCACTCGCGGCGAGTGGATGTCGTACACGCCCGGTCCGATCTCGTTCGGGTAGGCGAAACGCTCGAACGCCTCCAGCAACTCCATGTCCGAGCGCGAGGTCTCGATGGTGATCACATCCGCGTCCATTGCCGCGATCGACTCGATCACATCGTTGAACTCGCTGTAGCACATGTGGGTGTGGATCTGCGTCTCGTCCCGCACACCCGAGGCACACAGGCGGAACGCCTCGGTGGCCCACTCCAGGTAGCGCGGCCAGGCACTGCGGCGCAGCGGCAGGCCCTCACGGAAAGCGGCTTCGTCGATCTGCACGATCTTGATGCCGGCGGCCTCCAGGTCCAACACCTCGTCACGCAGCGCCAGCGCCAGCTGCTGTGCCTGCACCTCGCGGCTCACGTCCTCGCGTGGGAACGACCACATCAGCATGGTCACCGGGCCCGTCAGCATGCCCTTCATCACCTTGCGGGTCAGGCCCTGGGCGTACGTGATCCAGTCCACGGTCATCGCCTTCGGGCGGCTCAGGTCACCGAAGATAACCGCTGGCTTCACGCAGCGCGAACCGTAGCTCTGCACCCAGCCGAAACGGGTGAACGCGTAGCCGTCCAGCTGTTCGGCGAAGTACTCGACCATGTCGTTGCGCTCGGCCTCGCCGTGCACCAGCACGTCCAGGCCGAGGTTCTCCTGGATCTGCACCGCATGACGGATCTCGCTGTGCATGGCCTCGATGTAGTCGGCCTCGGTCAGCGTGCCCTGCTTGAACGCCTGGCGCGCCAGGCGGATGGCCGCGGTCTGCGGGAACGACCCGATGGTGGTGGTCGGAAACGCCGGCAGGTTGAGCCCGGCGCGCTGCTTGGCGATGCGCTGCTCGAAAGCGCTGGCGCGCTGGCTGTCGGTTGGCTTGATCGCGGCGACACGGGCCTGCACCGCCGGCTTGTGAATCCGTGGCGAGGTGGCGCGGCTGCGCTGCACGGCGCGGCTCTGCGCCAGCGCCGCCAGTACCTCGTCGGCTTCGGGCTGGTTCAGTGCCTTGGCCAGCAACGTCACTTCGCGGCACTTCTGCACGGCGAAGGCCAGCCAGCTTTTCAGTTCGTCATCGAGCTGGTCTTCACGGTCCAGGTCCACCGGGCTGTGCAGCAGCGAGCACGACGGCGCCACCCACAGGCGGTCGCCCAAGCGCTCATGGGCATGGCGCAACACCTCCAGCGCCTTGTCCAGGTCGCAGCGCCAAACGTTGCGGCCGTTGACCACACCCAGCGACAAAACTTTGTAGGCCGGCAGGCGGTCGAGGATGGTCGGGTACTGGTCCGGGGCACGCACCAGGTCGATGTGCAGGCCATCGACCGGCAGGTTGGCGGCCAGGCCGAGGTTGTCTTCGAGGCCGCCGAAGTAGGTGGCGATCAGTTTTTTCAGCGGGGCGCGCTGGAGGATGTTGTAGACCCGCTCGTAGGCGTTCTTCCAGTCCTGCGGCAGGTCGAGGGCGAGGATCGGCTCGTCGATCTGCACCCACTCCACGCCCTGCACCGCCAGGCGGTTGAAGATCTGGTCATACAGCGGCAGCAGGCGGTCGAGCAGGTCGAGCTTGTCGAAGTCGGCGCCCTTGGCCTTGCCCAGCCACAGGTAGGTCAGCGGGCCGATCACCACCGGCTTGACCGCATGGCCCAAGGCCCTGGCCTCCTCGACCTCCTCGAACAGCTGCTCCCAGCTCAGGGCGAATTGCTGGTCGGCGCTGAACTCGGGGACCAGGTAGTGGTAGTTGGTGTCGAACCACTTGGTCATCTCCTGGGCGTGGGCACCACCGCAGCAGCTATCGCTTCGGTCCGGCGCCACGGCGCCTCGGGCCATGGCGAACAGGGTCTGCAGGGTCGGCTTGGCAGCGTCCTTGGCACGGAAGCGTTCGGGGATCACGCCAAAGGTCAGCGAGTGGGTCAGCACCTGGTCGTACCAGGCGAAGTCGCCGACCGGCAGCAGGTCGATGCCGGCATCCTTCTGCACCTGCCAGTGGGCGGCACGCAGCTCACGGCCCACGGCGCGCAAGCCGGCTTCGTTCAGCTCGCCCTTCCAGAACGCTTCCTGGGCTTTCTTCAACTCACGGTCGCGGCCGATACGTGGGAAACCCAGGTTGTGTGCCAGTGCCATGTCGTGGTCCCTCGATCTTTTTAAAATGAATGAGGGATATTCTGGGCTGCGGTTTAATGTGAGACAAACTCATTAAATTTGAGATGAACTCAAGATTTGTTCATAGTGCAAATTCCTGTGATGAGCCATTACAGCCATCGAAGTTGTTGCAGGCTTCGTGGGAGCGGGCTTGCCCCGCGATGACGTCGCCCCAGGTGACCCAAATGTCTCAATCAACACACTCACCCGCGCAATCAGACATGCCAACGCCGCCCACCTGTCGCACACTGCCACCCTGCCCCAACCCGGTAGCCCACACCCCATGAGCCTGCTGAAAACAACCCTGGACGCCAACGCCTTCGCCTGCATCCTGGAGTTCGTGCCCAAGCCCAGCGCCGAGCGTTTTGCCACCCTCGACACCCTCATGGCCCGCACCCAGCTGTGCGGCTGGCCGCTGACCGTGGCCATCGGCGACCGCGTCGGCAGCGCCCTGGACATGTCGCCGCTGGACGCCTTCAACAGCCTGGCCGAGCCCGTCCCTGCCCTGCTGCACTTCTCAGGCAAGGACCGCGAGCGCCGCGAACTGCTGGCGCAATTGCAACGCATGGACGCCGCCGGCCTCGACCAGCTCCTGCTGCTCACCGGCGACCGCCTGCCCGGCCACATCCCGGGCCAGCGCCCGGTGCGCTACCTGGAATCCGTCGCCGCCCTGCAGATCGTTCGCCAGGCCCGCCCGCACTGGCTGCTGGCCGCCGCACTGAATCCGTTCAAGTATCAGGAGGCCGAAGGCGGCGCGCAGTACAGCAAGGCCGAAAAGAAACTCGCCGCCGGAGCCGACCTGTTCATCCTGCAGCTCGGTTTCGATATCGATAAGTATCAGGAAGCCTTCGACTGGATGCAGCGCCAGCCCCGCCCCAAGCCGTTGATGGCCTGCATCATGGCGCTCACCGAGGGCCGTGCCGGGATGCTCGATCACGTTGCCGGGGTGACCGTCACGCCATCGATGCGCGCACTGCTGGCCGCCGAGGCAGCGGTTTCCAAGACCTACGCCAAGGAGCGCGCCAACCAGCGCCTGGCCTTGCAGGTGATCGGCCTGAAGTTGATGGGTTATGCCGGGGTGCACTTGTCCGGTATCCACGAGGTGGCGCAGTTCGAGGCGCTGGAGCAGGCCATCAGCGCACTGCAACCGCAGTTCACCTCACTGGAAGACTGGACCCCGGCCTGGGAAGCGGCCTGGCAGGAAGCGGACCTTGAGCCGGTCACCTTCCATCCACCCGGGCACGCCTGGCGCCTCGGGCAACGGCAGATCACCGCCTCCAACAAGGAAAAGGTTCGCTATCACCTGCTGTCGGCAATGCACCACCAGCTGTTCAGCCGCACCACCGCCTTGAGCAAGGCCTTCGGCTGGGCCGTGACCCGGCCACTGTGGGCCAACCCCACGGCGGCGCAGTGGCTGCATCAGCTGGAGCGGCGTATCAAACGGCCGATGGTGGGCTGCGATACCTGTGGCAGTTGCCGGCTGGAGGACACGCTGTATATCTGCCCCGAGACCTGCCCCAAGGGGCTGGCCAACGGGCCGTGCGGCGGCACCCGCCTGGACCGTTGCGAGTTTGGCGATCGGGAATGCGTGCACAGCGCCAAGTATCGGCTGGCGGTGAGCGTGGGCAGGACCGAGGTGTTGCGTGAGCGGCTGATCCCCTGTGTGCAGGTGGAGAACCGGCAGCGCAGTTCATGGCCGGTGTGGTTCGAAGCGGCCACCTCGAGATCGCCCTCCCGGCAGCCTGACGTCGCTGCGGAGTTCAACGAGTAATACGCTTGTCGGTAATCTCGTTACTACCCTTGCCCAACAAACTGCTTTGCCTCATTGTACAGACCAATGTCATTACAAAGAGACTGCAAACATGGCGTCCATCAATGTACGTATCGACGACGACCTCAAGGTGCGCGCCTACCGTGAGCTGGAAAAGCTGGGTGTAACCCCCTCCGAGCTGATGCGCCAAGCGCTGCAATATGTTGCTGAGCGAGGGCAACTGCCTTTTAAACCCGTGTTACTGACCGAAGAGGACGAAGCACTGCTCGCCACGGTACGCGAGCGTCTGGCCGCCCCGCAAAGGGTGAGGGTAACGCTGGATGACCTATAACCTCGATTTCGATGCGCGCGCACTCAAGGAATGGCAGAAGCTCGGCGATACCATTCGCCAACAGCTCAAGAAGAAGCTGGCAACCGTATTGCTCAACCCGAGGATCGAAGCGAACCGTCTGCACGGTTTCCCGGACTGCTACAAGATCAAGCTGCGCAGCAGCGGATATCGATTGGTCTATCAGGTCATCGATCATCAAATCGTGGTGTTTGTGGTCGCCGTGGATAAACGTGAGCGAGATCAGGTTTACCGCAAAGCGGCCGAACGATTGACCGAGTAAATCAAGCCTTTCAAAGGCGAAAGCCCTGGCGCTCTCAAGGGCACGATGAGGGTGCTATGAGGGCGCGAGATACATCCCGCATCCCAACAGTAAGACAATCTTCTGTAACTTGGCCGCGCCGAAGCTCCACGCCCAGACTTTGTTTCTCTCAAGGTCGAAGCGGGGAAACGATTGGTCTTCGCGACTGATGGGTTCTGGGCGGATCTTGAGGTAGAGCGGCAAGGCTCGGCACTCAATTCAGCGGCTTTAGAAACTGTTGAAATGGATGATGACGTAAATTGGGTAGACGTCTGGGTTTAACGGTTGATGCCAGCCATGTTCCAGACATCGAGTGATCGCCCGCTGATTCATCTGCGTCTCAAAAGAATGTATAAAGCGTCAGCGCCCTGCGACCCCGACGTCCGTACAAGGAACCCCCCTCCATGCTTCGGCTCACCCTGCCGGCCCTGCTCCTGGCTGTAGCCGGCTGTGCCACCAAGCCCCCCGCCAACCCCGAGAACCTCTGCGAGATCTTCCGCGAGAAGCCGAAGTGGCACGAGGCGGCGTTGAAGATGCAGGCGCGCTGGGGCGCCCCGGTGCAGGTGCCGATGGCGATGATGTACCAGGAGTCGTCGTTCAAGCACGATGCCCTGCCGCCGCGCTATTACTTCCTCGGCTTCATCCCCTGGGGCCGGGTCAGCACCGCCTACGGCTATGCCCAGGCCAAGGACGAGACCTGGGCCGACTACAAGCGCGAAGCCGGCGGCTGGGGCGCCGCCCGCGACGACTTCGCCGACGCCCTCGACTTCATGGGCTGGTACATGCAGAAGAGCCAACGGGTGAATGGCACGTCCAAGTGGGACGCCTATGGCCAGTACCTGAATTACCACGAAGGCTGGGGCGGCTACCGCAACCGCAGCTACGACGCCAAGCCGTGGCTGAAGAACGTGTCGCAGAAGGTGCAGGCGCGGGCGTCGGTGTTTGGGGCGCAGTATCGGAGTTGTGAGCAGGAACTGGCTCGGGGTGGGTGGTTCTGGTAGTTCGCTGATTCGGGGATGATGAAGCACCGGGCGAACGATGCGTTGCTGACAGGGCACTCTCTTGCAAGACGCGATGGTTCAAGTGGAGTCCGCCCAGGACACACCCCGCAATAGGGCCGCAAAGCGGCCCCGATGATGCGCAGCATCAGCCTGTAGAAACACCCTCTTCTTTCATCACCTCCAGCTTGCCGAACTGCTCGCTGGCCAAGCGGCTGATGATCCGGATCGCCTGGTGAATGCCCGCCGTGTTGCGGAAGCTCAGTTGCGGGTTGTGCTCGCACTCAAGCACCTCGTCATGCTGGACCAGGGCCTCGCCTAGCAGTTCGAGGGTCCAGACGTAGCTTTGCAGGGTAGACATGCGGTCACGGTCAGTCATGGGGCACCTCGCGATTGGCGCGCTCGGCAAGGGACTGGCTGTCGATCGGGTAGAAGGTTGGGGATGGGGTGGCCGCACGGGTTGGGCGGCGGAGAGCGGATGCGAGGATCCTGTACAGACGTGTGATGGTCATGCATGAGACTCCAAGTTAGGTTGGAACCACCACGCACTGTCGCCAAACAATGGGTGGCAGCTGTACGCAGGTTGGCGAACCGGGAACTTGGAACCCGGCAGACCCGAAGGTCTCCCGCGCACAGCCGCCATGGCACGAGGCTGCGGGCACAAAAAAAGCGCCTGCAATCGTGTGGGGCGCTGCTGCGCCAAGTTTATCCGGGTCGCCAAACCCGGTCGCGGAGTTTGCCGCGACTGGTAGGGAATTTATTCCTTGGGGGCTTCTAGTGCAAGGTTTTGGGGATGGGAATTGGCGATAGGAAGCGTAGGAAGTGGCTTGCGCGAAGAGGCTGGGTGGCAACAGTACGTGGGTTGGCCGAACGGAACGAAAGGAACCGGCACACCGGAGGTGTCCCACGTGCTGCTGCCATGTTGAAAACGTGCCCGATATGGACAGCCCTACGTGTGGAAAGGGTGGCAACTGTACGCAGATTGGCGAACCGAGGAAAAGATAACTCGGCAGACCTGGTGGTCTCCTGCGTACAGTAGCCATGTCACAGCAGACGTGTGCAGGTTAGCTGCATCTGGTCATTGATGAGGCTTGCTGAGATAGCTAGAAACAAAACGCCCGCACTGCAAGGACTGCGGTGATAGGTGCGGAGACAAACAGACGATTGTTGGCCGTGATGGCCCCATTTTCGCGGGACTGGAATTTGGTGGATTTTTTTGCATACCGCATAGGGTATCTATAAAAAATCAGATAGCGGTGGCTTTCAGTGGAATCGATTTGGGAATTACGGAGGTTCCTCCCACCTACTTTAAATGATACGTAAGGAACGGCAGAAACCGACATAATGTAGGTTCTTCGTGGAAATCCGCTCACGCCAATAGCGGCCATTCACCAACGCCCAACTTGTGCCAAAAAAAATCAAGGCATGTGACAAGCAAGGCGCAACTCAATAAATGGCCACTATTGTAATTCTGGGTATTTAATAACTCCCAGATCTCATAATTCGCAGCCTATAAAAGAGTTAGACCTCTAGCTTCGGCTGCCTTGATCATCCAGTGCGAATATTTATTACCTACTCTCATGCGGTAGCGATCAGACATTTCTCGCCAGCTATCTGCGATAAATCCACTCCCAAACAAATGCTCGGCCAAATTAACTAGCAAAAACATATGGGCTTCAGCCCCTCTTTGTTGAGTGCTATTCAACAAGGAGAAAAAACCAAGTGCTTCTGAAACAAGCCCGGAGCCTTGCTCGGTCCATGCCACTAGCCAGAGCCTGTGAAACTCGATACCCCGCTGCATACTCGCATTTCGAGTCACTGGGGCTTGGTAGCGGACTTCGTCAACAGCTATTTCCCCCGACAATAGCCATTGCAGTAATTTGAGATGCAGTCGACAATGTTCTCGATGAGGCATATAGAAGCCTGGATTTGATCTTACCAAGTCATCTAATATGCTTAAAGCCTCACGCTCTGCAGATAGTGCTCCTTCGATATCCCCTGTGTTTGCCAACCCATCTGCATAGCCCAAATAAGAAAAAGTCAGATCAGTACTAAATCTAGCATATCTTACCTCTGCTAGCTCTTGGCAAATATTTAAAGACTCCTCATACGCTGCAAGGCCATCTTCGTACTCACCTATCTTGCTTAGGTGGTCTCCATAGTTCCTAAGTGTGCTTGCCAAATCGCCAATGAACCGATCAGGGCGTAACCCCACCAATTGTCTGTATATTTCAAGTGCTTGTTCAATTGCGTCTCTCGCCTCTGGGAATTTTTCCTGAAAGAATAAGTAGCCAGAGTAATTGCAAAGCGACATCGCGAATTGTGACTGAAAGCGATGTGGTGCAGAAATTGCTAACTCTTGAAAAGCATTCATGGTTTCTTTTGCTGCCGCAGATGCTTCTTCGTCCCTCCCTTCAGTGACTAGACGGTTTGCGTAGTTATTAAAGGCGGATGCGATCTCCCCTCTCAGATCCTCAGAAGTCTCGAGGGTTATTTTCTGGTAAAGATCTAGGCACTCTTTAGCAATCACGATGGATTCATCGGCCCTACCTAAATTATCTAGGCGGCATGCATAACTATTTAGCGCGACGGCAAGTTCTCGATTATATCCTTCATGTTCAACCTTGTTGATTGCGCGATAAATTTCAACTGCCTGCAAAGCTATTGTTAACGCCTCTTCCGCCTGACCTTGTTCACATAGTCGGTTCGAGTAGTTAATTAACGATTCCGCAAAGCCAGATTTAAACTTGATCGTTTTCGGTTGAGCGATCTCTCTGTAAATCTTTACAGAATCCCGCGCAAAAGACAGCGCCTCATCACCTTTCCCGTCACGATAATAAGCTATGGATAAATTTTTCACTGCGGACGCGTACTGCGCGACATCTTCTTCCTTGTTATTTTTGACTTGCCCAGCCCTTCTTTCGGCAATAGTTTTAGATACCGCCACATCCAAGGCCGTAAGTTGTAATACCTCATGATGCAATCTATCTTCGAGAACGCCTGCTGCCTGCAGCTTTTGAGGCCTTGACAATTTCTCGTAGGCACGCTGTACAATTTCAGGTAGGGAGCTAGGGGTTTCAATGCAGACGGATATAACTTCGTCGATGCAAAGTATAAATTTTTTTGTCAGGACTTCTTCAGTAAGTGAAGCTAATTCTGTCCTGTGACGCAGCAGCCGTGCAAGGACAGTCAAACTTGATTGTCGTATCTTCTTTTCTCCACCAATGACAACATCCAATAGTATCGAGCCGTTACGGGCGAGCAGGCTTTGTGCTACTAGTGCCTCTCCGATCAAGTCCGGACGTAGACCCTGAAGCCCCTGCCTGTCAGGATAAAGTGATGATAAAGAAGTAAAAACTCTGCGCAGGTCTGATTTTTTTTCTCCAGCCGCCACCCACGCTTTTTCAATACTTCGTTCGGTAGCGATACCATTTGCAAGCGTGGCAAGAGTCATTAAAAGTGCAGCCTGTCTTTCATATGCACTATTATCACCTGGAACAATAGACAAGATCCTCCCCCAGTAGCGTTTCTCATGGTTAACAACTGCTCGCTGAAGAGCCTCTGCTGAGCGCGGTCGCTCACCACGAAGCGCCATCAAGGCCGCCATTTGTATGTATAGGGGATGAGCAAAGTGCGGGTCAACAAGCTTGGGAATATGTTGCCCCGGGGTAAGTCCCAACAGATCTGCAAATGTATTTAATGCTATCGAATATGCTTCTTGACGTTCAGACTCACTATTGTGCAAGCGCGGTAGTAGAAAAGGTCCACTACTGGCATCTCCTTCCAATAGGGCCTCACAACTCGCATCCTTTGCAGATAAGCCGGCCCACCATTCACCGCCATCACGAGCCAATAGAAGAATACGAACAGCACTTGAAGTTTTGGCCTTAAGCAAGGATCTTAAGATTGCAAGCAAAACAACTTGGCGAGTCTCAGCGTAGTCGATTACAACGCAACACGGCCTCCCAGAATCGTTTATCTGGCTAATCAGCTTTTCACAATTGTTAACTTCGCACTCACTGGACAGGAAGCCTGCATCCCACCCCTGTACTTTTAGGCGCAGGCACAACTCCAACGCCAACCTAGTTTTCCCAACACCACCTGCACCTATCAGTAAGCGAACAGCGATTGGGAACTGTGAGGTTGCCCAATTCAACTGAGAGTTCAGGAATGGCTCACGTTTGGGATCAAAGGGAATTATGGCCTCCTCTGCTCTCAGCAACTGACTGTCACTCAAACCAGCATTCGCGCTCCAGCGCGGATTAGGAAGATTAATGAAATCTACGCTTTTACTTGATGAAAGCGTTTCAAACCTATGATCTATTAGCTCAATTCTAGGTTCACTTTCAATTGCCTGCCAACCTAGCACCCCAACAATGCTTCTTGCGCAATTCGCCCACGTAAACTCACCAATTAAAGCTTCTCTCAGTCGTGCAGCTTTTTGACGTGCAAGTTGAGGATCCTTCGCAATACTTATTAGCTCTCTAGATAAACCTGTTATATCCTTATCTAGAAAGTATGGTTCGTTACTACTGCCTGCTACGTCAATCGGGAATAGCCAAGATAGATAAGCTCCATCATTTAGCTCCCTGAGCAATCGATAAACTCCACTTTTTTTACTGACGATAAGTGGTACTCCGGCCGCAATCGCTTCCCATGCGACAAGTCCAAAGCCTTCATGCCACGATGGCATCATGGCTACACTAGAGCTTCTGAGGTCATCAAATAGCTCTTTACGATCAGTTGTGAAGGGTAAAGCCACTAAATTGAAAGCGCGACCAGCATATTTTTCAGCAAAAAGCTTTAGTTCCTGCTCTGCGCTTGGGTGATGCTCAATATGGGGATTCTCAAAGTCGACTCCGCGGAGAGTCAACATAGGCTCATTCTCTCCGCGCAAGGTGTTCGGCAGGCCCGAGTTTTCATCTGCCTGTCGAATAGAGTCGGCAAAAGCTGCAACACCGAGATGAGCTTGTTTTATTCGCAAGGCATCGTCACTTAGCCGACCACTTAGAAACCCTTTAAATATTTTTGGCGTATCCTTAACAACTATGTCAGGCAGACCGGGAACCAATTGTAAAACATCCTGACCATTCCGAATGTCTGACAACGCATCGCTCAGCAACGGGCCAACTGCCATTGCGATATCTGCATTTTCAAATAACCTAGCCTGCTCGTTTTCTTTGCCTTTCGCGGTGCTACTCTTTTCAGCGAAGGATTCGTATCGACTGTAACTCATATGATGAATAAGGGCTGATCTTCCACCGCGCTGATTACTGGCGGCAATCGCTATCGCACCAGTAATTCTATCATGGCCTAACCATACAGTATGGTTGCAGTCAAATTTAATCGCGCTCGATTGTAGCTTGCCCCAGACCAAACTCTCCAACTCTGATTTAAATACTGATTCATTGGGAAGATCAAGGGAAACCAAGTGCACTTGATCGTTGAGAGCACTTTGCTGATCTTCAATGCTCGCATTTAAAACTACGCATATGGTTTTTACATTATCGAAGCCAACAGCGGCAATAGCACTGATCAAATCCTGATTAAAGCTATTGACCCCTCCGAACTGCGTCCCCCATCGTGTGGCAAACGCAATAAGAGTTTTCGAAACAGGGAGATCATTCAGTGCGAAATCCTCAGCGCTCATTTGCAACTCCATTTCTGGAAAATCCAATTATAAATCATCATCCGCGCACCAAAAATGGTGCTACCAAGACCGTAATACTACTGAAAATTATTTATATTAATCGACCCCATATCACAACACTCCTAATAAAGCTCTCTGAAATTAATATATCACTGAAATCGAGCTTGAGGATTGATGCGTCTTAACAAATTACCATATGCATTATTTTCATAGGATTAGGGTTGACTTGCCAAATGAAAGACCTATCTAGGAATTGATACAAGGCCGATCGTGCTCACATAGTATCCGCTATTTGAATACAGTTTCAATTCCATTGCCCACTATTGTCTGATAACCGTCTTCGGTGAGGGACCGCTGTGGGTCGTTAGCTGTCCTCCACGAAGGGCAGCTATGGGTTGATTGCTTCCAGTCGTGCCTATCAAGAGCAGTACCTCGCTCAGCGATTGAACGCCCATGCTTTTTGCAAACGCGGCGAGCAGCCGCACAATCAGCAGATAGTTGAATCGCCCCGGCTTTTCTAGACCCTTTCGAGCGGCTGCTTTTGGCCGTTAGCTGCCCTTCCTAAAGCGCAGTAATGGGTCGATTGCTGCCAGTCGTGCTTATCAAAATCAGATACTCGCTCAGAGGTTAAACACCCATGTTTTTTGTAGACGACAAGCGAGTAGCCGTACAGTCAGCAAATAGTAATACTGCGTCGCCTCGCTGGAAAAAGGGGACGGATTTATTTTCTCGCTTCGCAGTAGGTAAGCGAATCATTCAGGTCGTTCAGACGCACACGGTCGAGGAAGCACCACAGGGAAACACTCGGCAAATGTTCTCCAAGGAGCCCGCCCTCCATTTTTCCTTACCATAGCGGCAGTAAAGGAGCCGCCGTGGTCACCACCCCTCCCCCATTTTCAAGATGAAACCAGCCGACCTCGTGGAGCACCCCACGGGCGGCATCGTCTTTGGCGTGATCCCTCGGATTTCAGCCATGAGCCTCAACCTCGCTGAGGGAAGGGTTTACGTCAAAGTCGGCCAGCATCACCAGGGCAAGGGCGGTAGAGCAAGTGGCCACGGGCTTCTGCACATCTGGCATGGCAAGAAAGCGTTTCTACGCAAAAGGGGGATCAAAAGCCCGGACCAGCTGGCGGCTTTTATCGCATCACTCATGGCAAGGGGCACCGAGATCTACCACGACGCCAATCATCCTCTAGCGGCTAAAAAGCGCATCACACTGTTGCGAACGGTAGACGGGACGCTGACGCTAGAGCCGCGGGAAGGAGATCGCGTACTCGGATTCCACTACTCGGTAGTGACCTGGACGCCCCAACCTACTCCACGAGGAACCAAAGTCGGTGAAATCATGATTGATTGGGCAAAAGAAAAGGCGCCCCTTGCGGGGTCGCCTTCGGATGTTAAAGAGGCTGTAGTCGCAGCGATTCTTTAGTTTCCGGATCTACGATCCTTAAGGTCAGAACCCAGTCAAATCAACGGCCATATAGTGGGGCCTATCGACTGTCCCTACGTCAGTGAGTGCCAGCTTCACTGCTGCCAGATTCGGGGGGCCAATTACTGGCAAGCCATGCCCAAACATGCGCGGTTGCAGTCCTCAGTGCTCATTCTCGAAGATTTGCCTGGATAGGTCAAACCATCGGCACTCGGTAATTTGTTTCAGCGGGCGACTCGATTGCCCTGGGCCTATCGCCTTGTTCGAGGCACAAAAAAAGCCTGCATCGCTGCAAGCCTTCTTGATATCTGGTGCCGGAGACAGGAATCGAACCTGCGACCTTCGCGTTACGAGTGCGTTATAGCGCCCTGTGATTACAGGGTAAATCCCGCATTCATTGGGGTATACCGTCTGGTTGAGTCCGCCGAGACAGGTCCGTATAGTCATTTTTGCTGTCACCCTGCTGTCACGGATGTCTAACCATGAAAACCAAGATCACCGCAAAGGTACTCTCCGGAATCCAGCCACAGGAGAAGGCCTACCGCATCCACGACACAGCCCAACCCGGCCTGTCGATCAGGGTTCTGCCCAGTGGCCACGCCAGCTATATGGTGACCTGGGGGCGGAACCAGGCCGCCACCTTGGGCCGAGTGGGCATGATGACCTTGGACCAGGCGAGAAGAGAGGCCGCTCGCTGGCTTGCTGAGGCTCACGCCCACGGCGCCCCGCTAGTGGCTACCAAGAGCAAGCGTCGAGTTGCGCACACCCTTCAGAGCTACCTGGAGGAAAGCTATTACCCGTGGCTGGAAACACACCACAAGGCTCACCAGAAGACGCGGCACGCCATAGAGTACAGCTTCGGTGCGCTGATGCGGAAACCACTCACTGATATCAATCAGCGCGATCTGGAGGCTATGCGAGTTAAGTGGCTTGCTGCCGGCCTGAAGGACGCCACGGCAAACAGAAAACTTGCAGCCCTACGTGGAGCGCTTTCCAAGGCCGTCGAGTGGGGAGCCCTCGATCAGCACCCGATGACCAAGCTCAAGCCGATGCGGCTCGACACTCGCGCTCGGGTTCGATTCCTATCCTCGGAAGAGGAACAGCGACTGCGCCAAGCTCTGGACGATCGAGAGGAACGGATCAGGGCTGAACGTGACAGCGCAAACCAGTGGCGGCGAGAGCGGAAGAAGGAAGAGCTACCAGACTTGAGAGCCAGGTCTTTTACCGACCACTTAAAGCCGATGGCGATTATCAGCCTCAATACTGGGCTGCGCCGCGGCGAGCTCTTCAACTTAACTTGGTCTGATATTGATATTGGACAGAAGATATTAACAGTTGTGGGCGAAGGGGCAAAGTCAGATCAAACCAGACACATCCCGTTGAACAAGGAAGCCCTACAAACTATCAAGGAGTGGAAAAACCAGGCGAATGACCTACCTCTGCTCTTCCCAAGCCAAACTGGCGGCGTAATGGATAACGTCAAGAAGTCTTGGGATCGCGTATTGAAAGAGGCAAATATTATTTCGTTTCGCTGGCACGACTTGCGACACACGTTCGCATCGAAGTTGGCCATGAAGGGTGTGCCGCTGAACACGATTAGGGATCTGCTGGGGCACGCCGACCTCAAGATGACGCTGCGCTACGCTCACCTGGCGCCAGACAGTAAGGCGGCTGCAGTCGAACTCATTTAGGTTCGTAAGGAACTACAGTCGGCGAGTTTTTATGTTCATCTACGTGCTTGAGCAGGGCGGCCCAATGCTCTCGAAGAAGAGTAGTATCTATATCGTCGACAGGATTTGTACTACCTGGATATTGATCCCAGAAAAACTCTGAGCCGTATATAGTTTCCTTAAGCCTAAGCTCCTCATAACTTAAAAGCCTCGGGCAACGCCACACGAGCATCATGAAGCGGAACGAATCATCTGTGCAATATAGCTCTTTTGCGAGCCTATACATTGATACTGTCTGTTTTTTTTCTTCTCCATCCTCCTCACTCCATATATCCGCCTCAATGTGGAAATTCGTCGCGTAAGTCTCAATCGCAGACTCAATTACGCCAGTGATCGACTGTCGTTTCTGTCTCGCTAGCAAGTCGATGAGGAATCGCACCTTTGGATCCAGGCGCAATGTCAAGGCTTCAGTTTTGCGCGCACCTTGGTTGGGCTTGTTCTTGGTCATCACATTCCTCCATTTGAGGCGTAGAAGCGTATACGGCACGTCCACAGAAGTCCATGCATTCACATTACGCACTGCACATCAGTTGACGTGCATGATCCTCCTCGCCTAGCATTCCTCTCGAGCCCGCGCCGCGGGATGAAGGAGAGACACCATGGAACAAGCAATACAAGCCGCCCCACTTTCTGTGGGCGTAGAGGAAGCAGGCCGCATCCTTGGGATTTCCCGGTCGGCCACCTATGAGTTCATCGCCAAGGGCGAGATAAAGACGTTCAAGATCGGGCGCCGCCGCCTGGCCCTGATGTCGGAGCTGAAGGCGTTCATCGAGCGCACTGCCCAAGAGAATGCCCGATGAATAGGGATCAGGCAGCACTGGAGGCACGCGTCAGGATGGTGGCCGAACGCGAGGGATATCGGGCCATCAAGAGCACAAAGCGAACCCTCTCGGTCGACAACGGTGGCGGTTTCATGTTGGTGGAGGCTACGACCAATCGCGTGGAGGCCGGTGAGCGCTTCGACATGAGCGCCGAGCAGGTGCTCGAGTTCTTCAAAACGGAGGGTTAAGGATGAGCAGCAAGGAAGACAAGCAAACGCCAAAACTGGCGCTTGTGAAGGGTGGTGCCGAGCCAGTGTTAGAGGCACTGGCCCAGCGTGCCGCAAATCAATCTGGAGACGACTCGCAGCGACTCGATTCTACCCATCCGCCCGCATCTGGCGCCACCCCTTACCGACCTACCTATGAAGACCTACGAGAAGCCGTAGACGAAGCCCACGCAATGCTGAGCCTCTTGGCCTCGGGTATGCGAATGATCGCCGGCGGCTATGGCAGTGCGCAGGAAGTCCGAAAGTTGGCCAGCTCAACGGCAAGGGCTGCCGCTACTAGTCAGCACTATCTCGGGCGTGTGCTTGAGGGGCTTGCAGCGACTGATGGCCGCGGGGCATAGCGAAAGGATGGATACGAGGAGAGAGAAATTGCCCAGGCAGTGCACCACCACCACCTGGGCCTGACCCCTACAGAAAGGAGCCACTATGACGGCTGAAACTATCGCAGATGAAGATCTGCCTGACAACCACTCCACCAACGCCCAAGCCTTGCGAATGATCGCCGCACTGCGCAAGGGGCCTGTGTCGTCCATCGAGGCTGCGCAGGAGCTGGATATCGTCCACCCACCGTCCACGATCCGCCATTTGCGGCGGCAGGGCTGGGGCATCTTGACCAGGTGGTGCTACCAGGCTGCAGCGCCTGGTCGTCCGCCGCACCGGGTGGGACTGTACGTCCTGGACGCAGATATCGACTAAGGCACCGGCCGGCGGGCGTGAGTCTAACTCGCTCGCCGGCGCCATTGTGTGAGTCGCCGAATGGCAAGAAAGAAGCAGTACAAGGTCGACTTCGGCGGGAGGGTGTTCGCTCTCCCCCATCGACTGCTCATGCATCCAGCATTCGACAACCTCAGCCCCAAGGCAGTGACCGTGCTCATCAAGCTCGGCCGGCATTACAACGGGCGCAACAACGGCGATTTGGCGTGCACAGTCGAGATGATGGCCGAGGGTCGAAAGATGGATGCCAAGACGCTCGCGTCGGCTCTCCAGGAGTTGATCGATGCAGGACTGATCATTCGCACCCGCACCTACCGGAAGGGCGGCAGGGAGCCAGGAATGGCGCAATGCGCGCTCTACGCGCTCGCCTGGGCGTACATCGACGAATGCCCCGGGAAAAACCTCGAGATCGCACCAGGGCCGGCGCCTTTCAAGTTCACCTGATTTCGATTTTTTCGGTGGGATTTTTTCCGCCATCGACTGGGATTTTTTCCCATACGGTTTTCCGGTTGTGTCCGGTTGCGTTGGGCGCCCTCCTAGCGACTGGGATTTTTTCCTAGTCATCTGCCGAATTTGCTGAGTTTGCCATGAGTCTGTGAACGGAAAATATCCCAGTCTTTATAATTTACCACCCCCAAGGGTATTAATTACGCGCACTGCAGGACCAGGGCGGCGACACCGTGATGCAGATCTGGACTATCGGGCCCACAACGAAAAAGGGCACCACCCCGATCCAGGGTAGTGCCCAGTTGTCACCATCATGGTGATGATTCGCTTGCCGTCCTCAGTTCTTCCATTCTGCCGGAGCTCTGAACGCGAGGCCCTTGTTCGCCTCCTTGAGCAGACTCTTCTCATCCCAGGAATCAGTGTCGTAGCCAGCGTGGAACAGGCCGCCGATTGCCGCCACCTCAACGGTACGCATGAAACCGAGCACCTGGCCGCGCAATGTCGCGAACTCCTCTGGTGTGGCCTGCTGAGCGCGCTCCAGCCAGCTCGCCGCGATCCCGCCGAGGTGGCCTATCGGATTGTCATGGTTGGCCTTGATGTGTTTAAGGGCCATAAGCGAGAGAGCCCGGCCAGTGTCCCAACCTCCCCAGTAGTCACCGGTCAATGGAACGTCCCACAAACAATGACCATTGGATTTTGGAGTGTAAAATTCGGTGCCGATGTAGGGCAGCTTCGCCGCCGGATGCTTGCGCCGTTTGAACTTAAGTTGGCCTTGTTGCTTGGTGCTGGTATCTTGTTTAGGTTGCATGACGTGTACCTTCAAGTGTCGTCGTGTGGCAGGCCCTCCCGGTGTTGCCGCACCGGGTTGGCCACTTTCAAATGTGGGGAATCCCACCCTTTACTGCTTGCCCTTCTCGCTCAGCCACCCGATCGCCCAACTGATGGGGTCTTTGCTCCCCAGGGGCTTGAGTGGCTTACCGTCTAGCGCCGCCTGGCGCCCTTCCTGCTCCGTTTCGGAGTGAATCCACATAGTCTGCTGCTTGAAACCCTGCTCTCGCTGTCGCTCCCGAAATTCGCGCTGCCGGGCAGCATTGGTTTTCGGCTTCTTGTCGTTAGTCATAGCGCCCTCGTTACCCGTAACGGTAAAACACTCTAAGCCACCGTTACGGGAAACGCAAGCCTCATCGTACAGCTGCACTCATCAGAGTTGAACATCGTCAGCCCAACCCGCTTGCAGTGGTGGCATAATGCCGCAAAAATCAAAGGTCTTCTTCTATGAACACAGATTTACAAAACAAACTCTTTATTGATGGGAAAGTCAGAGCTCGTTGGATATTAAGCCTTACGCCACTCGTGATTGGCGGACTTCTTAAATTCTATGTAGATGTACCATTCCGCTTTGAGCCAACCCCGTGGGTGAAAATTGCGGAATACGCCTATCCAATCTTATTTGCTGCAGGCTTGTTTTACATCTTATATTGGTTTCTTCAGACAGGATTTAGGGACAGAAAAATACTTGAACAAGATCCTGATGCACTAAAAACACATAACGACAGAACGAAACTCAAGGAAACAATAAAGGCACAAGAGACCCACATTAACTTCTTAAATGAGCAGCTAAACAAAAGCATTAAATTCAGCGCAATCACAAGCACTCCGAAATATATTTACCAAAAATATGCACATGCGACCGAGGATACCGATTCGACACCGCGAATAAATACAATTATCAACCTTACTCGCGATGCGTCTTTTGGCCGAATTCGAAGAGAGATAGATCGCTGCGGATTCCGAGGCGCGATCTATCTAGCGGCAGGCGTTGCTCTAGCAATCTTGGGAATCCTTGCGCTAGCCGGATTTGTATTTCCAGATGCCTTCGGAGTTTACTCAAAATTTTTTAACACTGGACCAACAATCGGATCAAGTGATTACGCTACTGCAATTCACTACATCCCAAAATTTTCATTTATCATCTCAATTGAGATCCTGGCTTATTTCTTTCTTCGGCTTCACAAGTCGAACTTGGTCGAGGCAAAGTATTACCAAAACGAACTCACCAACCTTGAAATAAGATACCTCTCACTAGACGCTGCGCTACACATCGAACGCGCCGAAACCTCGCACAAAGTCATTTCAAGTCTTTCCGAGACAGAAAGAAACCACATTCTCGAGAAGGGGCAAACCACTCTAGAGCTGAAGAAAATAGAACTGGAGAAAAATCAGTTCATAGAAATCACAAAATCGCTGGCCTCGCTGACTCCGAAGTCCAAGTAGAGATCCTATAATTTAACGTCAATAATGCATCCAGATGTAGATGAACGAACTAGAGGGACCAGCGAGATGCAAGCAGAAGTCCGCGCATCTCGCACGAGCGGTCGGCGGCGAGCTGTACTCAAACCTGAGCGCATCTTCAGGCGGGCGAGATGTCCTCAGCTTTGAGGGCATTACCCCGGGCTGAGCGGAGAATTCAGCCGAGCCCCTTTCGTGACCGTCTCGTAAAAGGACTGGGCGGGAATTCCCGCTTTGGCTAAGCCGTGATTCCGGCTTTGGTCTCCAGCTTCTGGATTTGAAGTCCGAAAGCCGGAACAAAAGCCGAGACAGACCATATCGTCCGATTCGGCCCTGCGGCCCTGACAGCAGGCCGGAGCAGGTAATTGTGAACGTGGCTCACTTTTGAGCCATGGGGATGACCAAGATACCCCACCCTTGCAATTCTGCTACCGGGCAGAGTTGGCCAGGGTGTAGGGATAAGCCCATTCCGTCGATGTGAGGAAATCCCACCTCGCTTCAGCTAGGCCGGATGCGGGGAGCGATTTCAAATCGAACCCCTCCTGCTCTCCGGGTATTCCCCGTTGGGGGTGAGCGAATCGTTCACCTGATGGCCGGTGTGTCCTCAAAAATGAGGAGCCCAGGAGCAGGCGCGCCACAAAACGGCACTTCTTCATTTCGTGGCGCGAGGTTTCCACCGGCGGCGCGAACCTGCGTCACCACCTGGGTGATGCTGAGACAGCAGCCCCTTACTACAAGACATTCGTAGTTTCCTCGCCACCTACAACTTCTCTCGCAAGTCATTCCTCGTTCGTATCACTTAGGGTTGCGCCAATTAAGTGCAACGAAAAACACGCTCTCGAAGGCCTGGAAATCAGGCTTATTCATCCCGTTATGTCCAGTTACGTGTAGCACCTTAGGTGCACCCATAAAACACTGGTTATGCGACCACATCCGGCCTAATGTGGGTTCTCAAGTCTCTATTTGAGGACCCTACATGACTACGCCTACGAAGCTGCGCGGCCAGCAGGTACGGCCCACCAAGGCAGAAATCTCCGCCGCCTGGGCGCGCCTTCGCGCTGCCGCTGAGCAGGGTCACATCGAAGCAAACGCACTGCTGATTGCACTTGCCGAGAACAAGCCGACTTTCGCGATGGAGGGCGCCCTTGCACGATTCGGGTAATCAGCCAGGGCGCAGTGCTCGCGGGCAATTCAAGCCAGGCCACTCCGGCAACCCAGGCGGGCGCTCGAGTCAAACGCAAGCCATCCGCGCCAAGCTCGCAGAGGGCGCCGAGGCGGTGACCAAGAAGGTGATGGCCGCTGCCAAGAAGGGTGATATGCAGGCGTGCCGGTTGATCCTTGAGCGCTTGGTGCCGCCGATCAAAGCCACCTCTGAGCCCGTGCTGTTCGCTCTAGATGACTCCGACCTGCCCAGCGCGGCGAAATCCATCTTGCGGGCGATCGCTTCCGGCGAGTTGCCGCCGGATCAAGGGCGCCACCTGATCGAAGCGCTCAGCTCCGTTGCCAAGGTGATTGAAGTAGAGGAGCTCCAGAAAGCCGTCGAAGAACTGCGGGAGCAGATCGAGGAGATGCAGCGATGAATGCGCGCAGTCTTCGCTCCGAGGTGAAACGCCTGGCAGCACTCGTCGGAGCAGATGAGGAGCCGGTACACCTGGTGACGCTGACCGTTGTGGATGCATCCGCCGGGCAGATGGATCTCCCTGACGACACGGGCCACGTCCTGGCATATCGCGTCCAGGGGCGTCCCGCATCGTTCTTCTTCCCCTTCTCGGCGATGAGCAGCGCTCAGGCAGAGGAACTAGCCCTGGCGATTGTCCAGCACACCCGCAATACCGAGCGCCTGGGTCGTAGGAGCCCGGCCGGCCTTCTCGATATGACATTCCCTACGCCAGGAGCGGTCATGGCCTGCCAGCCCCCTGCGGGCACCTCCGTTCCTGATTACGCGGCCACCCTATATCAACAAGCCATTGAGGCACGAGATGAGCACACGCAAGCGCATTGATGGCCTGCGCAGGCAGGTTTCCACCCTGAGCGAGGATCAGGCCGTGATGGAAGTCAGCAAGATCATGGATGAGCTAAGCGCCGCGGCCGCCGGCGGAAGCGGCGCCAGGACAAACGACCTAGCAACCCTGTTCTCCGACCTGGAGGCAGAGCAGAAAACCACCCAAAAAGGGATCGAACCATGCAACTGAATCACGCTGTAGGCACCCTCACCCGCATAGGCGACGCGAGCGCCTTCGTAAACGACTTCGTCCAGTATCAAGGTCAGAACCTGCCGGGCACTAAGTGGGCACTCTGGCCGAACGTTGGCCCACTCATGCGCCTACAAAACCTGATCATGGATCAGCACGGGGCCGCGCTCGCCAAGGCTCAGCGAATCCGGGAGAACGTCGATCTGACAACCGCGGCCAAGGCCCGCCAGTCGCTGGACGCATACACTCTCTTCGCCGATGCCGCTAAAGCGGCTCTGCCCAGCATCGCCGAAACAGCGACCAACCTTCACACTTTCGCATCCACCCAGTTGCTGCCCGTTCAGCCACTGGCGTCGACTGACGCAGCGGGCGCGGCGATGGATGCCGAGTGCAGGGCCTATGTCTATGATCTGAATTCGAAGGACCGTAGTGAGCTGATGGCCGAAATGCGCCAGGGCCGGGAGCAGCGCATCACTGCAGCCATTCTGCGCGGCCCCGCCCGTCTCAGTGGTTTTTCCAATCAACAGCTGATCCAGCTCGGCGCCGCCGGCATTGCTGTCCATCACGCTGATGCCGTGCTGACGCTGGGCCGCCTGGCAGGTGGTATGCGAGATCTGTTGCACATGGTCCAGACCCTGGGCCACGACGTCATCCGGGCCGGGGTAGAGCTCGACAGCAAGACAGCAGAGATCGGTTCGCTGACCAAAGTGAGCCAGGGCCTGTTGGACCTGATCGAGTGGCTTAAACCGATTCCGCTGGAGCTTCCGAGCAATACTCCGCTTCCATCCGAGGTAGCCAAGCTCACGGAGCAATCCGGAAGTCATCAGACTAAGGGGCAGGCGGCCGCATGAACAACGTCGCCCGGCTGGGCGTAGAAGTCACCTCGACCGGCGCGGTCGAGGCGACCGACGAACTAGATAAGCTCGCTTCGGCGGGTGGCAAAGCAGAGAAAGCGACCGCGGAGGTAGCAGTTCAGAGCGCGAAGTCTGGAGTATCCATCAAGGAGTTAGCTGACAGGACAAAGGGGGCCGAGCAAGCCACTGAGCGCTACGCTAGACAGGCCCAAGCAGCAGGTTTGTCGACCAAGGCGTACACTGCAGCGCTCCGAGGAGTGCCCGCGCAATTCACGGACATTGCCGTCTCGCTGCAAGGCGGCATGAACCCCTTCACCGTGCTGCTTCAGCAGGGCGGGCAGCTGAAAGATATGTTCGGCGGAGTCGGTCCGGCCACCCGCGCCCTGGGCGGTTATGTTCTTGGTCTGGTGAACCCTCTAACGGTAACTGCCGGCGCTATGGGCGCCCTGGGGTTGGCTGCCTATCAAGCTGGCCGCGAGCAGGATCGACTCAACCAATCCATCATCCTCACGGGCAACTACGCGGGCACCACCACCACCTCCCTCAGCGATATGGCACGCCAGATCGCCACTACTGTCGGCACCACTGGGACGGCCATTTCTGCCCTCGCTCAAGTAGCCGGCGCCGGCGACTTGGCCGGGGAGAGCTTCAAGATCGTGGCTCAGACGGCAATCGAGATGGAGCGGGCCACCGGCAAGTCCATTGACGAGACCATTGCCGAGTTTCGCAAGATCGCGGACGACCCTGTGAAGGCCGCAGAGGAACTGAACAAGCGGTATCACTGGTTGACGGCATCCACGCTTGAACAGGTCCGGGCCTTGGTGGATCAGGGCGAGAAAACCGAGGCTGTAAGGCTGGTCACCGAGCAGTTCGGCGAGACCATGACGCGCCGAGCGCAGATCATCAGAGAGGAAATGAGCGGCCTGCCCAAGCTGTTTGACGACATTGGAGAGGCAGCGGGCCGGATGTGGGATGGGATCAAGGGTGTATGGCGCGACCCCACCCTGGATAAAGTTGCTGATGGACTGCGCCTCCAAATCCAGTCTATGGAGAATATCCGGAAGGAGTTCCGCAACGAGAAGAATTATGACCCCGAAAAACTGAAGGTTTGGAGGACCAGGCTGGCCGAAATCGAAGGTCTCTCGAAGCCTGCTGGTGGCGCAGTGACCATTCAGGGGCAAGGCGACAACGATAAGCTCAATGCGATGCTTGATCGTGCCGCTCCGAAGGCTGAGAAGCTGGCGGATCGCATGAAAGAGATTGATCGTCTCGTGGCCTCGAACCGTAAGCAGGGTTTCACCGTAACAGATGAGCAGGTCGAGCAGCTGCGCGCTAGAGCACGGAAAGACTTCAAGGAGACGAAGACACCTACGACCCCGGTCAACCTCACGGATGTGAAGGATTCACGCAACGCCTTGTCCATGATCCTTTCCGACTATCGCGGGTATGAGAAGGAACTAAACGCAATCCAGAAGTCCGGTGTGATTTCGCAGGATGCGGTATACGCGCAGCGGGTGGCAATGGCCAAGCAGCAGCGGGCCGATGTGACTGGCGCCTACATGGAGGAGATCCAAGCGCTCGAAGAGGCCAAGGGGCGAGCGTCCACCACCGGCGAGCAGCGCATTCAGCTTGACCAGCGAATCGCCAAGGCTCGCTCTGAGATGGTCCGTGCCCAGCGTGAGGCCGACTCAGAGCTGGCGGTATTAGCCACCAACGAACGGGGTCGCCAAGAGCAGCAGATTGCTGCGTCCAAGGCATTCGTCGATCAACTCGAACGAGAGCGCCAGGCGCTGGTAACCGCAGGTGATCGAGCGGCTGCGAGTTTGGGCCTAAGTGATCGACAGGCAGGACTTCAGCGCGATCTGGATAGCGTGACGGATGAGTTCAACCGCAAGCGTGACACGCTTCTTGATCGCCGCCGCATCGCGCCAGACAAATACAGCGCCGATGATTACCGGAGGGACCTGGCCGACCTCGAAGTGGCGGAGAACAAGTACCGTGACACCGTGGTGTCGAACTACGAAAAAATGACCGCCGCCCAGGGTGAATGGCGCTCCGGGGTTAGTTCCGGCTTCCAGAACTACTTGGACAGCGCAAGGGACTTTGCTGGCCAGGCGCAGACCGTAGTTACAGGCGCCTTCGAAGGGATGGAGGACGCTCTCGTGCAGTTCACCATGACCGGAAAACTCTCATTCGCGGACTTCACCAAATCTGTCCTTGCAGATATGGCCAGGATAGCGGCCAGGCAGGCCATAACCGGCATCGCCGGCAGCCTATTCGGGTCGGCCATCGGCGGGTTCTTCGGCGGTGGCGCATCTACTGCTGGCTCAGGGAGGATGACCGGCTTCAGCGAGACGATCTCTGATGTTCGCGTGAACGCCAAGGGCGGGGTGTACGACTCGCCGAGCCTCTCGCACTTCAGCAACCAGGTGCACAGCTCGCCGCAGTTCTTCGCATTCGCGAAAGGGGCTGGCGTGTTCGGTGAGGCTGGGCCGGAGGCGATCATGCCGCTGACCCGGGCGCCGGATGGAAACCTTGGGGTGCGTGCCCTGGGAAGACCTGGTAGTGACTCAGCGGCCACTGTAGCGGCACCGGTCAGCGTATCGATCACGATCAACAGCGACGGATCTACTCAGGTCGAATCGAAGGCGCCGATGATGGACCAGTTTGGCAAGGAGATTGGCGCATTGGTAGAGGCAAAGTACCGGAAACTGTTGAGCATGGACCTGCGTCCTGATGGCGCCATTGGCAGGACCATGCAGCGTCGATGATTGCCGCAAAGAAAGACGAGGCCCCTTATGGAAACCACGATTAATCACGAACAACACGCCCGCTTGTTGAAGGCCGTAGGGGACGCCATCACCAACGAATTCATGCTGATGGTACCGGCGCAGCCAAATGCCCAAGCAGTGAAGGCTTTGCTTGGCGAGATGTTGGAAGCGGCCACTCTGGCCACTGCTGCGCTCATGCCCGGGTTCGAGCAGAACCCGGCGCACTACATCCAGACGGGTAGAGCCGAAGCGGCGATATCACTGGAGCGCCTGACGAAGTTGGTGCTTGCCCCGGGCAGCAAGGCTTGGGCGCCGATCTAACCCTGCAGCCATACGATTGGGTATGCCTAGGCTGATACGGGCAACTTGAGCCTTTATCAGCCTTTTCGGTTGATAAGTACCACCCAAAGTGCAACAGTATTAGTACAACACCCTAACTGATACAGGTTGCACTATGTTCATTCGCGCTTACCTCCGGGCCTCCACCGACGAGCAAGACGCCGGCCGCGCCCGGGCCTCCCTGGAGAAGTTCGCCAGCGACCACAACAAGGTCATCGCCTGCCAGTACCTGGAGAACGCCAGCGGTGCCGCCGCGGATAGGCCTGAGTTGCTGCGCCTGCTCAAGGATGCCCGCAAGGGTGACGTGCTGCTGGTGGAATCCATCGACCGCCTCTCCCGCCTCCCCGCCGACGACTGGGCCAAGCTCAAGGGTGCGATCGACGCCAAGGGCCTGCGCATCGTCGCGCTCGATCTGCCCACCAGCCATCAGGGTATGCGGGACACCCAAGGCGACGAGTTCACCGGTAGGATGCTGGCCGCGATTAACTCGATGCTGGTGGAAATGATGGCGGCGATCGCTAGGAAGGACTACGAGCAGCGGCGGGAGCGGCAGGCGCAGGGAATTCAGAAGGCCAAGGCCGCTGGCAAGTACCAAGGCCGGCCGGTCGACGAGGAGCTACACAAGCGGGTCAAGGAACTGCTCGGAGCCGGCCTTGGCATCCGGGCCACGGCAAGACACGCGGACTGTTCAACCACTACCGTGTTACGCATCAGAAACGAAGCGTGATGGAAGTTACCAGCCTTCCTCGCTTTGCTTAGGAGCCTGAGCATCGGTACTAACGCCCTGATCGCTATTTGCATCATCCTGTTCTGGGACATTATCCCCAGCAACTTCAACGAACTCAGACTTTGGCCTGTGAATACGCTCGGTCATATAATACAAACCAAGCAAGGTAGTACAAATCAAATTGTAAACAACAAACAAATACGCGGAGACAAAGAACCACTTAACCCAGAAAACAGCGGCGATCGGGAGCGCATTTAGAATAGCCTGAGCCAACAAATTAGCCGCAACACCTCCGAAATAAACGAATATTGACAGAAAAGACAGATAGCCGAATAGGAAGCAAAGGAAACGTCGTCGCGTAAGCTTTTCTTCTCTCTTTCCGCCCTTCCACTCCACAGTAAGAGAAGGGCTCTCACCCTCCATCCGATGGTCCATATTCTTTTGATTGAAAGTAGCAACGGCAGCCAAAGAAGCAATATAGAATCCCGTTACGACCTGGAGGTAACTACCCACACCAGCAAGCAAACCACTGCTGCCAAAAATCACTAACTTCCAATCCAGCAGCCAAAAAACAAACAGCGTGACTAACAAAAAAATCAGGGGCAGTATTAGCTCGTCAAGCCACTTATCTTGACGCTCGATCCTAAGATATGAAAGCGGAGTCAGGAGTCTCTTAGCACTACGCATGATCCCTCCATCATTTTAACTTGCTCATAGCTTTAAGCACTTCGGAGTTTAGTGTATCAGAGCACTGAGGTAGAGGGTCAGCCATTGTGATCATCTCCACCCGCCCAAACAGAGCCTCACCAGCATCCTGACGAGCACCGCTGACATCTACAGTCCTCTGCTTACCACCCTGGTGCTTGAACACCACCTTGAAATGCTCAAAGCCCTGTTTTGTATATTTCGCCTTGAGGCGGTTAACTACCCCAACCGCATCAGCGCCGTCCAGATTTGAGACTACTTTCACTTTTATAGTGCTGGTGCCTTTGACCAAGTAAGGCTCTTCATCCATATCTGACACGGTCTGATTCTTACTAATTTCAATGAATCGCAACTGACCAGAATCAAGATCATCCTTTAAAGTTTGTGAAGCATGATGCTCCATCACAAATACTGGATGACAAGACTTAGTTTTTCCATCTGTCGCATCAATAAAATCAGTTGTAGCCAGCTCTTTGAGCATGGTATTAAAGAAAGGCACAATCCTGGTTTTACCGATCCCAGGCACATCCTCTAATAACAACATGAATTCAAGAGGCCTTTTAGGGAGATGCTCAAGCCGTATCAGCATATGCGCGGAGACTGCGATGCCTTCGCCAGCAAGCTTTGGCTCCTGCCTGAGTTTGCCAGAGGCCAAGTCGCCAAATGACGGATCAGACGCCTTTGAGTCCGAGTACTGTAAAAGCAGAGCAACAGCGGTGCGGGTTGAGTTAAACTTAAACCCTGTAATTCTGATGCAAGCAGAATCTTTTTCTACAAGCTTGTAGCAGGTACCTTTTTTGAACTTCGATTCAAGCTTCTGAAGCACATCCATCATCTTGAAACCAGGCCCGCCCAACGGAACAGTTACAAGCGATGCTGTATAGAAATGAATCCAGCGTTCATACTTATCGAGCATAATATTTTTCTTAGAAAAGATTGGCAGTCCGGCCAAACTTTAGTAATGGCCTATTGTATTAACAACTTTCTGCTCGCGCAGCGGCCCTCAGGCTTGAAGTCTGATCAAAGCTGCAGGTGCCTCCGTTGCAGAGGTACCGCCCTACCGGATAAGCCTGACCTCACTCATCCATGAGCGATTTACCCCATACAGACACTGCCAGCAGCACATCTACTGCTGTCACCCTGCTGACACAGCCCCTAATCCATCCTGTGCCAAAACGCTTAAACCCTTGATTTTACTGGTGCCGGAGACAGGAATCGAACCTGCGACCTTCGCGTTACGAGTGCGCTGCTCTACCGACTGAGCTACACCGGCGTGTTGCGCAACGTACCACTGCCGTGTCGGTTACGCAAACCCCTGTTTCACCTCACTTTCATTGCACCGTGCAGCCATTGGGCGCGAGGTCTTCCTCCACCGTGGTCACGCAGGTCCAGCCTGCCTGGGTACGCGCCAGGGTCACGGTCTTGCCCAGCACATTGGCCGGTGCGTCGGCCAGAGTGCAGGCGATGCTGGCGGTGCCGTCGGCGGCCTTGCCGCTGGCGGTGATCGCGCAATGGGCGGTGGCGGGCTGGCCGCCGAGGCTGGCGACGTCGGGTACGTCCTTGCCGTCGTTCAGGCGCACGTCCATCGGCGTCTTCAGCGCGGAGATTTCCAGCAGCGCGGCGGTAGCCTTGGCGCGGGCCTGGTGGTTGGTGTACAGGGGGATGGCGATGGTCGCCAGGATGCCGATGATCGCGACGACGATCATCAGTTCGATCAGGGTGATACCTCGTTGCCCTTTCATGAACGGTCTTCCTTCGTGATACGTGGAGGCGCGGCGGGCGCTTTGCTGTGTGGCGCGCCCCGGCCGGCAGGCGCGCAGTAGGCCTGAACCGACACCTTTTGTCACCCCTACGCGGCGGGGCGTCATCTTCGCTGGACTACTCTAGTGAGCCACAGGGAAACGCGCCCGGCAGCAGGCCGGGCAAGCTGTTACCGGGCTTTTCGCCCCAGCGCAAAAGGACTCTCGCCATGCCTGCTTCCACCCGTCTGTACGCCTGGGAAGGCGTCGATGCCAGCGGCACGCCGCAACAGGGCCAGCACACTGGGCGCAGCCCGGCGTTCGTGCAGGCGTGGTTGCGCCAGCAGGGGATTCGCGCGACGCGGGTGCGGCTGGCGGGTGGGCTGCGCTGGCGCTGGCCGCAACGGGCGGGCAAGGTGGATGCGCCGGGGTTCAGCCGGCAGCTGGCGACCTTGCTCACGGCGGGGGTGCCGCTGTTGCAGGCGTTCGAGGTGATGGCGCGCAGCACGGTGAATAGCGCCATGGCGGCGCTGCTGGTGCGGTTGCAACAGGATGTGGCGGCGGGGTTGGGTTTGGCGGATGCCTTGCAGCGCCATCCGGGGTGGTTCGATGCGCTGTACTGCAACCTGGTGCGGGTGGGCGAGCAGTCGGGCACGCTGGACCGGCAACTGGAGCAGATGGCGACCATGCTGGAGAAGCGCCAGGCGCTGCGGCAGAAGGTGCGCAAGGCGATGCTGTATCCGGCGCTGTTGCTGCTCACGGGGCTGGGGGTGGCGGCGTTGTTGCTGCTGGAGGTGGTGCCGCGGTTCCAGGGGTTGTTCGCCAGTTTCGACAAGGCGCTGCCGGTGTTCACCCAGTGGGTGATCGATTTATCCACAGGGCTGGGCAATCACGTCGGGTGGTTGGTGCTGTTGATAACTGCACTGGGGTTTGGCATGCGGGCGATGTATCGGCGGCATCTGCCGGCGCGCCTGTGGATATTGCGCGGGGTGTTGCGGGTGCCGGTGGTGGGCACCTTGCTCGGGCAGGCGGCGTTGGCGCGCTTTGCCCGTAGCCTGGCGACCTCCTATGCCGCCGGGGTGGCGTTGCTGGATGCGCTGGCCACGGTGGCGCCGGTGAGTGGCAACAGCCTGCACGAGCGGGCGATCCTCAAGTTGCGCCAGGACGTGGCCGGCGGCATGGGGCTGCAGCAGGCGATGGAGGCGGATGCGCTGTTCCCGCCGCTGTTACGCCAGCTGGTGGCGGTGGGCGAAGCCAGCGGCACCCTCGACCGGATGCTGGACAAGGCCGCGCTGCATTACGAAGAACAGGTGAGCCAGGCGCTGGAGCAGTTGACCACGCTGCTGGAGCCGGCCATCGTGCTGATCCTCGGGCTGCTGGTGGGGGGCCTCGTCGTGGCGATGTATTTGCCGATCTTCCAGTTGGGTAGCCTGATCTGAACATGAATGCCTGGACCGTAATCGTCGATCATCCGCCGTTTTTCTACGCCCTGGCCGCAGTGCTGGGACTGCTGGTGGGCAGTTTTCTCAATGTGCTGGCGTACCGGCTGCCGATCATGCTCGAGCGCCAATGGCAGCGGGAGGCGCAGGAGGTGCTGGGGCTGCCGCAGGCCGAGCATGAGCGCTTCGACCTGTGCCTGCCGGCTTCGCGTTGCCCGCACTGCCAGCGCCAGATTCGCACGTGGGAAAACATTCCAGTGCTGAGTTACCTGGCCTTGCGTGGGCGTTGCTCGGGGTGCAAGGCACGGATCAATGCGCGTTATCCACTCGTGGAGCTGGCCACCGCGCTGCTGTCGCTGTTGGTCGCTTGGCATTTCGGGCCAGGCGTGGAGGCGCTGGCAGTGATGCTGCTGACCTGGGGATTGATCGCCTTGAGCCTGATCGATGCCGAGCACCAGTTGCTGCCGGATGTGCTGGTGCTGCCGCTGTTGTGGCTGGGATTGATCGGCAACGCCTTCGGGCTGCTGGTGCCGCTGAGCGATGCGCTGTGGGGCGCGGTGGCGGGTTACCTGAGTTTGTGGTCGGTGTACTGGGTCTTCAAGCTGATCACCGGCAAGGAGGGCATGGGCTTCGGCGACTTCAAGCTGCTGGCCATGCTCGGTGCCTGGGGCGGCTGGCAGATCCTGCCGCTGACCTTGATGCTGGCCTCTTTGGTAGGGGCGCTGATCGGGCTGACCCTGGTGCGTTTCAAGCGCACGCAAATGGGCGCGGCATTGCCTTTCGGGCCTTATCTGGCCATTGCGGGGTGGATCGCAGTGCTCTGGGGTGATGAAATAGTCGCCTCATACCTGCAACTGCTTGGAACCTGATGAGCACAGCGCCCTTCACCCCCTGGATTCTTGGCCTCACTGGCGGCATCGGCAGCGGCAAGAGCGCCGCCGCCGAGCGTTTCGTCGAACTGGGCGTGCACCTGGTCGATGCCGACCAGGCCGCGCGCTGGGTCGTCGAGCCGGGGCGCCCTGCCCTGGCCAGCATCGTCGAGCGCTTTGGCGCCGGCGTGCTGCAGGCGGACGGCCAGCTCGACCGTGGCGCCCTGCGCCAGCTGATCTTCGCCGACCCGAGCCAACGGCAATGGCTGGAACAACTGCTGCACCCGCTGATCGGCCAGGAGATCTTCAGCTACCTGGCCAAGGCCGAGACGCCCTATGCGGTGTACGTTTCGCCGTTGTTGATCGAGTCGGGGCAGCACCAGAAGACCCAGCGCATCCTGGTGATCGACGCGCCGACCGAGTTGCAGGTGCAACGCACCTTGGCCCGCGACAACACCAGCGCGGAACAGGTGCAGGCGATTCTCAAGGCCCAGCTGGCCCGGGAAGAGCGCCTGCGCCATGCCGATGACGTGGTGGTCAACGATCGTGACCTGCAATCGCTGCACGACGAAATCGACCGCCTGCACCACTTTTACCTGACTTTACGAGGAGGCCAGCCATGAGCCAGCCGATGACCGTTGATTGCCCGACCTGCGGGGCGCCCGTGGAATGGGGCGAGCAGAGCCCGTTCCGGCCGTTCTGCTCGGACCGCTGCAAGTTGATCGACCTGGGCGCCTGGGCGGCCGAGGAGCATAAGATCGCCGGGGCGGAGGAGTCCGAGGATGAGCTGTATTCGGGGGATCTGGAGCCGCGGCACTAAACGGATCGCGCAGCCTTAACAACAGCTGCTGCTTGAATCCTGGGGCCGCGTTGCGGCCCATCGCTGGCAAGCCAGCTCCCACAGGGACGGCGCTTGGCTTTAGGTTTACGCGGTCGGTGTGGGAGCCGGCTTGCCGGCAAGAGGCCACTCGATAACGCTTTAGCGCTCTTCATCCTTCCACGGCGCCTGCAAATAGCGGCTGCGGTTGAAGGTCTCCAGCCACTCCGGGCAGAACACCACCAACGCACTGATCACCGTGCCATTGATGAACGCCTCGGGGAACATCATCAGCCATAGGTAGCCAACGAAGTCGCTTAGCCATTCCGGCATGGCGAAACGCTCGTCCATCCACAGCACCCCCAACCCCGCCGCCAGGCACAGCAACACCGTCAACGCCGCCGGGAAAAACCCGCAACAGAAGATATAAACGAACAGGTTACGCGGCTGGGCGCGCTCGACCAGGATCGCGCACACCTCGGTGACCAGCACCGGCAGGCCGACGATCAGCAGGCCGTTGACGCCGATGGCGGCGAGGTCCTGGCGGCCCATCAGCAACAGGCCAAGCTGGGCGAGAAAGCCGCCGAGCACGGCCAATGGCCAGTCCAGCAGCAGGGTGACGGCGGTCATGCCAATGAAGTGGTACGACACCCCGGTATCGAAGTCGCGGCGCACCAGCCAGAGTATGAACAGGCAGAACACCGTGCCGAACAGCAGGTGCTGGCGGCGGGTGTCAGTGAACAGCTCGACCCAGCGGGTGCGGCTGGCGGCCCAGATCAGCAGGGGCACGTAACCTATCCAGCCAAGGGTAAGGCTGGTGCTGGACAAGACTTGTGCGCTGATCACCTGAACAATATCCCTGTCGGCCATGTGGACAAGCCTGAGTCTACACCCATTCTCCCTTTCAGCCGGTTGCTATAGGCTGGCACCTCATTTCGATGCAGGACGCGTCCGCCATGCCTGAAGGACTTAACCTGCCGCTGCTGCTCGGCGCGGCGTTCAGCGCCATCGCCGGCGTGCTGCACCTGGCGGTGATCGCCGTTGGCCCGCGTTGGTACCGCTTGTTCGGCGCCGGCGAGCGCATGGCCAGGGCGGCGGAGCAAGGGCGCGCCTACCCGGCCCTGGTCACCGCGGCAATCGCGGCGGTGTTGCTGGGGTGGTCAGCCTATGCGTTGTCGGCGGCCGGGCTGATCCGCCCATTACCCTTGCTGTTGCCAATGATCTGCCTGATCACCCTGGTGTACCTGGCGCGGGGCCTGCTGGGGCCGCTGGTGCTGGCCGGCACCGGGCGCAGCCGACGGTTCATCGCGGTCAGTTCGGCCATTTGTTTGGGTGGCGGGCTGTTGCATCTGCTGGGGGTGGTGCAGCAATGGCTGGTGCTGGGCTGATTCCTACGCACAAACAGCATCTTACCGTCATCAATTAGCGACTAAGCTTGTCCCCATGGATGACTCAGACTACCTGCGCCTGCTTACCATCCAGGCCGAGCAAGCCAATGCGTTCCTGTCCAATGCCCGCAAATGGGAGCGCGAGCGTTGGGTTTGCCAGCGCCTGCTGCAAGGGCTGAACATCCCCTACCGCAGCGAGGACTTCACCCCGGCCGGGCAAGAGCCACCGGACGTGCTGTTCCGCGACGCGGCGTTCGAGGTGTTCTTCGTGCTCGACGAGGGCCGCCGGCTCAACGATGAATGGCGCGAGGAGCTGCAACGGCGGCGCAGCGCCTTCTCCCTGGCCCAGCTGGTGCGCCGCGAGCAGCGGCCCCGGCGCATCAGCGCCCAGGAGCTGCTGGCGCGCCTGGCGCCGACCCTGCGCAAGAAGTCGCACAACTACCGCGAGCGCGGGCTGGACCTGAGCGAGCTGGACATCATCGCCTTCGCCAGCCTCAAGCGCGAAGTGCTCGACCTCAACAGCCATTTCCCGCCGCCCACCGAGTACCTGCGCCAGGGCTGGCGGTCGCTGTCGCTGGTGGGGCCGACTTTCGCCCGGGTGCTGTTCGCCCACCCGGACGCGCCGGATTTCCTGCGCGGCAACCTGGGGCGCAGCATCGTGTTCGACGTAGGCATCAGTCTTTGATCCAGTGCCGGGTGTCTTTGCGATCACGTACACTCGGCGCCAGGGATAGAAAGCATTATCATTCGACCCATGCGTTTGCGTGAGCGCTGTGGCGTGCACGCAGTCACGAACGTCTATCTGACGAGGCCCACCATGACCAGCCGCCTGAATCCTGAAGATCAGCGTCGCGTCGATGAGTATCTGAGCGCCCCCCAGCATCAAGTCGAGCGCCGGCCCTTCCGGCCGTGGCTGCTCCTGCTGCTGGTGGTGGCCGTGACCATCGGTCTGGGCCTGTTGAGCCGCCTGCTGAGTGGACTGGTGCTATGAGCTGCCTCGCGCTCGCCCGCCTCTCATGCCGGATGCGGCCGGACCTTGTGTCCACGAATTCCGTAAAACTTGTGAGATATCCCCATGACTCATCGCATCGTGATTGTCGGCGGCGGCGCCGGCGGCCTGGAACTGGCGACCCGCCTGGGTAAAAGCCTGGGCAAGCGCAAACAGGCCGAGATCACCCTGGTTGATGCCAACCTGACGCACATCTGGAAGCCACTGCTGCACGAAGTGGCGGCCGGCTCGCTGAACTCCTCGGAAGACGAACTGAACTACGTGGCCCAGGCCAAGTGGAACCACTTCAACTTCCAGATGGGGCGCATGAGCGGCCTGGACCGCGAAAGCAAACTGATCCAGCTGGCCGCGACCCTCGACGACGAGGGCCGTGAGCTGCTGCCTGCGCGCACCATCGGCTACGACACCCTGGTGATCGCCGTGGGCAGCAACACCAACGACTTCGGCACCCTCGGCGCGGCGCAGCACTGCCTGTTCCTCGACAGCCGCAAGCAGGCCGAGCGCTTCCATCAGCAACTGCTCAACCACTACCTGCGCGCCCACGCGGGTGATGTGGCCAGCGAGCAGATCAGCGTGGCCATCGTCGGCGCCGGTGCCACCGGCGTGGAGCTGGCGGCCGAGCTGCACAACGCCGCCCACGAGCTGGCAGCCTATGGTCTGGACAAGATCCAGCCGAAAGACATGCACATCACCCTCATCGAAGCGGGCCCACGGGTGTTGCCGGCGCTGCCGGAGCGCATCAGCGTGCCGGTGCACAAGACCCTGGAAAAACTCGGGGTGACGGTGATGACCAACGCCGCGGTCAGCGAAGTGACCGCCGATGGCCTGAAGACCGCCTCGGGCGAAGTCATCCAGGCCAGCTTGAAGGTCTGGGCGGCGGGCATTCGCGCGCCGGGCTTCCTCAAGGACATCGACGGCCTGGAAACCAATCGCATCAACCAGCTGGTGGTGCGCCCGACCCTGCAGAGCACCCTGGACGACAACATCTTCGCCTTCGGCGACTGCGCCGCCTGCCCGCAGCCGGGCACCGACCGCAACGTGCCGCCACGGGCCCAGGCCGCGCACCAGCAGGCCTCGCTGCTGGCCAAGAGCCTCAAGCTGCGCCTGGAGAACAAACCGCTGCCAACCTACGAGTACAAGGACTACGGCTCGCTGGTATCGCTGTCGCGCTTCTCGGCGGTGGGCAACTTGATGGGTAACCTGATGGGCAGCGTGAAGCTGGAGGGCTGGTTGGCGCGGATGTTCTATGTGTCGCTGTATCGGATGCACCAGATGGCGCTGTACGGGACCTTCCGCACCTTGATGCTGATGCTGGGCAGCAAGATTGGCCGGGGCACTGAGCCGCGTCTGAAGCTGCACTGAGGATTCAAGATCCTGGGGCTGCTTTGCAGCCCTTTCGCTGCGGTTCGTCGCCACGACAAGCCAGCTCCCACAAGGATGCGCGCTCCTGTGGGAGCTGGCTTGCCAGCGATGGCCTTGACGCGATTTATCTGACCACGCGATACGTGCTCTGCACGAACCCACTCTCGTAACTGGTCGTCTTCATGTGCTGCAACAGCACATCCTTCGCCAACTCGCCGAACAACGGTATCCCCTGCCCCAGCAGCACGGGGATGCGGGTGATGGTCAGCTCATCCACCAGCCCCTCGCGCAAGAACCCCTGAATCAGCTTGCCGCCATCCAGGTACAGGCTCTTTGCGCCCGTGGCCTGCAGGTGTTCGAGCAACGCCGGGATCGGCCCCGGATGCAGCTCGACGCGCCCTGACACACCCCTGGGCAGTGCCTCGAGCGTACTGCTGACCACCACCACTCGCGTATCAGGGTACGGCCACTCACCAAAGGTCATGACCTTGTCGAAGGTGCCGCGCCCCATTACCAACGTATCGACGCCCGCCATGAAACCGGCATAGCCATGGTCGTCGCTGGACTGAGTCGCCCCCATCAACCAATCGAGGCCGCCGTCTTCGCGGGCGATAAAGCCATCCAGGCTGGTGGCAATGAAAACACTGGCTTTGAGTGGCATGCGCGGGCGCTCCTGCGGGCGAAGGCCACAGGGTAGCAAAGGGCGGGGATATAAATCGCGGACAAAAGAAAAAGGGCATCTCATTCGAGATGCCCTTTTTACATGGTGGGTCGTGTAGGATTCGAACCTACGACCAATTGGTTAAAAGCCAACTGCTCTACCAACTGAGCTAACGACCCGGAAAATGGTCGGGGTGAGGGGATTCGAACTCCTGACATCCTGCTCCCAAAGCAGGCGCGCTACCGGACTGCGCTACACCCCGAGATTGGCTCCGCGACCTGGACTCGAACCAGGGACCCAATGATTAACAGTCATTTGCTCTACCGACTGAGCTATCGCGGAACTGAACTTCGGTACATCTTTACTGCTTCGAAGCCTGTGTTAGCTTCGATCTCTTTGGCTATCCGCTTTCGCGTTGTCGCTGCTGAGGCCGGCTATTCTACATTCTTCGTTTTGCTTGTCAACCACTTTTTTTCGTTCAACTTACTGATTTGTAAGTTATTTTCAGATCGTCGGTGTTGCTGGCGATCTGCTCAGTGCCTGACAGCGGGGCGAATATTAGGGGCACTCTGATTTTTGTGCAAGCACTTTTTTCAAAATTTTCAGCAAGTTAGCTGGGAAGCCGGAAAATCAGGGGTTTGCGCTGCCTGCACTGGCCTTATCGCGGGGCAAGCCCGCTCCCACGCATTGGGTATCTTCTGGCGCAGATCGGCGTGGGAGCGGGCTTGCCCCGCGATACGGCCGGACAGCACACATAAAAAAGCCCCGCTGACGCGGGGCTCTTCGTTTACTGCAGGTCAGCCAAAGACGATCTCGTCGCCCTCCACCTTCGCGGTAATCGCCGCACCCGGCAGGAACTCGCCCGCCAGGATCAACTGCGCCAGCGGGTTCTCGATCCAGCGCTGGATCGCACGCTTCAACGGGCGTGCGCCATACACCGGGTCGTAACCGACGGCAATCAGCTTGTCCAACGCCTCCGGGCTCAGGCTCAGCGACAGCTCGCGCTCGGCCAGGCGACCACGCAAACGGCCAAGCTGGATCTCGGTGATACCGGCGATCTGCTCGCGGCCCAGCGGTTCGAACACCACCACTTCGTCGATGCGGTTGATGAACTCCGGGCGGAAGTGCGCGCCCACCGCGTCCATCACTGCCGCACGCTGCGCTTCGCGGTCACCGGCCAGTTCCTGGATCTGCGCCGAGCCCAGGTTGGAGGTCATCACGATCACGGTGTTGCGGAAGTCCACGGTGCGGCCGTGGCTGTCGGTCAGGCGACCATCCTCCAGCACCTGCAGCAGCACGTTGAACACATCCGGGTGGGCTTTTTCCACCTCGTCGAGCAGCACCACCGAGTACGGCTTGCGGCGCACGGCCTCGGTCAGGTAACCGCCCTCTTCATAGCCCACGTACCCTGGCGGGGCACCGATCAGACGCGCCACGGAGTGTTTCTCCATGAACTCGGACATGTCGATGCGCACCATGGCCTCTTCGGTGTCGAAGAGGAACTCGGCCAGCGCCTTGCACAGTTCGGTCTTGCCCACCCCGGTGGGCCCAAGGAACAGGAACGAGCCGCTCGGGCGGTTCGGGTCGGACAGCCCGGCGCGGGAACGGCGCACGGCGTTGGCCACGGCGGTCACCGCCTCGTCCTGGCCGATCACCCGTTCGTGCAGCAGGCTTTCCATCTTCAGCAGCTTCTCACGCTCGCCTTCGAGCATCTTCGCCACCGGGATTCCGGTCCACTTGGACACCACTTCGGCAATCTCTTCCTCGGTGACCTTGTTGCGCAGCAGCTGGTTGTCGGTCTTGCCGTGCTGGTCGACCATCTGCAGGCTGCGCTCCAGGTCCGGGATCACCCCGTACTGCAGCTCGGCCATGCGGCTGAGGTCGCCCTTGCGGCGCGCGGCTTCCAGTTCCTGGCGGGCCTGCTCGATCTTCTGCTGGATCTGCGCCGAACCTTGCACCTCGGCCTTTTCCGAGGCCCAGATTTCTTCGAGGTCGGAATACTCGCGCTCCAGACGCTCGATTTCCTCGGTCAGTTTTTCCAGGCGTTTCTTCGCCGCTTCGTCTTCTTCCTTCTTCAGCGCCTGGGATTCCACCTTCAGCTGGATCAGGCGCCGGTCGAGGCGGTCGAGCACCTCCGGCTTGGAGTCGATCTCCATGCGGATGCGGCTGGCGGCTTCGTCGATCAGGTCGATGGCCTTGTCCGGCAGCTGACGGTCGGTGATGTAGCGGTGGCTGAGCTTGGCCGCGGCAATGATCGCGCCGTCGGTGATGGCCACCTTGTGGTGCACTTCATAGCGCTCTTTCAGGCCGCGCAGGATGGCGATGGTGTCTTCCTCACTCGGCTCTTCGACCAGCACCTTCTGGAAACGGCGCTCGAGGGCTGCGTCCTTCTCGATGAACTGGCGGTACTCGTTGAGCGTGGTGGCGCCTACGCAGTGCAGTTCGCCACGGGCCAGGGCCGGCTTGAGCATGTTGCCGGCGTCCATGGCGCCTTCGCCCTTGCCGGCGCCGACCATGGTGTGCAGCTCATCAATGAACAGGATGATCTGGCCTTCCTGCTTGCTCAGTTCGTTGAGCAGGCCTTTGAGGCGCTCTTCGAATTCGCCGCGGTACTTGGCGCCGGCGATCAGCGCGCCCATGTCCAGCGCCAGCAGGCGCTTGCCCTTGAGGCCATCGGGCACTTCGCCGTTGATGATGCGCTGGGCCAGGCCTTCGGCGATGGCGGTCTTGCCCACACCGGGCTCACCGATCAACACCGGGTTGTTCTTGGTACGGCGTTGCAGCACCTGGATGGTGCGGCGGATCTCGTCGTCACGGCCGATTACCGGGTCGAGCTTGCCTTCCTCGGCGCGCTTGGTCAGGTCGACGGTGTACTTGTCCAGGGCCTGGCGCGATTCCTCGGCGTTGGCGTCGTTCACTGCCGCGCCGCCGCGCAGGTTGTTGATGGCGTTTTCCAGGGCCTTCTTGCTCACGCCCTGGCCGAGCAGCAACTTGCCAACCTTGCTGTTCTCGTCCATGGCGGCGAGCAGCACCAGCTCGCTGGAGATGAACTGGTCACCCTTCTGCTGGGCCAGGCGGTCAGCCTGGTTGAGCAGGCGCGCCAGGTCCTGGGACATGTTCACGTCGCCGGTGGGGTTCTGGATTTTCGGCAGTTGGTCAAGCTCTTTGGTCAGCGCCTTGCGCAGGCTGTTGACGTCGAAGCCGACCTGCATCAGCAGCGGCTTGATCGAGCCGCCCTGCTGGTCGATCAGCGCCTGCAGCAGGTGCAGGGGCTCGATGGCCGGGTGGTCCATGCCCACGGCCAGGGATTGGGAATCGGATAACGCGAGTTGCAGCTTGCTGGTCAGTCGGTCTATTCGCATGGGGGATACCTTCCTTTAAAGGGCAGGCGGAGCGATGGACAGCACCTGTAATGATGAACCTGCCTGAGATGACCAATAGATAAGGGTGATTCTGGAAGATTCAAGCGTAGCGGGGTTGACGGAGGTCAGCAGGGTGGTGGTGGGATTGATATTGCCGGGGCTGCTGCGCAGCCCAATCGCCGGCAAGCCGGCTCCCACAGGGGCAGTACAGACTTTGGCATGTGGGAGCTGGCTTGCCAGCGATTGGGCCGCGAAGCGGCCCCAGGCTCAGCGAGGGCTGAGCCACACCAGTGAAGCAAACCGCCCACCCTGAGGGGTGCGGCGGTAGGAGAAAAAGCGCGGATCACTGACAGTGCAGAACCCACCGCCATACACGGCAGTAACACCGCATGCCGCCAGGCGAATTCGCGCCAGCCGGTAGATATCGGCCATCAGCTTGCCCGGCCGCTCGCCGTCGACGAACGCCACGGCTGCCTCGGGATGCACGGCGGTAAAGGCATCGCGCACCTCCATGCCCACCTCGAACGCCTGCGGTCCGATGGCCGGGCCCAGCCACACCAGCACCTCTTCAGGTGGCAGGGCCAGGCGGTCGAGGGTGGCTTCCAGCACGCCACCGGCCAACCCGCGCCAGCCGGCATGGGCGGCGGCCACGCGGGTGCCGGCGCGGTCGCAGAACAGGGCCGGCAGGCAATCGGCGGTCATCACGGTGCAGGCGATGCCCGGCTGGTCGCTCCAGCTGGCATCGGCCTCGGCGACCACGGCAGGGTCGGCATCGGCCACCACCAGCCCGTGCACCTGTTTGAGCCAGGCGGGCTGGATGGCGAATTCGTCGCTCAGGCGACGACGGTTCTCGGCAACCGCAGCGGGGTCATCGCCCACATGATCGCCAAGATTGAAGGATTCATAGGGCGGCAGGCTGACGCCGCCCTCGCGGGTGGTGACACAGGCGCGTACCGAGGCCGGGGCCGGCCAGTCGGGAATGATCAGCGCCTGCGTCAGGCCACTCATCCGATAAAGCTCTCGCGGTCGTCGTTGAGCAGCGACAGCAGCCAGAGGAAGTCGTCCGGCAGCGGCGAGGCCCATTCCATGCGCTCACCGGTGGTCGGGTGATCCAGGGCCAGGAAGCGGGCGTGCAGGGCCTGGCGCGGGAAGTTCTTCACCGCCTCGACCATGGCCACGCTGGCGGCCGGCGGAATGCGGAAGCGCACGCCGTAGGTCTGGTCGCCGACCAGCGGATAGCCCACATGCGCCATGTGCACACGGATCTGGTGGGTACGGCCGGTCTCCAGCTTGACCCGCACATGGGTGTGCGAGCGGAAGCGCTTGAGCACGCGGTAGTGGCTGACGGCTGGCTTGCCGCCATCGGTGACCGCCATGCGCTGGCGCTCGCCGCCGTGGCGGCCGATCGGGGCGTCGATCTTGCCGCCGGCGATCACCACGCCGACCACGATGCACTCGTAGATGCGGCTGACCGAGCGCTTCTGCAGCTGGTCGACCAGGTTGGTCTGCGCCTGCAGGGTCTTGGCCACCACCATCAGGCCCGTGGTGTCCTTGTCCAGGCGGTGCACGATACCGGCGCGCGGTACGTTGATGATGTCCGGCACATGGTGCAGCAGGGCATTGAGCAGGGTGCCGTCGGGGTGCCCCGCCGCCGGGTGGACCACCAGCCCGGCCGGCTTGTTGATCACCAGGATCTGGTCATCTTCATAGACGATGTCCAGCTCGATGTCCTGAGCCACCCATTCGCCCTGGGCCTCCTGCTCGGCCTCGAGGGCCAGGATGGAGCCGGTGTGGACGGTGTCGCGCGGCCGCAGCACCGCGCCATCGACGGTCAGGCGGCCATCTTTGATCCACGAGGACAGGCGCGAACGCGAGTACTCGGCGAACAATTGGGCGGCGACCTGGTCGAGGCGTTGGCCGCCCAGTTCGGACGGGACCTCTGCGCTAAGTTGAATGATCTCGGACATGCTCGAATCGACGGGCGTTCAGCCTTTGGTTTCGGCTGCGCGCTTGTGGTTAAATACGGCTTCTTTTGCCCCGGGGTTTGGCCGGGGGCGCTCATCATAACAGGACGGCACCGCCCAAGACAGCGGCCGTCAAAGGGACGCAAGCCGCCATGCAAGTGAAACACCTGCTGCTGATCGCCATCCTCGGGCTCACCGCTGCCTGTTCCTCGAACAAGGAAGTCATTGACGAGAACCTCAGCGAGGCCGAGCTGTACCAGCAGGCGCAGGCCGACCTGGACAACTCCAGCTATACCAGCGCCGTGAACAAGCTCAAGGCCCTGGAGTCGCGCTACCCGTTCGGCCGCTACGCCGACCAGGCCCAGCTCGAGCTGATCTACGCCAACTACAAGAACTCCGAGCCGGAGGCCGCCAAGTCGGCTGCCGAGCGCTTCATCCGCCTGCACCCGCAGCACCCGAACGTCGACTACGCCTACTACCTCAAGGGCCTGACCTCGTTCGACCAGGACCGCGGCCTGCTGGCGCGCTTCCTGCCGCTGGACATGACCAAGCGTGACCCGGGCGCCGCCCGCGACTCGTACAACGAATTCGCCCAGCTGACCAGCCGCTTCCCCAACAGCCGCTACGCCCCGGACGCCAAGCAGCGCATGATCTACCTGCGCAACCTGCTGGCCTCCTACGAAATCCACGTGGCCAACTACTACCTGAGCCGCGAGGCCTATGTGGCCGCCGCCAACCGTGGCCGCTATGTGGTGGAGAACTTCCAGGAAACCCCGTCGGTGGGTGACGGCCTGGCGGTGATGGTCGAGTCGTACCAGCGCATGCACCTGGACGAACTGGCCGCCACCAGCCTCGAGACCCTCAAGCTCAACTACCCGGACCACCCGAGCCTGGTCGATGGCCAGTTCGTCACCAAGGTCGACGAAAACGGCAACCGCTCGTGGCTGTCCAAGGCCACCCTGGGCCTGATCGAGACCAATACCCCGCTGCCGCCGGGCGAGACCCGCGCCAACCAGGACGTGGTCAAGCAGTTCCAGGACGCCCGCTCCGAGATGCCCGAAGAACTGCTGCCCAAGGACGAGAACGGCGACCCGATCCTGCCGGAAGGTCCGAAGGAAGCCGAGAAGGACCGCAGCTGGTTCAGCTACATGACCTTCGGTCTGTTCGACTGATACGTCGCATGCAAAGAAAGGGAGGCCCGAGGCCTCCCTTTTTTATTGGCCGCGTCCTAGACTGTCGCCTTCTTCATTCGACAAGCTGGACACCATGGTTCGCCTACTTTTCTGGATCGCCCTGATCGCCGCCGCGTTCTGGCTGTGGCGCAAGTTCAAGACCAGTCAGCAATCACCTGCCGAACCGCGCCTGCAGGACCCGCTGCAGATGGTGCGTTGCGCCCATTGCGGCGTGCACCTGCCCAATGACCGGGCGTTGCAGTTGGGCAAGGAGTGGTATTGCAGCCAGCAACATCTGGAGCAAGGGCCGGGGCAACCGCGCTGAGCGAGGCTGCCCTGCGGCCTTTCGCCGGCAAGCCGGCTCCCACAGGGAACCTGCAAGGTTCGAAGACAGCGCAGTCATTGTGGGAGCCGGCTTGCCGGCGAAAGGCCCGCACAGCGGGCCCGACGAACTTACCCCAGCCGCCCTTTAGGCGCATACGGCGCCGGATCGATGATCGGCGCACGCCCCAGCAGCAGGTCGCTGAACAGTTGGCACGACGCCGGCGCCAGCACCAGCCCGTTGCGGTAATGCCCGCAGTTTAGCCATAGCCCCTCATGCCCCGGCACCGCGCCAATGTAAGGGATGCCTTCCGGCGACCCAGGGCGCAGGCCAGCCCAGTGCCCCACCACCTCGGCATCTGCCAGCGCCGGCAGCAGCTCCACCGCCGAAGCCTTCAGACTCTCAAGTGCATCCGCGGTCGGGGTCTTGTCGTAACCGGCATGCTCCAGGGTGCTGCCGACCAGGATATGCCCATCGCGGCGCGGGATCGCGTAGCGGCCCTTGGCCAGGACCATGCTCGGCAGAAAGTCCTCGGCGCACTTGAACAGGATCATCTGCCCTTTCACCGGTTCCACCGGCAGGCTCAGGCCCAAAGTCTGCAGCAGATCGCCGCTCCAGGCACCGGCACTGAGCACCACCTCGTCGGCAGCCAGCACACCCTGCTCGGTACGTACCCCGGCGACACGCCCGCCTTCATGGACAAAACCGCTGATCTGGCAATGCTCGCGCAGGGTCACGTTGGGCAGCGCCAGCAGCGCCGCCTTGAGCGACTTCACCAGCCGCGGGTTGCGCACGTTGGCCACGCCCGCCATGTACACGGCGCGGCGGTAGCCCGCTCCCAGCACGGGCACCGCGTCATAAGCAGCCGAGATATCCACGGCGCTGAGCGGCCGTTGCTCACGCGCCGCCCAGGCCAGCGCCTCGGCTTCGTCGTCCAGGTCCAGCCAGTACAGCCCGGTGGTGTGGACCTCCGGGTCGATGCCGGTGCTGGCGAACAGACGCTCGCCCAGCTGTGGATAGAAATCCTGCGACCAATGCGCCAGCGCCGTCACCGCCGGGCTATAACGCCAGGGGTACAACGGCGAGACGATGCCGCCACCGGCCCAGGACGACTCACGCCCTACTTCGCCCTGGTCGCACACCACCACCCGGTCGACATCCGCCGCCAGGTTCAACGCCGTCAGCAGGCCGATGACGCCACCGCCGACAATTACTACTTGCTTGCTCATCGTTCGATCCAACACCTGAAGTAATTCCACGGTGCGCGGGCACCTTTTGATCTTCAGCTTCCCCAGCATGTCTGCTCGTCTTCGCTGCCGCCCGGATTGTCACGCACGCCAGCGTGATCGAGGCGGAAGTCGCCACAGCGGTCGCCTGCCATGAACGCCTCCGTCACACGGCGGGCAAGCAGTGTGAAAGCGTCTTCGTCGCGCTGAGCCTGCAGGCGGTAGTAGCGGCTGCCAGCCGACAATACCGTGACGAGTTGCTCGGTGTCGGCGTAGCCGCCGACATACGCGCGATGCTGTTCCAGGCGCAACGCCGCATCGTGCAGCAGCCCGACCACCTCGCCGCGCGCGGCACGCCGTAGCTGGTCGCTGTAACTGGGGTAGGCAATGGTTGCCAGCATGCCGATCAGCGCCACGACAATCAATAATTCGATCAGACCAAGGCCCCGCTGCATGTCAGCCCTCCTCCAGACGCTGACGCCAGCTGATACGCCCGATATTGCCGTGCCCGTCCACGGCATAGACCGCTTCCAGGAATTGCCGGCCCCGCAGCTGGCGGCTCAGCGCCGTGATCCGCACGAGGTCGACCCGCTTGTCTCGCGGCAGGCCGACGGCACGGAGTGTTTGCCCCAGGTGCTGGAGCAGCACGTAGCCACTGTCGGTGGTTCGCCACGGCGCGGCAGGTGATGCCGTCGGCAGCTCAGGCGGCAGGCAGTCAAGACACAACGCAGGCAACCCGCCTTGCAGCAACGCGGCCCCTTCCACCAGGCTGGCTTCGGCTTGTTCGAAGGCCTGCGCCCTGCGCCATTGTTCGCCGACCTGCCGCGCCTGCAGCAAGGCCTCGCGCATGCCCAGCGCGGTCAGCAGGCCAAGCAGCAGGCTGAGGCTCAGGGCCAGCAAGAGCACCACCCCACGCTGGCGAATCATGCGCCAGCCCCAGGATTGCGCACGGCCACGCTCAGGATATGGCGCTGCTCCAGCCGGTGATCACGGTCCTGCATGAGCAACTCGATGTCGACGCGACCGTCGCCCTGACGCACCCGCAGGGCCCGGACATTATCGACCAGGCTGGCGTGCTGGGCGTTGCTGGTGAACAACAGGCTGCCATTGCGCACCCGGTAGGTAACCCGGCGCACCGGCAAGGCCAGCTGGGCATCGCCAGGTACATGCTGCCCACGCTGGACCTGCGCCCAACTGCGACAGTCGGTAAGCACGGTCCAGTCCGGCGCGCCGAGCAATCCCGGCAACTCGGCGCCTACCAGCGTGAGGCTGTCAGCGTTGACCTCGATTGGCCTGGCGAAGGCTAGCGCAGCCTGCGGATCGGCGAAGTCTGCCGCCTCCAGGCGCAGGCAGCCGAACATGCCCGCCATGCGGATATCCTCGGCCAGGCGCTGCAGGACCAGGCGCGCATCGTCCTGCAGCCTCGCCACCGCGCCTTGCAGCCGCCAGGCCTGATAGGCCTGGCCGAACAACTGGCCCGCCGCCACCAGCAACAATGCCCCCAGGGCCACGGCCAGCAACACCTCGACCAGCCCGGCGCCCGCTTGCCCGCGTTTCATGGCAGTACCTTGCCCTGCAACTGCAAGGCCGGGCGGCCCTCTGCCTGGGCCGGCCAGTTCACCTGCAGCTCCAACATGCCAGCGTGGTGCCTGATCCGCCCCTGTGCCGAGGCGCCAAGCACCTGGGTAACCCGCGAGCGCCAGGCACTCTCCTCCCCCGCTTCGAGCGTGCCGCTGGCCCTCACCTGCTCGAGCATGCCCTGGGCCAGTTGCAACGCCTGACCGTCGCGCCGGGCGCTCTCGGCCGCCTGCATGCCACGCACCTGCAAGGCCGCTGCGGCGAACACCCCAAGCGCCAGCACCGTCATCGCCAGCAGCACCTCCAGCAGCGTCATCCCGCCTTCCTTCGCTCGCATCGTCGCCCTCCTGGGATCTTTCCTCGCCGTCTGCCCGAACCGGCTGACTGGCGCCTCGCGTGGCCAAGCCGGAAGCTACAGCGAAGCACTTCCAGGGAGGAATGCACGGTGAAGCAACAAGGCGTAACACTGCTACAAATGATGTGCGCATTGACGATTGGCAGCCTGCTGACATACCTGGGGGCAACGTCCTACGCCAGGCTTGGCGAAACCCTGCAACTGGCCGCCGTCGCCCGGGAACTGGCGCAGGCACTGCGCGCCGCGCGCAACCAGGCCACGCTGCAACAGCAGGCGCTGACGGTTCATCCATTGGAAGGTGACTGGGGCAAAGGCTGGCGCGTGTCGCAAGAGCACGACGGCCAGATGTTGCGCGAACATCGTCTGGCCAGGCCGGTGAAGGTGGTGGCCAGTTCCACGCGGGAGGTGCGTTTCAGCAGGCGTGGCGCGCCGATAGGGGGCGGCTTTGTCGGCATCACGCTGGACATCTGCCAGCGCAGCGGGCCTGGCAGCCAGCATCAAGTGGTGCTGAGCCCCAGTGGCCGGGTCAGCCTGCGCAGCGACGAGGACCGCCGCTGTGCAGGTGACTAAGTCAGATCAGCGAGCGAACCCGCAGTTCCTTGGGCATCGAGAAGGTGATGTTCTCTTCGCGGCCGTCGAGCTCTTCGGCGCCAGTGGCGCCCCAGGCCTTGAGCTGCTCGATCACGCCACGCACCAGCACTTCGGGCGCCGAGGCACCGGCGGTGATGCCGATGCGCTGGACACCGTCGAACCAGCTGCGTTGCAGGTCCTCGGCACCGTCGATCAGGTAGGCCGGGGTGCTCATGCGCTCGGCCAACTCGCGCAGGCGGTTGGAGTTGGAGCTGTTGGGGCTGCCGACCACCAGCACCACGTCACACTCGTCGGCCAGTTGCTTGACGGCGTCCTGGCGGTTTTGCGTGGCGTAGCAGATGTCGTCCTTGCGCGGGCCACCAATGTTCGGGAAGCGTGCGCGCAGGGCGTCGATCACCCGGCTGGTGTCGTCCATCGACAGCGTGGTCTGGGTGACGAAGGCCAGGTGGTCGGGGTCGTTCACCTGCAGCCTGGCAACATCGTCCTCGTCCTCGACGAGGTAGATGGCACCGCCGTTGCTGGCGTCGTACTGGCCCATGGTGCCTTCGACTTCCGGGTGCCCTTCATGGCCGATGAGAATGGTCTCACGGCCATCACGGCTGTACTTGGCCACCTCGATATGCACCTTGGTCACCAGCGGGCAGGTGGCATCGAACACCTTCAAGCCACGGCCCGCGGCTTCCTGGCGCACGGACTGGGAAACGCCATGGGCGCTGAAGATGACGATGACGTCGTCCGGCACCTGGTCCAGCTCTTCGACGAACACCGCGCCACGGTTGCGCAGGTCTTCGACCACGAACTTGTTGTGCACCACTTCGTGGCGCACGTAGATCGGCGGACCGAAGACTTCCAGGGCGCGGTTGACGATCTCGATCGCCCGGTCGACCCCCGCACAGAAGCCGCGCGGGTTGGCGAGTTTGATTTGCATGCTCGGCTCCAGGCTCACACGGCCTTCACGTCGAGGATCTGCACCTCGAAGTTCAGGGTCTTGCCAGCCAGTGGATGGTTGAAATCGATGGTCACCTGGTTATCGTCGAACGCTTTTACCACACCTGGCAGTTCGGTGTTGGCGGCATCGTTGAAGATCACCAGCAGCCCTTCGGACAGCTCCATGCCTTCGAACTGCGAGCGCGGCATCACCTGCACGTTCTGCGGGTTGTGCTGGCCGAAGGCGTTCTCCGGGGCGATGCTCAGCTTGCGCTGGTCACCGGCCTTGAAGCCGAACAAGGCGTTCTCGAAGCCCGGCAGCAGGTTGCCGTCGCCGACCTTGAACGTGGCCGGGGCCTTGTCGAAGGTGCTGTCGACGGTGTCGCCGTTTTCCAGGTGCAGCGCGAAGTGCAGGGTGACTTCGGTGTTCTGGCCGATACGGGTCTCAGTCATGGACGGCTTCCTCGGACTTCTTGCTCTTGAACATATCCAGCGCCAGCATCACCGCGCCCACGGTAATGGCGCTGTCGGCCAGGTTGAAGGCCGGGAAGTAGTGGCGGTTCTGCCAGTGCACCAGGATGAAGTCGACCACATGGCCGAGCACCACGCGGTCGTACAGGTTGCCCAATGCACCGCCCAGCACCAGGGCCAGGGCCACGGCCAGCCAGGTCTCGTTACGCCCCAGACGCTTGAGCCAGACCACCAGCACGGCGCTGACCACCACGGCGATCACGGCGAACAGCCAGCGCTGCCAGCCGGAGCTGTCGGCCAGGAAGCTGAACGCCGCGCCGGTGTTGTAGGCCAGTGTCCAGCTGAAGTAGTCAGGGATGACCACGATCTGCTGGTACAGGCTCAGCGCGCCCTCGAAGTAGACCTTGGTGGCCTGGTCGAGAACCAGCACCACCAGACTCAGCCAGAGCCAGGCAAGGCGCCCGAAACGCCCCGCGGACGCATTAGGCATAGTGGCGCACCTCGCCCGAACCGCTCAGGTTGTCGACGCAACGGGCGCAGATTTCCGGATGCTCCGGGTGGCTGCCCACATCGGCGCGGAAGTGCCAGCAACGGCCGCATTTGACATGGCCGGACTTGACCACCTTCAGCTTGAGACCTTCCACTTCGGTTGCCACGGCATCGGCCGGGGCCTGGACGAACGGCACCACGCTGGCGGCCGAGGTGATCAGCACGAAGCGCAGCTCGTCGCCGAGCTTGTTCAGGTCGGCGGTCAGGCCCTCTTCGGCGAACAGGGTGACTTCGGCCTGCAGGTTGCCACCAATGACCTTGGCGGTGCGCTGGTTCTCCAGCTCCTTGTTGACCGCCGCCTTGACCGCCATCACGCGGTCCCAGTAGGCGCGGTCCAGCTCGGCGTCGGCCGGCAGTTCCGTCAGGCCCTGGTACCAGGTGTTGAGCATCACCGACTCGTTGCGCTCGCCCGGCAGGTACTGCCAGATCTCGTCGGCGGTGAACGCCAGGATCGGCGCGATCCAGCGCACCAGCGCCTCGCTGATGTGGTACAGCGCGGTCTGGCAGGAGCGGCGGGCGACACTGTTGGCGCCGGTGGTGTACTGGCGGTCCTTGATGATGTCGAGATAGAAGCCACCGAGCTCCTGCACGCAGAAGTTGTGGATCTTCGAGTAGACGTTCCAGAAACGGTACTCGCCATAGTGCTCTTCCAGCTCGCGCTGCAGCAGCAGGGTGCGGTCGACCGCCCAACGGTCCAGGGCCAGCATGTCCTCGGCCGGCAGCAGGTCGCGGGCCGGGTCGAAGCCGGACAGGTTGGAGAGCAGGAAGCGCGCGGTGTTGCGGATGCGGCGGTAGGCATCGGCGCTGCGCTGCAGGATCTGCTCGGAAACGGCCATCTCACCGGAGTAGTCGGTGGCGGAGACCCACAGGCGCAGGATGTCGGCACCCAGGGTGTTGTTAACCTTTTCCGGCTCGATGGTGTTGCCCAGCGACTTGGACATCTTGCGGCCGTTCTCGTCCACGGTGAAGCCGTGGGTCAGCAGCTCGCGGTACGGCGCGTGGCCGTCGATGGCACAGCCGGTCAGCAAGGAAGAGTGGAACCAGCCGCGGTGCTGGTCGGAGCCTTCCAGGTACAGGTCGGCGCGCGGGCCGGTGGCGTGGCCGATATCGTGGGAGCCGCGCAGCACGTGCCAGTGGGTGGTGCCGGAGTCGAACCAGACGTCGAGGGTGTCGGAAATCTTGTCGTACTGGCCGGCTTCATCGCCCAGCAGTTCGGCGGCATCCAGCTTGAACCAGGCCTCGATGCCTTGCTGCTCGACGCGCTTGGCCACTTCCTCCATCAGCTCGACGGTACGTGGGTGCAGTTCACCGGTCTGCTTGTCCAGGAAGAACGGGATCGGCACGCCCCAGTTGCGCTGACGCGAGATGCACCAGTCCGGACGGTTGGCGATCATCGAGTGCAGGCGCGCCTGGCCCCAGGCCGGAACGAACTTGGTCTCTTCGATGGCCTTGAGCGAGCGCTCGCGCAGGTTGTCGCCGCTGGTGGGCTGCTTGTCCATGCCGACGAACCACTGCGCGGTGGCGCGGTAGATCAGCGGGGTCTTGTGGCGCCAGCAGTGCATGTAGCTGTGGCTGATGGTTTCGGTGTGCATCAACGCGCCGACTTCGCTGAGCTTGTCGACGATGGCCGGGTTGGCCTTCCAGATGAACTGGCCGCCGAAGAACGGCAGCGACTCGACGTACACGCCGTTGCTCTGCACCGGGGTGAGGATGTCGTCGTTGACCATGCCGTAGCGCTTGCAGGTGACGAAGTCATCTTCACCGTAGGCGGGCGAGGAATGCACCACGCCGGTACCGGCGCCCAGCTCGACGTATTCGGCCAGGTAGATCGGCGACAGGCGGTCGTAGAACGGGTGACGGAAGTTGATCAGCTCGAGGGCCGAACCCGGGGCGGTGGCGATGACCGAACCTTCCAGGGCATAGCGCTTGAGGCACGACTCGACCAGCTCTTCGGCCAGCACCAGCAGGCGCTCGCCGGTATCGACCAGGGCGTAGGTGAAGTCCGGGTGGATGTTCAGCGCCTGGTTGGCCGGGATGGTCCACGGGGTGGTGGTCCAGATCACGATGGCGGCGGGCTTGGCCAGCGCGGCCAGGCCGAAGGCAGCGGCCAGCTTGGCCTCGTCGGCGACCGGGAAGGCGACGTCGATGGTCTGGGACTTCTTGTCGGCGTACTCGACTTCGGCTTCGGCCAGGGCCGAACCGCAATCGAAGCACCAGTTCACAGGCTTCAGGCCTTTGAACACGAAGCCTTGCTTGACCATCTCGGCCAGGGCGCGGATCTCCCCGGCCTCGTTGGCGAAGTTCATGGTCTTGTACGGATTGTCCCAGTCACCCAGCACGCCCAGGCGGATGAACTCGGTCTTCTGCCCTTCGATCTGCTCGGCTGCGTACTCGCGGCACAGCTCGCGGGTGCGGTCGGCGGACAGGTGCTTGCCATGGGTGACCTCGACCTTGTGTTCGATCGGCAGGCCGTGGCAGTCCCAGCCCGGTACGTACGGGGCGTCGAAGCCCGACAGGGTCTTGGAGCGGACGATCATGTCCTTGAGAATCTTGTTCAGCGCATGACCGATATGGATCTTGCCGTTGGCATAGGGCGGGCCGTCGTGCAGGACGAACTTCGGACGATCCTTGCCAATTTCGCGCAGCTTCTGGTACAGGCCAATGCTGTCCCAGCGCTGCAGGATCTGCGGTTCGCGCTGAGGCAGGCCGGCCTTCATGGGGAAGGCGGTGTCCGGAAGGTTAAGCGTGGCTTTGTAGTCGGTCATTTCAGGCTCTTCGTTAGCGGTTGAGCGTGCCAGTGGGCACGTGCGGCGGCGATGTCCGCGTCGATCGCCGACTTCAGCGCCTCCAGGGAGGCGAAACGCTGCTCTTCACGCAGCTTGTGGTGGAATTCCACCGTCAGGCGCCGGCCATAGAGGTCACCGGCGTAGTCCAGGAGATGAATCTCCAGGTGAGGACGCCCGTCACCGGCAACGGTGGGGCGTACTCCGATATTACCGACACCCGGCCACTGCTGGCCGTCGATTTCGATGCTGGCCAGGTAGACCCCGGACAGCGGCACGCGACGGCGCTTGAGCTGGATGTTGGCGGTAGGGGTGCCGAGCTGGCGGGCCAGCTTCTGGCCATGCAGCACGCGGCCGGTAATGCGGTACGGGCGGCCCAGCAGGTGTTCGGCCAGCTCGAAGTTGCCATCGGCCAGGGCCTTGCGCACTTCGGTGCTGCTGACCCGCAGGCCGTCCTGGATGACCGTGTTGGCCGCCTCGACGCTGAAGCCATGGCGCTTGCCGGCTTCGGTGAGGAAGGCGAAATCACCGGCGCGGTCGCAGCCGAAGCGGAAGTCGTCGCCCACTTCGAGGTGGCGCACGCCCAGGCCATCGACCAGCACCGCCTTGACGAACTGCTCGGCGCTGAGCTGGCTCAGGCGCTGGTTGAACGACAGGCACAGCACCCGGTCGATGCCCTCGCCGGCCAGCAGCTCGACCTTGTCACGCAGGCGCGCCAGGCGGGCCGGCGCGGTATCCGGGGCAAAATACTCGCGAGGCTGTGGCTCGAAGATCACCACGCAGGTGGGCAGGCCGAGTTCCTGGCCACGTTCGCGCAGGCGCGCGAGGATCGCCTGGTGGCCGCGGTGGACCCCGTCGAAGTTGCCAATGGTGGCGACACAGCCCCGGTGCTCGGGGCGCAGGTTGTGAAGACCTCGAACCAGCTGCATAACGCGCTTCTTGCTCATAAAGTGGCCGATTATAACCACACCCGGGCGCTGGTGACAGGCAGCAGCGCCACCACGGGGTATGGAATGCGAAAAACCGACGCCTGACCCTTTTCGCGCCTCAGTGCAGCGCCTTGCGGGCGAAATGCCGTGGGCGGAAACCACACAGGTACAGGCAACCGAAATAGGTCACCACACCGGCGACGATCAGAGCGCCCAGGCGCACGAAGCGCTCGAGCATGTTGCCCTGCTCCCAGGCCGGCATGTAGTGCATGCCCAGCAACAGCACGCCCGACATCAACGCCACTGCCAGCACCAGCTTGAGCAGGAACATCGCCCAGCCCGGTTGTGGCTGGAACAGTTGCTGGCTGCGCAGCTTCCAGTACAGCAGGCCGGCGTTCAGGCAGGCGCCCAGGCTGATCGCCAGGGCCAGCCCGGCATGGGCCAGCGGGCCGACAAGGGCCAGGTTGAGCAACTGCGTGCACACCAGCGTGAACACCGCGATCTTCACCGGTGTGCGGATATTCTGCTGCGCATAGAAGCCAGGTGCCAGCACCTTGACCAGGATGATCGCCATCAGCCCCACCGAATACGCGACCAGCGCCCGCTGGGTCATGGCTGCGTCGAAGGCGGTGAACTTGCCGTACTGGAACAGCGCCACGGTCAGCGGTTCGGCGAGGATGCCCAGGGCCAGGGTGCAGGGCAGCACCAGCAGGAAGCACAGGCGCAGGCCCCAGTCGAGGATCCTTGAATACTCCTCACGGTCCTGGTTGGCGTAGGTCTTGGCCAGGGTCGGCAGCAAGATGGTGCCCAGGGCCACGCCCAGCACGCCGGAGGGCAGCTCCATGAGGCGGTCGGCGTAGTACATCCAGGACACCGAGCCGGCCACCAGGAAGGAGGCGAAGATGGTGTTGATGATCAGCGAGATCTGGCTCACCGATACCCCAAGGATCGCCGGCAGCATCTGCTTGAGCACGCGCCACACGCCGGTATCGCGCAGGTTCAGGCGCGGCAGCACGAGCATGCCGATCTTCTTCAGCGCCGGCAGCTGGTACAGCAGTTGCGCCAGGCCACCGGCCAGCACGCCCCAGGCCAGGGCCATGATCGGTGGGTCGAAGTAGGGGGTGAGCAGCACGGCGAAGGCAATCATCGCCACGTTGAGCAGCGTGGGGGTGAACGCCGGCACGCTGAAGCGGTTCCAGGTGTTGAGGATCGCACCGACCAGCGACGACAGCGAGATCAGCAATATATAAGGAAAGGTCACCCGCAGCAGCGCGGTGGTCAGCTCGTACTTCTCGGTGCTGTCGACAAACCCAGGTGCCGTGACCCAGACCACCCAGGGCGCGGCGAGGATGCCGATGACGGTGACCACGGCCAGGATCAGGGTCAGCAGGCCACTGACATAGGCGACGAAGGTACGGGTGGCCTCCTCGCCCTGCTGGGTCTTGTACTCGGCAAGGATCGGCACGAAGGCCTGGGAGAACGCGCCTTCGGCGAAGATCCGCCGCAGCAGGTTGGGCAATTTGAAGGCGATGAAGAAGGCGTCGGTAGCGATGCCGGCGCCGAACACCCGCGCCAGGATGGTATCGCGCACGAAGCCGAGCACCCGGGAAATCATGGTGATGGAGCTGACCGCGGCCAGGGATTTGAGCAGGTTCATCGAAAAGTTTCACGCCAGGGGCAGAGGACGCTGCCAGACAGCGTCCGAATGTGCGATACTCCCGCGCCTTCGCAGGGGAGCCAAAAATTCCCGAGTTTACAGGTCGTGCGACAGAAAGGAATATTTCCCTCCTGTTGGCTCACCACTCGGCGGAACCTTGCAGGTGGCCTTGACATCCGATCGACTCATCGGCATGATTCGCGGCCTATTTTGTTTGCTATTTACCTAAAGTCTTTCGAGGAGCTCGACGGTGGCCAACTCACCTTCCGCCAAGAAACGTGCAAAACAGGCTGAGAAGCGTCGCAGCCACAACGCCAGCCTGCGTTCCATGGTCCGTACCTACATCAAGAATGTAGTCAAGGCCATCGACGCAAAAGACGCCGAAAAAGCGCAAGCCGCTTACGTTCTGGCTGTACCTGTAATCGACCGTATGGCCGACAAGGGTATCATCCACAAGAACAAAGCTGCTCGCCACAAAGGCCGTCTGAATGGCCACATCAAGGCACTGAAAGAAGCTGCAGCTGCCTAAGCGACGTTCTTGTCGAAAAAACCGACCCTAGGGTCGGTTTTTTTATGCCTGTGATTTTTCTCGTTACTCGCCAAAACTGCATTAGCGTCGGTGCCTTCGAGGCTACCGGCAAGCCGGCTGCCACAGAATATCGAATGGCCCGAGGCCAATGCGGTCGGCGTGGGAGCCGGCTTGTCGTGACGAAGAACCGCGGCGAAAGGGCCGCATAGCGGCCCATCCCATCATTACTTGCCGATCTGGATCTTCGGCGCCCACTGCATCCACTCATCCTCCGGCTTGTCGAACAGCGCAAAGGTCTGCTGCGGTCGCGCCGGGTTGCCCATCTGCTCGCCATCGGGCGTGGCGAAGGCAATCCCACCCTCGATCAAGGTCTCCACCGACTCGGTACGCACCGTGGCGCCCTTGAACAGGCCCCAGTCGAAGCCGAACCCACTGCTGTTCCAGAAACGGCTGCCGCCACGCACCAGTCCGGCGTAGCGAGGCTCGATAAGGATGTGGATAAGTACCCGGTCGGCGGTCTGACCCAGTTCGAAGCCGGTGACCTTGCCCACTGCGATCTCACGGTAGGTGACCGGCACGCCCGGCTTGATCGAGCCACGGCGCGCCGCGCTCAAGGTCAGCGGCAGGCCGACCTCCTCGCCTTTCACCTCGGGGGCATCGCCCAGGGCGATGAAGTCACGCTGCGGCCCCTTATCCTTGAGCGCTGGCAGCACCTCCAGGTATTGGCCGCCGATCAGCGTGTCGAGGTTCTGGGTACGCACCAGCCCCAAGGCAGGCTTGACCACCCAGAACTGCGTACCGGTGCGGGCGATACGCTCGGCCGCCTGAGTAATCCGCGCACGGAGCAGGACCGCCTGCAGGTCGCCAGTCAGGTCGACGCTCTCTACGCTGCCCACGTCCAACCCGCGGAAGCGGATCGGCGTGCCCGGCTTCAGGCCATCGGCGCGGTCCACGCGAATGGTGATCAGGGTACCGGCACGGTTGGCCGCGTCCTGGCTTTCATGCAGGCGGAAACGCGGGATATGCCGTTTGAGCGGTACATCCGGTTTCGGCGTGTCGAAGGCGATACCGCCGGCCATGAGCGTCTGCAGCGACTCGCTCTTGACCTGGATACCCGACAGGCCACCGGTAAGGGTGATGCCACTGGCATTCCAGAAGCGCGTGGAACCGTTGACCAGGTTGGCGTATTCCTTCTCGATGTGCACGCCAATCAGGATGCGCTTGCTGTTGCGAGCGAACTGGTAGCTCTGCACGCTGCCCACGCGCACCTGGCGGTACATCACCGGGCTGCCCACTTCCAGCGAGCCCAGGGTGTCGGCGAACAGCACCATGTGCAGGCCGGGCGCCTTCAGGTCCAGTGGTGGCGCCTTGGGACGCGCCTCGAACTCGCGCAGGGGCTTGGCGCCTGGCTCGCCCGGGCGGACCGCAATGTAGTTACCCTTCACCAATGCCTCGAGGCCGGTGATACCGGCAAGCGAGATCGAAGGCTTGACCACCCAGAACTGCGTGCCTTCGACCAGGTAGTCCTCGGCCAGTGGGTCGAGGGTCAGCTCGGCCGTTGCACTGGCAAGGTCATTTTCGACCTTGAGATCCTTGAGCGTGCCCACCTGGATGCCCTTGTACAGCACCGGTGTACGCCCCTTCTGCAAACCTTCGAAATCACTGAGCTTGACCTTGACGCGGATGCCGGCCTGGGCCGCGTCGAAGTCCTCGTACAAGCGGAACGGCAGGCTTGGATCGGTGGGCGGGCTGTCCTTGCGGTTCTCCGGCGTTGCAAAGGCGATGCCCCCGGCCACGATGCTCGACAGCGATTCAGTGCGCACCTTTACCCCGGACAGGTCGGCATCGATGCTGACCCCGCTGGCGTTCCAGAAACGTGTGTGCTTGCGCACCAGGCTGGCATAGGCTGGCGCGATGAACACCTTGATCTCTACCGTGCCCTGATCTTCAGACAGCCGATAGCTCTTCACCCGACCGACCTGGATCTGCTTGTAGAAGATCGGACTGTCGCGGTTGAGCGAGCCCAGTCGCTCGGCCTTGAGGGTCAGGTGCAAGCCCGGCTCGGCATCGGACAGTGGCGGAGCTTCCTTGAGCGCGGTGAAGCGCTTGGTAGGCTCCCCCTCCCCGGGATCGACGGCAATGTAGTTACCTGAAACCAGTGTCTCCAGGCCCGAGATACCTGCCAGGCTGACGCTCGGCTTGACCAGCCAGAAGCGCGTGCCCTTGGTCAGGTGCGGGCCTGCCTCCTTGCGCATCTCGACGGTGGCGACGACGCCACGGCTGTCCCCTTTGTCATCCAGCACCAGGGCGACCACCTTGCCCACCGACATGCCTTTATAGATGACCTCGGTCTTGTTGGCGACGATGCCCTCGCCACTCTCGAAGCGCACCTGTATCTCGATGCCGGCATCCTTGTAGGCTTGCCATGCCAGCCAGCCACCGATCGCCAAGGCAATCAGCGGCAGGATCCAGATGGCCGACCAGTTCGAAGCTGGGCGGGTTTTAGCCGTAGGCAAGTCACTCATGGTCGTCATCCGACTCCGTGTTGTCCCAGATCAGTCGGGGATCGAAAGTTAAAGCGGCGAGCATCGTCAGGATCACCACAGTGGCGAAGGCGACAGCGCCCAGGTTGGCTTCGACACTGGCGATGCGACCGAAATTCACCACGGCCACGAGAATGGCGATGACGAAGATGTCCAGCATCGACCAGCGGCCGATGAATTCGATGAAGCGGTACATCAGGATGCGCTGCCGTGCGGACAGGGGCTGGTGGCGTTGCACCGAATAGAGCAGCAGGGCGATACCCACCAGCTTGAAGGTGGGCACCAGGATGCTTGCGATGAACACCACGGCGGCGATCGGCAACATGCCGTGCTTCATCAGGGTGATGACGCCAGACATGATGGTGTCCGGGCTGCCCTGCCCCAGGGCACTGACGGTCATGATCGGCAGCACGTTGGCCGGGATATAGAGAATCATCGCCGTGACCAGCAGCGCCCACGTACGCACGATACTGTTGGGCCGCCGAGCGTGCACCACCGCACCGCAGCGGGTGCAGGCCTGCGAGGTGCTGCCAGGCTCATGGCGGTTCAGCTCATGGCATTCATTACAGACCAGGATGCCTGCATCAATCGCCCGCATGGACATCCTCCCCCGACAAGGCCACCCAGATCTGGTGCGGCGACATGACCACCTCGAGCCAGACCTGCACCAGCAGCAGGCTGATGAAGCAGAACAGGCCCAGGCCGATGCTCAGCTCGGCCAGGTCGACCAGCTTGACGATGGCCACCAGCACGCCCATGAAGTAGACCTCGAGCATCCCCCACTCACGCAGGTGGTGGTAGATACGATAGATCAGCAGGCCATAGCTGCGACCGAAGTCGAAACGGATGCTCAGCAGCACCGCCAGCTGGCACAGCAGCTTCAGCAGCGGGATGGCCATGCTGCACAGGAACACCACCACGGCGATGCCGCGCATCTCTGAGTTGTACAGGCCGAGCACGCCACTCCAGACTGTATCGTCGGAGGTCTGACCGAGCAGGTGCAATTGCATGATCGGCAGGAAGTTGGCCGGCACGTACAACAGCAGCGCCGTCAGCACCAGGGCGAGGCTTCGGTTGACCAGGTTGTGGCGATGGGCATAGAGCTCATAGCCGCAGCGTGGGCACAGGGCCTTCTCGTCATGCTGCAGGGTTGGCTTGCGCATCAGCAGGTCGCACTCGTGGCAGGCCACCAGTTCATCCAGCGGCAGCTGCGCGAGCGCTTCGGGTTCGACAGGGTTAGGCATAAAGGGGTTCTGAATGGATGCGTCGGCTCTATTCTAGTGTTCCGACTCGAATTGTGGGAGATGGCCATATGAGGAGCTGTATCGGTGTTCGAGTCACACTTTCCATGAGCGTGGCCCCCAGGGCGCCGCTGACGCGGCGCATCGCCGGCAAGCCGGCTCCCACACTGACCGCGCAGTAGCTGTGAGAACTGGCTTGCTGTCGATATGGCCTGGCGTAACGCCGGCCGCGCAATACCTGGGGATACCGGATTGCTGTTGATATGGCCTGCCGATTTTCCGGGCACAAAGACAAAACCCCTACCTGCTCGCGCAGATAGGGGTTTTGCGAAATGAATCTTGACGATGACCTACTCTCACATGGGGAAACCCCACACTACCATCGGCGATGCATCGTTTCACTGCTGAGTTCGGGATGGGATCAGGTGGTTCCAATGCTCTATGGTCGTCAAGAAATTCGGTTGCCAGTACGTCTTTGCAGACATGCCAGCCAATTCGGATATGCGATATTTGTGGTTCGTCGCGAACTTTCGGTTCGTTTCGTCTTCACCACCGCAATCTGCGTTAGCAAATTGCTTGGGTGTTATATGGTCAAGCCTCACGGGCAATTAGTATTGGTTAGCTCAACGCCTCACAGCGCTTACACACCCAACCTATCAACGTCGTAGTCTTCGACGGCCCTTCAGGGAGCTCAAGGCTCCAGTGAGATCTCATCTTGAGGCAAGTTTCCCGCTTAGATGCTTTCAGCGGTTATCTCTTCCGAACATAGCTACCCGGCAATGCCACTGGCGTGACAACCGGAACACCAGAGGTTCGTCCACTCCGGTCCTCTCGTACTAGGAGCAGCCCCTCTCAAATCTCAAACGTCCACGGCAGATAGGGACCGAACTGTCTCACGACGTTCTAAACCCAGCTCGCGTACCACTTTAAATGGCGAACAGCCATACCCTTGGGACCGGCTTCAGCCCCAGGATGTGATGAGCCGACATCGAGGTGCCAAACACCGCCGTCGATATGAACTCTTGGGCGGTATCAGCCTGTTATCCCCGGAGTACCTTTTATCCGTTGAGCGATGGCCCTTCCATACAGAACCACCGGATCACTAAGACCTACTTTCGTACCTGCTCGACGTGTGTGTCTCGCAGTCAAGCGCGCTTTTGCCTTTATACTCTACGACCGATTTCCGACCGGTCTGAGCGCACCTTCGTACTCCTCCGTTACTCTTTGGGAGGAGACCGCCCCAGTCAAACTACCCACCATACACTGTCCTCGATCCGGATAACGGACCTGAGTTAGAACCTCAAGGTTGCCAGGGTGGTATTTCAAGGATGGCTCCATGAGAACTGGCGTCCCCACTTCAAAGCCTCCCACCTATCCTACACAAGCAAGCTCAAAGTCCAGTGCAAAGCTATAGTAAAGGTTCACGGGGTCTTTCCGTCTAGCCGCGGATACACTGCATCTTCACAGCGATTTCAATTTCACTGAGTCTCGGGTGGAGACAGCGCCGCCATCGTTACGCCATTCGTGCAGGTCGGAACTTACCCGACAAGGAATTTCGCTACCTTAGGACCGTTATAGTTACGGCCGCCGTTTACCGGGGCTTCGATCAAGAGCTTCGCTTGCGCTAACCCCATCAATTAACCTTCCGGCACCGGGCAGGCGTCACACCCTATACGTCCACTTTCGTGTTTGCAGAGTGCTGTGTTTTTAATAAACAGTCGCAGCGGCCTGGTATCTTCGACCGGCGTGGGCTTACGCAGCAAGTGCTTCACCCTCACCGGCGCACCTTCTCCCGAAGTTACGGTGCCATTTTGCCTAGTTCCTTCACCCGAGTTCTCTCAAGCGCCTTGGTATTCTCTACCTAACCACCTGTGTCGGTTTGGGGTACGGTTCCCAGTTATCTGAAGCTTAGGAGCTTTTCTTGGAAGCATGGCATCAACCACTTCGCGCTCTAATGAGCACTCGTCATCAGCTCTCGGCCTTGAAATCCCGGATTTGCCTAAGATCTCAGCCTACCACCTTAAACTTGGACAACCAACGCCAAGCTGGCCTAGCCTTCTCCGTCCCTCCATCGCAATAACTGGAAGTACAGGAATATTAACCTGTTTTCCATCGACTACGCTTTTCAGCCTCGCCTTAGGGACCGACTAACCCTGCGTCGATTAACGTTGCGCAGGAAACCTTGGTCTTTCGGCGTGCGAGTTTTTCACTCGCATTGTCGTTACTCATGTCAGCATTCGCACTTCTGATACCTCCAGCAAGCTTCTCAACTCACCTTCACAGGCTTACAGAACGCTCCTCTACCGCATCACCTAAAGGTGATACCCGTAGCTTCGGTGCATGGTTTGAGCCCCGTTACATCTTCCGCGCAGGCCGACTCGACTAGTGAGCTATTACGCTTTCTTTAAAGGGTGGCTGCTTCTAAGCCAACCTCCTAGCTGTCTAAGCCTTCCCACATCGTTTCCCACTTAACCATGACTTTGGGACCTTAGCTGACGGTCTGGGTTGTTTCCCTTTTCACGACGGACGTTAGCACCCGCCGTGTGTCTCCCATGCTCGGCACTTGTAGGTATTCGGAGTTTGCATCGGTTTGGTAAGTCGGGATGACCCCCTAGCCGAAACAGTGCTCTACCCCCTACAGTGATACATGAGGCGCTACCTAAATAGCTTTCGAGGAGAACCAGCTATCTCCGAGCTTGATTAGCCTTTCACTCCGATCCACAGGTCATCCGCTAACTTTTCAACGGTAGTCGGTTCGGTCCTCCAGTCAGTGTTACCTAACCTTCAACCTGCCCATGGATAGATCGCCCGGTTTCGGGTCTATACCCAGCGACTAAAGCGCCCTATTAAGACTCGCTTTCGCTACGCCTCCCCTATTCGGTTAAGCTCGCCACTGAATATAAGTCGCTGACCCATTATACAAAAGGTACGCAGTCACCTAACAAAGTAGGCTCCCACTGCTTGTACGCATACGGTTTCAGGTTCTATTTCACTCCCCTCTCCGGGGTTCTTTTCGCCTTTCCCTCACGGTACTGGTTCACTATCGGTCAGTCAGTAGTATTTAGCCTTGGAGGATGGTCCCCCCATGTTCAGACAAAGTTTCTCGTGCTCCGTCCTACTCGATTTCACTGGCAAGAGATTTTCGTGTACGGGGCTATCACCCACTATGGCCGCACTTTCCAGAGCGTTCCACTAATCTCAAACCAGCTTAAGGGCTGGTCCCCGTTCGCTCGCCACTACTAAGGGAATCTCGGTTGATTTCTTTTCCTCAGGGTACTTAGATGTTTCAGTTCCCCTGGTTCG